>CAYZJB010000092.1:0-2777 GCA_964478735.1 uncultured Bacteroidota bacterium | reverse complement strand
GGATGCATGTACATATCTACGCAAAAAACGTAGATGTTGCTGACAGAGAGTCTAAGGAATCACGGCGCCGTCCGGATCGATGTATTTGATTTCACCGTAACCCAGCTCTTTCAATCCCGCTTCGATTTTCGACCGGTCGCCCACGACCACCCACGTCAACGCTTTGGGTTGAATGACTTTCTTCGCCGCATTCACGACGTCCGACAATTTGAGATTGCGAATGCGCTCCGCGTACGTGTCGTAATACGAATCGTCGAGATCGTAGCGTACGATGTTGCCGAGCGATCCCAGAACGGCGTTCATTGTTTCCCAGCTTCCCGGCAATTGCAAAATCTGGTTTTTCTGTGTTTTTTCGAATTCGTCTTTGGACGGCGGCCGGGATGCGATGATGTCGGAAAGTTCCCGGGTGATTTCGATCATCGATTCTTTCGTTTTATCGGTCTGGACGGGAGCATACGCGATGAACGGCCGCTGGGCGCGTGCGCCAACCATAAACGTGAATGCCCCATAGGCCCAATGTTTATCTTCGCGAAGGTTCATATTGACCCGCGATGTAAAGTCGCCGCCCAGAACGTTGTTCATCGCTTCAATGGCGATCTCGTCCGGGTTTGCGTACGGAACGGTCACGTGTCCCGCGAAAATGATCGATTGCAAAGAACCGGGCCGATCGAGCAGATAAATCACCGGTTTGGATGGCTGTTCGACTTTGGCTACGTTCTTTTTCGGTGCTTCTCCCGGTTTCCACGATTTGAACAGTCCTTCCAGTTTGGTCGTCAACTCGTTCAGCGAAACGTCTCCGACCACGATGAGCGTGGCATTGTTGGGTTTGAACCATGTCTGGTGGAACGTGATCAAATCGTTGCGCGTGAGTTTCGACACGGTCGACTCATATCCCGATCCCGTCAGCGGGTTGCCGTACGCATGTCCGGTACCGTACAAAAATCTCGGAAACACGCGCAGCGCCATTTGGACCGGCGTCGCTTTTTCCTGCTGGATACCGACCAGTTGCTGCTTCTGGAGCCGTTTGAAATCCTCTTCCGGGAAAGAAGGATTGAGTATGACGTCGGCAAAAATTTTCAGCGAGCCATCGAGATTGGCCTTGAGCGCCGACATGGTCACGACGGACATGTCGAGATTGGAGCTCGTGTTAAGCGTCGCGCCGAGCATCGCGAGTTCTTCATTGATCTGGAGCGACGTCATCGTCTTCGTGCCTTCATCGAGCATGCCCATGGCCAGCGCGGCCGTTCCGGGCAATGCTGTTTGGTCGGACGCGTAACCGGCATCGACCAGAAGCTGCAGGTTGACGACCGGAACGCTTTTTCGTTCCGCCAGAATGATCTTCAGGCCGTTGGAGAGGGTCGCGCGTTGCCGTTTGGGAAATTCCACGCCCACCGACTTGCCTTCCTCAGGCAGGGACTTTCGGTTGACGTCCGACGTGATCGTTTTGAATTCCGGGAACGGAAGGATTTCGAGAATGTAAACGCCATCCGAGATCCAATCCTGCGCGGTTTTTCTAAGCTCGGCCGCCGTCGCGCTCTGGATGTGTTCCAGGTTGGTTTTATACGCGTCGGGGCGATTGCCGAACGTCTGGCTCCTGGCAAGAATGTCGGATTTCCCGCCGAAACCGCCGATTCGCTCGATCCCGCGTATGAATCCCGCCAGGTGCTGAGTCTTTACGCGCTGCACTTCTTTTTCGGTCGGTCCGTCCTTAAGAAACTTTGCGAGTTCTTCGTTGATCGCTTTTTCAATCGTTGCCAGCTCGACACCCGGTTTGGCCGTCGCTTCAATATTCAATTGTCCGGCGATTTCCCGCAGATCGACATAGACGGCGACGTCGGAGGCGATCTGGTCGTCGTACACGAGTCGTTTGTACAGCCGCGAGGTTTTTCCGGTACCGAGCACGTCGGTAACGAGATCGAGCATGTTGGCCTCACGGGTACCCCAGGGCGGAATGTTCCACGTCATATAGATTCTGGCTTGCGGGACGCGATCGTGAGCCATCTGACGCTGGGTACTCGATCGCTTGGCGATCCACGACGTATGGCGGGCAACGGGAGGGCCGGAGGGAATATCTCCGAAATATTTTTTGACTTTGGACAAGGCCGTCTGCGGGTCGATATCGCCGGCGAGTACGATGACGGCATTGGCGGCGCCGTAGTACGTTTTAAACCATTCTTTGACGTCGTCCAGCGATGCGGCGTTCAGGTCCTCCATCGATCCGATGACGGTCCACGAATACGGGTGACCGGCCGGCCACGTGCTTTTTGTGCTCAGTTCATACGCGATGCCGTACGGCTGGTTTTCACCCTGTCGTTTTTCGTTTTGCACGACGCCGCGCTGTTCGTCCAGTTTGGCCTGGCTCACCGCGCCCAGCAGGTGGCCCATACGGTCGGATTCGAGCCACAGCGCGATATCCAGCGCCGAGGCCGGGACATTCTGAAAATAATTGGTGCGATCCTCGTTGGTCGTTCCATTAAGGTCGGTCGCGCCGATTCTTTCCATGATCTGGAAATAATCCTGGTCGAAATTCTCGCTGCCGTTGAACATCAGGTGTTCGAAGAGGTGGGCGAATCCGCTTTTGCCGGGCTTTTCATTTTTGGAACCGACATGGTACCAGACGTTGACGGCGACGATCGGCGCTTTGTGGTCTTCGTGAACGATCAGCGTGAGGCCGTTGTCCAGTACGAATTTTTGAAAGGGAATGTCAATATCCATTGAGGCTCCTTTTTGTTGAGACCAGCCGGTTGCTGCGGCCATCCACAAAGTCATGATCCATC
>CAYZJB010000091.1:0-3082 GCA_964478735.1 uncultured Bacteroidota bacterium | reverse complement strand
GTTAACTCACGCCAACGATTCCAGGATCACGGCGGTACCCTGTCCTCCGCCGATACAGGCCGACGTCAGTGCGTATTTTTTCTTGCGACGCCGCAGCTCGTACAGCGCGGTCAGGACGAGGCGCGTTCCCGACGCCGCGAGCGGGTGACCGAGCGCAATGGCGCCGCCGTTGACGTTGGTGATCTCGCGGTCGAGGCCGAGTTCTTTTTCCACGGCAAGGTACTGCGGCGCGAAGGCTTCGTTGATCTCGACGAGGTCGAGGTCGGAGACTTTCATGTCGGCCAGCCTCAAAGCTTTTTGCGACGACGGGACGGGCCCGATGCCCATGATCGACGGATCGACACCCGCGATCCCCCACGTGACGACGCGCCCGATCGGTTTCCATCCTCGGGCTTTTGCCGTTTCCGACGTCGTGACGATCACAGCCGCGGCACCGTCGCAGATGCCGCTCGCGTTGCCAGCGGAAATCGTTCCGTCTTTTTTGAAATACGGCGGCAGCGTTTGCAATGCCTCAACCGTCGTTTCCGGGCGCGGGTGTTCGTCCGTATCGAACACCTTGACACCTTTGCGCGTTTTGATTTCAATCGGCGTAATCTCTTCTTTCAATCGTCCGCCGAGAATCGCGTCTTTGGCGCGCATCTGGCTGAGGTACGCGTACAAATCGCATTCCATTCTGGAAATTTTCAATTTATCCGCGAGATTCTCCGCGGTCTGCGCCATGGAGAATCCACAATACGGATCGGTCAGCGCTTCCCACAGCAGGTCTTCGAATTTCATCGGCTGGCCGAGGTTGACGCCGAAGCGGGTACCGCGAACGACGAACGGCGACTGGCTCATACTTTCCGCGCCGCCCGCGAGCACGACGTCCGATTCTCCGATCAAGATTTGCCTGCACGCTTCGATGATGGCTTCGAATCCCGATCCGCACAGACGGTTGAGCGTCAGGGCTGGCGTGGTGATCGGGAGACCCGATCGCAGTGCGACGTGACGGGCCAGATAAATGGCGTCGGCGCTGGTCTGAGAGGCGTTACCGAAGATGACGTGATCGACGTCTTCCGGCTTGACCCCCGCCCGTTTCATCGCGGCTTTCGAGGTCTCGACGCCAAGATCGGTGGCGGTAAAATCCTTGACGGTGCCGCCGAATTTTCCAAATGCCGTGCGGGCGCCGTCGACGATGACAAGATTTTTGTTCAATTTCATATATCCTCCGATTCGATTGAATTCGATGTCGCGTAATTTAGTGAGGTGAGCGAATTATTCCATGAAAATCCATGGAAAAGAAAAAAGCCGATCCGCGGATCGGCTTTGACTCGGAATGATCGCTTATTCTTCTCCGGTGTCCTCTTCGATTTTTTTGTCTTTGGGAGCCAGGACGTCGATAAAGGAGCCGATGGTCGTCCGGTAGTCTTTGCGCATTTCCCGGATCGGTTCGAAATTCACGCGGCGTTTCTGAATTTCCTGTTCCGAGTACAAAACGTTTTCGACTTCTTTTTTACGCTGCTGTTCGGGATCGACCGCCGTTTCGATCGCGACCTGGCGTTTCGTTTTGATAAACTGGGCACGCGGTGACGGTGTCAGGCTGAAGCCGCCGAATACGCGCCACGTCGGAAAATCGGACTTGGACACCGTCAGGTCTTCCACACCCAGCGCCGGACTTGAGAACGTCGGGGTGGTGCCTTTGTAAATTTGATATTCGCCGCCGAGGTGAATGGCGAACCACCGCATGAATTGGTACTTGATGCCCAGTGCGCCGAACGCCGAATTCTGGCGTGTATACGCGGCGGCCGGCGGTTTGGTCATAAAGGCATTGCCGTACACGTCCCCGATCACCCACATCGTCGTTCCGCCGAGATTGAACGGATACATTCCGCCCAGCGCAAATCGGAGCGCCGACGTGTTCCCGCCCGCCACGGCCTGATCGGCGATCGCGTCCTGTCCCGCCGCTCGCAGGTCTTGTTCATCGAAAAAGCCCGTGTACAAACCTTTGTCCAGGTGATTCACGTATTGCAGATTTGCATGAATGGAGTATCCGAGATCGGGCGCGCCGGAATTTTGGAAATAAGACATCAGCCACGCAAACCCGACGGTGTTTTTGTCCGTCGCGTAGGCTTGAAATGGGACATTCGCGTAAGGACCCGTTTCCCATTTCGCCGTGATCATCATGCCCATGCGAATTTTGTCTTTGGCGACCTTCCAGGGAACCAGGCGGAAATTAATTAGAAAACTGCTCGGAATATCTTTGGTCTTGAAAAACGAAACAATGTCGTCCACGGGGATACTCGGCGCACGGTTGGGGGTTTGATAAAAATTGGTCACCACCGTCATGTCGAACCCGTGAAAGAGGCCGAACTGTATACCCATGACGCCGGAGAAATCTTTAACGCTGACAGGCGTCGTTGTCGTGCCGTTGAACCGGTCGGCATCACCCTTCCAGACGCGGTAATTCTGATAAAGAAAATAGTCGCTGAAATTGATCGGGTAGGCTGAGAATGTATAAAACGTCCCGAATCGGTCGGTCATCGATGAAGTGCTTCCACTCTGACCGCTGACGGATCCGGATAAGGCGAGCAGGGCAAATAAAATTTTACGTCTCATACATGCACTCCCGGGACTTAAAAAAAAGGAATCGCGAGAAGCTTTATGAAGCTTAAAGTGAAATAAAAATAGTGTTTTACATACCCCAAAGCAAGCTTCTTTTTTTCATTTTTTTTGTACAGGTGACGTCTTGAAATGGTCGTATTAGAAAACTACGTTGCATCAACAGGCTGAGGTCGCTTGGTGTGGGCATTCTCGCGAACACAAGACATGATATTTATCATTTCTTTAAATTAAGACAATCGTATCTTAATTACATGATTCAGCGATTTTCATCTTTTTGCTCGGTCATTCTGATCTCTGCATGGCTTTTGAGACTGGCGCCCGCGATTCCACTGATCGACGACGGCCTTTGCAATGAACACCCCGGCTGTTCATGCCTCGCGGATTTGTGCACCTGTGAGCCGTCCGGTCACGATACACCCGCCGGAGACGGATGCTCGATGCGCGAGGACGACTGTACCGACGCAAGAGCCGTCATCATCTT
>CAYZJB010000090.1:0-3188 GCA_964478735.1 uncultured Bacteroidota bacterium | reverse complement strand
TGAAAGGAACCTCTTTTGTTCTTACAGAATTTCAACTAAGTTTGAATATACATCTGTCGTCCTTTTCATTATCGCCTGTGAGGAGTCTTATAAACCGGAAGAGTCATTTCCGCTGCGGGCTTCTACCAGTTCCCCGGCATATACGGTCAACGATCCTATCGTCGTGTACATTGCCAATCAGACCGACGAGCCCATCTCCTTTGAACGATGGGATGGGACCATTTTTTACTACAGAGACAAACTTACGGATTCGGGGTGGGTCGTGTGGACGCAGACGGGAATCTATCCGAGCTCCGAAGTGCAGCGATACGTTCTCGATGCGGATGAGGTCTATACGGACACGATCATGGTCCGCAAACCGGGCATCTACCGGTTCCGTTTCCCGATCCGGCACAACGACGATCCGTCCCGCGGTGACGTCTTGACCACCAATTCATTTTCGATCGAATGACAACGGTTTCCATCGGCCGCGATCTTGCATGAAAACCACGATGATCCTGACCACGGATCGCCTTTACATGCGTCCGTTGACGACGAAGGATACCGACGCGCTGCTTCATTTGTGGACGCTCCCGGAAGTTCGGAAATACGTGTGGAACGATCGGGTCCTTTCGCGCGATGCGGTTGAAACGGAAGTCAAAAACAGTTTATCGTCTTTTGATGAAGCGGGGTGGGGGTTGTGGGGCCTTTGTTTAAAATCGGACCCGTACCGCGTGGTTGGATTCTGCGGGCTGAGGAAGAAGGGTGCGGACATTGAAATGACCGTCGGACTGGATCCGGAGTTCTGGAAAATGGGTCTGGCCATCGAGGGCGCCGCAAAAATTCTCGACTATTGTTTTCGTCAACTGCAGGTACCGCAGATCTGGTCTTTTGCCGATCCGTCGAACGAGGCGGGATCGGGACTGCTCCATCGCCTGGGCCTTGTCCTCAGTCATCAAACCGACGACCTCCGCGATGCATTTGTTCTGACGCAGAAAACGTACTTCCAATCGTGATAAGACCAACTTGGCTATGGATCATAACAGCCATCGCGCCGGCGATTGCACAGGAGTCTCATGCGACGCTTCTGGGATGGGTGACGGACTCGACAGGGCGTACGGCCGTTGGCGCCCATGTGATATTACAACTGGAAAAATGCGATTGCGATGCCTGCACGAATGAGGAATGCAATTGCTGTTCGGGTCTGTTGCTGACGGTTACCGACGGGCAGGGATTTTTTACCCTCATCTCTCATCCGGGAACGTATTCCGTAAGAGCCAAGTGGCCGTCCGGTCAGCCGACCGAAATATGGGGCATTCAACTGATCGGAGGGCAAACGCATCGCCATGATTTTATGATCGCCGGAAAACCCTGATGCAGGCACTGCTCGAAGAGATCGCAGACGTTGCACGGCCCTTTGCCCGGCAAGGCAGGGTGGCCGACTATATTCCGGCGCTGGCGTCCGTTTCACCGGATAAATTTGGTATTGCCCTCAGTTGTGTCGACGGCCGTGAATTCACCGTGGGTCAAGCGCGCGAACAGTTTTCCACACAAAGCATTTCCAAAGTTTTCGCTCTGACCCTGGTGTTTCAGGCCGTTGGTGAAAAATTATGGGAGCGTGTCGGCAAAGAACCGTCGGGCAATCCATTTAATTCGTTAGTCCAACTGGAGTACGAACGCGGCATTCCCCGCAATCCCTTCATCAATGCCGGTGCCCTCGTCGTGGTCGATGCGCTGATGGACCTCAGCGATAACGCAGAGGAGGCGGTACTGTCCCTCGCTCGGGGCGTCAGCCGCAATGCCTCTCTCATGATCGACGAACCCGTTGCATCGTCGGAACGACATCACGGCGATCGCAACGCCGCGCTCGCACACTTCATGAAAAGCTTCGGCAACATCCGTCATGCCGTCGACGACGTGATTGCATCGTACTTCCGTCAATGCGCGATTGCCATGTCCTGCGTCGATCTCGCCCGCGCGTTCTTGTTCCTCGCCAACCGCGGTGTCGATCCCGCTTCCGGTCAGCGGCTGCTCACGGTCAGCCAGGCCAAACGCCTCAATGCGCTTCTTTTGACTTGCGGTCTGTACGACGAGTCCGGCGATTTTGCCTTCCGTGTCGGTATGTCCGGAAAAAGCGGTGTCGGTGGAGGCATTGTGGCCGTCATTCCCGGCGAACTCTCGATCTGCGTGTGGAGTCCGCCTCTGAATTCGTTCGGGAACTCCGTGGCCGGTATTCAGGCCCTGGAAATGTTTACGACACGACTGGAAAAATCGATTTTTTGATTTTATTTCTCGACGACTCCACCGTAGCATGGAAAGCCGCTGAAGAACAGCATGAACGGAGCAACACCGAACGTAATCTAAACTTGGTATTCGGTTTGAAGCGAATTATCCTGGAAAAGAATGAATTATTTACGAAGGGTTAAGGTATGGACAAAGTCAACCTCGATGCCGGATTCCACCAGATTCACGAACACTGGAGGCCTCGGATCGCCGGGGAATTGAACGGACAGGCCGTGAAGCTGGTCAAATTTCAGGGCGAATTTGTCTGGCACCATCACGATCATGAAGACGAACTTTTTCTCGTGTGGAAAGGCGAATTCCGGATGGAGTTCCGCGATCGAGCCGTGGATTTGAAGGTCGGTGATTTTCTCATCGTGCCGCGCGGTGTCGAGCATCGCCCCGTGGCCGATCATGAAGTCGAGGTCATTTTGTTTGAACCGACGGAAACAAAAAACACGGGCAATATCGTCGATGAGAAACTGACGGCCCCGAGGGCGCATCTTTAAAGGAGAATCCGTGATCACGATCTCATGGGATGACTTTGAAAAAGTCGAACTCCGCGTCGGAACCGTCATTCGCGCCGAGTCATTTCCGGAAGCCCGGAAACCGGCGTACAAGGTCTGGGTCGATTTCGGGCCGGAAATCGGGGTCAAACAGAGCAGCGCGCAAATTACACATCACTACACACCGGAAAACTTGATAGGCCGGCAGATCATTGGCGTTGTAAATTTTCCGCCGCGGCAGATCGGACCTTTTTCCTCGCAATTTCTCATCACGGGATTCATTCAACCCGACAACAGCGTTGTCCTTGCCGTTCCCGACAAACCGGTTACCAACGGACTGCGTCTGGCTTGATGTGACGGGTAACACGCCTGATTTCCGATATAGAAATTATAGCGAGTAGGAATCGGAAGTGAGAGTGCTAA
>CAYZJB010000089.1:0-3684 GCA_964478735.1 uncultured Bacteroidota bacterium | reverse complement strand
GATGCATGTACATATCTACGCAAAAAACGTAGATGTTGCTGACAGAGAGTCTAATATCATATTGGACGACTGTTGGCCGTCCTTGGGAACTCAAATTCCTTTTGTATTCGATGACGTAAGATAAGAACACACGATTGAAGGTGGCTCCTCAGTCCGTGGCGCGATTTAAGGACAATCTACGGGAACTCTTCCAACAAGACAGAGGCTCCGACACGTTATCGAACGACTCAATCCCGTCATACGAGGATGGATTCAATATTTCCGATTAGCGGAAGTGAAGAACATCTTCGAAGAACTCGATGGGTGGATACGTCGCAGATTGCGTAACAGTCTCTGGCGACAATGGAAGCGAATTGACATCCGAACAAAGGGCCTGATGAAACGGGGATTGACGGAAGTGCGCGCATGGACATCGGCCACGAATGGCCGAGGGGTTTGGGGGAATTTCGGAGCCTCACACATGAACGATGCTTTTCCAAAATCCTACTTTGACCGACGGGATCTTGTGTCACTGCTTCCTATACGACAAGCGCTCAAACAACTTCACGGACCGCCGTATACGGAACCGTACGTACGGTGGTATGAGAGGACGGATGAGGAATTAATCCTCATCCTCCTACTCGATTGGGTAGGGTTAAGTGTGTTACCCTATGCGATAAAACGCAAAGTCATCGATCTTATAATTACCGTCTGAAATCTTGACACAGAAGGACTCCATGAGGTTCTTCGCGCCGCGGTAATCAATGGCATAACGGCTGCCGCAGCGGTACACCTTTTTTTCGGAGGTCAGCCTATCCAGTATCTTTTTGAGCATGGAGACGTTTTTGGGAGATTCGCGCATGTGCAGACGTTTGGCCACGACATTGGCCGAAGTCGGCTCGGAGTTGAGGCCAAACTTCAAAATCTGGTCCTCCAGGTTCAGGACTGGCCGATCTTTTGACTTGGAAGTTGTTGAACGGGCTTTCTCTCTCTGCATTTTATGATCTCCTCGTTGCTTTTTTGGACGCACGATTCCAGTAATAGCAAGAATCCGGCCATAAATTTAAATAATTAAAAAATAATTATTTACATAAAGTTAGCTGCATTGATGCTTGTCTATTCATGATTCAACTCAGGAATGTATTGGCTCATTGTGAAACAGGCACGACAAAAGTGCGACACTTCACAAGCGAAGACGGTTGACTAATGATGATTATCATCATATGTTTATAGAAGTTTTGCGAAAGGAATTTTTTATGCCCTATGATGAGAGAATCGTGGCTCCGATGAGGGAAGAACTGACTCTGGCCGGCTTTGTGGAATTACGTACAGTAGAGGATGTGGATCGACTGATGAAGGATCAGAAGGGGACCCTACTGGTTGTCGTCAACTCGGTTTGCGGTTGTGCAGCCGGCATGGCAAGGCCGGGCGTCGTGTCGGCGCTCAAGCATTCCGTAGTGCCGGACCTTCGTGCGACGGTGTTCGCGGGACAGGATGTAGAGGCGACAGCCAGAATGCGTGAGTATATCGGCGCCGATGTCCCGCCGTCATCTCCGTCGATGGCGCTTTTCAGGAACGGTGAATTGATATGGATGCTGCCTCGGCATCAGATCGAGGGCCGGACCGCAGATATGGTCTCGAAGAGCCTAAAAGACGCGTTCGACCGATTTTGTATCGCATTACCCGCGTAGTCGTATATATCAGATTCCATTAAATCGTCTGAGCGGGTTGATCGGCGTTAAAACCATGTGAAAAGGACCTTCCATGTCACATGGTTTTTTAGTTTTGAATTGTCGTAGCCTCGCGTAATTTTTATCGTGCCGGTGCAACTCACTGGGAGCATGAAATCCATAAGGCTTGAATCCGTCGGCAATCTGGACGGTCTACGATACACGGATATTCCCGAACCACAGCCCGGCAAGGGTGAAGCCGTCGTCCGCGTCCGTGCCGCCGCCATCAATCACCGCGATCTCTTCATCTGCGAAGGCAAATACGCAAAGATCAAGACTCCGGTGACGTTGGGTTCCGACGCGAGCGGAACCGTGGAGTCCGTCGGCGATCCGGTCGATGCCGCATGGATCGGACAGGACGTCGTGATCGATCCGAGCCTGCAGTGGGGGGATGATCCGCGTGCCCAGGGGAAAGACTACCGCATACTCGGCATGCCGGATGACGGTGCATTGGCCGAGAAAGTAAACGTTCCCGTGTCTAACCTGCACCGTAAACCCGATCATTTGTCGTACGAAGAAGCAGCGGCCCTTCCTCTTGCAGGCGTGACGGCTTTTCGGTGCCTGTTCGTTCAAGGCCGGGTGAAGAAAAACGACGTTGTATTGATGACGGGAATCGGTGGTGGAGTCGCGTCCATTGCTCTCAAACTGGCGATTGCGGCAGGTGCACGTGTGATCGTGACGTCCAGTTCTCCAGAAAAAATCAATGCGGCCAGGTCCCATGGAGCAGAGTGGGGATTCACCGACCTTGATGCACTGAAATCAGCGGGGCTTCCACCCATCGATACCGTGATTGACAGTATCGGCGGCACGGGACTCAACGACCTGTTGCAGATCGTAAGGCCGGGCGGCCGCATCGTCGTTTACGGCGCAACCCTCGGGTTACCGACATCATTGGATGTCCGACGCATTTTTTGGAAACAACTGACCCTGCAGGGGTCCACCATGGGATCGCCCGAAGATTTTACTCAAATGATCGATTTCGTCGCCCGGCATAACGTGCGACCGATCATTGCGGACGTCATAAAACTTTCTCAGACACGTCGTGCTTTCGAAATCATGTCGGAATCGCGTCAATTCGGCAAAATAATCCTTAAACCCTAGTGGAGGAGAAATATGGAAGCGCAAGCGACTCTCGGATGGTTTGGTAGACTCGGAAATCTGATTTTTAGCCCCGCTCGAACTTTTGACAGTTTGATTGCCAAACCGGACTGGGTCACGCCGATGCTTTTGACGGTTGTGATCATGCTGACGTTCAGTATTTCCCTGAAAGACGTTCTGATGGATTTTCAAGCGAAAACGGTGAGAGAATCGATCATGAAAAACGATCAGATCGCGGAAAGTCAAAAAGCCCAGACGGCGGAGCAGGCGGTCGATATGATGAAGAAATTTTGGATCGTCGGCGCCGTGTTTGGCACCATCACTGGGATCGGGCTCTATTTTGTGATCGGATTGATCTATTGGCTCGTCGGCAATAAGATCATGGACGGGAAGCCTCAGTTTTTTCAGGTATTGTCCATCTATGGTTACGCGTCGCTCCTTGAGATGTTCGGACTGGCGATCAAAATTCCGATCATGATGGCCAACGGGACGATCCGCGTCGATACAGGCCTGGCGCTGCTCGCTCCGAACGCGGAACTGACGTCGGTGACCTATGTCATTCTCAGCAAACTGGATGTCTTTTCCGTCTGGGCAGTCGTGCTGATCGCCATGGGGTTGGCCCAGTTGTATCAAAAGCCGTTAGGGAAAAGTGCACTGACGGTCGGAATTATCTGGATTGGCGGACTTTTGATCGCCGTAGGGCTTTCGCTGATGGGTCTCTCGTTTGGGATGTGATGCAACTTTGATCTGGCTCAAATGTCTAACAAATGTTGAAGTCTGCTTAGAAGTCTGCTTAAATATTGTCACTTCAAAGGTGGTTTAGAGCATGAAAAATGCCCGGTAAGGACAGTTTTTAACTTAACTGTCCCGATAATCG
>CAYZJB010000088.1:0-4002 GCA_964478735.1 uncultured Bacteroidota bacterium | reverse complement strand
CCACCTCCCGCCAACCGTGATCGGAAACACACTTTCTATGTCGGAATTCAGAAGAAAGCCGACTGTTGCTAATAAGGCCGAATTTTGGTACATAAGGACACCCATCTGGTTCTACAAAAACCATGTCAGAGCAGCCCATTGTAAACGCCGGTCTGCCGGCAAAACGATACACCATACTGGTTGTGGATGACGAGGAACTCAACGTCAAGTTCCTCAACACCTTTCTCACCCGCAAAGGGTACACCGTTGCCGTAGCCGATACGGGAGTCAAAGCACTGGCGCGAATTCAGGAGAGTCTGCCCGACGTCGTGTTACTGGATGCCATGATGCCCGAGATGGACGGCTTCGACGTATGCCGTCGTCTTCGGGCCGATTCCCGCACCCGTATGTTACCGGTCATTATGGTAACCGCTTTACACAGTGTTGAGGACGAGGTGCGCGCCTTAGAAGCGGGCGCAGATGATTTTTTATCGAAACCGATTAATAATCTCGAGTTGATCGCACGTCTTCGATCGCTGCTGAGGATCAAGGATCTGCATGATTTATTGCACATTAGTAAGGAAGAAGTCGACACCAAAAATCGCGAATTGATCGAACTGCAGGGACTCCGGGATACCCTGACGCAAATGATCGTACATGATCTCAAAAACCCGTTGACGGGCATTATGGGATGCACGGAATTGTTGCAGATGACGCCGGAGAACCTTACGGAAAAGCAGATATCCATCATCAAAAAGATGGAGGAGAGCGCCGCGACCATTCTCAAGATGATTACCGAAATGCTGGACATCAGCCGGATGGAGGAGAAGAAACTCGTCCTGCGGCGAGAAGCATTCCATATTTCGGAAGTCATCGATGCCAATGTCAATGAACTTGCCGTGATGATGATGAAGTCCGGGGTGACGGCGTCAACGATCATCGGCGATGGGGTCCCTTCCGTCCACGCCGATCGCGATTTGATCTCCCGCGTGGTGGCGAACCTGATTCATAATGCGATCAAACACAGCCACCGTGGAGGGACCATTACCATCAATGGAGAATTCCTGCCCGACGGCAACGAGTTGGAGGTATCGGTCAAAGATCAGGGTGAGGGAATTGCCGAAGAATATCGGGATAAAATTTTTGAAAAATTTGCGCAAGCGGATTTGAAAAAATTGGGCCTAAAGACCGACCGGGGACTGGGACTGACGTTTTGCAAACTGGCGATCGAAGCGCACGGCGGGAAAATCTGGGTTGAAAGCCAGCTCGGAGAGGGAAGCGAATTCAAATTTCGCCTTCCTGTAAACAACCCATGATCCTGACATTGATTCCCGATCTTTTGATTCGTTCCAGAATTCAGGGTATAACCGGAAACCGGCCGGTTCGTCATGCGGCATCGCGGGCACAGCTCATCGATATGGTTTCACAATCTCCGGGATCGATTGTGATCCTGGATCTCGACAAGGTCGGGAACGATCCAACCGCGCTTATCGGTAAACTGATTTCCAAGTCGGCTAACGTCGTGGGGTTCTGCTCGCATGTAAATCACGAAGTGGCACAAAACGGACGGGAGGCAGGGTGTTCCGTTGTCCTGACGCGCTCTCAACTGGCCACACGGTTACCCGCCATACTCGAGGGCATCCATGCGTCTTGATCTTCGCTCGTGGGTCAATATTCTCGGTCAATTTTTCTTTCCGCCGGTATGCCGGTTTTGCGATCGAACGGATGCCGTCGACGCGAACAATATTTGTGAAACCTGCTGGTCGTCCCTTGAACCCGTCACGGCCGATAGCGACCACGGTATTCTCCATCGTGCTCACCTTGATGACGTCCGTTGTGCGTTTCAGTACAATTCGTTTTTGAGAGA
The DNA here is from genome assembly GCA_964478735.1 of uncultured Bacteroidota bacterium. Classification (GTDB taxonomy): domain Bacteria; phylum CLD3; class CLD3; order SB21; family SB21; genus CAYZJB01. The sequence continues at coordinate 2,156 of CAYZJB010000088.1, read as the reverse complement.
CGTGATCCACGCACTGAAGTACGACCGGCTTACCGCTACGGTTTCACGATTGGCCGATCGCATTGCGGTTGGTTGGCCGGCGACGCCGGGCTGGAAGCACGCATCATGGATCGTGCCAATCCCTCTCCACAGGGTGCGACAGCGTGAGCGGGGATACAATCAGGTTCAATTGATCGCCCAATATGTGTCTAAGAGAATCAAATGTCCGGTAGCGCCCGATCTTGTCATACGCCGGAAAAATAACGTTTCTCAAACGGCCATGGCATCCGCCGATGAACGGCGCCTAAACGTGGCCGATATTTTCCAGTTCAACAACGCGTATTCCATCGAGGGTAAGACCCTGGTGATCATGGACGACGTGATTACGACGGGTGCCACGATCGATGCTTGCGCCGCCGTCTTAAAAGAGCACGGTGCTGTCCGGGTACTCGGTTTCGGCGTCGGGCGCCCGGTCTTTGAAGCATGAACGTTCGCGTCGCGCTCTGTCAGGTTCCTTGCCAGCCCAATCTGGAGTCGGCCATTCTGGATGAGCTTGCCGAATATCGGCCCGACATCATTTGTCTTCCCGAGTATTGTTTTACTCGCCATCACACGGTTCACGTCGATGAAGCGGCCTATGCTTCCGAAAACCTGAAATATGTGCTCGACCTTTCCGCTCGATTCCGGTGCACCGTTATCGGCGGAAGCTTCGTGGAAAAAGTCAATGAGGGCTTGTATAATCACAGCTATCTTGTGATCCATGGAAAAACCGTCGGCCATTATGCAAAGATTAATCTGTACGGGAGAGAATCGGCGGCCGGCATACAGGCGGGAACGGAATACCGAAGTTTTGATGTCGGGAGTTTGCGCATCGGAATTCTTATCTGCGCGGATGTTCTAAATGCGCAATCATTCAAGAAGATGCGGGAACATCGCTGCGATATGATTTTTGTACCGACGACTTCACCCAAAAAACGGGAAACCGTCGAAGAAAAACATGGGCGTGACGAACGGTTATTCGTGCAGGGGGCTCGAACGGCCGGATGTTATATCGTGAAATGTTGCGCCGTGGGTACGCTGTTCGGCCATCCTCTACAAGGCCGAAGCCTCATCGCGTCACCGGGCGGCATCGTGCAGCGGGCGAGCGTGGAAATGGAGGACAGCAGTTTTGTCATGAAGTCGGAGTTGCCGCTTGACCGCTGACGCGTCCGGAGTTGTGAATAAAATCGGTTTCGTGATCAATCCGAAAGCGGGCGTCTCCAAAGATATCCTGCTGCAAATCCGAACCTATGCCCGCCGTCTTGAAAAACACGGAATCGAAACGGCGTTTGCAATGACCGAAGCAAGAGGGCACGCAACGGAAATCGCGGCGGCGATGTCGAAGCAGGGTTGCGACGTCGTGGCAGCCGTCGGGGGCGACGGTACGGCCAATGAGACCGCCCAGGGACTGCTGGGGTCGACGTCCGCACTGGCGATTATTCCTTACGGTTCCGGAAATGGACTCGCAAGGGGATTGAACGTTCCATTGAAAAAGTCACTTGCCGTGACGGGTCTACGATCGATTGTACGCCGGAGCATCGACGTCGGCACGATTCGCAATGGCAGCTCGAACCGGTTTTTTTTCGGATTTGCCGGCATTGGATTCGATGCGCATATCGGTCGACTGTTCAATTTGCGGCACGGCCGCCGGGGATTGTGGCCGTATATTTATCTCTCCATAACCGGCTACTGGTCATTTCAAGCCGTCCGGCTCACGATCGACTACGACGGCGGCTCCGTCGAGGCCACCCCGTTTGTTCTGGCCGTTGCCAACACGAACGAGTACGGAAACGGAGCCGTCATTGCACCCACCGCGCTTCCCGATGATGGACTGTTTGCCGTCAGTCTGCTGCGACAGCCGAGTTTTTTGCGCGGTATGCTTCAGGGGTGGCGGCTGTTCAACGGCACGATTGATCGTCTTCCGGAAATGACCACGTTGGCGTCAAAATGGGTACGCGTTCGGTCCGATACACGGTTCGATTTTCATGCCGATGGCGAGGTGGAATCGTGCGATGGGGAATTGGAATTCAATTTCCACCATCAAAAACTGTATGTGGCCATTCCAGTCTCAAACAAAACAATGATACCTGATTTCCGATATAGAAATTATAGCGAGTAGGAATCGGAAGTGAGAGTGC
>CAYZJB010000087.1:0-4495 GCA_964478735.1 uncultured Bacteroidota bacterium | reverse complement strand
ACGGATGCTCGATGCGCGAGGACGACTGTACCGACGCAAGAGCCGTCATCATCTTGTCCTGGGAATGCGTGGTTGACGGTTCAGACGATCGATCCGTGTATGCACCGGCGCGAAAAGCTTTTGATAACCATATCCACCCTGTCCCGCCGTACGACCCTGTTTTTCTCCGTCCACCGTCCAGCTGATTTTCCGGCAGAAATTTTCCATTTGTAACGGGCTACGCTGACGTCTCTCAGCGTACGTTCAGGCCCGAAAAAAGCCTGAGCAGCAAAAGGTGTGCACTGAACTTGAAAACAAAAAATTGTCCCGTACAGGTCGGGGCAAAAAATCAGAGGAAAGTCATGCGAATTTTATCCCTTTTTCTTTTTGTCGTGTTTGTCGTCGCGTCGTGCGACAACGACGATTCTGATCCCGGTCCCGAACTCCTCAAAATCGCGGAGGCGTTCGTGGATTCCGCTGAAACAGCGGTCATTCTCTACGCGGAGGACTCACTTGCCGTTGGCTATAATACATTTTTTATCGAACTGCGCGACGCAAACGGCGATATGGTCGACGACGCGCACGTCACCATCGCCCCACTGATGCAGATGATGTCGATGTCCCATAGTTGTCCTTTCGAAATTCCGGTCGCCGACGGACATCGTTTCCGCGCGGGCGTCGTTTTCCAGATGCCCTCCAACGACATGGAGCGCTGGCAATTGGACGTCAACTTTCACAATCATCAGAACGATCGCGAAGGCACCACCCGGTTTACCCTCGACGTCGCGCCAAGCAACTGTGTGCAGATGACGACCGTCGATACGACGTTGTACATCGTTGCGCTCAAAAATCCCGTCGTCCCGCGCGTGGGGATGAACGAACTCGAAATCGGACTGTACCGGCGGGAATCGATGATGAACTTTCCCGCCGTGACGACGGGTGTCATGACATTCGAGCCAACAATGCCGTCGATGGGCCATGGTTCGCCCGGTAATGAACAACCCGGCCACGTCGAAAACGGATTGTATCTTGGGCAGGTAAATTTCACCATGACCGGCGAATGGCAACTCGCCGTACAGGCCGTCGTCGGTGTGGACACGGTCAGCGTCAATTATGATGTACTCGTGGAGTAACCGGAGGACGTGCCATGATCCTGAGTATATTACTATGGTGTCTGGCGGGTTCGCCCATTACCGAGATCCGCGGACGCGTGTCGGATGAAAACGGAACGCCGATTCCTTACGCGCACGTGATGACGGAGGATCAGGGCACTTCGTGTGACGCGTCCGGTCGCTTTTTCCTTCGCATCGGACCCGGGCCACACGTCCTGACGGCGTCAGCGATGGGCTATGCGCCTCGAAGCGTCGACGTGGCTGGATCGAGCGATTCCATCCTGATCGACATTACACTAGCGGAAACTCCGTTGACGCTACAGGACGCGGTCGTCATCTACGGCAAGCGCGATCATGCGTACTCCGCCGCGCATAAACGGAACTCCATCGACGATCACTTCCGCGAGATCGACGGCGTGCACACGCTCCGGCGGGCCAACTTCGCGTCCGAACCCGTCATTCGCGGATACAGCGCCGACCGGATTTCCATCGTTGTCGACGGTGTGTCCGTGCAGAGCGCGTGTGTGGACAAGATGGATCCGGTGTCCGCCTACGTCGAGACGGAAAATCTCGATCGGATGGAAATCGACAAAAGCGGATTCGACCTGTCGTACGGCAGGCAGATCGGCGGTACCGTCAATCTCGTTCCTGAAAAACCCGTACTCCAACAGTCGCTTTCCGTCCGGAGTTCAGTCTCGTATGAACACGCGTCGTCGCTGAAACGCATGATGACGATCGTTCAGCGCGGTGGAAAGCAATGGGCATTTCGTCTCAGCGCTTCCGGCAAGCGCGCCGGCGATTACCGGGCTGGCGGAGGACGGCGCATTTCCAATTCCGGTTACGACAAAGTCAACGTTCACGCGGGCGTGTTGGTTCAGCCGTCCGCGCGCCGAACGCTCGACGTTTCGGCGATTGTCGACGGGGCGTGGGACATCGGTTATCCTTCGATGATCATGGATACACGCCGGACGAAAGCCGTTCTCGTCAACGTGCAGTACACCGAACGGCCGCGGGCCGGGATGAACGAGTGGAACGTTCGATGGTACGCCAGCCGGATCGAACACTGGATGGACGATGACGATCGCGACGTGACACAGCGCGACGTCATGCCAGGCATGCACATGCCGATGTTTGGCCGTACGGCGACGATCGGCGGCCGCGCCGAAGCAATTTGGCTCGATGCGCGGCAGTTGTTCAAAGTGGCCCTCGACGGCCATCGGGTCGGCGCGTTTGCGGACATGCGTATGGACCCGATCGACCCCACGAATACCAACGTCATGTATCTCGTCAATCTGAGCGACGTCGCCGACACACGCGCGTCGCTGACGCTCGACTGGCGCCGGCGCCTGGGAGCGGAATGGGAATGGCGCGTCAGCGTACGGGGGGACGTGATCCATCGCGATCCGTCCGACGGCGACGGCACCCGAAGCTTGCGGATTTTTTATCCGACGGAAGAGCTGTCGTGGACGCACGGATCGATCTCCGCGGGCAGTCAGTGGATCTGGCAGTGGAACGCCGCTCAGCGACTGACGTTCGGACTCTCCCGGCGGTCGCGCGCTCCGACGATGATCGAGACGCACGGTTATTTTTTGTATAACGCGCAGGACGGCAGGATTTATGTAGGCAATCCCGGTCTGTCGGATGAAGTGAAGACCCAGGTCGAGGTTCAATGGCAGCGAACGGCCGGGCGCGTTCAGAGCGAAGTTGCGTTGTATGTACACGAGATTTCAAACTATATCATCGGCCGTTCGTGGGACGATGAGTATTACACGTATGCCGGATTGCGCAACGCCCGCATGATCGGGACCGAAGCGTCGATCGATTTTCAGTGGACGGGCGTGTGGACGTCGAAAGCTTCGGTGACGGCCATGCGCGGAACGAACCGCGACGACGGCGAACCGTTGCCGCAGATTACACCGGTGCAGGGTACCGTTTCCCTGCGGTGGAACCCCGTACGTCATCGTCAGGACGTCATCGTACGATGGGCCGCACCGCAGCGGCGCGTCAGTTCGGTCGCGCGGGAAGACCGTACGGCGGGCTACTGGACGCTCGATTGGAACGCGACCGTACGGTTGTCGGACCGCGTCGAACTGCGAACGGGCGTGGAAAATATTTTTGACCGGCGTTATCACGACCATCTCAGTTTCAACAACCTGCCGGCGCGCGGGCGTAATATTTATGCGGGACTGGACGTACGTATTTGAATTCTTGAAGTCACGGCTGACTGATCCGCCCGATGACGGCAAACCGCCGCGCACCCGTCACCGATGGCACATTGGCCGGAGTCCGGGATAAGGCTGCATCGGCCAGGTAGGCAAACAGCATCGCTTCTTTTGCGTGTGACGGTACGCCGAGTTCGTCCGATCGCACGACGGGGACGTTGCAGCGTTCGCGCAACCGCCGAAGGAGAAAACCGTTTTTCGCGCCCCCGCCGCTGACGATCATTTCGTCGAGAGCGAGAGGTACGTAACGCTGGAGTTGATCGGCGATCGAAACGGCGGTGAATTCGGTCACGGTGGCCATCACGTCTTCAATTTTCACGCCCTCCAACAGTTTTTCGATCGTCGACAGATAGTCCGACCCGAATGTTTCCCTTCCCGTCGATTTCGGCGGTGTGGTTTTAAAATAGGGATGATCCATCAGGCGATCGAGGATCGATTGCCGGGCCGTACCGCGGGACGCCAACCGGCCGTCTTCATCGTACGAATGTCCGCACAGCATCTGGGAAAAGTGGTCGATCAGGACATTGCCCGGACCGGTATCGAAGGCAATCAAATTTTTTATGGTCGACTTTCGTTCGACCACCGTCAGGTTGGCAATTCCTCCGAGGTTTAAAATCACACGGCTGCGGCGCGGGTGTCGAAAGAGCGCCAGGTCGAGGACCGGCACGAGCGGTGCGCCCGAACCGCCTTCGGCCACGTCGCCGTTTCGAAAATGGGAAACCGTGATCACGCCGGTTGTTTTCGCCACGACGTCCGGATCGCCGATCTGCCACGTCGAGTGAATATCGTATCCGAAAAGTTTCTCGTCCTTCGGATGATGGAAGACGGTTTGTCCGTGGAGACCGATCACGTCGATGGAACGGATGGAATGACGTCGTAGAAATTTCATAGCGGCATCGGCGTACACGTGTCCGAGCAGGGAGTTGAGTTGGCTCCACTGCTCCGCCGACCCGTTTTCGATGAGGGACAAAATATACTTCCGCAGACCATCGGGGTAGGGGACCGTCGTGTGGGCCAGAAGTTTCATGGGTTGTGATAGTTTGCCGATCCGAACGAGCGCCAGATCGACGCCGTCCATTGACGTGCCGGAGTTGATGCCGAGGACCGTGCGGGATTTCTTGTTCAGAATCTTTTGAAGCATGGCGACATGATAAGGAATGCGAGAGTGTCAGGCAATGATGG
>CAYZJB010000086.1:0-4614 GCA_964478735.1 uncultured Bacteroidota bacterium | reverse complement strand
AACGGTAAGCGGCTGTTGCGATTCCGCACAACAGGAAGTATGTTGTGAACCGAGGGAAAAGGAGTCCTGTTGTGGCAGTTCACAGGGTACAACGTGCGGCTGTCGGCCGGCGCCGGTCCGGTAACCGGATGACAGACGTCAACGAGGCATGGGCCGCGCATCGGCGTAAGCTGGTGGAATTTGTCACGAAGCGCGTGCGCGATCCCATGCTGGCCGACGACATCGTGCACGATGTTCTGATCAAGGCGTACGAACGGATGCCGACGCTGCGCCAGACGTCGAAACTGCAGGCGTGGCTGTATCAGATGACGCGCAACGCGATCGTCGACCATTATCGGAAAACGCGGATCGAATCGCTGCCGGACGATACGGTCGATGATGAGGTGCCGTTTCAGGGCGAACGGGAACTTTCCGCCTGTCTGGTGCCGTTGATGAAAGACATGGCGGAACCTTACCGGTCCGCCTTGCAGTCGGCCGATCTCGAGGGAGTCACACAAAGGGAAATCGCCGAACGATCGGGTCTGTCGTTGTCCGGGGCGAAGTCACGATTGCAGCGGGCCCGCCGCATGCTGCGCGATCGCCTGCTCGAATGTTGCCGTGCCGAGATCAACAGGCAGGGGAGCCTTGTCGAGTACGAACAACAGAAGGAATGTGGCTGCAGCAATCGGGAGGAAAAGTGCTGCGACTGATCTCTATGAAAAATGCTGAATCGAGTTCAGCCCGACTATCTCTGCTTCAGCCGGAACTTCAACTCTCCAGGCGATCTCTTGATAACCGTTCGTACGCAGAACCACCCCACCACGACGGCGCTCGGTGCACGCTACCCCCCCCTCCTTGCTGATCAGTCATTCCACTCCTTCGGGGGTTGACGAGAACTTTTCTCGCAGTGTTTTACAAACCATGCCCTTCGGGATTGGCATGCACGAGCTTTTGCCGGATGGAAGCCCGAAGGGCTGATAGGATTGTAAAACGGCTGACGAAAAAGTCGAAAAATGGCAAGAGTGATATACCACCCCTTCGGGGTTTCCCGCTGAATTTGAAGACTTCCTTCTTGCCGATCGAAAATTTTAGAATTTTATTTCAATAAAAACATTATTTTATATTTGATTTTTCAGTGCAATTTTATCCACACACCTTCGTTTATAATTTGTGCACAATAAATTCGTGTTGATAACTTTGTAACAAATAAGATTGATGCTGTTTTTATAAAGTTTAAACTGTTGATAACTTGTGGATTAATGTTGATATGTAGAAATTTCTTGCCTTTCCTTGGGGTCTCTTTTATAATTCAGTTACCCTGCTTCCGAGACCCGTTTCGGGTTGGAAACATCCAATTTTTCAAGCACTTACGTGTAACAATGATTGGCACATGGGTTTTGCTTTCGCAAAATTCAGTTTGAAGCAGATTTTTCACGTTTTTTGTCATTATTTTTAAACAAGTTATCGTTAAACTACCACCGTTAACCATGGGGAACAGGCGCATGTCGATCAAAGATCCCGAATTGAAGGCTTCGGAGAAATCATCTCCGAGAAAAGGGGGACAAATCGTCAACGGTACCAATTATGATGGGGCCAAAGGATTGCGCTTCAAACGGTATTTCACCGAAGAAGGAGTGCATCCCTTTGACCGGATCGAATGGGAGAAACGTTCGAGCATCATCACCGAGCCGGACGGATCGGTCGTTTTCGAAATGAAAAATATCGAAATCCCAAAATCGTGGTCGCAACTGGCCACCGACATCGCCGCGTCCAAATATTTCCGCAAGGCCGGCGTACCGGGAACGGGTCACGAGACGAGCGTCAAACAGCTGGTCCACCGCGTCGCCCATACGATCCGCACGGAGGGCGAACGCCTCGGCTATTTCGATACCAAAAACGACGCCGAAATTTTTGAGATGGAACTGACCCATCTGCTGGTCAATCAAAAAGGCGCGTTCAATTCTCCCGTCTGGTTCAACTGCGGCCTGTATCACGAATACAACATCAAAGGCAGCGGCGGTAACTACTACTGGGACCCGAAAAAAGACGTCATCGCGATGACCGCCGACAGTTACTCCCACCCGCAATGCTCGGCCTGCTTCATCCAGAAAGTCGACGACGATCTGATGTCGATTTTTGAACTGGCGAAAAACGAAGCGCGGCTGTTCAAATACGGTTCCGGCACGGGCAGCAATTTCTCCGCCCTTCGCGGCAAACAGGAGAAACTTTCCGGTGGCGGCACGTCGTCCGGTCTGATGTCCTTCCTCGCGGTACTCGACCGCGGCGCGGGCGCGACCAAGTCGGGCGGTACAACCCGACGCGCGGCCAAGATGGTCTGTCTCGATATGGACCATCCGGAAATCGCGGACTTTATCAACTGGAAGGTTAAAGAAGAGAAAAAAGTCAAAGCCCTGATGGACGCCGGCTACACGTCCGACTTCAACGGCGAAGCCTATCAAACCGTTTCTGGACAGAACTCCAACAACTCCGTCCGCATCCCCGACGCGTTTATGAACGCCGTCCTGGAAAACGGCGACTGGCAGACGACCGCGCGCACGACGGGAGAGGTCGTCGAAACCTTCAAAGCACGGGACCTGTTCGATCAGATCGCATTTGCCGCATGGGCGTGTGCCGATCCCGGCGTGCAGTTCGACGACATCATCAACGAATGGCACACGTGTCCCAACACGGACCGCATCCACGCGTCCAATCCGTGTTCGGAATACATGTTCCTCGACGACAGCGCGTGCAACCTCGCGTCGATCAATCTGATGAAGTTCGCCGACGAACAGGGCCGCTTTGACGTCGACGGGTACCGCGAGGCCTGCCGGATTTTCATCATCGCGCAGGAAATTCTCGTCGATCTTTCCGCATATCCGACGCGCGGCATCGCGCAAAACAGCCACGACTACCGGCCGCTCGGCCTCGGCTACGCCAACCTCGGCACCCTGCTCATGGTCAACGGCGTGCCGTACGACAGCGACGAAGGCCGCGCAATGTCCGCCGCGATTACTGCGATCATGCATGCCGCCGGGTATTCCGGTTCCGCCGAAGTGGCCGCAATCAAAGGGCCTTTCCCGGGCTACAAGAAAAATGAAAAGCCCATGCTGCGGGTGATGAACAAACACCGCGATGCCGCCTATAAAATCAGTGCGGAATTCTGTCCGGACTACCTGCTCAAGGCCGCGCGCGAAGACTGGGACAAGTGCGTCGCGCTTGGTGAAAAATACGGCTACCGCAACGCGCAGGCGACCGTGCTGGCGCCGACCGGAACGATCGGGCTGCTCATGGACTGCGACACGACGGGCGTCGAGCCGGAGTTTTCGCTGGTCAAATGGAAAAAACTGGCCGGCGGCGGTTATTTCAAGATTGTCAACGGCTCCATCCCGCGAGCGCTGAGAAACCTCGGGTACACGCAGGAAGAGATCGACGGAATTATTAAATATATCCTCGGCCACGGCACGTTCAACGGCGCGCCGTACGTCAATCCCGAGCAACTCAACGCGCTCGGATTTTCCCAGGCGGAAATCGACGAAGCGGAAGCGTATGTCCAGAAAAACAAATCGCTCGACGAGTGGACGCCGCATATCAACATCAAGACGCTGAAAGCCAAGGGCCTTTCCGGCGAACAAATTTCCCGCGCGGTCATCTACATCGGCGGCGCGCAGACCGTCGAAGGTACGCACCTGCTCAAGGAAGAACACGTCGCCGTTTTCGACTGTGCCAATAAGTGCGGCATCGGCAAGCGCTTCATCGACCCGATGGGCCACGTCAAGATGATGGCGGCCGTGCAGCCTTTCCTCTCGGGCGCGATCAGCAAGACAGTCAATGTGCCCAACGAGGCGACCGTCGAAGACATCGAAAAAATCTATTTCGAATCCTGGCGTCTCGGACTCAAGTCGATTGCCCTGTACCGCGACGGATCGAAATTCTCCCAACCGCTGAGTTCCAAATCGATTTCCTCCGACGAGGCGACGATCACGCAGGACATGCTCGAAAAGGCCGTCCGCGACGCGCTGGAAAAGGCGGGGAAGGAACTGCGCCGGGGACAGAAAAAATCGATGCCGCTCAAGCGCCGCGGATGGACGCAGGAAGCGATCGTCGGCGGACAGAAGATTTACTTCCGCACCGGCGAATACGAAGACGGACGCCTCGGGGAAGTCTTCATCGACATGTTCAAAGAAGGCGCCGCGTACCGGAGCCTGCTCAACTGCTTCGCCGTCGCCGTGTCGATGGGACTGCAGTACGGCGTACCGCTGGAGAAGTTCGTGGAGAAATTCACCTTCACGCGCTTCGAACCGTCCGGGTTTACGAACCATCCGAACATCAAAAACGCGACGTCGATCCTCGACTTCATCTTCCGCGTGCTCGGTATGGAATACTTAGGCCGGATGGACTTCGTTCACGTTCCGCCGACGGGCGACGACGCGCCGCGTGCGGAGACGACACTGCCCGCGGAGGACCTGGTCGCCGAAGCGCCTGCGGTGCAGCCGGCCGCCGCCGTCAATCCGATGGAGAAACAGCTTGAGGAAATGATGGGCGACGCCCCGGCCTGCGACGTCTGCGGCCACATGACCGTCCGCAACGCCGCGTGCTACAAGTGCCTCAACTGCGGGAATAGCATGGGGTGCTCGT
>CAYZJB010000085.1:0-5030 GCA_964478735.1 uncultured Bacteroidota bacterium | reverse complement strand
CTAGAGCAGCCATATGGGACTTTTCGGCTTCGATATAGTCGCCCAGGTCAATTAGAGCATTACCTCTGTTGTTAAGCACCAGTGCAATATCGGCTGAATTAGGGGGCAATATTTTTCGTAAAATAGCATAGCACGAATCGAACAAACGTAGCGCCAGTCGATGATTTCCGCGCGAGAGGTTGATGATTCCCAAATTATTATAACTCCACCCGATGTCGACATGGCCGCGCGGCAGGACTTTTTGCCGGATCGACAAGGCAGATTGGAAAAGTTCCATGGCTTCTTCGAGACGTCCCATCCGGTGGTAAAGCAATCCCTTTTTATTGAGCGTCGACGCGTGGGCCGCCGACTCGACGCCGACACGGACCTGCCCGACGGAGTCGGCAAGGCGGAGTAAACTGTCGGCGGCTTCGAGATGGCCGCGCCGGGTCAAGGCATGGGCGCGCAGGTTCCAGCACTCCACGACGCCCGCCCAGTTCGAGTCGGACAAAAAGGCCGTCTCCGCCCGATCGAGATGAAATTTCGCGCTGTCCCAGAGCGCTTCATCCGTTAACCGTACTGCGATGTCGAAGTCGGAATTGTTCAGCAAAACCGATTCTGATTGCCGGTTCGTGCAGGCCGCGATGAAAATCAGAACCATGTGCAGGAAAAATCTCAAATCCCGTTTCTTGGAACTCCGGGGTCCGTTCCCTGAGTTTATCGAAGGGAACGATCCACATTCGCCATGTCCAAGGCATTCGGTCGCTTCGATGAACTCAGCGACCGGTCCGTTCCCTGAGTTTATCGAAGGGAACGATCCACATTCGCCATGTCCAAGGCATTCGGTCGCTTCGATGAACTCAGCGACCGGTCCGTTCCCTGAGTTTATCGAAGGGAACGATACACATTCCCTATGCCCAAGGCATTCGGTCGCTTCGACCCCTCGACTCGGTCGGGGCGGGCGCTCAGCGGCCGGTCGCTCCCTGAACTTGTCGAAGGAGACGGTGATATTTTTCAGTGTGCTCAAAGGACTGGGAAATTTCTATTAAGGTTCACTTCAAAATCCGATCGAGGTGCCGCTTCAATTCGTCAAGATCCTTGCATGCCGTGATTTTCCCGCCGTACTTCGGGTCGATGACGGTGCCCGCCAGTCGATCCGACCACCCGCCGTGTCCGGTCAGGACGAACACGGGCCGGCCGTAAATCGCCGCCAATGCGAGTTCCGATAACGTACCCGCCCCGCCGCCGATCCCGACGACCGCGTGGCCGGCCATCGCCGTGACCGCGTTACGCGCGTGGCCCATCCCGGTCGGAATGACGACGTCGTTGTACGGATTGGCTTCGCGGAAATCCTCGCCGGGTAAAATTCCGACGGACAATCCGCCGGCCTCACGCACACCACGGCTGACCGCCTCCATGACACCGCCGCGCCCGCCCGTGATGACGACCACGTCCATTGAGGCGAGAAGTCTACCAAGCTCATACGCGGCACCGAGTTCCGCCTCCGGCGCGTCGGAATCGCCGATGACGACGATTTGTGTTTTGGACATTGACGTGAGAAGGTTTAGGACTGGCATAATTAAATCATTCGGGAAAATGGGATCAATTTATTTTTGGAAGGTCAACGGATTCGTGGTTCTTTTTTTGGATGCATTCTGAACTCCTCCCTACCTTTCCCTTGCTCCATAAACGCTTGAGGGATCCCGACGTTTTACGCATTTTCACTTATGACCGAGTATCAATCCACAGCAAAGTCTGATGAACTTTCTTTTTGAAAAACATATCGGGCACCACCGACCGACGGAAAACCACGGATCGCCGATTCGTTGAACGCGAACGGCTGTACCATACCGTACCTTGCGTCCAACAAGGAGACCGACCTATGCATCACTGTGAACGTAAAATGGATCGTAAAAACGGCTACTTCATGGGCGGACTGTTCATCGTGATCGGCCTGCTGTTTCTGATGGATAGTCTTCATGTCTTCGATATGACCCGCTACGTCAACTACTGGCCACTGGTTCTGGCCGTCGTCGGTGTCTGGAAAATGACGACGGGCGAATCGCCGCGTCGATTTCCCGAAGGCGTCTCCTTCATCTTTATCGGATTGTATGTGACGGCCCTGATGCATAGACTCTGGGACATGACGTTCTGGAACTCATGGCCCGTCTTATTGATCGTTCAGGGAATCGTCATAGCTTGGAAAGGCATGCTTCCACGGCATCGCGATAGTCGGGAGCAATCCATAACCCTTTCATAAGGAGTGTGCAATGAATACCGTGTCGTGGCCGGCCGTTTTGATTTGTGCCTTCAGTGCGTTTTTGCTCGGTGGAATGTGGTATTCGCCGCAGTTTTTTGGTCGAGTGTGGGTCAAGGAAGCGGGCCAGTCGTTTCAACCGGGACACCCCACACGAGCCTACGTGACGAGCTTCCTCTTCATGTTGATCTCGGCGTTTGTTTTTGATTATTTTCTCGGATTTCTCGGAGAGCGACCGGAGTTGGGTGACGCCGTTCGCTGGGGAGCGACCGTCGGAGCCGGATTTGTCGCCGCAAGTTTTGGAATCAACTATCAATTTGCCGGCCGCTCATCGCTCCTGTGGGTGATCGATGCCGGATATCATTTGGTACAATTCACGTTGTACGGACTCATCATCGGACTGTGGCACGTTTAAGCCACGAAGGATGGATATGAATTCAAGATTTTCACCGCAACTGGTCATCGGCGTCCTGCTCGCCCTGCTCGGCGTACTGCTCATTCTGGACAATACGGGCGTGGCCGACACACGATTCATCGTCCGGCTCTGGCCCGTCGCGCTGGTCGTGCTGGGCGGCGTAAAACTGGCGCACGGACGTTCCGTGGGATCCTGGATCGTTGGCGGCGGACTGGTCTTTTTTGGTACCATGTTGACGCTGGACCGGCTGGATCTCATCGATTTCCGATGGAGATTCTGGTGGCCGCTGATCCTCGTGTTTCTGGGCATTCTGATGATCGTGCGCCAGCGCGTCCAATCGTGTTCCCCGAGCACCGTCGTATCCAACGATCTCGACGCGACGGCTATTCTTGGAGGACTCAAACACGCGGTCCGCAGTCAGCAATTTCAGGGCGGTAAGATCACCGCCATCCTAGGCGGCTGCGATCTGGACCTGCGTCCGGCCGTCATGCGGGACGGTGAAGCGGTGATCAATGTCTTTGCCATGTGGGGCGGCATTTCGCTGAAAATTCCGCCCGACTGGACGGTTGTCGTCGAAAATACGGCCTTTCTCGGCGGCGTGGAAAACGAGACCCATCCCCCGTCCGGTACCGAAAAGCGCCTGGTTTTACAGGGTACGATCATCATGGGAGGCATCGAAATCAAAAACTGATGCACCCGATTTTTCAAAGCCGGATCCGGTCGGCGCTCTATTTTCTCGCATGGATTTCCATCGGCACCGTCTATGCAGTCGAGTTGAGTGACAAACACGCATTGCCGATCGGCGTGTCGGCGATGTTCACGATACCGCATGCGCTGCTGCTCGGTTTCATCGCGTCGTCCGCGTGGTACTGGTGCCGTACGTTTCCGCTTCGCACCATGCCGCTGCTTCGCGTCGCCGCCGCCCAGGCCGCCGCGGCCCTTCTTTCGCTCGGCGTCTGGACGCTGGCCGGAATGCTCTATTTCGAATTCCTTTTCCCCGACCATGAATTTCCTCTGTTGGATGTGTTTGCCGGCGGAAAAATTTTCCTGTTTGTCACCATTCTGTTGTTTTATCTCGTGATCGAATTCGACCGGGCGCGCGACATGGAAAAACGCGCGATCGACCTGCAGTTGCAAAACCGTGAAGCGCAATTGCGCGCCCTGCGGATGCAGATCAATCCTCATTTTTTGTTCAATAGCCTCAACTCCGTCAGCGCGCTGACGTCGCGGGACCCGCAGGCGGCCCGTCACATGACGATCCTGCTGGCCGATTTTTTCCGCAACAGCCTGAAAAGCGGTGAACAGGAATCCATTCCCCTCCGTCAGGAAATCGATCTGGCGCGTCAATATCTCGAGATCGAAAAAATACGTTTCGGAAACCGCCTCGACGTACGATGGAAGGACGATCCGGAAGCCGGCGCCGTCCCCGTTCCTCCGTTGATCCTGCAGCCGCTGGTGGAAAACGCGATCAAACACGGCATCGCGCCTCTGGCGGATGGCGGCACGGTCACGATCACCACGGAAAAGAACGCGGCGTCGCTGCGCGTGACGGTCGACAATCCCATCGATCCGGTCGAATCGCGGTCGAATGGGAATCAAATGGGACTGCAGAACGTGAAAAACCGGCTCCGGACCGTGTACGGCGATCGCGCGTGGGTCGATGTGCAGTCGCAAGCCGATTCCTTTTCCGTCGTTATCCATCTGCCGGCGGAGGCGACACATGAGTGACTATCGCGTCCTGATCATCGACGACGAAGAACTTGCGCGGTCGGTCATCCGCGAGTACCTGCAGTTGCATGCCGACGTCGAAATTGCCGGAGAATGCTCCAACGGACTCGATGCCGTCAAGTCAATCCAGGAACTGAAACCCGACCTGATTTTTCTCGACATCCAGATGCCGAAGCTGAACGGCTTCGAAGTATTAGAATTGCTCGACGAACCCTGCGCCGTCGTATTTGCCACGGCGTACGATCAATACGCCCTCAAGGCTTTCGACATCCACGCCGTCGATTATTTGCTCAAACCTTTTTCCCAGCAGCGGTTCGATGAGGCCTTGACCCGGGCACGAGCGGTGATGCCCGCCCTGTGGCAGGACCTGCCCGCGACGTACCGCAAACAGAAAGCCGGAACGTACGACGACAGGATCGTCGTCAAAGACGGCAGCCGCGTCCACGTGCTTCCGGTGGAAACCGTCGACTATATCGAGGCGCAGGACGACTACATCGCGATCCACTGCGGAAACCAGAGCCATCTGAAAAAGCAAACGCTGTCGGATATCGAAGAACGCCTCAATCCGGCCACGTTCATCCGTATCCACCGGTCGTTCATTCTGCAACTGGACCGCCTGTCGCGGATCGAGTTGTACGCCAAGGATTCACG
>CAYZJB010000084.1:0-5816 GCA_964478735.1 uncultured Bacteroidota bacterium | reverse complement strand
GGCGTGCCGGAGAGGTAGAGGTACGCCTTGGTGGTGATGGGCAGGAACTCGGTCTCCTTCTCCGAGAGTTCGGTGAGGTCCTCGTTCACGCCCTCCAGACCCGCGCCGTATTCGAGCTTCGCTTCCTTCCGGGCGACCGCCTCCTCCTCGCCTTCGAACAGTTCCTTGGCCGTCTCGCGCCACGCGCCGAAGTGGTACTCGTCAAACACCACGAGGTCCCACTTCACCTTGTGCAGCCATTCGTTCTTGGCCTTGATGTTGCCCGCGTCGTCGCGGCCAAGCAGGTCCTGAAACGAGCCGAAATAAACCAGCGGCTTGCGCGCGGAGACCTTCGTCGGATCGCTGCCCGAGTTGCGCGACAGGTACTGCCAGCCGTCGAAGTCCACGTGGCTTTCGAGGTCGCTCTGCCAGGCATCTTCCACGGCGGGCTTGAAAGTCACCACGAGCACGCGCTTGGCGCCGAGCTTCTTCGCGAGCTGGTAGGTGGCGAAGGTCTTGCCGAAACGCATCTTCGCATTCCAGAGGAAGCGCGGGACGGCGTGCATGTCCTCCTTCCAGATCGAATGGAAGTAGGCATGGGTCTTGTCCACGGCCGTGCGCTGTTCGGCGCGCATCGCGAAGGTCTCGTGGTGCGTGCCGGTGAACCGCTGGCCGGTGCGCAGTTCGGTGAGCACGGTCTTCACGTCCTTGACCGTGCAGCGCATCCATTCCAAGTGGGCGTTCTCGAAACCCTTGCGCACGAGCGCCGCGCGCACCTCGAAGTCCGTGAAGATCGTGCCGTCGTCGCGCTCGGCGGGTTCGTCCAGTTCGATCCTGTAGTTCCTGATGGCAGCCGTCTTCAACTGCTCGGCCACGCGCTGTTTCACGTCGCGCGTGGTCTGGCCGATCTTGAGAAGACCCCTGTGCGCCTCGTCCGCGATCGAGTAAGCGTAGATGCGCGGGCGCACCTCCGGCTTCGGCGAAAGGATTTCTTCGATGGTCTTACTCATCGTCGCGATCCTCCCGGGTGGACTCGATGAGCCGCCGTTCCTTCTCGATTTCCAGACGGAGCTGTTCTTCCGTCGGCAGGCACACCATGTATTTGGAGGCGAAAATCTGCTTGCGGTCACTGAGCACCGAATAGCGCGCAACCGTTTCATTTTTTTCGGTGCAGAGAATCAGGCCGATGGTCGGGTTGTCGTCCGGTGCAACGAACAGGCCGTCATACATCCGCACATAACCGTCCATCTGGCCGACATCGGCGTGGGTCAACTCGCCCACCTTCAGATCAATCAGCAGATAGAATTTCATGCGGCAGTGATAGAACACCAGATCAAGGTAGCGGTCTTGCTCCTCGATGCGGACATGCTTTTGCCGGGCGACGAAGGCAAACCCGTTGCCCAGTTCCAACAAGAAGCGTTGCAGGTGCGTGATAATGGCCCGTTCCAAATCCGACTCGTGAAACGCTGCCTGATCCGGCAGACCCAAAAACTCCAGCACATACGGATGCTTCAGCGCATCGGTGGCCGATGCGGCGGCAACCGGAAGCTGCCGCCCTTCCGCCAGCATCTTCTCCGGCTTGCGGCTTTTGAGGATGCGCTCGTAATACAACGACTGAATCTGCCGTTCCAGCGTGCGCTTGTCCCAAGCACCCGCGACGGCCTCGCGCTCATAAAAGTCACGCGCCTCGACGTTGTCCACGCGCATAAGGGCGCGGTAATGCGACCACGTGAGTTGCGGCGAGAAACCTTGCGGCAATTCGTCACCCGCTGGGGAGCTTTTCTTGGGCGGGGACAATTCTCTTCCCGTTGGGCGGAGAATTGCCAGTTGTGAAGATTCCACGCCCATTGGGCGTGAAATCACCTGTTCGGTAAGCGGGTCGGCAGATTCCACGCCCACTGGGCGTGGAATCCCTGCACATCGCTCTCGGTAAGCCAAATAGAATTTCCGGAAATACTGGAGCGTTGTAGGCGCGAACCCCTTCCCATACCTCACCGTCAGCCGTGCTGACAGGTCATCCAGCACCTTCTCCCCATACCCGGCCCGCCCTTTGCCGCCTTGCAGTTCCTGGACGATCTCCCGCCCGATCAGCCAGTAGGCCAGCACCATGTTGGTGTTCACCGCCCGGACGACATTGCCCCGCGCCTGCTCCAGGATGGAAACGACGCGCTCAAAGAGCGCGTCCGGCTTTTTCGCGGCACTTTTTCGTTTCGACTTGGTCATCATTTGCCTCCCGTCGTGAGCAAACCCGCGTGCGCCTTGTCGTCAATCGAGTAGGCGTAGAGGCGCGGACGCACCGTCGGCTTGGGAGCGAGGATGTCGTCGATGGGTTTAGGCATCGTTCCCCTCACCGTTCGCTTCCATCGGGCGGATCATTTTCTCAACGAAGGTCCATTCCTCATCAGTGATGTCGTATTTCTTTCTCAGTTTGTCGTCCGTCCAAGGTTCGGAGAAGTCTTGCATGGGGACAAAGGTATAGACAGATTGCGCTGCATCCTGCGACGGCTTATGAAGCAGGACAAGTAGGCGGAAGAAGCGACACATAATGTACCTTATTGCGTTGCTAGCCTGAGATTCGCCGGCAAAGGGACCGATGAACAGATAGGTCTCGGAAGACACAGTGCCCGGGGGGCCCACAAATGGTTTCCCGAGAATCGGGTGGGGAAAAGCATCACTCCCACTACCTGCGCGTGGAATGAAGACCTTCCATCGGTCAATGGCGTCTGCATTTTTTGTAACCTCAGAGCGATCTACGTAACCCGTTCCGCCATTTTGATAAATCAAGACGGTGTTCTTTCCAGGCTTTGTCTTGCCCTTGAACGTGGTATCAAAGCCAAATGGCTTACGGGCGCTGACGAGGTTCATGAACCGATTCTCTTCTGGTAGCACTAAGGTTGCGTCGCTACCTGCTTCAACGCGGATAACCTTCTTCAAAATCGGCAGCGCTTCGTTGTACCGGATGAAGACGTCTGCCCCAGGCTCAAGCAGTGGGCGCTCAACGGGAGTGTTTGTTTTGCCTTTGTCGTGCGTTCTAACACGAACATATCCACGATGATCCCTGTCCCAAAGGAAGTAACAAATTCCTCCCTTGATTTGTGTACCTGGGAAAACATCATTGCTGTCAGGAAAATCTCTATGACCCGCAAGCGATCATCTTTGAGCATACGCTCGCGAAACTCGTCTAACCCCTTACCGCCCGCAAACCACCTGGCTGGGATAACCATTACAAGGTACCGAGGTTCCAAGTTCTTAGCCTGTTCTACAAACAAGTGATAGATAGGGGTTGCGCTTGTACCAAAGCCCTCGTCATCCATCTGATACGGCGGATTGCCGATGATGACGTCGAATTGCATGTTGCCTCCAAATAACTCGGCGAGCCGAGCCTTGATGTTGTTGGTGTGAATGAAAGCGTAAGCGTAGTTCTCAACTTCTGCTCCACGATCCAAGATCACTTTGGGCGCTCCGCAAAACTCGCACTTGGTTTCGCCCCACGTGTGCTCCATGCGCTGGAACCAGATGTTCCCGTCGTCGCTGCGGAAGCTCCTGGCAATCGAGTGCTTCCCGTTGGCGTGCTTGGAGCAATACACGCTGCGCCGCGCGAGCAGGCTGGTGATTTGCGTGATGCCGATGCCGAACACTTGCTTCGTCAGAATGTGATCAACCCGCTGTTGCAGGTCGGGAATCTCCTGCTCCAGTCCCTGGGTGAGGCGGCTGGTAATCTCGCGCAGGAACACGCCGGACTTGGTGCAGGGGTCGAGGAATTTCACCGTCTTGTCCGCCCAGAGGTTCGCGCCGCCGTGGCTGGCTGCCCACGCCTCGGCCAGCGTGTCGAGCATCCGGTTCGCGAACTCCGGCGGCGTGAACACCTCGTCGTTGGAGAGGTTGGCGATGCACGTCAGCACGTCCGGGTTGCGCCCACGCAGGGCGAAAGTCGCCTTCCCGCTCATGGCGACGCCTCCGCTCGCGCATCGCCAAGCTCTGCGGCCGCGAGTTCGCTGACCGTCATCGGCGGGTAGGTCTTGGTGGGCGTGAAGAGCTCGTGCTTGGCAAGGTGGGCGAAGAGCGTGCCTTCCTGCGACCAGGCCGCGCTCTGCGTGAGCACGTCCAGGCGGAAGTCGCGCCGCTGGAAATTGCCTTTGCCCAGGTAGCCCCATTCGGCAAAGGTGATCGCCTGGCCGTCATGCGTGCGCATCGCCAGCGCGTCGCCGTGCACGAGGTTCTGCGAGAGGACCCAGGATGCGGCGCGATAGAGTTCGTGCGAGGCGTCCACGCCCAGGTACTCCGCGAAGATCTCCAGCAGGTTCGCCCGGCACTCGGCGATGTTGTCGGGCAGCAGCTCGATGCCGTAGATGCACATCAGCGCGAGCAGCGCATAGTGCTGTCGCTCGAAGTCAGACTTGCCGTACTTCAGTTCCACGGCGGCGAGCTTGCGCCGCAGGATCTCGACGAGGAAGTTGCCGCTCCCGCACGCGGGCTCCAGGAATCGGGAGTCGATCCGCTCGGTCTCGTCTTTTACCAGGTCGAGCATCGCCTCGACGAGCCACGGCGGAGTGAAGACCTCCCCGTGGTCGGCGACGCGTTGTTTGGATTTGACGTAGTTCAAGGGCTGATCGGCTCCCGGTGATGCTGCCATGTGGTCACTGCGGGCTAACGTAAAGTTAGGCCGCTCTGCGACTAACAAAGTATGCAGTGAGTGCAAGAACGGCGATCAAAGCTTCCATGATGATGGGTGCGACAAAGAAGTACTTGAGTGATGCGGTTGTTAAAGCAATGAAGATAATGCCAAACGTGAGAAGGATGGGACGAGTGCCAGCTCGTAACTGCTTCTCAGTACCAGACATCTGCCACATGAGCACGCCAAGACCGCTGAGCATGATGGTCATGAACAGTCCCATACCGCTGTAGAAATCCATGTATGAGCGCATAGACCCCATCACGTCCATCTGAAAAGACTGCATTGATTCCGTCACGGCGACTTCGGCCGGGTTCGTTGGTGCCTGTGACATGCCGAGTTGGTGCATGCCAGCGTGGATAAGAGACAGAGCAGACGCGATACGAAGTGAAAAACGGTACAGCATGGTTAATATCTCCGATAGCGGCCTAACGTTCGCGCTAACCGGCCGAGGGGCGCGCAGCGACCCGAAGGTCCGTGTTGAGCGCGGGGTTAGGAGCCAATGATTTTCAGCTCCTTTCGCATTTGTTTCAGTATTTGTTCAAAGAGCGTTTCTGCTTCGGCTCCTTTCTTCTTCATCTCCCCCGTAACAACCGTATCCGGGTTGCTTGTCGCCATTGTTTTTGCCCTTGTCATCATGTTGATGGATTCATCGAGCAATTCTTCTTGGATTCGAACGAAGTCATTGACCAAAACCAACAGTTTGTCCGAACAGACTAACCGCAGACCGTGTAGCTCGCTTGTGGATTTAGAAAACGCTTCTCGCATTTTTCTGCCTAGGTCGCTCATGGCGTTGCGGAGATTGATAAGCGCCTGGTGGGAATCGTCTGTGTCTGTTAATAGCTTTCTAAATGACTCTTCGGCTACCTGCATGAATTGGGTCTCGAAATCGGCGCGAGTTGCGCGAGCCACCTCTTCGAGGATGGCGAGATACTTCTTGTACTCGGCGTACCTTACTTCAAAGTTTCTTTTCCTGTTTTCGTCACGGCGTTTGAGCACGTAAAAAAGGAACGGAGCTAATACGGCGGTTATTACCGTGCTTACGACTGCTGGTGTAATCAAGTGCTCCCAGTTTGGCATGGACAGTTTCTTGCGGATCCTAACTTCAATGGTTCATCCGGATTTACTGTGGATAGAGCTGTAGTTTGCCACAGTGAAAAAGAAT
>CAYZJB010000083.1:0-7676 GCA_964478735.1 uncultured Bacteroidota bacterium | reverse complement strand
CGCTGGCCGGAGGAGAGCCGTCTCGACGGCGGCCGGACAGATCACGGATGCCTGGAACGAAGGTTTGAAAAAACTTCAGGCCATTCATCATCCGGCGGGAAATTTCCGAGGGACGATTTCCGAGGAAAGGGCCGACGTGTTCTGTTATGGAATCGCGATGCATGACCTGCCGAACCCGACACAACGGAACGTACGGATGTTCGTCGGCAGCTACGATTTCAAACTGGCGAAGATGTCGGGAAACTGGCGGATCACGCAATTCAAATCCAACTCGAAATTCATCAACGGCAATCCCGATCTCGAAGGTTCGGCCGCCAAGCCATAAGGAAACACGATGACCATGATCCTTCGACTGGTAATTCTGACTCTGTCCTGTACCAGTCTGACTGCACAGGAGTCGACGCTTCGCGACCTGATCCGTAAAAGCGGTCGCGGCAAAGCGCTTGAGACGATCCGAAAGTTACCGCGCGACTCGATGATTGCCCTGGCGAAAGCGATGGCAGAAAAAACGTACCCGGGTTTCGATCCTCGCCTGTTTTCATCCCAACGGGTGTATACGAACGGTATGGGTGTTTTCGTTTCATGGTCAATGGCCATACGATGGGTGCGGCCCGGCGAACCGGCGATTTACGACGTGCATGTGAATTTACTCGGACCTACGATCGGCGGTTCCGTTTCAGGCAGGACGGAAGGCAGCGGTGAATTTCGAATTTTTCGGTGGGACGACGACGGCCGTACAAAGGCTCGATCCATTCTGCGTTTAGATGATTCGACGGCACCCGTCCTGGAGGATTACCGTTACCCGGATGGCCAGACGGTAACAATTTACGAATACGAAGATTACTACCTCATTTCAAAAGAAGCTCCGGGCGGTGGATTCGAATCGTACAAGTTGGACAAATACACGCGACGAATGTGGGACTACATGACCGGTACTCCGGGAGCCATTACATCGGAGGATATTGAAATTGAAGAATAGTATGCTTTTGACGCTGATGCTTCTCGTTTCGGGCTCCGCGGTCGGTCAGTCCACAGGCGATGTGGAGGAGTTGAAAGCGCTCGGCCGAGATTCGCTCATCACTCGTGCGGTCGGGTTGCTGCAGCGCTCCGATGCCGAATTCGATCCGTCCCAGTACGACCGCATTCGCGTGACCGTCGACGAGGACGATATTATCGTTCGGTTTGAACATTCCATCGCGTTTTATGGACGGAAAACCGCATACAGATACAGCGCGACGGTAAACATCCGTACAGGCTCGACCGGCTCATCCATCGTCAGCAACCCGGACGACTATGATGAGGACGCCGAAGAGTACCGGTTTTTTCAGTGGGACGACAAATCGAGGAAGGCGCTCCGCTTCGTTCTCGACGCCATCAACCGACAAAACGAAATCGGGGACATTCCGGAGGGAAAACTGCCGAACGATACGCGAATGACGATCCGGGAAGAATCCGGTTATTATCAGATCGAAGTCGATTCGTGGTCCACACATTCGTACTACAAAGTCAAGAAAGGTTCAGGCAAGATCTACGACGCCGGGCACAAGCACTACGCCCGCGACGGGGATGAGCGGGAAGTCGAGCTGGAGCTGTAGCCGGAGATGTTCGTAATCACTTAAATTGCTCTGTGTTCTCTGAGACCTCTGTGGTGAAAAATACCGCGATTGTTTAAAATCCGTTTTGTGAATACAATGGACACGGAGGATTTGAATGTATCGATCTCTGGCGGAATGTATTTCGGATCTGGAGCGGACCGGACAACTCGTACGCGTGACGGAAGAAGTCGATCCGTATCTGGAAATGGCGCTGATTCAACGACGGGTATATGCCGCTCACGGACCGGCGCTGTTGTTTACAAACGTCAAAAATTGCCGCTTTTCCTGCGCGTCAAATTTATTTGGCACGGTCGAACGCACGCGCTTTCTTTTTCGGCATACGTTAAAACAGGTCGGACAGCTTGTCGATCTGAAAGTCGATCCGATACGCGCGCTGCGGCATCCGTTCAAATATGCCGGTGCACCGTTTGCCGCACTCCACACGCTCCCGCGCCGGGTCCGCTCCGCACCCGTGATGCGAAACGAATGCCGGATCGGCGAACTGCCCCAAATCCAATGCTGGCCGAGAGACGGCGGGGCTTTCGTCACGCTTCCGCAGGTCTATACGGAACATCCGGACTTTCCCGGAACCCGCATGTCAAATCTCGGGATGTACCGGATTCAGTTATCCGGAGGACAATACACACCCGATCGGCAAATCGGGATGCATTATCAGATCCATCGCAGTATCGGTGTCCACCACCATGCCGCCATTCGCCGCGGAGAGGCGCTGAGGGTCAGCGTATTTATCGGCGGACCTCCGGCACATACGCTGGCGGCGGTCATGCCGCTACCGGAGGGGCTGAGCGAGTTGATGTTTGCCGGCGCGTTGGCGGGTCGGCGGTTCCGCTACGTCCGTACGCCGGGCGGTCACGTGATTTCCGCCGATGCGGATTTTTGTATCACCGGCACAATCGATCCGCATGAACAATTGCCGGAAGGGCCTTTCGGCGATCATCTCGGTTATTACAGTCTCGCGCATCCATTTCCGTTTATCCGCGTCGATAAAGTTTACCATCGCCCGGGTGCGATCTGGCCGTTTACCGTCGTTGGCCGTCCGCCGCAGGAGGACACGACGTTCGGTGAGATCATCCATGAAATTACGGGTCCCGTCATTCCGACCGTCATCGCGGGGCTTCACGCCGTTCACGCCGTCGACGCGGCGGGTGTGCATCCGCTGCTGCTCGCCATCGGAAGCGAACGGTACGTACCGTTCGAAGAGCGACGGCCGCAGGAAATTCTGACGATCGCGAATGCGATTTTAGGTCAGGGGCAATTGTCACTCGCGAAATACATTTTGATCATTGCAAAGGAAGACGACCCGAACCTCGATATTCACGACGTACGGTCATTTTTTCGTCACGTACTGGAGCGCGTGCGGTGGGAAGTGGATTTGCATTTTCAAACGCAAACGACGATGGACACGCTCGACTACAGCGGCCATGATCTGAACGCCGGATCGAAGCTGGTGATTGCTGCGGCGGGGAGACCGGTACGATCGCTGACGGCCGAGTTGCCGTCCGATGGGCGACTGCCCGAAGGGTTCACACGTCCCAAAGTCGTGATGCCGGGGGTTATCGTAGTCCAGGCGGCTGTGTACGTTTCGCGTTCGGAAGCCGAAGCGCGCATGCAGAGGTGGTGCCGGTTCCTGGAGGAAACGCCGGCGTGGCGGGCATTTCCGCTTCATGTCCTGGTCGACGATAGCGAATTCGCTTCGGCCAACCTGTCGAATTTTCTCTGGACCACGTTTACACGTTCCGATCCGGCGCCGGACACGTCGGGCGCCTTTGCCCGGACGACGGACAAGCACTGGGGGTGTACCGACACGTTCGTCATCGACGCGCGGATCAAGCCGCACCATGCGCCGCCGCTGGAGGACGATCCGGAGGTCGTCCGGCGCGTAGAGCGATTGGGAGAGAAGGGGAGAAGTTTGTATGGGTGGGTGTAAAGTTTACATGGCCAGCTTACGCAAAGTTCATGGTATTTCATCTTCGTTTTTTTATAAGCCTCATTCCATTCGTTAAGTGTTTTGTTCAACGACAGGATGAGAATACCAGTATCCGTCGGAATCAGAAATAGCTGGGTTCCAGTTGTAAGACGGTATCTGTTAACTATCGCCTCAGGAAGAACGATTCCGACGTTTTTTTCCACCTTTCGAATGAAGATTTTTTGAATGGCCGTGTTTTCATTTCAATAGAATATAGCCCGTTGAATCTAATACTGTCCAATTTTTTACTGAAAATGACATTCAATAGAGTACTTTTTAATACAAGAACATCTCTAGAGTTAATCATGAGTGATCAGCAGCTCTTAGAAAGAATCGTTGCCCGGGTGGATATTCTTTCCGGGAAATCGACCATTAAGGGAACACGGCTTTC
This sequence comes from uncultured Bacteroidota bacterium, assembly GCA_964478735.1. Taxonomy (GTDB): domain Bacteria; phylum CLD3; class CLD3; order SB21; family SB21; genus CAYZJB01. Next base: position 3,703 of record CAYZJB010000083.1, on the reverse strand, counting down.
GGTCGAGTTTATTCTAAATTTGCTTGCGCATGGGTCCACGATAGACGATATAATGCGCGAATATCAAGGACTCGAAAAAGAGGACATTCAGGCCTGTCTGCTTTTTGCGACGAAATCACTCGAAGATATGACGTTCATGCCCTTGGAACCAGAATCGGCATAGATGTCGCACGAGGGATTTCTGACGATGAAATTCTTACGATGGCCCAAAATGAAAAACGCATTTTATAACGAATGATAAAGATTTTGGTGAGAGGATTTTTCGTGAAGGGAGGGAACATTGCGGCGTAATCCTTTTACGTTTGGACGATGAGTGCTCAGCAAATAAAATAAAAGTTTTACAAAATCTGATAGAACGTCACGCGAAGCAATTACCGGGTCAGATTATCGGTGTGACTGAAAAGCGTATACGATTTAGCAGATTGTAAGCATTAAAAACGCGTCCTGGACTACCATCCGGCTTGGAGTCTTAGCAACCGACAACTCCGGTCCCACCTGACAATTCTCATTGAATATCCTGCATATCGTGTTAAATTTTGCGTGCTATGGAAATCCGCTGCCTCCATATCGCCGATATTTTTGCCCAGCCCGGCATGGCCGCGGTCAAAAAAGTCCTCCCCGATCTGATCCGTGAACGCAATGTCGACTTCGTCGTCGCCAATGGCGAAAACGCGCACGAAGGCAAGGGGATCACGGAAGCGCAGTGTCAGGAACTCTTCGACCTCGGCGTACACGTCATCACGAGTGGCAATCACATCTGGGACCGCAAAAAAACGTTTTATGCCGATCACCCGGTGATCAAAAACTGTTTGCTGCGGCCTGCCAATTATCCCGCGGGAAATCCCGGGCGCGGCTCGGCGATCTACCGGCTCAAAGACGGCATCAAAATCGGCGTACTCAATCTGCAAGGGCGAACGTACATGTACGAAATCGACTGCCCGTTCCGCGTCGGCGACAGGGAAATCGAAGACCTGCGGAAGTACACCAACATGATCATTGTCGATTTCCACGCGGAAGCGACGGCGGAAAAAATTGCCTTTGCCTATACCGTCGACGGCCGCGTGTCCGCCGTGATCGGCACCCACACGCACGTGCAAACGGCCGATGAGCGTATTTTGCCCGGAGGTACCGCGTACATCACGGACGTCGGCATGACGGGTCCGCACGACGGCGTGATCGGCATGCAGCGGGAACCGACGATCAATAAATTCATATTACAGACCTACCACAAGTTCGAGCCGGCCGCGGGTGACGTGAAGTTTCACGGTCTGTTGTTTACCCTCGACTCCGACAGCGGCAAGGCCCTGCACGTGGAACGGGTCAAAATGGACGTGCCGTAAACGGCGCATCGAGGAGACTTCATGGCCTTTATTATCGACGGAAAGAAAATCGCTACCGACATTCGCGCCGAAGTTGCCGGAGAAGTGACGGCGCTCAAAAAAAAGGGGATCGTACCGAAACTGGTGGCCGTGCTCGTCGGCGACGATCCGGCCTCCCACGTCTACGTGTCCAACAAAGGCCGCGCCTGCGTTGAGGTCGGCATGGACCATCAAACGATCAAACTTCCTAAAGAAACGACCCACGGCGATCTGCTACAGTTGGTCCATCAACTGAACCGGGACACGACGGTATCGGGCATCCTCGTGCAATTGCCGCTGCCCAAACAGATCGACGAGCGCGAGATCATCAATGCCGTGTCGCCCGATAAGGACGTCGACTGTTTTCATCCCGCCAACGTCGGACGGATATCGATCGGCGATCCGTTGTTTTTACCATGCACGCCGGCAGGCGTACAGGAACTTTTGATGCGGTGCAAGATGGATCCGTCCGGTAAACACACCGTCATCGTCGGGCGATCCAACATCGTGGGGAAGCCGCTCGCGAGCATGTTGATCCAGAAAGCGAAAGGGGCGAACTCGACCGTGACGGTTTGCCACACCGGTACAGCGGACATCGGATTGTTTACACGACAGGCGGACATCGTGATTGCCGCGGTTGGAAAAGCGGAAATGATCACGGGCGACATGATCCGGCCGGGGGCTATCGTCATCGACGTCGGGATCAACCGTATCGACGATCCGACGAAAAAATCCGGCAGCCGCCTGGTCGGCGACGTACACTATGAATCGGCGAGCGCGGTTGCGTCGGCGATCACGCCCGTTCCGGGCGGCGTCGGCCCGATGACGATCGCGATGCTTTTGAAGAACACCCTGAAGGCGGCCGTGCATCAGGCGGGTGCGAAGGGGCGATAGTCGTAGGAGATCCCGAATCAAGTTCAGGGTGACATCTTGACAAGAAATTGCGCAACCTGATAAGAGATCGACATGGACATTCGTGGTAAAACCTTGATGGTGCTGGGGGGATGGGGACTGGTTGGCTCGGCCGTTTGCCGCAAGCTGATGGAACACAAACCCCGACGGCTGGTGGTGACGTCGCTTTTTCAGCACGAAGCGGATGAAGCGGTTGCGGACCTGAAAAAAGAATATCCCCGGGCAGGTAAAAATTTCTTTGTTCCATGGTCCGGTAATATTTTCGTACGTCATTCACTCAAAGACATGCCACGGGAAACGATGCTGGCGGACAAACGTTACCGTGCCATGCTGATGGACGACATGGTCGGAGAGATGACGGAGGACATTCTGCGCCGCTCCGCGCTCTTTCAGCTTTTGTCAAAATTCAAACCCGACATCGTCATCGATTGTATCAATTCCGCAACGGCCATCGCGTACCAGGATATCTTCCAAAGCATGCGTACGGTATTGCAACGGCTTCAGAAAAAAGAACAGAATAATTTGGAAGACGCGGTGGAGCGGCTGATCTGTACTCAATATATGCCGCAGTTGATCCGCCACGTCCAGATTTTGTATCAGTCGTTGAAGCACGCAGGGACAAAAATGTACGTGAAAATTGGGACGAGCGGCACCGGCGGCATGGGACTTAACATTCCCTACACGCACAGCGAAGAACGTCCGTCGCGCGTATTGTTGTCCAAGTCGTCGGTCGCCGGTGCGCATACGTTGCTGCTCTTTCTCATGGGACGGACGCCGGACGGGCCGATCATCAAAGAAGTCAAACCGACCGGATTGATCGGATGGAAGAAGATCGGGTATGGAGAAATTCGAAAACGGAAACAACCGATTCCCCTCGTCGACTGCACGCCGAAAGAAGCCGTTCGTCTGAACGGCGACCTGGAAATTCGAATGCTTCGCGTCGGACGGCCGTTGGGGAAAAACTTGAAATCGGTTTTTATCGACACCGGCGAAAACGGCCTGTTCTCCAAAGGCGAATTCGAAGCCATCACAACTCCGGGCCAGATGGAATTTGTCACCCCGGAAGAGATCGCGGAAAGCGTGATATTTGAAATTCGCGGCGGCAACACCGGGCACGATATTATCAATGCACTCGACAACGCCACGCTCGAACCGACGTACCGCGCGGGCTATCTTTTTCACAACGCGATGAAAAACCTGGAACGTCTGGAAAAAAAGCATCGCATCGATTCGGTGGCGTTCGAAATGCTCGGGCCGCCGCGTGTGTCGAAGTTGCTGTACGAAGCGTATTTACTCAAACTGGCCTATCGGGATATGCGTGCGGTTTCACGAGCCCGACCGGCGGCGATGGTGAAGAAACTTCACGCGCTGATCGTAAGAAACCGTGAACTGCGTGCACAGATCATTTCCATCGGGATACCGATCCTCCTGCC
>CAYZJB010000082.1:0-8427 GCA_964478735.1 uncultured Bacteroidota bacterium | reverse complement strand
GAATATTTCATCGATAACGACCCGGGCTTCGGCGGCGGTATCGATTTACCGATCACTCCGTCGACCGACGTGACAAAAAATTTTGTCGTCGACCTCGGCCCGCTCGCGTCGGGATTTCATACTCTATACATTCGGGGCAAAGACGCCGCAGGACGCTGGAACACACTGTATGCACACGCGTTTTTCAAAACATATCCCGCTCCATCGCCGCTGAACGAGGTGACGACGGTCGAATATTTCATCGACAACGACCCCGGTCTCGGTCTGGCGACACCTGTCGTGATCTCCGGCGGAACGGACGTGACGCAAAATTTTGTCGTCGATCTGGACAGCGTGGCAAGCGGATTCCATACGCTCTACGTCCGTTCCCAGGATTCCACCGGCATGTGGAGCGTGATGCATGCCCATGCGTTTTTTAAGACCTACCCGTCCGCCGCCGCCGCGCCGTCCATCACCGGCATCGATTATTATTTTTACAAATCCGGCGTCAGTACGCCGATTCTGTCGTACGACGCGTTCACACCGGGGCCGAACGTCATCGTCAATTTTGCACCGGACCTGAGTTCATTGGACAAAGACAGTACGTACCAAATCCTGGTTTTCGGCCGCGATTCGCTGGGCATCCGAAGCCTGGCTGCGATTGATACGTTTGTCGTACCGGATATCCCGCCGGCTGCGCCGAAAAACCTGGTCGCTCTTTCCGGCAACGGCGAGGTGACCTTGACGTGGTCGCCGAATATTGAAGGCGATTTCCACGGCTATTATTTATATCAATCGACGTCGCCCAATCCGATGACGTTGACTGATTCCGTTCTAAACATCGGAGACACGACAAAAACGATCTCGGGTCTGACGAACGGAACGACGTATTATTTCCGACTGACTGCCAGAGACACGGCCGGCCATGAGAGCGCGTACTCCAACGAAGTTGCGTCGACGCCCGGCGACGTCACGGCGCCCGCCGCCCCGCAATTGCTCACTGCGGTCAGTAACAACGGACAGGTCACATTGACGTGGAAACAGAATCCGGAACCGGACATCCTACGTTACCGGGTTTACTCTTCCGCTTCGCCCAATGCGTCCGTCCAGGTTGATTCGACCGCGGCCTCCGATACCACATTCACGGTCACCGGATTGACGAACGGAACGACGTACTACTTCCGCGTGTCGGCGCTGGACAATGCTTTGAATCTTTCCGCGTATTCCAACGAACTGAGCGCGACACCGTCGGCCGTCAATAGTGTTCCCGTCATCACGCTCGCGTATGTCGATCTGAACGTGATCGCCGACACACCGGACACGACGCTCGATTCCATCGCTAATCATTTTTACGATCCCGATGATGCGACGCTTGCATTCGCGACGACAAGCCTTGCGCCGACGGTCGTGACCTCGGCCATTGTCAATGGACGGATTGTGTTGAGTTTGCTTCAGACCGGCATCGCCGACATTGTCGTCACGGCGACTGATGACAGCGGTGCGGTTGCCGCCGATACGTTTGCGGTCAACGTATTACCGGGAAACCAACGCCCGATGGCAATGGATGACGCCGTATCGACACCGATGAATTCCGCCGTCACGATTCACGTGCTCAATAACGACAGCGACCCCGACGGCGATCCGTTGACCGTCACGTTTGTCGGAACGGCTGGCGACGGGTCCCCCGCAATCGATACCGGCGACACGACCATCACGTACATTCCGGTGTCCGGCTTTACAGGAACCGATCAGTTTATCTATATCACCAGCGACGGCGAGGAATTCGACACCGCCACGGTCACCGTAACCGTGACAGCGTTACTGAACATCTCGGCGTCCGTCCTGCAGAACCCGGCGTTGTCCAGGTATGCAGACGTATTCGTCCTCGCCGACACGGCACTGCAGGGTGCACCGGTCGTTCGGTTGATTTTGTCGAGCGATTCGAGTTCGATTGCGATGAGCGCGGTCACGCCACGTGTTTATAAAGGTCCGTTGACGTTTGCACAGTCGGGGTCGTACACGATCCGATCGACGGCGACGGGTGTCACGGGAGCCAGTCGTATTGATATTCGCAGTTTTACCGTGGGTCTGGCGCGGTCGGGAATGGAATTGGTCCTGGCCTCGGCCGCATCGGACGCTTTACTTCGTGTTCGACCCGGTACCGTCGATGTGGAAACGTATTTCGTCATGCAATCCAACGACGGCGTCATATCCGTCGGACCGACGCGTGAATTCGATCGGTTCGTCGAACTATCGGTCCACATCGATCCGTTGAAATTTCCGGATGCATCGCGAGTGTTCATTTATCAGAAATCGGGCGAAGCGTGGACGGCACTGCGGACGCAGGTTTATACCCGGGAACAAATCGCAAAAGTCCGTGTTCAGCGGCTCGGAGAGTTTAAAATCGCGATCGATCCCTCGTTTACCGGTACCAATATAGTCCCGTCGGATTTCGCGCTACGGACCAATTATCCCAATCCGTTCAATCCATCGACAACGATCGCGTTCGACCTCGCCGATGACGGGGTGGCCGAATTGGCGATTTACAACGTACTCGGTCAAAAGGTCCGGACTCTTGTCAGCGGTTATCAACTCGCCGGGTCGTACAGAATTCTCTGGGATTCTCGTAACGACACCGGACGGGCCGTAGCGAGCGGTGTATATCTGTATAGCCTCAAATCCGGATCGTTTGTGAAGACGAATAAAATGATGTTGATCAAATAAAAATGAGGAGGATGCCTGTCTTGCCCTTCGTCACGGACGGTGGGCGAGCGGGCAGGGGATTTATATGACGCGAAAAATCATGTTATCCGTAACGATGCTGGCGCTACTTTCATGCGGTGCGGATGAACCGTCGTACCAAGTCCTGATTGACGACGGTTGGTCGTTATTTCAGTCCGGTCAGTACACCGAAGCCATTACGGTATTTACGGAAGCGCGCGATCTGGTGCCGGAACGTGCCGATGCCTATGCGGGAATGGGATGGAGCCGGATGAAACTGGACGATCTGCCCGGAGCAAGTTCGGATTTCGCGACTGGTGCGCCGCTGGTTGGAACGCGCGTCCATTTGCTCGGCGGTTATACATTTACGCTCAATGCGCTGAAGGATTATGCCAATTCCAACGTCCGTGCGGACGAGTTGCTCGTCCTGTCATCCAATTGGACTTTTCCCTATGCCGACGGGATCGACGCCACGGATATTCAGATCGTCAAAGCGGAAAATTTCTTTGCGCTGGGTGAATTTGCATCGTCGCTCGCGACGGTCAAAACGCTCAATCCGTTGTTTCCGTTGAATGCGGTATCCACTGCGGATGATGAAATGGCGCTGGCGGCTGAGATTGAACGGTTGAAGAGCGTGAATTAGGCTGTCAGGATATTTCGGTCGTTTCGATAAACTCTGCCAGTCGGCACCTCGTTCCCTGAGTTTATCGAAGGGAACGAGAAAGTGCGTATTTTTTACTATTTCCCCACATCCACCTACCCACAATCCCTGAAGCGATACGGCTTCGGGCATTCGCAACCCGTTTTGTTTGAGCGCCAGCATGATTTGGCCACGATGATGCGATTCGTGGGCGATCAAAAATGTCCTTCCCGTATTTTTTGAATGCGGTGATCAGGGCCGACCGTGTCGGCTTCTTGATCGTTACCGATTCGCGCTTAGGCCGTTTGCCCGTCAAGTGGTAATGCAGCCCGCCGAGGCGAACGACGTTCATGTGCACGAGTTGCTCGGCGACGGTCCGGCCTTTCGATCCGTAGGGTACGGCGTCGAATCCTTTCGATGGTATTTTGGCGATCAGAAAAAGATTGATCTCGTTGTGTACGGCCCATGCAGCAAGGATGGAATCGACCGCCGAGAACGATTTCATTTCGCTCCGGCGTCTTTCAGGATTTTAATAATCTCCTCACGACCTTTTTCTTTGGCGAGCATGAGTGGCGAAATCACCCGGCCTCCGATATACTCGTGGTCTGTGGCAACTATGTCAAAATCAGTTAATTGGAAACCCATCGCACGAAACGTGTAGATTCGGCTGACCTTATTAACATCGGCGCCCTTTGAAATGAGGTATCGAACGATACCGGGTCGGTTCATCGATACCGCCAGCAACAAGGGCGTGTACCCGTGCCAATCCTCGGCGGCCTTCCACGCCGGTATGCTGCTCCTCGGATCCACCTTCCATTCCGTCGAATACGTACCCGTTGATATCCACGTCATACTGGAGGACGTGATCAAGCAATTCGACGGATGAGTCTTCAACGGCCCGATGCAAAACGCCGCCAAGGCACAAGAGTTTTTGCCTCCATCGATCGTCTGGAGCGCTGACAGAATCGTACAATCCGAGCAGCCCGCCCAGGCTGAGTGAGAACTCATCGAAGCGAGCGGACCAGCCCGTGTGATATCGAAAAGTACCGTCACCGACTCGCGGAATGGGAGGAGGCGCAACGTCCCACAGCGCAGCGTGTTGGATTTTTTCATCGATGGGAAACGACTCGATGACCGCCTGGGCCACGTCAAAAAATTCCGACGAGGGTGTACTATCCGAAACGAAAATGCTGAAGTGCCGACCCTCCGTGACGCCGAGCTTCTTGAATTCTCCGGCCATCCACTTCAATTCGTTTCGCAGGCCGGTCAGGTCGTGCCGGTCGTTGGTTTTTCGAATGAGTAAATGTGTCGGAGGACGCGACCATGTGCGTCGTCGTGTTCCTAAGACAGCCAGTGCCCGGGATGTAGCTCTGGCTCGGTCAGCCGCTGCCCGTTTTGCCTGCTCGGCGCGCTCGGCTTTGGACATCGGTTTCTGGGGCTTCGTTACAACTTCCTCCTGCAATTCAACGGAACCTTCGAGGGAATAGGCAATGCGACCTTCGTCAAAACTCTCGTATGGCGGAGCCGGATAGATAACGTCCTGCAGTGTGGAGAGGCCGATGCCATCCGGTCGAATCTCGATGAAGTGACGTATCCCATAACCCTGCGCAGCTATGATCGGTAACTCGATTTGACGCCCGTCCTCAAGGGTTCGGACGAACCGCGTTTCGCCGCACTGATATCGCATCGCTGTGACATAAATCATAAGAAGAAACCGCGAGGAAAATTCGGCCCGCATGTCGACGATCAACCGGCTGGGATACATGACGTTGGCATGCGCCTCGGAATCGGCAATCGCGGATTGAATCCGGTCGAGCGTATCTGCCAGTGACGGGATCGTGTAGGAAGATGATGCAAGCAAGTGCGGCACGCTTTCGATGACTCGCCCGTCGGAATACGTCATGACGGAGTCGTTGACGGCGATACGCACGGTGAAAAGTTCTCGTTTTTCTGAACACCCGGCGCTTACCAGGATGGCCAGAAAAATCGCCTTTGCGAACCTCATGATTGCCTCCTCTGCTGAGGATTAACTTATATCGAATGACCAAATGAGGCAACACGATTGTAAGGCAATTCCGCGATGGTCATTTCGACAAGCTCAATGACCGACACGAAGATCCGACGCCGATTTCTCACCCGTCGTACATTGAAACATGGCTTCGTTATCTGACGTGCGTCATTGTCCGTCACTTCCGGCACCATGACCTTATTTTGTTGCCAGACCAAAACCAAAGGAGGAACTATGGACAGTACCATTCCCAACTCCGGCGTAGACGCGCGGTCGTACGAGCGTATCGGCGGCATTTTGTTTTTGCTGGCGGCGTTTCTGCTGCTCAATCCGCTCCGTGTGCTGTACGTGACGGAAAGTGTGGCGGCGCACGTCTTTTCCGGAACGCATACCGGCGAAGCATCAGTCGTGCTGGCGTACGATATCGCCTTTATTCTATTTTCAATCCTTGTACCGATCTTGTTTTTCCTGCGGAAACGCATCGTACCTTTTCTCATCGCCGTTATTTTTCTGGCCAACATGGCCTTCGTCGCGCTCAACGGTACGGTCGCGCAGGATCTCCCGGACGCGACACGGCGCACGACGGACATGTTCCGCATGTGGGAGATGGGGCTCAGTGCGGTGCTGTTCACCGCGTGGACGGCGTATCTGAGTTTTTCAAAGAGGGTTAGAGGAACGTTTGTGCGGTAAAACACAATTTTGGGTTGCGTTTCTACGATTCCCGTTTCACTGGCCTCACTATGCCGGGCGACATCGCTAAACGGTCGAATATCCTGATGCGGAAGCCTGTTTATTCATCCCTCCACCGCGCGATCCTGGCCGGTAATTCCTCATCATCGAGATCGTGACAAAGTTCGACGAGTCGGGGCTTGACTGACAAATTTTACGTTTTCAATCTCAACCCAGGTGAGTTTACAAATTCCCGGATTTTTTCAAGAGCTCGGTCCGGATGGCTCCTGATGTCCTCATCGCGAACGCGCAGAAACCGGATGCCATATCTCTCGATAAATTGCTGCCGTACACTATCTCGTTCCTGTGCCACCGGCGTATCGTGGGAAATTCCGTCGATTTCGATCGCCAGTTTGAGTTCCGGACAATAGAAGTCGAGAATATACGGTCCGACACTAAACTGGCGGCGAAATTTGAAGCCGGCCAGTTTCTTGCCTTTTAGTTCATTCCACAAAAGGCGTTCCGCATACGTCGCACGCTGTCGCAGGGCTCGACGCTTTTCGTTTTGCGCTTTCTGATTGTAGATTTTGCCCATAGAGTCCCCGACCACCCCCTGTTCCCCCTCCTTCCCAAGGAGGGGGAACGTACTACGAGCGTTAGTACGTTCCCTCTTGACATGCTGCTGTAATTACTCCTAAGCACATATCAAAGAATTCTTCAAACGGGGGTTTGCTTACCCACAATAATAAAGTCTGTCTCTCGTAGATACAAGCCACGGATAGCCGATTTGGCTGTTTGAGCAGGGCGAGCATCGCGTACAAATCACGAATGTTATATTCAACAAATCCTCGGTAATTGCTCGCCGCTGAGCATATCGAGGATACGTGTGGCGCCGATCGCTGTTTCCAGTGTGACCATGGCGGCGGCATCGCGTGTGACGCGCCCGATCATGTCCGCGTCGCGGCCGACGTCGTGAGCGCGCAGCGCAGACAAGGCGCGTTCGACGGTGGACTCGGGGACAACAAGCACAAATCTTCCCTCGTTCGCTACATACAACGGATCCAATCCCAGAATTTCACATGCCGCATGCACGTCCTCCCGCACTCGAACGCTCGTCTCCTTTACCCGAATTCCCAGCTGTGACGCCTGTGCCAGTTCCACCAATACGCTCGCCAGTCCGCCGCGCGTACAATCGCGCATGCAGTGTATCTCTACACCCGCATCCAGCAGCGAAGCGACGGCCGCAGATAAAGGCGCGCAGTCGCTGGTGATCGTGCTTTCGAATTCAAGTCCCTCCCGCATCGCCATCACGGCCATCCCGTGCCGACCGACATCGCCGTTCAGAACAATCGCATCGCCCTCACGGATTTGAGACGGCCCGATCTGTAACGAGTCAGCGACGATCCCGATACCGGTCGTATTGATGAACAATCCGTCGCCCTTGCCTTTGTCTACGACCTTCGTATCTCCGGTGACGATGCGGACGTTGACTGTTTCTGCCGCCTCCTTCATGGACACGACCACCTGCCATAGCGTTTCCATCTCGAGCCCTTCTTCGATGATGAACGCGACCGTCAGATAGAGCGGCTTTGCTCCGCACATGGCCAGATCGTTGACCGTGCCGTAGACGGCGAGCTTGCCGATGTCACCGCCGGGAAAGAACAGCGGACGTACGACAAAGTTGTCTGTCGTAACGACAACGCGGCCTTGCGGAAGATCGACCACCGCGCCGTCGTGACGATGATCGGCCGATCCCACAGAAAAAACAGACGCAAACATCCGCTCGATCAATTCGTGCATCAGTCGTCCGCCGCCGCCGTGCGCCATCGTGATGCGCGGGTAGTCGCGAATGGGGATGGGACATACGGGCGGATTCATGACACCCCACTCCGTCGATAGCGGTAATACGCCGCACAAGCGCCTTCCGAAGACACCATCGTCGCGCCAAGCGGATGTTCCGGCGTGCATCGTCGGCCAAATTCAGCGCACTCGTTGGGTTTCTTCAGTCCCTGCAGGATGATCCCGCTGATGCACTCCTTGGGTTCCTCCACGCGACCGGTGCGAATGTCAAAACGCTTCTCCGCATCGTAGACCGCATACGCGGCGGTCAGGCCCAATCCGCTTCTCCGTATTTCACCGATACCGCGCCACTGACGCGGGATCACTTCAAAAACTTCCTGAAGGACGCGTTGGGCTTCTGCGTTGCCTTCCCGTGTGACAACGCGCGCGTACTGATTCTCCACGTCATGTCGTCCGGTTTCCAATTGCTGAATGCACATCGAAACGCCTTGCAGAATATCGAGCGGTTCAAATCCGGTCACCACGATCGGCACACGATATTTTTCGGCGATCGGAAAATATTCGTGATATCCCATTACACTGCACACATGACCCGCGGCGAGAAATCCGT
>CAYZJB010000081.1:0-9341 GCA_964478735.1 uncultured Bacteroidota bacterium | reverse complement strand
AAAAAAGAAAAATACGACGACTATTACGGTAACACTTTATTTTGACGCAACTCGTTTTTATAATCACGCCGCCACGGGCACCGCTTCAGGCTCCGCCGCACGTTTAAGCTTTTTCAGGAAAATCACAATCATAAGCGCCGAAAAAAAGCAGCATATCGTAAGGACGGTGTAAAATTGCGTATGCGACCAGGTGGAATAAAACGATCCGAGAAATCCCGCGAGATAATTGCCGATGGCGGTTGCGGCAAACCACCCCCCCATGAGCAGCCCTCGCCACCGGTGCGGCGCCATTTTCGAGGCATACGAAAGGCCCATCGGGCTGAGACACAGTTCCGCTAGTGTCTGAACGAAATAGGACGAGATCAGCCACAGCGGCGACATGCTTTTGGCGTCTGCATCCCCTCCCAGAACGGACGCACCGATCATGATCGTAAACCCGAGACCGCAGATGAACATGCCGAACCCGATCTTCGCGGGGGTCGCGGGTTCTTGCCCGCGTGCATTGAGATAACCCCAGAATTTGATCACCAGCGGCGTGAGGAGAAGGATGAACATGGGATTGAACACCTGGTAAAATTCCGCTTCGGAAGCGTTGGTCGGATCGGAAATTCCGAGTATGAAATACAACACGCCGCGAAGACTATCGGGCAGATCCATCGGACGCGTCGACCGATCGGCAAACAGCGTGAGCGCAAACCCATTTTGATGGAACGACATCCAGAAAAAGACGACAATGAGGTACACGATGATCAGCGCAATGACGCGGTCTTTTTCTTTTTTCGGCGACACATATTCTTCCGTCTGGGCCATCCCGGTCGACCGGGAAGCGACCTGCGCCGCCGACGCCTGATAGGACGCCTGTCCTAAACGAAACGTGATGAAAGACATCAACATGCCCGTCGCCGCTGCACCGAAACCGGCATTGTATCCGAATTCGATACCGATCGAATTTCTCAAAAAAGTTGCAACGATCGGCGCCATGAAGGCTCCGATATTGATGCCCATGTAAAAAATATTGTATCCCGAATCTTTCAGCGGACTGTTTTTTTCATATAGATTACCCACCATGACGGAGATGTTCGCCTTGAATAGCCCGTTGCTCATTGCCACTACGAACAAACCCGTATAAAACAAAAGCTCGGACGGTTTTGGAATCGCCAGGATCGCATATCCGATACCGGTCAGAATGGCTCCGATTTTGATTGTCTTGGGAAATCCCCAAAACTTATCGGCCAAATATCCACCTAAAACGGGAGAAAAATAAACGAGCGCGAGAAACAAACCGTAGATCTGGCCTTTTTTATCATCCGGCCAGCCGAAATAATTTCCCATGTACAGTGTAAAAATCGCAAGCATCGTATAAATGCCGAAACGTTCCCACATCTCTGAAAAAAAGAGGACCTTCAAACCCCTCGGATGTCCTTTAAACATGTCTGCTCCTTTGAAATCGGAAATGGCGGATTCGTTCGATCAAAGTGGACTATCGATAGTCGAACGGATTTTAACTAAGCCTTTGAAATTCCGCTAAATAAGTGGACTGATTTTAGAAAATAAGGAGGCTTGTGTCAAGAAAAAGGTGGGTATACGGCTAACGAGAATCCATCCATTCGCGGGGATCGGTCAATTCTCCGGTACATGCCGCGACGCCGGCGACAAACGGTGAAACAAGATAGACGTCCCCGTTGCCGCCCATGCGTCCGCTGAAATTGCGATTGCTTGTCGACGCTGTGACGGTCCCTTCGACGGATATGCCCGGTCCATTTCCGATGCACGAACCGCAGCCGGGTTCGGTGACAATCGCACCGAAATCTTTGAATAACGAGATCAACCCTTCATCGTCGGCCTCTTTGAACACGCGGTCGCTGCTCGGTGTCACGACCATGTGGACGCGATCGAGTTTGCGCCGCCCGCGAATGGCATGGCCGACCTGCCGAAGATCTTCGAGCGAAGCTCCCGTACAGGACACGACGACGACATTGTCGATTTTCGTCCCCTTCACGGAGGTGATCGGTTTGCGGTTTCTGCTGTCGCCCGGAGTCGCCACCGTAACCGGAACGTCTTTCAAATTCACACGATACACGTGTTCGTATTCGGCGTTCGGGTCCGGATACACGAGGAGACGCCGGACGTCGGCTTCTTGCATGCCCCGGCGTTGCACAAGAAACTGTATGATCGCGTCGTTCGGTTCCACGACTCCCGTCGTCGCACTGCCCTCCACCGTCATGTTGGTCAGGACGGACAACTCGTCGACCGTATATCGGTCCAAGGCCTCACCCCCGAACTGCATGATGACGGTATCCCCGGGGTTTGTCTTCCATTTCATTTCCCGGAAGTAAGGATCGCCAATGATGTGAAGGATGAGGTCTTTCGGTGTGACCAGATTGAGCGGATCGTTTCCTTCGACAAGGACGCGAACGGTCTTCGGGACGGTTACCGGTACCAATCCCGTTCCGAGTGCAAGCGTGATCGCCGTCGAACCGAGGCCGAAGGCGAAACAATTCATGACCCCCGCCGTTGGCGTGTGTGAATCGGTCAACACGATGACGTCGCCCGGTTTTGCATAACTTTCGACGACCAGACGATGGCAAACGCCCGAGGGTAAATTTCCTCCGGGTCCGTGCATCGGAATGCGGTGTTCTTTGCAAAAATCGATCAGCTCGAGGGCGAGGCTTTGTGCGGAACGGAGACGTTTGTTCTTAACGTCGCCCGGTACGTCGTCATGTCCGATCAGGACAAAATGGTCGTTGAAGCCGCGAACGGTGACGCCGCCATGAACCGGATCATGGCCAAACGCTTTTTCGTACAAACTTCGTACGTGACCGCCGGTATATTCGTGCATCCCGACAAAGTCGGCGTGGACAAACAATTGCTCTCCCGGCACGACGGACGTGAGTCCCCGCCGATCCGCCTTATCCGGTGCGACGGCTTTTCCGGCCAGAATTTTTTCGGCGATTGTCATGGGACGAACGGCACGACCGGCTTCCCGATAGGGCAACTTTCCTTCACCCGACAGGATTTTCTTTCCGAATTCAAGCAATCCGCCGCCGAAAAAAACCGACCGGTACAGCGGTGAAAGTTGATCTTCCATCAGGACATCAAGGTCGATCGTTTCTCCGGCCAGAAGCTTTTGGATGACGCTCATGTCGGTCGTGTGATGCAGGCGATCAAACGTCATGTTTTCCCGGAAAATCCGTTCAAAACTCTGCGCGACGACCAGTTGAATTCCCGCCCCGCGATGGGCAACGACGGCGACTTCCCGCGACGATCCGCTGCCGTAACTTTGCCCTCCGACCACGACAGCGAAGTTGCCTTTCTGGATGTCGCCTTCTTTGATAACGTCGCCCTTACCGACGAGGAAGTGCGGGCCTAAGATCGGTTCCGTATACCCCAGGGTACACGCCGCACCATTGATGATCGTGTCGGTACTGACTCCAAACACCAGCGGATCCTGACGATACTCGAAAGCCCGGCCTTCGATTTGCGCCCTCACTTTATCGGGGTCTTCCGTGTAGTAAAATATTTTTTTATTGCCGAGACGGAAGGGGGTCATGAACGAACGGCTACTTCCTCTTTCCAAAAAGTCTGTCCAAATCGCTATTGATATCCGTCCAGGACAGCCGCGCCCGACGATTGGGGACCCACTCCATCGGTATGCCGCTTTCGTCGCGTTTGGTAATGAGGTGAGAATTGTTACGACCGATCAGCGCCACGCATCGGCGCACGTGGGAAGCGGGGATGTCGCTTTCGGTAATGCTCTGGTTGTGAACTTTTTCGACGTAATACTGCATGACTTCGATGATGTCGGATTTCATGTCGCGCGTGGACGTCGTGTAAAACCCCTCGTTTACCTCGTTGATGATCCGGTCTTTGCGCCACACCATCAGGTTGCGCCGGCGAATTTCTTCCGCCTGCCGCTGTTCCGCCATCCGTTTGGCTTGCAGCAGCGAATCGATGTTCTCTACGGATTTTTCGGTTGTGAATTCTTTGACTTCGGCCACCGGTGTTTCGTATACCGCGATCCGATAAAGCCAGAATCCCAGCGCGATCAGGCCCAGCGTCAGGGCCAGCATGACCGCACGCCGCTCGCGTAAACTCAGACCGGACCGGCTTCCCCAGTACCGGGATTCTTCGAATCCCCAGCTTTCAGGCGATGTACGCCAGGACGAATAAATCTTGTTCTTCTTAAACCATAACCGGTAGTCCTCGGGCATGGAATACACAAAATCCCGCTTGGCGTCGAGCAAACCCTGGTCACGGCGGGAGCGGGCCTCTTCGATCTGCTCCGGTGACGATTGAGTATCTTTGGCGACGCTCTCATATTCGGCGTCGATTTCCGCAAGCAAGCTTTTGTAGGACATGAGGGCGGACTTGAAAGCGCCGTTGTCGACACCCAGGTATTTTTCCAGGCCCCAGAGGTCAAGGCTGACCTTTTTGGCCCTCCACCATTCCTTAAAACGGCCAAACAGCGGCGTTTCGACGAGTTCATCCGCGTATTCGCGTCGTACCTTTTCCCGCGTTTCACTCATGGCGACCTCCCAGATCCTGCGTCCTTGTTGGCAATATAGGCATTCGACGATGGAATTTCAAAACTTAAAGTCCCCGCGACCACGGCCGGTGGTTGAATCGATCACGGCGTCCGGAGGGTTTTTTTCTTGCATCACTAATCATTTTTTGCTATGATGAGCCGCTCTTTGGAGCAGGCGAGCTAGTAGCTCAGTCGGTAGAGCAGCGCCCTTTTAAGGCGAAGGTCGTAGGTTCGAGCCCTACCTGGCTCACAAGAAAGTCTGGACGTTTCCGGACTTTTTGCTTTTTATTCCCTCGGAGCTTCCCGCTCTGCGCAAACCCGGTTCCGTCCGGATAATTTGGCGGCGTACAGATACTGATCGGCGGCTTCCAGCAACCCCTGGATATGATCCGAGTCGACCGGGTACGACGACACACCGAGAGAGATGGTGATTTGTTTTTCGATGTACTCCTCGGGTTGATCTTCGCTTCGCAGCGTATTTCGGAAACGCCACCTTTCCGACGCGATCGAACTCCGGATTTTTTCCGCCACGTGGACCGCACCGTCTTTGTCCGTCTCGGGCAGGATAATGACGAACTCTTCGCCGCCGTAGCGGGCCAGCACGTCGCTGGTTCGTAATCCCTCGCCGATCTTAGCCGCAACGCCCTTCAGGACCTCGTCCCCAACGTGATGACCGTAGGTGTCGTTGAACGACTTGAAATAATCGATGTCGATCATGATAAAGGACAAGATGCGCGTGTATCTTTCCGAGCGGTGGAACTCCTTCTGGATGCGTTCGTTGAAATACCGGCGATTGTAAATGCCGGTCAATTCGTCTTTGATCGAAATTTCCAGTGTGTCGTGATACATTTTCACGCGATCGACGGCCGTCGCCACCTCGTTGGAAATCAGGCGGAGGAAATCGATCTCCCGTTCCTCCAGCGTTCGCGTGGCGTGAAAACACAGGACCCGGCGCGTGTCCTTTTGCGATTGGAGCGGAAGGGCCAGAAAACTTCCATCCTGGGAATAGCCGTCCGGTTCGTACCATTCGCGGCTTTCGCGCAGTACGTTCAGCGCAAGTGTCCGTTCTTTGTCCAGCATCTTCTGGTATTCGCGGCCGGGATTTTTATCGGCAAACAGCGACACTTCCATCAAACCGTCCACTCCGCGGTAAAGCAATGAAAACTGGTCAATGAAACTCACCTCGGTCAGCATGCTCTGAACGATCTGGTACAACTTCGTTTCGTCCAGCGTGGAGTTGAGCATCGCCGCAATGCGGTACAACGTGTGGGCTTCATGCAGCCGCGTCGAGAGAAGTTCCTTTTCTTCTTTCATCCGGAGAAAACTTTTTTCGAGTTCCGCGACCTTCGCGCGAAGCTCGACGATCATCTGGGAATCTTCCGGATGGAATACTTCCGGCGCATTGTCCTGACGATTGTCTTCTCGGCGCATGGCCAAATCCCTTTCCTCAGATTATGCAGTCTTTTTGATCTCGCTCTTGGACCGCAGGATCATACGGGGCGGTTCGCCCGCGGTGACGCTGCCCGCATGGATGATGCAGCTTTCGACATTTTTTGTCGACGGCAAACGGTACATCACGTCGAGCATGAATTTTTCCATAATGGCCCTCAGTCCCCGCGCGCCGGTCTTCCGTTTGGCGGCCAGCTTGACCACGTTGCGAAGCGCGTCTTCTTCGAAGCGCAATTCGACGTTTTCGAGGGCGAATAGTTTTTGATACTGCTTGACCAGCGCGTTGCGCGGCTCGGTCAGAATCGCAAATAGCGCGTCTTCGGACAGCTCTTCCAACGGACTCATGATCGGGAGGCGTCCGATGAGTTCGGGAATCAGCCCGAAAGCGAGCAGGTCGTCGGGCTCGACCTGCTTGAGAACTTCGGAAACGGAATATTGCACGTTGGCCACGACGTCGGCCGTAAACCCCATATTTTTCTTTCCGATCCGCGTCTGAATGATTTTGTCGATGCCCTCGAATGCACCGCCGCAGATAAAAAGGATATTTTTCGTATTGATGCTGATCAAGTTTTGTTCCGGATGCTTACGACCGCCTTTGGGCGGAACATTGGCGACGGTCCCCTCGAGGATCTTCAGGAGCGCCTGTTGCACGCCTTCCCCGGAAACATCACGGGTAATGCTCGGATTGCCGCCCTTACGCGCGATCTTGTCGATTTCGTCGATGTAGATGATCCCTTTTTCCGCCGCCGCAACGTCGTAATTGGCCGCCTGCAGCAGGCGGACAAGAATATTTTCGACGTCTTCTCCGACGTACCCCGCTTCCGTCAGCGTGGTCGCATCGGCAATCGTAAACGGCACGTTCAGAAATCGCGCCAGGGTCTGGGCCAGAAGGGTCTTACCCGTTCCCGTCGGACCGATCAGCAGGATATTGTTTTTTTCAAGCTCGACGTCTTTATCGATATCGTGCAGGGAATTGATGCGCTTGTAATGGTTGTAGACCGCAACCGACAGGGCTTTCTTCGCCAGGTCCTGTCCGATGATGTATTCGTCGAGCCGGGTCTTGAGTTTTTCCGGCGTGATGTCGCCGATGGGAATGTGGAGTTCGCGCGTGGAGTGGGCGCGAATCATGTCGTGCGCGCTTCGCACACACTCGTTGCAGATGTGAACGCCGTTGGGACCGCTGATAATACTGTCGACTTCTTCCGCGGACTTTCCGCAGAAGGAACAGTAAACCAGGCGATTATGCTCTTTCATGGCTCACCTCAGGATTTCTTGCGAACCAAAATTTCGTCGATAATCCCGTATTCTTTGGCCTGTTGCGGCGACATGAAGAAATTCCGGTCCGTGTCCACTTCGATGCGCGACACCGGTTGGCCCGTCCGGTCGGCGATGACCCGGTTCAGTTGCTCTTTCAGCGTGACGATTTCCTTCATGTAAATTTCAATGTCCGACGATTGTCCCTGCGTCTCGCCCCACGGTTGATGGATCATGACCCGTGCATGGGGAAGCGCATACCGTTTTCCCTTGGTTCCAGCCATCAAAAGGACCGCACCCATACTGGCCGCAAGGCCCATGCAGGTCGACTGGACGTCCGGTTTAATATAGGTCAACGTATCGTAGATCGCCAGTCCTGCCGTGACGCTGCCGCCCGGGCAATTGATATACAGAATAATGTCCTTTTCGGGATCGCTCGCTTCCAGAAACAGCAATTGCGCGATGATCAGATTGGCCACCGTATCGTCGATCGGCGTTCCGAGAAACACGATCCGCTCCATCAGCAGACGGGAATAAATGTCGTACGCGCGTTCGACCTGGCCTTTTTGTTCAATCACATAAGGAAACGGAATCGACGCCGCGGCCGTGTTGATCGATCGGATATGGTCGTCGGAGAGTTTGCGAATTTCACTTCGGAGAAATGCGTCCTTCATGTTCATCCTTCGTTGACGGTTTCCGCCGTTTCTTCATACGGCGCTTCCGTGATGGTCGCGTGGGATTGGATCAGTTCGATAATTTTTTCTTCCAGCAGATGGCTTTCGAGGCGGCGGCGTTCGTCCGCGGTGGGTACGGCGATCCGGTCGATCGTGACCTTATGTTGATCGGCCAATCGCTGGCGGTATCGCTGGATGTCGTCGTCATCGATCTTCACGTTTTCGATTTCGATGATTTTTTTCATCGCGAGCGCCCACTTCACGTCCCGGATGGCCGTGCCACGGTAACTCTGGTGAACGTATTTTTCGTCGATTTCCTGATGTCCGGCACGGGCCTTGAGCGCGTCGATGAACCGGTGAATATTGTCATGCACGAGCGGTTCCGGAGCCGGCAAGTCGTTGTGTCTGACGATCTCGTTGATCAACGTTTGTTTCAGATCGGCGGCCGATTCCTGTTCCCAGCGTTCACGCAGGTTTTTTTCAACGTCCTGGCGCAGAGCATCGACGTTCTCTAGACCGAGGTCCTTGGCAAATTCGTCATCCAGTTCGGGCAAGATCACTTCTTCGATTTTCCGAACGGTCATCTCGAACCGCTGGCGTTCACCGGTCTCCGTGCCGCGTTTTTCTACGTTGAGTTGGCGCGTTTCGCCGGCGCCGGCGCCGACCAGTCCGTCGATCATATCCTGGCCGACGTATTCGGTCGTCAGGGGAATCCGACGGTCTTCAAATCGTCGCCCGATGATGGCCAGACCGGATTCGTCCAGTTCCTGGATGTCGACGTATACGATGTTGCCGGGGGCAACGGTATCCACCGGCTTTACGGTCGAATGATTTTCCCGCAACCGTTGGATCGTTTGGTCGACTTCTTCCGGCGTGACCGTGTGCACGCGCCGTGTCAGTTCCAGACCTTTGTATTTTGCCAAGTCGTACTTCGGCATGATATCGACGCTGACTTCGAAAGAAAGCGGTTCGCCTTTTTTGTAGTTCAAATTGCTGATTTCGCCCATCGCGATCGCTTCGGTTTTGGATGTTTCGATCGCCTGTTTGTAGTACTCGGAGATGATCGTTTCCAGGGCCTCGGCTTCGATCGCATTACCGAACCGCTTCAAAACGATTTCTTTGGGAGCTTTGCCTTTGCGGAATCCTTCGACCTGAACTTCTTCTCGATACATCAAAAGCGCCTCGTCGAAATACGGCTTCATTTCGTCCAGCGGCACATGAACCTCGAGAACACGTTTGGCTTCTTCTTCTCGTAGAACGTTAACCTGCAATTCTCTTACTCCTAACTCATTGATTTTCAAGTGCGGGATGAGGGATTTGAACCCACACGGTAAAACCACCAGATCCTAAGTCTGGCGCGTCTGCCAATTCCGCCAATCCCGCAAACATAGATTATGATGATAGCCAAAGAGGGCGGGAAATTCAAGGAGTAATTGCCT
>CAYZJB010000080.1:6637-9974 GCA_964478735.1 uncultured Bacteroidota bacterium | reverse complement strand
TTAACGGTCGCGCTTGATTCATCGAGAGGCAGCCGTTATCTTCCTGTAATCTCCTAAGGTCTCTCACATGGAAACCCGTAAGCTCTCGGTTATTCTTTTTACGGACATGGTCGGCTATTCTGCCAAGGTCCAGGCCAACGAAGACCATGCCCTCGCCCTTTTGCAGGAGCACAATGACATCCTGCAAAAGCACATCGATTCGTACAAAGGCCGAACGATCAAGACGATCGGTGATGCTTTCCTGGCCGATTTCGAAAGCGTGTTGAACGCGGTCAACTGTGCGGTCTCGATCCAGAAAGAACTGTACGATCGAAGCGCCACGGTACCCGAAGATCGAAAAATCGAAGTGCGCATCGGAATTCACGTCGGCGATGTCATTTATCGTGATCGTGATGTTTTCGGAGATGGCGTCAATATCGCGAGCCGGATCCAGTCGATCGCGGGAGCCGGTCGAATCCTGATTTCTCATGATATCTATTCAATCGCGCTGGGGAAACTGAGCTACCGGTTCCATGATCACGGCGTTCAACCGCTGAAAAATATCGCCCGTCCCATCCATATTTACGAAGTCTTGTGGCAGGAAGGCCAGGTTCCCGAAGAACCCGCCGCGGCCCGCCAGCCCAAGCGCAACCGTGTTTTCGCCCTGGGTCTCGCCGCCGCCGCGGCCATCCTCGTCCTGTGGCTCGTTCCGATGAACCAGCGGTCGAGCGGCACCTCGCAACGGCCGACCCTCGCCATTCTTGCCTTTGCGGACCAGACCGGCGACGAACGAATGAAGAACGTTCACATCGGGCGTATCCTGACGGATGCCATCACGCAGAAGTTTTACGAATTTCCCCACACACAACTCGTGAGCCCCCTCCGAATCGCCCGCGCGATCCGCAACGACGGACTAAATGAAGACGAACTGGCGGGAAACACGGCAGCAGCGGAAAAAGTTGCCCGCGCCTGCAACGGCCGGTTGATGATATCGGGCAATATTAAAAAACTCGGGCCCAACTATCTCCTTTCCGCCGACCTGAACGATCTCGAGGACGAAAAGCTGATCGCGTCGTACACGGTCAAAGACGATTCCGAAGAAAGTATACTCGGACCCCTGGTGGATTCGCTGGCGCTAAAATTTCAAATGAAAATCAGAGAGATGTTTGCCCGCAAGGACAGTCAGTCGATTCACATTCCCAGCATTTCGGAACTGACAACAACCTCGTTGGAAGCCTACTCGCATCTTGTCAAAGGATGGAACCTGGCCTCCGTGGGAGAACTGAAGGAGGGGCTGGCGGAGTTGATCCGCGCAACGGAAATCGATACGGAATTTGCGCTCGCATATTCCCTCGTGTCGTGCACGGCGTCGTTCGATAAAAACGATTCGCTTTCCGAACTCTATGCCATCAAAGCGATGCGATTCAAAGACCGTTTCAAGGGAATCAGCAAGGAAGCGCTCATTTTCAAAGGCAATCTTGCATGGGGAGAAAACAAGGCCGACGAAGCCGAAAAGAACTATCGCCTGATCACGGAATTGTATCCCGATGACCGCGACGGATATGTGTATCTCGGGGACTGCCTGTTTTATCTCAAAAAAGATTACCGGCAGTCAATGACGGTTTTGGAACGCGCACGGTCGTTGTCGCCGGATTATTTTCCGATTATTCGCGACCTTGCCTATCTGGCCAAAGAATTGGAAGGGCCGGATGCAGCCGTCGCGCTTCTCAGTCAGTGGATCTCCGACTATCCCGGCAACCCGGGAGTGGACGCGGCCCGACGGCAGATTGCGGAAATTCGAGGCCAGGGTCCGGCTCTCATCCCGTCCGCGCATTGACTCCATCACGAAAAGGGCTGTGAATAACGCGGCTTCGATTTTGGATCCGGGAGGGATGTCACAAGCTCCGTGTACTTATACTGAGACTTTCTTCCCGGTTTTTTCCCCACCAAGTGCGCACCTTCGCGATGAAGCAACCGAATCGCACTCTTACGATCCAGGCCTATAACTTTACAAAACTCATCCAGAGTCCTGGACTTTTCCTCCATGACGGCCGCCAAATACCGCCTGCGAACGACCTCGACATACTCCAGTTTCGCTTTCTTGCTCACAATACGTGCTCCTTTCCTTGGTAACACATATTATGACGCAACGACTCAATTTCAGCCCGACCCTCGGCCCTCTTACGCACGGAATTTTTTCGGTATGAATCAAAACGCGTACGATCGTATGTTAACCTCACTCTCGTTGAGCGGCGCTTTTGCGCTATCTGGAAGAGGTTTAGCAGGGTTCAGTCGAAATGTCCCTTCAAAGTTGACCTAAACTTTTGTAGCAGTGTTTTTTACAATCTGCCATCCCTTCGGGATTGGCTCGCGATGACAACCCTCAAGCTCGAAGGGCTGAAATGACTGTACGAAGAAAGAGCAAAATAAAGGTGCGAACCCCGAAGGGGTGGTAGAGCAGCCCTCGGTAAAGCTGTTAGCTTCTCACACAACCAATGGAGCCTTGTGTATCAGCCAATCCTTGCCTTTCGTGGACATCCGTGTACGACAAAAGAAGTTCTTCAGCCCTCGAAAAAGAATCAGTTTCACCCTTCACAATCGCCGTCCGAGCCCATGAAATCAGGCTTTCGCTTAAAAACTCCATGCATTTTTTCGGGGTTTGCCTGAAGAAAATTGAAGAAAATTGCTTGCAATGATATTGCATTTGGCAATACATTCGCCCTCATGATTCGTATGGTGTCTACCTGCCGCATCCCTCTGGCGATTGCCTGCGTGGTCGTATGCCTCCGGCCGGTCGCACCCGTTCTCAGTTATATCATCAATTTTGATTATATCTCCTCTGTACTTTGCGTCAACGTCGACAAACCGGAAAAAAACTGTCAGGGGAAGTGTTTTCTCAAAATCTCCGTGAACGATGCCCTATCGATTGACGATAGAGCCTCTGGCATTGGCAAGGAGAGACCACCCGTGTTGTGGGACTCCCTCATCGAGACCCCTGAATCTCACATGTACTCAACCCCAGCCTGCCTGCGCATTTTTCGCACCCTCGTCGAAATGTCCCAGTCCGCGCACGAACCCCCTTTCGTTCCACCGGAAGCCCAAAACTCCTAGAATTAATTCCCGAGACTATTTCTTTCATAATTCGGAGGACATCATGCTTTTTAGGATGATGTGTCTTTTAGTGGCGGCCGGAACTGCTGTCGCCTGCGATTTGTGCAATTGCTATTTTACGGTTTTCCCCGACGAGACGCGTCACAGCATCGGATTACGCTACCGATACAGCGTCTACCATCATCACGTCTCCGTCGGAGGAAGTTTGTCAAAGGCATTCCATTCCACCGGCGGTCGAGAGTCTTAT
>CAYZJB010000080.1:0-6537 GCA_964478735.1 uncultured Bacteroidota bacterium | reverse complement strand
TTATGGGGCCGATGGCATGTGAATTCGTCATGGTACATCGAGAGTTCCTTGCCGTACCGCTCCATCCATATAGCGGAGACAGGTTCGAAAGGAGCAGGAGATGTGACCCTGCTGGGGTTCCACGAAATTTGGCGCGTGACGCCGAAGGGATCTCAATCGTGGCGCGGCCGATGGCTGATTGGCACTGGGATGCGGGCGCCGACCGGTCGTTCTATCGATCGCGCGGGAGATCCGCATGCATTCCCGGGAAGCGGTACATGGAGCGGTATCCTTTCCGAACAGGCGGCGTTTCGGCGGGGAGCGTTTGGTTTTTCTCATTCCGTGGTGGCCAACGTTACTCTCGTACCGGTGCACCATTATCGCCCTGCTCATTCAATCAGTTTTTCGGGAAATGCCTTCCTGCAAAAGTCAGTCTCTTCTTCATTATTGATCGTGCCATCGGCCGGCTTCCGGTTTGAGACGGCCGGGCGTGACCGGCTTGACGATGTGCCCCTCTCGGGAACGGGAGGCCGGTTGCTGTCTGGTCAACTCGGGTTGGACACCTACATCGGTCACTTACAGATCCATAGCGCCTTGTATGCGCCGATCCATCAAAAGTGGAACGACGATGCACCCCATAACGAGTATCGCATGTCCATCGGCCTGAGCTGGATGTTCGACCGCTCATCACCGATTCAACCTTTATTCAACATGTGAGGATTTATGAATCGAATCGCTTGCTTCTTTCTTTTCGTCGGAATTTCCGCTTCGTACTATTTGGGTTGCTCCGATTCCGGCCACCATCACGACTTATCGGTGAGTTTACCCTCGTTAACCGATACCGTTTTTGCTTCGGGAGACACCATCGCCTTGCACGGGCATGTCGAAGGCGATGAAATTGATATGGTTCATTTCGGAATTACCAGGTTGGATTCTGCAATCATGGTTTTCCACCTGCATCAGCATGTCGATGATGATCATTTTGACATCGACACGATGTTTATCCCCATTGTCTCTTCGACTACGCGTTATCGGCTACTTCTGCAGGCCACCGATCATGAAGATAGGGTTGATTCCCTTGAACATTTGTTCAGGGTGGATCCTTAGCTCTGGGTAAACAAAGGCGGATACGGTGTCCGCCTTTGTTTTGATTGGCTTTGCTCAGAAAGTTCAATATTTTTAGCCGTCAGAAAAAAGGACACTTATGATTCAGCGTTGCCGCTGGTTTTTCGTTGCCGGAATCATGGCCAGTGGCTGTGGCGACCTCAAGGAAGAAAACCAAACGCTTGGTTTTCCTTCGGAGGTTGATGCGGTGTTCAAATCGTCCTGCGCGACCCCGGGATGTCATCTTCCCGACGAACACGATCTGAATAAACTTGCAAAGTCACAGCATCTTCAGGGCGAACTGGATTTGTCATCATGGACGGGATTGTTCAAAGGCGGTGAGTCCGGCGCAGCGGTCATTCCGTTTGCCTCACGATTCAGTCATCTGCTGGACCACATCGAGGGACGGGCCGAACCGCGCATGCCGCCGAATTATCCTCCTTACAATCGCGATACGCTGACGGCCAGCCAGGTTGATGTAATTCGTGCATGGATCGACGCGGGCGCTCCGGCTGCAAACGGGGCGATTCCTTTTTCCGCGGCAACGAAAAAAGCCTTCACAACCAACCAGACGGAAGACGTCGTTTCCGTGATTGATCTGAACACGTTTCAGACGATGCGAATCTTCGAAGTCGGCGACCGAGTGGAAAACGAGAGTCCGCATGGAATCCAGGTCTCCCCGGACGGCCAGTTTTTCTACGTTTCCATGATCGTGACCGGCGACGTATTCAAATATTCCGCGTCGACCGGAGTGTTCGTCGGCAAAACGTCCCTCGCCGATCCGGTCGCTCTGATCCGGTTGAATTCGGATGGAACCAAAGTGTACGTGACCACCAATTTTCAGGTCAACAATACCGGACAAGCCGGTTCGATCTCAGTCATTCGTACATCCGATATGCTCAAAATCGATTCGATTGCCGTCGGCATCAGTCCACACGGCATCCAATTGTCTCGCGACGGAAAATACATTTACGCCACCAGCGTGTATTCCGATCGCGTGTACGTCATCGATACGCAGACGGACTCACTCGTTTATACGTTCGACGTCGCGGATGACGTTGGTCCGTCGCCGGTGTATGAACCGTACCACGTCGGCGTGGGTCCGGCGAACGGCCAGGGATTCGAGGATTACGTGTTCATCACGTGCCGCGGAAAGGGACAGGTGAGGATTTTTCAGCGAACGGCGTCGGCCGTTTCAGCGGGAACGCTTGTTTTCGTCACTTCATTGAACGTTGGGGCGAATGCAAGTTCCAAACCGATTCAACTCGAAATCACACCCAACGGAAAAAAGATTTTCGTCGCCAACTCCAACGATTCCAGCGTGACCGTCATTCAAAAAAGCGGTGCGTCGTTTACCGTTCAGGCCACGATCACGAATCAGATCGATGTCACCGGACGGTTTCACCGTCTCAGCCAACCCAACGGTGTGACCGTGACGGCCGATGGGCGATACGCTTTGATTTCCAATCGCAACAAGAATTCCGCCGTTCCGCCGCACCATGGAGGCAGTGGTGGACCCGGGCTGCTCACCGTCATTGACGTCGCAACCAACGCGATTGTGAAAACCATCGAGATGGAGCCGGACTGCTACAGCGTCGTGACGTATGAAATCGATTAGCAGTTTTTTTCGAAATAGAGGCTAAATCTTTTTTTGATAATCGGGTCACTCCTGAGTAGCTTGCCCGAAATTTAACCCGTGAAAGGAAATAGATGTTCGTACCCAAACTTTTCACGACGCTTCGCGATTATTCCCGGAACCAGTTTATCACCGACTTAACGGCCGGTACGATCGTCGGCATCGTCGCGCTGCCTTTGGCCATTGCCTTCGCCATCGCGTCGGGTGTGCCGCCGGAGCGCGGATTGTACACGGCTATCGTGGCCGGGTTTTTGATTTCGTTTCTCGGCGGAAGCCGCGTGCAGATTGGCGGACCGACGGGCGCATTCGTGGTCATCGTTTACTCCATCGTCGAAAAGTACGGTTACAACGGGCTCGTCATCGCCACGATCATGGCCGGCGTCATTTTGATCATCATGGGGATCGCCAAGTTCGGTGGACTGATCAAATACATTCCGTACCCGATCATTACGGGATTCACATCGGGCATCGCGCTCATTATTTTTTCGTCTCAGATCAAAGATTTTTTCGGCCTTTCGATGGGCGCCGTTCCGAGCGAATTCGTCGCCAAGTGGGAAACCTATGCCGAACATTTTGCGACAATCAATTTCTACGCGGTTGGTATCGGTGTCTTGTCCCTCACCGTCATTCTGCTCTGGCCCAGGATCAATCGCCGCATTCCGGGTTCTCTGGTCGCTCTTGTGTTGTCGACGGTGATCGTACAGTTTTTCCATCTCGACGTGGAGACGATTCAGAGTCGGTTTGGCAGCATTCCGTCCTCGCTTCCCGCACCGCAATTTCCGGACCTTTCATGGACCGCCATTGCATCGCTGGTTTCCCCAGCAACGACCATCGCGCTGCTGGCAGCGATCGAATCCCTGCTGAGTGCGGTCGTCGCGGACGGCATGATCGGAGGACGGCACCGGTCGAACATGGAACTGATCGCTCAGGGAGCGGCCAATATTTTTTCTCCGCTTTTCGGCGGCATCCCGGCCACCGGCGCGATCGCCCGAACGGCGACCAATATCCGCAACGGCGGGCGTACCCCGGTCTCGGGAATCGTACATGCCGTGGTGCTCCTGCTCATCATGCTGGTCGCCGGGCAATGGGCGGGCCTGATCCCGTTGTCGTCACTTGCCGCGATTTTGATTTTCGTGGCGTATAACATGTCGGAAAAGAACGCGTTCGTCGCGGTCATGAAGGGCCCGCTGATGGATCGCGTCGTTTTGCTGACGACGTTTTTCCTCACGGTCCTGATCGACCTGACCGTCGCGATCGAGATCGGCATGATCATGGCAGCTTTTATTTTTATGAAGCAAATGGCCGATGTGACGAACATTCAGTCGTTTCGAATCGACATCGAAGACGCTGAGGAAACGCCGGACCCCAACGCCGTGCAGCGCCGCTCGATTCCCAAAGGCATCCAGGTATTCGAGATCAACGGGCCTTTTTTCTTCGGTACGGTCGACAAGTTTCATAACGTGCTCGATATCGGCCCCCGTGCCCCTCACGTGCTCATTTTGCGTATGCGATTCGTCCCCTACATGGATGCGGGCGGCCTGCACGCACTGGAAGAAGTTTTTGAACGATGCCGTAAGCACAAGATTTTTTTCCTCGTCTCCGACATCCATACCCAGCCGTTGATCGTGGCCGAACAATCGGGGCTGCTCAAACGCGTGGGCGAAGATCATTTCTTCGGCAATCTCGACGATGCGCTGAATTTTGGCCGTCGGCTTCTCGGTCTCAAAGAGGTGGACAAGACCGGCCTTTTTGAAGCGACGGTCGCGCGTGAGCGGGGAGCGTTTGAAGGCGAGCAATCTCGCCGGCTCGAAGGTTAGCCCGGCGACGTTTCCGACGATACGCCTTTTTCTGGAAACGCCGGCGTCGCAATGGCGTCATCGACCAGACGCTGCATGTCTTCCGTCGGGCGGACGGTTTTCCATATCACGAAACACGCGATCGCACAGACCAGCGTGCAGGCCGCACCGCCTTCGGGACCGAACGTACCGCCGGTCCACCAGTCCGGTCCGGTCTCCAGTCCCTTCGTCAAGGTCTGCGTGACGGTCGTACCGCTGACGGGCAGCCCCCACACCCATCCTTCGGTAAAATTCCACGTGATGTGGATCCCGATCGGCATCCATAACGACCGCGTCTGATAATACGCCAGCGATAAAAGAATGCCGGCCAGTACAATATTCGCGATACCGAACGGCGATACATTGGGATTGCCCATGTGGGCGATCCCGAATAAAAAGGACCAGAACAGGGTTGCAATCCAAAAATTCGTTCCCTCGATCATCGACTGGAAGACGTAACCGCGAAAGATGATCTCTTCATTGAAGCCCACGATGATGAAAAGAAGCGCGTTGATCAAAAATCCGGTGAGAAAATATTCCGTCTGTTCTTCCGGCCACGTGAGATCATGATGCCCCAGCGCCCACATGATCCCGACGGCCAGACACAACATCCCGAAACCGACGGCAAGCCCCTTTCCGAGTTCGCTCAAGGCGCGACGATGAATCGTGAGGCCCATCGAGGCGAATGGTCGTTTATCCAGGTAGGTTAGAAGAATGAGACTGACCACGACCGCAGCGACCGTGACGGCAAATTTGATAGCGGCTTCCGTGAGAGGCGCTCCCTTACCGAAAGCAGCAACGATGATCGGGTTCAGCAGGGCGACTGGAAAGCACGCAATGAAGAAAAACACGATCCAGATCATGATGCGCCATCCGGAACGGAGTTGCCTTTTCGGATTGACAAAAACGTTCATAACGTCCTCGCGGTTAAATCAATCGGTTTCGTAAATGGGGATACGTTTGGATCAGAATCTCAGGCGTGGCCATCTCGAAGTCGCGGAAGTCGAAACCCGGGGAAACGGTACAGCCGATGAGGGTGAAATCTCCGAGCGACTCCGCCGACTGCCAGCAATTTCCCGGTATCAGCAATTGAGGTTGCTGGCCGCCGTCCCACTCGACGCCGAGCGTGCGTTCCTCATAAACGCCGTCGGGTGAAATGCAGCGCAACCGGAGCGGCGAACCATAATAAAAATGATACATTTCGTCGTGACACACGCGATGCCACGCGGAAATTTCGCCCCGTTTGAGCAGAAAATAAATGCCCGTGCACACCGACCGTCCTTCGACGGACGAGGCGATGACGGAGCGGTACGTTTCGCGAAATGCGCCGCCCTCCGGGTGGGGAGTGAGGTTGAGTTTTCGAATCAGTTCATCGGCCGTCATCATGCTTGTCTGAGAAAATCGTTGAAATCTTTCATCAGCCGGAAACCGTTGACCACGGTTTTCCGGAATCGCGGCGACAGAACTTCGCGTTCATTCAACGCGTGCATGACGACGTAGCTTTTGTACTTCGCGAGATCGATGTTCGGATCGTCCGCCGGAAATCCTTTCGGAGGCCGCTGCAGTTTGTCCTCCCACAAGTCTCCGTAATATTTCCGAAAGACGGGTTTACGGATGATCTTGAGAAAAGATTCGGCGTGGGTCAGCGCGTGGTGTCGAAGGGCATCGAGCTGATCCGGAGGCGGCTGATACACACCACCGCCGAAAAAATTGTCGCCGGGCGACACGTGAATATAGTACAACGGTCCCTGCGTTTTCCGGCCCTCCGGCCCGAGAACGGCGCCGAAATGCGTTTTGTACGGCGATTTGTCCTTAGAAAAGCGGACATCGCGGTAGATGCGGAAAATGCAATCGCGCGGTTCGGGTTGTCCCACGGCCGGATCGAATTTCGCAATGGCTTCCGTGAGATCGAAGACAAGGTTTTCGAATTCCAATCGCGCCGCGTCGAACGCATCGCGGTGTTTTTCAAACCACTCGCGCCGA
>CAYZJB010000079.1:0-9991 GCA_964478735.1 uncultured Bacteroidota bacterium | reverse complement strand
ACTATGTGCAGTGGGCCAGTATGCTGGAAGGTGGACGACAAACGAAATTCTTAAAGAAACTGAACGAGTGTCATGATCGAATGGACGGACCGGATTTTCAGAAGTATTTCGAATACCTGCTTAGCTTCTTCAAATCACATATCGTTCGAAGAGACGACCTAATTGAAAGCTAACTTTTCCTGATTTGTCCGATTCAGTGTGTTTTGCGGACACTATCGGATTGGGATTACGGCGCAGCCGTCAATCGCTCCCACGTTCGGCGTGCGAAGTCGTAAAACGGCTGTTTGTTGTGCAGCCAACCGAAATGGACGGTGTACGGCGTTACCCACATGTGATCACCGCGGCCCGACCCTAACGAGTACGCCCTGATCAGAAAGTTCCGAAACCCGCGACGGCGCAGTCCTCGAAGCGCGTAAACTTTTTCGTCGGCGTAATACAAACATTCGACGTTTTCAAAATCCGGATCGTGACGGGTAAACGCGGAGAGATAATCCAGCTGCGGACTCGAGTATCCCTGGAACCACGGATGTACGGCCAGATGCAGTCGTGCCATCGCGAGGCCGAGACTCCATTCGCACGTCTCTTCCGTCCGCCCTTTTTCCTCCAGCCGGCTCCGGAAATGCGTCTCTCCGCGGCGAGCCAACATCTCACGGGCCTCGCGGCAGACGCGTTGAGCCAGTTCCCGGTCGGCCGCATACATCATTCCGGACTGCACGCGGCTGAGTTGCGTGACGCCGAGCCGTTTCAACGTTCGCCGGCGCCGCCGGAGCACGATGTCGGCCAGTACGCCGATGCCTTTGCTGGCACCGAAAAACGGATCGGCGACGAGTTGTCCGGTGACGGTAAACCGGTATGCGGAAAACGATTTCCACAATGTGTCCGGATCCCGGCACCAGATCATATCGCTGTCGAGAAAAAGATTGGCATCGAAGCACATGAATTTTTCAAGATGATGTTTGACGCCGACAATCGAGGCGTGTTCGTCGGGCAGACGATCGATACGCTGAAACCACGACGCCAGTCCGTGTGAATGTAATAGTTCACGATGCGCGTCAGAGCAATACAGCGCGACCGGACGTGTGCGATCATACCGCCGCAGCGTCACGACCGACGCAAGCGCATGATGGAGGTAATCGGGTTTGCCGTAGGTGGTGTAGATGTAGCCTTCGGTCATTGGAACCTTTTCTCACGGTTAGCCCGAACGCCGGCCTGCACCGGTGCAAACTTGCTTCGGGGCTTCACGGGTCAATACTTAAATAATCGTGGAACCTGCGACGCTCCAATGCAAACCGTTTCCTGAGCCCGTCGCAGGGAACGGAGTTGCCTTCGGAATTTGTGTACGGTCGCTTCGATGAACTCAGCGACCGGTGATTGCTACGCCGATGGAATTCCGACATCCACTGTACTCACACGTTCTCAGAAACCGCCGAAGGAACGGAGTTGCCTTCGGAATTTGTGTACGGTCGCTTCGATGAACTCAGCGACCGGTGGCGCAAAATATAATGTCGTGCGCCGAGCTGACCAAACCATTTGTGAATTTAACCCAATCATAACGTGACTTTTTGAATCGATAACAAACGCCGCCTTTGGATTAACTTCTCGTAAACACGCACGGGACAAGGATTTACGACAGGTTCGGCTTGCACTCGCCAGATGTTTCTTGCATCCGCGGAATCATTCACAAGTTTTGTTCACAGTACCTGTCGCTGTATTTCCAAACGATGGCTTCAAATCCTTGTCTACTGTGAATCTATGTCGTTGCCCTCGTCTAACACATCTCGTGCCAGAGTCGGCATTCGGTTTGCTCATGTCATCGCGCGGTATGAGATCGATCATTTCTGTCAGTGCCATATAACGAACCGATAATATTTCAGTACGAAAACGATTTAACACGGAGCCAACATGAATCCTTTCCAACTCCGCGTGGCGATTTTTACGGGAAGCTACAACTACATTCGAGACGGTGTCGCGCTGACGCTCAATCGTCTCGTACGCTTTCTCGAATCGCAGGACGTACCCGTTCTCGTTTTCGCGCCGGTCGGGGATAAACCCGCCTTCGATCACAGCGGCGAACTTGTCGGCATTTCCTCCATCGGCATCCCGGGACGTCCCGAGTACCGGTTCGCCCTCGGTCTGACGAAAGAAGCAAAAACACGTCTCGATGCGTTTCATCCGACCCTGATTCACGTGGCCACGCCCGATCGTCTGGGATGGGGCGCGGTACGCTACGCGAGCGACAACGGTATTCCGCTCGTCGGTTCATATCACACGCACTTCACGAGTTATCTCAAATACTATCACGCCCAGTTTCTAGAAAACGCCGGTTGGAAATACCTGCGCCGATTTTATGAACGCTGCCGCCAGGTATACGTGCCGACGCCGTCGATGAGCGACGTCCTGCGCGGACACGGATTTGCGACGGACATCCGGTTGTGGGGACGCAGCGTCGACGTACGTGCGTTTTCGCCCGAACATCGCAATCCGGCGTGGCGGCGAAGTCTCGGCCTGGCCGATACGGATTGCGTCGTTGCGTTTGTCTCGCGCCTCGTCTGGGAAAAAGATCTGATGACGTACGTTCACGCAATCCGCAAAGTACAGACGTTGTGCCCGCATGTCCGACCGCTGATCGTCGGCGACGGTCCGGCGATGACCGACATGCGGCGTCTCGTGCCGGGCGCTGTATTTACCGGATTTTTATCGGGTCCGGAACTGTCGCGTGCGTACGCGAGCAGCGACGTGTTTCTTTTTCCGTCGGACACGGAAACGTTCGGCAGCGTGACGCTGGAGGCCGCGGCGAGTGGACTTCCCGTCGTCGTTGCCAATGCGACCGGCAGCCGTTCCCTGGTTGCATCCGGGCTCGACGGCTATCTCGTACCGCCGCGGGACGTCGACGTATTTGCCAATTGCGTGGCGATGCTCGCGAGCGACGAACGCCTGCGCGGACGCATGAGCGAACGCGCGCGGCTCCGGGCGCTGGCCCGTCCGTCGGCGGAAGCGGTCAACGCGCAGCTTCTGCGGTATTATCACGAAGTGATCGACGCGTCGCCGCGCATGCACGTGCGGAAGGCCGGATAATGCGCGTCCTGTACATTTCCCATTGCCATCCTCCCGAAGGCGCCGACCTCAAAAGTATCGGCGGCATGCAACGCGTGAGCCGCCAGCTTGAATATTATCTCACCCGTGAAGTGGAGGTGACGCCGCTCGTTCTGGCGACGTCGTGGACGGGCATCGGGATCAAAACGGCGTTCTTCCTCCTGCGTTTGCTCATACGCATTCCGCTTGCGATCCATCGTCACCGGCCGGACATCGTTCTTTTTTCGTCGATGGTGACGTCAGGATTGGCCGTCGTCCTTCGTGCGTTTGTCAACGTGCCGTTTGTCGGCATCGCCCATGGACAGGACGTCACGATGCCCGTCAGGCTTTATCAATTCTGGCTTTGTCGTGTCTTTCGGGCGTTGAGCGGTGTCATCTGCGTTTCCCATGCGACACGCGACGCGTGCGTGGAACGCGGACTCGATCCCGCGAAAGCGCAGGCGCTCGGAAACGGTTTCGACGTTCGCGATATGAACGACCGTCCCGATCGGTCAACGGCGTTGAAGGTCATGCGGTCGCGGTTCGGCCTCGATGGCCGGCCGATCCTTTTGACCGTGGGGCGGATGGTTCGCCGAAAAGGACACGAATGGTTCATCCGACATGTCCTCTCAAAAATTAATCACGACGTTCAATACCTGATCATCGGTGACGGTCCGGAGTGGAAAGCGATTCGAAAAGCCGCGGATGAAACGGATACCGGCGGCCGCATCCGGATGCTCGGGCGGCAGCCGGACGACGTCTTGAAGCACGCGTACGTGGCGGCGGATATTTTTATTATGCCCAACGTCCCCGTTCCCGGCGACATGGAAGGTTTCGGTGTGGTATTGCTCGAGGCCAATCTGGCCGGTACGCCGGTGATCGCGTCGGACCTCGAAGGCATCCGCGACGTGGTTTCGAACGGGATAAACGGATGGCGCATTCCGCCGATGAACGCGCAAAGCTTTGCCGCCGCCGTCGACAACGTGCTGCAGTCGGATCTCGATGCGCTTTCAAAGCGCGCCAGCGATCACGTCGCCACGACGTTCAGCTGGGAAAGTGTGACGCGACAATATGTTCGATTTCTGAACGACGTGATGAAATCGCGCATGCATGAAGGGTGGAAAATTCCGTATGTCCCGGCATAAAAAAATTTTGATGATCGCCCCGTATTTTCCACCAAGACGCCGCGTCGGCTCCTTGCGCCCGTTTCGGTTTGCAACCCATCTCCGGCAGTTCGGATGGATGCCGACCGTCGTTACGCTTGACGCGTTTCCCGAACGGCTCACGCAAACCGAACAAACGAAGCTGTCGGGCGTCGAAGTCATTGCCCTCCGTCCATGGTTCGACCGGACGGTTTTTTCCGAGAGTCATCTGCGCGAATCGCCGCGAGAAGTCGTGCCACCCGGCCGTACCGCATCGCGATTCGATCGTGCATTTCCCGTCGACACCTGGCTGCCGGTCCTGATGTTCCATTATCCGCGTCTCGCGCGATGGATTAAAAAACATCGGCCCGATGCGATCTGGAGTACGGCTGATCCGTGGTCGAGCCACGTACTGGCGATGGCGCTGGCCCGGCGGTTCGACGTTCCCTGGATTGCCGACTTCCGTGATCCGTGGACGATCTGTCCGGTTCGTTCCGGCGGACGTACGGCAACGGCGCGGCGATGGGACCGATGGATGGAACAAAAAATTTTACGCACCGCCGACTCCGTCGTCTTTACGGCGGAACAAACGCGGCTGGCGTACGAAAAACACTATGACTTTCCAATCCGCGCGACGACGATCTATAATTCATTTGAACGCTGCAATCCGAAGCGAAATGCCATGCCATCGCCGCTGAGCCGGCGACTGGACGTCGTGTTTTTTGGAAAGTTTCGTGAACTTTCGCCGGCACGGCCGGTGATTCAGATTCTGCAGCGGTTAAAAACGGCCCATCCGGAAATTTTTTCGCTTGTTCGTCTGCACTGCTTCGGCGCATTAAATCCTAATGACGCCGCTCACGCACTGGCGCTGGGCGTCGCCGATCGTTTTCACTACTGTGCGCCCGTACGTCCGGAAGACAGTATCGACGTTCTGCGTCGCTTCGACATTCTTTTACTCAGCACCGACCCGCGGAGGACGGATATCGTTCCGGCGAAACTCTGGGACTATCTCGCCGCGGGTCGTCCCATTTTATCGCTCGCGTCGAATCCGGAAGTGGCGTCGATCCTGCACGACACGCGTTCCGGTATTCAATTCGACGATCCGGATTCGGCCGCGGAAATGCTGGCACAAAGCTGGTACGCCAAACGGGATGGGCGGCGGATTCCGATTCCCTTCGACGACGACGCGGCGAGGATCGAACGGTTCGATGCCCGAAGCGCGACCGCCGCGCTGGTTAACCTGTTGGATTCGTTATGAGTCTCGCCCGAAAGACCGGCATCGTCGTACTCGGCCGCGTGATGACGACGGCCGTCGACCTGGTGACCGCGGTCGTGATCGTTCGGCTGTTGTCAAAAACGGATTTTGCCATCGTCAGCTACCTCCTGATCGTGTACCAGACCGGCCGCTATCTCGCCACGCTCGGATTTCCCGACAGTGTATTTTATTTTTTCGAACGCGTGACGTCGGGCGCGCGCCGCGCGTTCGCGCTTCAAACGTTTTCGATTTTGGCCGTCACGGCAGCCGTCGCGGCGATCGGGATCGGAACGATGCGTTGGTGGGCCTCGTGGTTTTTGAGTGACGGCTGGACGGCGGCTCAGATCCAGACGGTACAATCGCTCGCGCCCCTGGTGTCGCTGGCCGCGTTACTGGAGATTCCTACCTGGCCAGTCACTAATATACTGCTGGCGCTTGACCGTCAGCGGGACGCTGCGGCGTTCGAATTATCCACGAGTGTCCTGACGTTCGCGGGTCTCATCGTTCCTCTGCTGATCGGATTGCCGATGGTGTGGTCGATCTACGGCCTGCTTGCGTATGCGGCGATTCGTTTTGCAGGTTCGGTCATCTGGATGGCTCGCGTACTTCCGGCCGCCGGTGAACGTCTACCGGCCGGGTGGATTCGGGAACAGATCCGGTTTTCGGCGAGCCTCGGTTTGTCGTTTATTCTCACGCGGCTCAATAAGATCGTGGATAAATTCGTCGTTTCCGCCATGCTGCCCGCGGCGGCGCTGGCCGATTATTCAGTTGGTGCGCAGGAAATTCCGATCGTGACCGTCATCCCGTTTGCCGTCGGATCGGTCCTGATGTCGCGTTACGTTCGTCTCGCGATGGAAAACCGCACGGGCGAGTTGATCGAACTGTGGGGCGCCGCGATTCGAAGAGCGAGTCTTGTGGTCGTGCCCGTCGGCCTGTTTTTCATTTTTTTCGCCCGTGATTTTATTTCAGCCGTTTTTGGCCCGATGTACGAAGCCGCCGTCCTGCCTTTTCAGATCTACACTGTGATCGTCCTGCATCGTGTAACGTCGTACTTCGGCTTAATGCAGGCATTCGGCGATACGCGTTCGGTGATGCGGATCTCCGCGCTTCTTGTGAGTTGTAATCTTATTTTGTCCATTCCACTGACATGGGTTTTTGGAATTGCCGGTACGGCCGTTGCGACGGCGGCGGCCAATCTTTTTGGATGGGCCGTCATCCTTCGTACGCTGGGCCACCATATGAAACTGCCGGCATGGCGCGTCATCCCGTTTCCGTATTACCTGCGGGTTTTGGCTGTGGCCGGAGTCAGCGGCGAGCTGGCGTTTACCCTGCGGTCCGAAGTTATTTTCGCCGCCCATCATTCGATCGCTTTAATCGTATCGGGAGCGGTGTACGTGTTGATTTTTCTCGTTACGGGATCGTTGTCGAACGTGATCAGCAGGAAGGACCGGAGGCGGTTACTCGGTGTGCTGGGCTGGAAGTGGAAATTATCTTGAGCGAGAACACGTATGTTTTGGAATGAGATCAGGATCAAACGCGCGGACCATAAATTCATATTCATTCCGATGATCCTGCTGACCGGTATCGTAACGGGGGTGGCGGTATTCCAAACGAATATTGCAATTCTTGTCGGTGTGATCCTCGGTGTCATGCTCATCGTGTCCGTTCAGTTCCATCTTCATCGCAGCGGGCAGGAACATCTCGCGTTTGCACAGCGGCAAACGCAGGCGCTGGTCGCGTTGCATCACGTGCTGCCGATCCGCCGTCCGCTGCCGCCGCTGTCGGGCTGGGCAACGACGCCGGAACTCGCGGTCATTTTAATGGACGTGATCGATCGGCACGGTTGCCGATCCATTGTCGAGCTGGGAAGCGGGGTATCGACCCTGATCGTCGGGTACGTCTTGGAAAAACGAGGGGCGGGTCAGGTCGTGTCACTGGATCACGATCCGGTGTTCATGGAGAAGACGCGCCGTGAAATTGCCGCTCACGGTCTTGAATCCTATTGTACGGTCCATCACGCACCGCTCGTTCCGCAACGATGCGGGAACGAAACCGTCGTGTGGTACGATATTCAGCATGTCGAATTTCCGCAGGCCATCGATCTGCTGATCGTCGACGGACCGCCCGTCAAAACGCAGCGCCATGCGCGGTATCCCGCTCTGCCGGTGCTGGCTCCGTTTTTTGCCGACCGCGTTACGATCGTACTCGACGACGCCGCCCGCCGGTCCGAAACTGAAATTCTGCGGCGATGGCGCACCGAATTTCCCGATCACGTGATCGAATCCATGCCGACGATGAAGGGGACCGCGATCCTGCGGCGGGTGCGTCCATGAACGGACATGCGATCGCATGTTGTCTGTTGGCCGTGTTTGCATCGAAAAGCGCACCGCAAATCGTACTCGAAACCTTCGAATCCGATACGCCCGGGGATCTACCCGCGGCGTGGTACAATCGTGACGGAAAACAAAAACCGCGGGAGCATACCGACAAAAATCGCGCGCGGTATCAGTATGCGGTGGAGGAAGAACCGGGCAACCGGTTTCTCCGTTATTCGGGCATCGAGGCCAAACATCTGAATTTACCGCTGGGTCATCGTAAAGACATTCGTCTTTCGGAAACACCGGTGTTGACCTGGAAATGGCGGGCATGGAAACTCCCGCCGGGAGCGGACGAGTTCGACGACGACCGCAACGATGCGGCGTTGAGCGTGTACGTGGTGTTCAAGTTCACCGGCTTATTCCGAATGCCGCGATCGATTCGCTACACGTGGAGCAGCAGACATTCGCCCGGAAAAACCGGAGGAACGTCGGGCCTGAAAACGATCGTTCTGGACGGTCCGTCATCACCGACGGGCCGGTGGCTTACAAAAAGTCGCGATCTCGTCGACGATTACCGCCGTCTTTTTGGAGAAGAGCCGCCGGAGACGCCCGTCGCGCTCCTTATCCTCAGCGATGCCGACAACACGCGGACCGGCGCCCGGGGCGACTATGACGATTTTGCGCTCGGCCGATGACCGGCAGCGTGAAGCAGGGGCTTGCGGAAGGATTCCGAAAGGCGAGGAAGCCAACGGTCGAAAACAGCGGCCCAGGGAAAGCCGATCAACAGGAGTTCGTAGATAAAAATATCGAAACGGATGTTCATCGTCAGTGAGATGCCGGTGTGCATGCCGATCAAAACAGCGGCGATGATCGTACGGGTTCGGCGAAACCACAACAAAAATCCGAGCGACTCCGATATCAGACCGACGCTGAGAATGGCAGTGGAAATTCCATACGACTCACGGGCCAGACGTTGGAGGGCGTTCATTTCAAACGCGCCGTCACGACTGAGGATGTCGGTCCCTTTTTCCGACATCCACATCCAGAGATGCCGCCCATCGGCCCAGCTGAAACCGGTTCCGATCAGCTTGCACATTGCTGCGGAAACATAACCGAAACCGACAAAAAAAATCGTCGTCCCGACAATAAAACGTCGCCGGTCCGTTCCGGCGTTATAACATGAACGGCCGAGGGCGATGGCCAGCAGGCTCATCCCGATAAAATTGGCGCTGTGTGAAATTTCCCCGAGCGCGTCGCGTGCGACAAGTTGAACGTGCAGAAGAGCGAGCGCGATCCAGGGAATCCAACGCCATGGAAAAACGACGATCAGTACGCT
This sequence comes from uncultured Bacteroidota bacterium, assembly GCA_964478735.1. GTDB lineage: Bacteria > CLD3 > CLD3 > SB21 > SB21 > CAYZJB01. The sequence goes on along the minus strand of CAYZJB010000079.1, from coordinate 868 downwards.
CAAGACCGTCACGGCGGCGGCATTCCACGCCGCCAGCGGTGAATGGTAAAACACGCTAACGTCGATATATCGTGCGAGACCCAGTGGATGGACGTTTTCCTGAATGCGCTCGATATAAAACGCCCACGTCCATGCCAGTCGGACGGCGTTGATCGCGACAAACCCCTCGAACAGTTTGTAAAGAAGGATTTCGCCTTCGGATTCGTTTTCATCGATGCGGAACAAATCCCGGATCATTCGGCCTCCGCGCGTACGACGTTACCTCGATGAATCAAAAATAGCGGCTCGGCGGTCACCACCACGCTCGCTTCCGTAAGATGGCCCCGAACGCGAAAAACCAGCCAAACCGCGTCGCCGGCTTTTTCCTGGCCGAGCAGTTTGACAAACGCCTGCCGCCGCGAGTCTGTCCAGTTCGCGGTCTTATTGACAAAGTCGGAGGCATCGATCGTCTCGCCGTATTGCCGGAGCGCAACCTGTTGTCCCGGAAGCGATTCCGGGTCCGCACGGCGCCAGACGGAGTCCGGAGGCAAATCCGACACGTCCCGCACGACGACGCGTGTCCACTCTCGTCCCGCTTTGGAAAACATCGGATAGATACTGAACGGCCAGAATTCGCCCTCATGCATCGCGAGAAAGGCAGCCTGCACAATCATCACGATCGAAAGGATGGCAATGATTTTCCGGGTAGGGTTCATAGGAAGTTCATGAATATACGATACGATATGAATTCCGGACTACGTCTGTATTATGCATTGGTTATACTTCACATAATGTTAAAACCTTTAGATCGATTCACTTACCACCGAGGTGACCGGGATGTATATTCAAACTTAGTTGAAATTCTGTAAGAACAAAAGAGGTTCCTTTC
>CAYZJB010000078.1:0-10081 GCA_964478735.1 uncultured Bacteroidota bacterium | reverse complement strand
GCCCGTGAGTGTGTAGATCTCGATGGTCGCATTGCCGTCTGCGAGCGGCAGGAAGACAAAACGAGTTTGCAATCTCGTGCTGCTACCGAACGGATTCGGATAATTATAGAACTGCTGGCTGACGTTGCTCGCATCCAGTACGCGCAGCGATCCGGTGGCAAAATCGTCAATGGGATCGACACCGATGACACGCCCGGACGGATCCCGCGCCACCAGCGACGCAAACGACGACACATTGAGCGAATCGCCGAGACGATCGTAGTCGTACACGTCGACACCGACAAGCTTCAATCGGAAGTTGGCGTCGCGGGACGACGGCGCCGCCCCCTGCATGTTAACCGTAAACGTGACCGTGTCCGACTGGTTGACCGCAGTCAAAATACCGTAACTCAAGTCATCGGTCGTGACGGAACGTTTCTGCGTGAGCTGACCGCGACTGACTTCGACGACCACGGTGTCCCCGCTCGGACTGATACTGGTACCAACTTCGGCGCCTCCTTTCCACACGGACACGGAACTCAAATACTGGTCCCACGGAATGACGGAATACGTACCCTGACCAACGTCGAACTGTTCCACGACAAAGCGGAACCGCTGGGTAATCAAGGCGTTGGAATTTTCCGACGATCCCACATTTTCCAACAACAGAACCATCATGCTATCGAGCGTAGATCCGGTGTAGGCGGTCCGACGGGCCGTGTCTTCGCGCGCCGTCACACGGGTCACACGCAGGAACTTGGTTTCTGTCGCGACGGTCAGCCGACTTGTCGATATTCCGATGAAAGCGTTGCGTCCTGTATTAACATCCTGCGGCAACTGACTGCCGAATTCGATGACGAGCGGCTGTGCGATCACCGTGTCCGGCGCCGTGATCAACCATTCGGCCGAATTGTCGCCTGCCGAGAGATTGAAGACCGTATCGACGTACGCGCGAACGACAAATCGGTGATTGGGAGTAATCACGAGCGACGATTCTCGAAGGCGCAGGGTACCCTGACTCTGGGTTCGTGCGGTTCCGAGATTCTGTGCCGTCGCCTTAATGCGGATCGTTTGATTCCTCGACACGAAGCCGTCCATCGCATCCAACGGGCCGTCGATCAATGCATCCACGGCAAGTTGAGCACGGACTTGAACGGTCAGAGATAATGTTGTCGAGTCGGAAACGGACGCTCCGGTAAAGTTCTTATCCTGACCGGATACTTTGATCTCGAACACGTCCGTTCGCTGGTTCGTAAAGATCGTATCCGGGGCCGAAATACTCCACACCATGGAAGTGTCCTGATCCCCGATCGTCTTCACCAGTGAATCACCCTGGGCCAGTTGATATCCCACACCGGCAGGCAATCTCAATTCTGCACGCCGGTCGGTAAGGGCGGTCAGTTGACTGAATGACGCCTGAAGCGTGAAAACCTGTCCCGTCGACACCGTGTCGCGGTTGCCCGGCAATCGCGCCTGTAGGTTGGTTATTTGCGCCTGCGCCACGACAATAACTTTGACTGTGTCGGTTGCGTTCACTACGTGCGCCGCCAGGCCAGTGTTGGTATCATTGGGTATTACTGACATGGTCACGGCAACGTCGGCTGCCAGGGCCTGTGCGAGAACGGACGCGGCGCTCGAGAATTGTTCGCCGCTGACTTCAAGGTGGCCCAAGACCTTCCACGCCGACTGATGGTTCGGTCCCCCAAATGCTTTTGTGAAGTTCGGTACGCTTGGCGCCGTCAAATCCCAGTGTACGGAATCGCCCACCAGGAAAGTCTGTGTCGGAGGACTGTTTAACGTGAATCCGGCCGGATTCAACGTCAGTTGACCCGCCGACGCTTCCGCTTGGCCGAGATTCGTGACGATCGCAGTCACGCGTAGAGGTTGATTCGTTGAAACGGTATCGTCGATGGCGCCGATCGGTGAAGAAATGAACACGTCCATCGCCAGATCGGTGCGTCGCACCAGCCGCATCACGACCACCGCGGAATCGCCGTTTCGCACCGTTCCCGTCGACGTGTCGATGCCGTTCGAATACGCATAGAACGTACAATCGCCGACAACGTCCGCCGTCGAGAAGACCCGCCATGTTACGACGCTCGGATCCGGCGAAGACGGCACGTCGCGCACAAGACTGTCGGCGGTGGCAAAACCACCCGGCAGAACCAGCGACGTTCGAATGCTGGACAGTCGGGATTTATCGGATATCTGAGCTTGCAGGGTAAACTGCTGGAACGTCGATACCACACTGTCAACGGCGCCCGCCGGTAAAATCGGACGGAGATTCGAAGTGACCAGGGCACCCACGCCTTTGGTTTGTATTCGTACCGAATCGCGAAGGTTAAACAATGCAGCTTTCAGGCTATTGTTCAAATCCCGCGGGAAGATCGCACTCGCCGTGTCGAATGCGGCGTAAATTCCGTGCGGCACGAGCGTCGTGTCAAACGATTGGAGTCTGACGGACAAAATCTGGTCTTTCTTCACAAAGACGACGGAATCCGTGGCCCCGCTCGGGAAGCGGTAGGTGAAGCTCGGATCGATATTGATGCGCACTTCGGCCGAGTCGCGCGATAGCGGTGCGCCGCCGACGTTGGCCATCGTCAATTGAACATTGAAGTATGAATTGTTCGACACATCGAGGTTCAATGAATCGGCGCTCAACACAAACATGTTCAACCGCAGTTTGGCTGAATCCTGAACCGTCAGCGTACGCGTGTTTCCGGCGATCGAATCCGCGATCGCCAGGACGGTGTTGGACACGGTACCGTAGACGCTGTCCAGCAGGACGGAATAAATCTCCACACCCGGCGTACTGCGCGTCAGGAATCTCGGCGTCGTCAGAATAACGGAGCTGTTGCCGGCGACGCTTGTGACCATCGTGTACGCAAATCCGCCAACGTCGCTTGAGAACTGGGCGCGGAAATTCGAAGGTTCCTGACCGAAGTTCTGGACGATCGTCCGGATGCGAACCGAATCGCTGACATTGATAAATGGACTGTTGTAGACCGAATCGACCACGGTCTGTACCACCTGAACGTTTCCGGGCGTGAGAATACCGATCGAATCCTGATTGATCGCATCCGACAGCGTCACGTGCGTCGTATTGTTTTTGTCAATGCCGCGCACTCGTGAAGAGAGATAATGCGTTCCGAGCGTCGCCGCGGAACGGATCCGATAATACTGCGTGATGAGCAACGGCGTCGCTCCGGTCGGCGCAAGCGTATCCGGCTTCGTTCCACCGAGAAAAACCCAATCGCCCGTGACCGTGGTTCCGGCTTGGACGGCGGAGTCTGCGATCGTCAATCCTGTCGCCGTGACTTCGCCCGTATTCCGGACATAGTAGCGAACTTCGATCGAGTCCTGACCGCGTGTCGCCTGTAGCTCTACGATACGAACGGAGTCCACGACCAGTTGGGCCGGCTGTAATACGCGCACGGTATCGAGAATATTATTACCAAATGTGAATCGCAGCGTATCGAGCTCACCCGACGCCGAATCCAGAATCGTGCCCCACAGGAAAATCCTTGCACTGTCCGTGCCTGACGGGTATCGCCCGGGAATAATATCGACCGTGTCCGACAGGAAGAAAATTTGCGACAGGCCGTTGACGGCAATCGTCCGGTTGACCGTCGTATCGAGCAGGGCGCGGAAAGTATCTGTTCCCGCCGTGTTGATAAACTGCACAAAGGTCGAATCGTATCGCAACGTCAACGGGAAATTGCCGGTATTCCGGAACGTCGCGCGGAAAGGCACGATCTGTCCCTGCGAAACCACCCGTGGCTGAAGCGTACCGGGTTCGTAAATCGCATTCGCGTCGAAATCGAGGGTCGTGATCTGCCAGTACACGCTGTCCGGCTCACCCGCCCACACGCCGAATTGCGGATACGCACGGATCTGGTTGAGTCCGACGTCATTGCCGGTTTTGTACGTTGCGGACACTTTACCATTGGCACCCGACGTCACGCTGGCCGGCGTCAAAAGTGTTCCACCGTTACTGGCCAGATCGATAGCAAACGTGATCGTCGTATCCTGCACAGGGTTGCCGTAGCGGTCCAGGACCGTCGTGGTCAGAACGCGAGAGTTGCCGACGCGCGTATTGGCGATGACGACAAGCGTATCCGCAAAACGGTAGGCCGCCGCATGGCGAACGTTGAGCGTCGAACTGATCACTTCCGTACCGAGCGCGGTTACCGTGGCGCGAATTTGCATGAAGTTCGTGGCAACCGTGTCGACGGCACTGAATGACGCCTGACCGTTGGAAAGCGGCAGGCTTCCGGAAACCGGCGTGTATTGAATGGACGTAGACCCGACGGTACTGAGTTGAATCGTCTGCGTAGAATTTTGAGTAGAGTTACCGAACTGATCGAACGCCTGGATCAGGATGTTTTCCGACGTACCGGCGGTCCAGTTGGAATTGACCGTCATCGTCAGGAACGAGATGCCCTGATGACGCGCCCGAACCGTGAAGACGACGCTGTCGTCCGAAGTCGACAGCAGGCGGGCCACGACGCGATACGTATCGACAAGCGTGTTTGTAAACAATCGCATCGTCGCGAAGCCCTCGGTATTCGACACCGCGACCGAATCCGTCGTCACGCGCGATGTATCGTTAAATCCGCCGGCGCCGTCCGTGATGCGGAATCGCACGGAATCGGGACTCGCGGGCAGTAAACCTTCATCGAGCACCTGGACGGTCAGATCGATGAAGTTGTAAACCAGTACGGAATCCTGCAGCGGTGAAACCGCCAGTAACGTATCGGGAGGAGCGGCGGTCACGGTCAGGAACGCCGTCGCCGTGTTACTGGCGATCAGGGAGTCGTTGGAATTGTCCAGACCTTCCGCCCGTCCGGCAAAATTGGCCGAACCGCTACTGTCGACGCGGAACCGCCATTCAAACCGGACAGAATCGCCGGCCGCCAGATTGATCATTGCCGGCGTTGGACCCGCAAGAAGGAACGGAATCGTCGTTCCAGTACGCGTCAGGCCCGTCGGCACCGGTGCCAGATTTTTGATCGATGATCCGCCCGTGTTTTTGACTTTCATCCTCACGATGAATGAGTCTCGAGACGATAGGGTCGTGGCCAACGTTCCGTTCAGGCGGTAAACGTCAAAACTGTCGATCACGGCCTGCGATCCGCGAAGCACTTTCACACTGTCGGTGAAGCCCTGAACAAATCCAGTAACGCTTTCTCCTGCCGCTGTGCCGAAATACCGTAAACGCGGGTAGTAGACCGAATCTTCACGCAAATTGATGACCACGGAATTGAACACGACCGTTCGTGTCACGCCGGATTGAATATGCAGCGTGTCCGGCAAGTTGACTTTTTGCGAATCGACATCGAGCAGCGCCAGTTCCGTCGACGAATTCAATACAATGTCTGCAATGCCCGTATTTTGCACGGACAACCCAAAATTGACGATCGCACCGTTGTTGACCGTGTCGGGCACCAGCGTATTGAGCACGTAATTCAGTACCGGCGGCGTCTGGATGTCGACGCTGTCCACTTTACTCCGGCTCGTGTCAACGACAATTCGACTGCTGTTGTTGTCACGTCCGTGGGCGTGCGCATAGATCCGTGCAAAACCGGTCGGCGCCGAAGAACCGACATCGACGGCGTAAGAATACAACGCACTGTCACCGCCCGCCAGGGAGATGGCGCCGATCGGTACCGTCTGCGTATCGGCAAAGTCCGTCGTATTGAGCGTACCGCCATAGAAGAACACCAGCGCGACACTGTCGACCGTGCCCGTGGCCTGTCCGGTGTTTCGAATCCTGACGGTGACCGGCATATCCTGACGCCCGCGCAGTGCGATCGACGGCGTTACGATAACGGTATCGACCGCAAGCGTCGTCGGGAATTGTACCAACCAGCTGTCGTTTGTCGTTGCAGCAGAATCATAGAACGCGGCCCCGGACAGAACGTCGGTTCCTGTAATAACGGCATCGATGAACGCACGGCCCGTATCTGCCGTTGAAGCGAGATTGACACGGAAGTCAAACGTTTTGGTCACTCCGGCGTTGACGGTATCGCTGACGTCCGAGTAAGGCGTCACGGTGAAGTCGGTTGTATTCGGGTTCAATGCTTCGTCGAAAAACAGCAGTCGCACGCTATCGAGACGGCCGATGGAGGCGCCGGTGTTGCGCACGGTGACGCGCACCAGGACGCTATCCTGACCCCGGCTGACGGTCAGGGGAACCGTGCTCACCGTCGTCAACGTCATCTGTGTCGATGTCAAAATGCGCAACGTATCCAGTCCAGTGGCACGTACGCTCAATGAATTTCCCGTCAGAAGATCGACGCCATCGGCCTCGGCGCCCAACGAATCGAGGCCAATGGAAGAATTGGGCAGGACGGTCGCGGTAAAATTGTAAGTTTGCGAACCATAGCCGACAAGCGTGTCCGGCAGAATTTGAGCGAGCGTCGTATCATACAGTCCTTGTTTGAACACCACACGAACGTCCGATAGACGGGCGGGGGAACCACCGGCATTGGTCACGGTTACGTTGATTGCAATTCCCGACTGTCCGAGCGTCACGGTATCGTTGGACGGCGTCGTGACCGAGGTGATGATCAACCGTGAACGTGACCGTGCAAAGACGGAATCGGCTTGATTGGCGCCTCCGATCAAAATGACCGTGTTCGAATTGGCGTCACGCGCACCGACGGACGCATCGATGACCACGCTGCCCGTATCGGCAGCATTTGAGATGGAAGTAAAGAAATTAATGACCTGATTCGCACCGCCCGCAAGTGTAAAGGAACTCGTTGGCAGGCCGTACGCCGAATAGCCGGACACCGGAGTACCGCCTCGACGGAAAGTCAATCGGATGCTGTCGATAACGGCATTCGCCTGTGCCGTGTTGGTGATTCGAATGCCCAGCGCCAGTGAATCCTCGCCCTGTGCGGTCGTGTCGGTCGTTGTAAATATCGAGTCGATTTGCAGTGAAGCCAGATTGACGGGAGACTGGACGACAAGACTGTCCGCCCCGGGCGCGCCGACCGACAGCGTCGTATCGAACACGCCGCCATTTTCCAGTCCGCGCAGAACAAGGGTTCCGCGATATGCGCCAGCCGTCAACGCAAGCGCCTGGGCGCTAAACGTCAGCACGGTTGTGTCGCCGCCGGTAACACCCTGGGATTGCAGAAGGAAAGTGCTGTCCGATCCAAATTTGAGATACGTCTGGCTCTTGTTCAGATTGACGGTTCCGGCGGAATCGTTTGCGATCGACAGAGTGAACGTCGTCGACTGTCCTTCAGAAATCGTGTCGGGATTCAACGTTCCAGTAAGATAACGCAAAGATGCGGACGACTCGACCAGTACGGAGTCGGTGGATGTGGCCGTCGTATCAGTGAACGTAAAGGTACCAGTCGTACCCAAATAGAATCCGTCGAATACAATTAGTCCAGTGGGTGCGCCGGGCAAAATTCGAATCGTATCTCGGAGTAACGTTGAAGGCGCCAGTGGCGGAATGACCGGGAGACTGATGGTACCGATGCGCTGAAAGACGCCCGATGTGCTTGCTCTCAGTCCGTAATCAACCGTTGTAAGATTGCTGTTCGATGCATTTCGCACGTCCAACGTCACAACAATCGTATCGCCCCGACTGACCGTGTTTTCGGTTATTGTAATGGAAACCAGTTCAACGGCGGAAATCGCCAATTCATTCGTGTTCGTCTCCAAAGTTCCAAAAAGGGAATCCTGGGACGATGCGATTTTTCCCTTGATATCGATTTTTGGCGTGTACGACGCGCCGAGGAAATCCACACTGATCGTGTCGGAAATGAACGTTAGCGTATCAACCGAAAACCCTGGAATGACCGAGTCGGCGTAAACGCCATGTACGCTGAATGTCTGGATGCCATCAGTAAATCGCAGTTTGGTCTGGTTGCTGTCCAGACGAATACTGAACGGACCGTTGTTACGTACCGCGATACGGAACTGCACGGTTGTATCGCGCGCGATCTCGTCCGGGAACAACGATGAATCGACATAGACCAGATTATAAAGCCGGAAGTCGACGGTACCGCTTCCCGCCTGAGCTTCAACGGTGACGCTGTCGCCGGTCAGCAGTTGAACCTGTGCACTCGAAATTCCCGAAACGTCGGTAAACGAGGAATCGGCTCCGATAAAGCGGGCGCTTCCTGCGGTCACGGAGTAGCGTACGACTCCATTCGACACGAGATTGCCAAAATTGTCTTCGACACGCGTTTCTAATGTAATCGACGAGCCTTCGGCAATCGACGTCATCGAATCACCTGAGACTTTAAATATATTGGTCGCCGACCCGGCCGTCGTCGTCGCGGTAAACAGCAGCGTATCAACGTTGCGAATGAACACGAGCATCGAGTCCGTTCCGGTCAAACGCCGGACCTGCCAGATGGCTCGTGCAAAACCCTGGACATTGCTGTTGACGGAATCGATCGGTACGAAGACTGACGGCGTGTACGGTAATGCGTCGACAAGACCCGTTCCGCCAGACAAAGAACCGTTGTAGATCGTCCTGAAAATAACTCGGGCCGACGTATCAGTGACGACATTGCTGTACGCATCGAACGCTTGAACGACTAGTGTATCGGTCGCGATGCTGCCGACCTGTACCGTTTGATTGTTACCTTTGACCAACTGCAGCGTAACGGCCGGTCGATGACGTGCGTACACCGTATCGCGCACGACGGGATTGAGCAGAGCGGGATTGGAAGCACGAATGATGTACGTCCCGACTTTGGTACCGGTGTGAAATACCGCCGATGCAAAACCGTTAGCATCCGTAACGGTGTCCAGTGTGGAGACGTAAACACCCGGCCCCTGGACAAATCCGGCGCTGTCGGTCCCGACCGGCGAACTGAAGAGACTGAACGTAATGGCACGCCCGGTGACTGGATTATTGAATTGATCCTGAACCTTGACTCGGAAAGTATCGGGCAACGATTGATTAACCAGTGCCGTATCGTCCAATACACTGACCAGCATCATCGAATCCACGCCGGCAGCCAAAATAGGAGCGACAAAGCGCAGGGAATCATCAAGATAGGGAACCACGGCAAACATCGTGTCGAACGATGCCGTTGTCGTTCGAAGTGTCCATTTGGTGCGGGCAATTCCGTTGGTTCCCGTCGTTCGAATAGACGGCGCCGTGGAACCGTTACTCAGAGGAATGAAACGGACCGTGACGGTGTCGTTAACCGCATTACCGTAACGATCCGTGACGATGACGGCCGAGGAGTCGATCAACTCGGCGCCCTGCTGTCCACTCTGCAGGTTACTGACGCTGTCGGGATAGAAATTGACCGCAAAAGGCGTCGCCGGCAAAATCGAGATCAGATCCGTGGTTCCGCTCTTGGTCGAATCAAAACGGCTGCGGACGCGGATTTGTATCGTTTCGCGTACTGAATCCCGAACGACCGAAACATGTTGGCCGTTGGTCAGCGTGTTGAATTGTGAACTGATGCCGACGCCGGATCCGTTGAGCCCTGTCGCACTTCCGATCACGTCGAGCCGCGTCTGAGTCGTATCGTCGTCGAGTTGATTACCAAATACGTCGAATGCCGTTACGGTCACCGTAATCGCTGCCGCGGCCGTATCGCTTGTCGTCGATGGAGCGATACCGTAGTAGGAGAGAGACCCTGCCGACGTCGTCAGTGTAAATTTCGCGGTATCCGCCAGTGTGGCGAGATAAACATCTACACGTGCGACACCGGCAACGGTCGGTGCGGTGTACGTCACGGAAGCAACACCGAGCGCATCTGTTGTGTCTACCGACTGGCTTAGCGTACCGGAACCTGAATTGATCGCGAAGTGAATGACACTGTCACGGATTGCATTTTTAAGGCTGTCAATCAGTCGAACACGAATGAGCTGTTGTTGGCCCGGGGACAGTGTAATGGAATCGGCCACCAGTTGACGCAGTGAATCCGGTTGTCCCGCCGTCACGGTAATTAGGCCGGTTTGGTCCGTGAGACTCTGTGAAACGAAATTCGCGGAGATGACGCCGGAGCCGACGGCCAGTTGTCGTAAAATGGTGCTGTCGAGGAAGTTTTCACTTAGCGTCCCGATTCCCCCGGTCACGCTCCACGCCACGTCAACGTTGGATATGAAATTC
>CAYZJB010000077.1:5178-10690 GCA_964478735.1 uncultured Bacteroidota bacterium | reverse complement strand
AACAAATGACAGGTTAGATTTTTAGATTGACTCTTTACATACCAGCGCGTCGAAGTGAACGGTACGTGAAGCGCTATTTTATTCGAACAGATCATTTCTTTCGTTAGCGCCGCTCCACCGAAACTTGCGACCGTTCCCTTCGACTTCGTGAACGCTTCATACTATAGTAATGCGCGTTTGACGGATTCGATCAACCGGCGAGCGTCGGCCTCTGTTTTTGCCTCCGCAATGATACGCGCAATGGGTTCGGTGTTCGAACGGCGGATGTGGACCCAGGCACCGGGCAGGAGTAATTTCAAACCGTCTGTCCGGTCGATCGTGACCGACGCATGATTACCGGTCAAGTGTTTTTCGACGGCCGTCAGATCGACCGTGTCCGTCACAATCCGGTCTTTGATCATCGCATACCGCGGCAATTCGTCGACACACCGGCTCAACGTCCTTTCCGCTGCGGTGAGGTGCTGCAGGATCAGCGCTGCTCCGGTCGCCGCGTCGCGGCCGAGATGGACGTCCGGCAGAATTACGCCGCCGTTGCCCTCTCCGCCAATGACCGCGTCGGCTTCTCTCATTTTGGTCGACACGTTGATCTCGCCGATTTTCGTGCGATGCACCGTCGCGCCGTACCGTCCGGCAATGTCATCGATCGCCGACGTCGTCGACGCGTTCACCACCACGTCTCCTTTACGTCGCGACAGAACGTATTCTACCGCAAGGGCCAACGTCGCCTCTTCGCCCGCCGCGGTCCCTTTTTCCGTAATCAACGCCAGGCGGTCCCCATCGGGATCCACGGCAAGGCCGAGATCGGCACCTGAGTGGACCACCGCTTCCGACAATGCCGCAAGATTTTCCGCGGACGGTTCCGGGTTTCTCGGAAAAATGCCGTGGGCCTCGCCGTTCAACATGGCCACGTCACAGCCGAGCGTCTGAAGCAATCTGGGAAATAAAAGGCCGCCGGCGCCATTGACCGTATCGACGACGATTTTGAATTTGCGTCGGCGGATGGCTTCGACGTCGATCAGATCGATTTCCAGAATCCGGTCAATGTGGTTCTGAATGGCGTAATCGTAATATTCGATTTTACCCAGACGATCCCACGCGCTGTAATTGATCGTTTCCTTCAACGCCGTTTCGATGACTTCATTGCCCTCGATCTGGGTCAAAAACATTCCGGTCGGTCCGATAAGTTTTAACGCGTTCCACTCGATCGGATTGTGACTGGCCGTGATCGCAATGCCACCGTGTGCGTTGAGATCGCGAACCGCAATTTCCACCGTCGGCGTCGGCGTGATGCCGATATCCACGACGCGGCATCCCGTCGCGAGCAGGCCCGCAAAAACGGCGGTTTTCACCATCTCCCCGCTGACCCGCGAATCGCGGCCGACCACGATTTTCCCGCCGTTGCACCATGAACCGAACGCAGCGGCGTATTTGGCCACAACGTCCGGCGTCAGGCCATGGCCCACGATGCCCCGAATGCCGGAGACACTGATCATCAAGCGCGAGTCTTGCGGAGTATCCGGTACCGGTTCCGTTCTCGGCTCACGTTTTTTTAGCGGCGGATTGACGGTTTTGACGGTTTTTCGTTTCGCCGCCAGTTTCTGAACAACGCGCCCTTTTGTTTTGACGCGAATGGTTTTTCCCGATTTTTTTTTCATTTTCCGGAGATTTTTTTGAGCGTGGAGTTCAATTGTTTCTCGATTTCACCGATATCCGGCGTCCCTTTGATTCCCGCCGTCGCCAGATGTGGACGGCCGCCACCGCTGCCGCCAAAATGTTGAGCGACCGCTTTCACGATGTTACCGGCGTGCCATTTCCTGTTTTTGATCAGATCATCGGCAACGGCGCACAGCAACGTGGACGAACCCTCCGATCGTAACACCAGGAGCGCAACCGACGTTCCCATTTTTTGGCGTAACTGATCGCCGATGTCGCGCGGATCGATTCCCGCCGGAACATCCAATAATCCGGTAATGACGGAGACACCTTCCGTATCGTACGCTTTGCCGACGATTTCGATCAACCGATGGGACAGTAATTCAATACGACAATCGTAAACTTGTTTTTCCAGGCTTTTTCTGGACTCGGCAAGTTCCGATACCCTGGCCGTCACGTCCTCCGGTTCGCAATTCAACTGGCGTGAGAGCGTGGACAGCGTCGTCATGGCCAGCCGTACCCACGATTCCGCGGCCTCGCCCGTCACCGCTTCGATGCGCCGTACACCGGCGGAAATGCTCGATTCGGAAACGATTTTGAACAAACGGATGAACGACGTGTTCGGTGCGTGGGTGCCGCCGCAAAATTCTTTCGAAAACTCGCCGAACTGCACGACATTGACGCGGTCCCCGTATTTATCGCCGAAGAACATCAAGGCGCCCATCTTGCGGGCATCGTCGATCGGAATTTGCCGGTGATGCTGGAGAACGATGTTCTGACGGATTTTTTCATTGACCCGATCTTCGATCTGCAGCAACTGGTCTTCCGACACACGTTCGAAATGGGTGAAGTCGAACCGCAGGCGATCGGGTTCGACGACGCTTCCCGACTGATGGACGTGATCGCCCAGAATCTCGCGAAGGGCCGCATGCAGAAGATGCGTGGCCGTGTGATTGCGAATCGTCGGTTCTCGATGTTCCGGAAATACGTACAATTTCACCGCCGAGAATTTCGTGAGATCGAGATCGAGCGGCGCTTCCGCAAAATGAACGATCTCGTCGTTGATCTTCTGCGTGTCCCATACTTCCAACCGCGCCCCGTTCAATTCGATGATCCCGCGATCACCGACCTGTCCGCCGGATTCGGCGTAAAATGGCGTACGGTCAAAAACAAACTGGACCTGCGTCGCATCCCGGCTGAACTTGATGACGCGGGCCTCGGCCTGCAACGTGTCGTATCCGAGAAATTCCGTCTTGCGATCGTCCAGCACCCGCGTCCAGTCGACCGTTTGTGCGACGAATTTTTTCTTTCCTTCTTCCCGGGACCTCGCCCGCTGCTCCGCCATCGCCGCTTCAAATCCAGCCTCGTCGATCGATAATCCTCGCTCGGCAGCCATGATCCGTGTCAAATCCATTGGAAAGCCGTACGTGTCGTATAGGCGAAACACATCGCTTCCTTCCACAACATTTCGTCCCGACCTGGCCAGCGCCCGGGCCACGTCTTCGAACATCTCGATTCCACGGTCGAGCGTGCGATTGAAATTCTCTTCCTCGGTCCGGATGACGCGCTCGACAAACGACTGCCGTTCTCGAATCTCGGGAAAAGCGTCGCCCATGGACGCCACGACGGACTTGACGATGTCGCCGATAAACGGTTCATGCATATCGAGTTTGCGTCCGTACATCGCGGCGCGGCGGAGGATTCGACGAAGAACGTAGCCGCGGCCGTCGTTGCCCGGAACGGCGCCGTCCGTAATGGCAAACGTCAGCATCCTCACGTGATCCGCAACGACGTGAAACGCCGGCTTCACGGCATCGTCGTACGGTTTTTTCGTTCGGCCGGCGATCCCGTGAATGATGTCCTGAAAAATATCGATGTCGTAGTTCGATTGCTTCCCCTGCAAAACGCGCGTCACGCGTTCAAATCCGGCGCCCGTATCGACGTGTTTGGCCGGCAGCGGCGTCAATTTGCCCGAGGCATCGCGGTTGTACTGAATGAACACGAGATTCCATAGTTCGATGACGTCCGGCGATCCGGCATTGACCAGGGACCCCCCACGGCCATCCGGCGTCAAGTCGATGTGAATTTCCGAACACGGACCGCACGGACCCGTCTCCCCCATTTCCCAGAAATTATCTTTTTCACCAAAGCGCCGGATATGCGAAGGATCGATGTCCGTTGCGTTGCGCCAGACGCCGTCCGCCTCATCGTCGTCTTTGTAAATCGTTGCGTACAGCCGATCTTTGGGCAACCCCCAGACCGTGGTGAGAAGTTCCCACGCCCAGGCCACGGCTTCTTTTTTGTAGTAGTCGCCGAATGACCAGTTCCCCAGCATTTCAAAAAACGTGTGGTGATAACTGTCGTGGCCAACCTCTTCGAGATCGTTGTGTTTGCCGCTGACGCGGATGCATTTTTGTGAATTGACCACACGCGTAAAGTCCGGAACGGACGAGCCGAGAAAATATGGCTTGAACTGGTTCATCCCCGCATTGGCAAAAATCAATGTCGGGTCGTCCTGCGGTACGACGGGACTCGACGGGACGAACTTATGCCCGCGTTCCTGAAAAAACGAGATGAACTGTTGACGAATCTCCTGTGACTTCAAACCTTACTCCTCATTGGAATTTCCCAAAAAGCGCAGCAATATATATAACGCATCATCCAAATGGAATGGTGAAATGTGTGAACGATGACCTCCCGTACAACCCGTGGAGGAACGTCAAAAAAATGGTTTCTATAGCGATTTACCTTTTTGGGTCAGAAACCGGCTTGCAATTTTCCCGTAAAGCACGTTCAGTTCACCTCTTTGTTCACCAAATCAGGAGAGTGCCATGCTCACACGAACGTTTGTGATTTTGCTTGGCTTAGCCGCCGTTTCGCAAAGCCACGCTCAGGTTTTGAAAATGCCGCAGGCCAGTCCGGCATCTACCGTCGTGCAGGAGATCGGAATTTCGACGGTTACCGTGACGTATCACAGCCCGGCCGCCCGTAACCGTGCCGTCTGGGGCGGTCTGGTTCCTTATGGTGTTACGCCCCCATTTCCGTGGGGCAGTAAACACGACAACCCCTGGCGTGCCGGTGCCAATGAAAATACGACGATTTCTTTTTCCCACGACGCGAAAATCGAAGGAAAGCCGATTGCAGCCGGAACCTACGGTTTGCACATGATCCCGACGGAAAAAGACTGGACGATCATCTTCAGTAAAAACTCGACGTCCTGGGGCAGTTTTTATTATGAACCGTCGGAAGACGCCCTTCGGGTGGTCGTCACGCCGGTGGCCGTCAACGATCATCGGGAAAACCTGGCATACGGTTTCGACCAGATGACGAACACGACCGGAACGGTCTATCTGCACTGGGAAAAACTTCGGGTTCCGTTCAAGATCGAATTTGATACGCCGTCCATCGTGCTGGCCAATTTGAAAAACGATATGCGCGGCCAGGCGGGGTTCAATCAGGCCAACCTGATTCAGGCGGCGAACTGGTGCCTGCAAAACAACGTCAATCTCGAGGAGGCCATGTCCTGGGTCGATCGTGCGATTCTTTTCGGCGCCGGAACCAACGCCCAGCTGGTCAAATCCGCGTTTCTGGCAGCCTTGGGCAAAAAGGACGAAGCCGCAACGATGAAGAAGAATGCGCTTGATGCTGCGACGGAAAATGAATTGAACAACTACGGCTATCAGTTGATGGGCACAAAAAAGGTCGACGAGGCGATTGAAGTTTTCCAATTGAATGTAAAGAAATATCCCAAGTCGTGGAACTGCTACGACAGCCTCGGAGAGGCGCTGGCCAGTAAAGGAAACACCAAAGACGCCATCGCCAATTACAAAAAAGCGCAGCAGATGACAACGGATGAAGC
>CAYZJB010000077.1:0-5078 GCA_964478735.1 uncultured Bacteroidota bacterium | reverse complement strand
TACCATCTGGATCAGATACCCGATTCCCGCCACACCCGCACAGCCAATCACGTTATACCACAAATACGAGATGGATGAAAACATAAAAAAGCCGACGACAATCAGTTCCGATACAATGGCTCCGATAAAAACCGCCGATCCGCCGATCCGCCGGATATAAAAAGCGACCAGAAAAATTCCGAGGATGGTCCCGTAAAACAACGACCCGAGAATATTCACCGCCTCGATTAACGACCCCATCCGATTTGCAAATTCCGCAAATCCGACGGCAAACGCGCCCCAGAACAAGGTGGCCGAGCGGCTCGCCCACAGGTATTGTCCGTCCGACCCGTTCTTTCGGATCATACGCCTGTACACGTCGATCACGGACGTACTCGCCAGGGCGTTCAACTCGGCGCTCGTGCTCGACATCGATGCCGCAAAGATCGCTGCAATGATCAGCCCCACCAGACCCACGGGAAGAAACTTCAAGACAAAGCCGAGGAAAATATAATTGACGTCCGAAGCACTGGCCTGCGGATCGTGCTTGACGATCAATTTCCCGGCCTCGTCGCGTAGTCGTTTTTCCTCGCGAAGGATTTCCTGCAGCCGGTACGGTGATGCGTCCGGATCGTCCAGCATTCGGCGGATTTCCCCCTGCTTTTCGTCATGCAGACCCCGGTAACGCATTTCCAGTTCCTCCCACGCCGGTGCATGCTCGCTGGAGCGGACTCTGTCGGCCTCGACGGAATTAAAATTCAGCGGCGGGGCCACAAAAAAATAAATCACGTATAAAAACGCACCGAGAAAAAGGATGATAAATTGCATGGGAATTTTGGCGATACCGTTGAACAGCAGACCCAGGCGGCTCTGCGTCACGCTCTGCCCGCCGAGGTATCGTCCCACCTGCGACTGGTCCGTACCGAAGTACGACAGTTGCAGAAAAAGCCCTCCGATCAGGCCGGACCAGAAACTGTAGCGATTGTCCAGATCCATTGAAAAGTCCACTGCATTGAGCTTCCCCGATTTTCCTGCGATGGTCAATGCATCGAGAAACGAAACGTCGGTGGGCAACATCGTCAACATCACGCCGAAGGCCGCCGACATGCCGACAAAAATCACGATGACCTGATGCACCTGCGTCCAACTGACCGCTTTCGATCCGCCCGACGCCGTGTATAGGATTACCAGACCCCCGATGGCCAGATTAGTCAAATAAAGATCCCATCCGAGGAGCAAGGATAAAATGATCGCCGGCGCATAGATCGTCAACCCGGCAGCCAGTCCACGTTGAATCAGAAACAGGAATGCCGCCAGCGCGCGGGTCTTCAGATCGAATCGCTGCTCCAAAAATTCATACGCCGTGAAAACGTTAAGTTTGTGATACAGGGGTACGGCCGTGATCGACAAAATGATCATGGCGAACGGTAAACCGAAATAAAACTGGACGAACCGCATACCGTCGACAAAGGCCTGGCCGGGCGTCGAGATAAACGTGATGGCGCTGGCCTGCGTGGCCATGACGGAAAGGGCAACCGTCCACCATCGCATGGATCGGTCGGCCAGAAGGAATCCCCGGATGTTTTTTTGTCCCCGCCCTTTCCAGACGCCGTAGCCGATGATAAAAACGAGCGAGGTAATGAGGACCAGCCAATCCAGGGGTCTCATTCAAACGCCAATCGAAAGGTATAAAACACGGCGATCAGGATGCTCAACCACACGACGACCAGCGCGTACCACGCCGACCACGATGGCAAAATCGGCGGTCTATCCTCGTCCATACGTATTCTTTCTGCGGATGCATAAGAGATTACAAAACGGTAATGAAATAAAACGAAATCGTCAGAAGTTATAGCCGGAGGAATTACGATATTTTGTCGAATGAGTTGCTGAAAAACAATGTTATTGATTGTTTTCGATACATCAAATTCCTATTCTACCGCGCCATGAAAATGACGGACCCACCGATCGTTTTTTTTGACGGAGTCTGCGGACTGTGTAACCGGTCCGTCGATTTCCTGCTCAGGGTCGATAAAGAACGAAAATTACGATTCACCCCCATCCAGGGTGAAACGGCGCTTGCCCATCTGCCATCCGAGCGGCGTGAAAACCTCGACACAATTATCTTTCTGCATGACAACCGGTTTTATTTTCGCTCGGATGCCATTCTTATGATCCTCCGTACGCTTGGCGGATTCTGGTCCGTTGTTGTCATAGCATACGTGATCCCGCGCGGCGTACGCAACTGGCTCTACGACCGGATCGCTTCCAATCGCTACCGATGGTTCGGCAAAAAAGATTCCTGCCGTCTCCCGACGCCACAGGAACGTGCGTCTTTCCTTCCCTAGGCCGCCTTCTCTGCAAATCGCGCGTCGAGCGACCATCGCCCCGACCCGTGGATGAACACGAGGATCAGGCAAAACAATACGAACGCCGAAAATTCGAGATTCTGACCGGTCGTAAAAACGCCTTCCTTAAAATGGACAAAGAACACTGCTCCGGCAAGGATCGGGATCTGGATCAGGGCAGCGGAACGCGTGGCCAGTCCCGCGATCATCATCAACCCTCCCGTCAGATGCGCGAGCGGGACATAATGCGCGATTATCACGAGCAGCGCGTCGAATCCCGGACTTTCCGGAAGCATTTTGGTGATGAACTCCCGGTCCGTAAGAAAATACACACCCTTTGCGACCAGACCGATGCCGAGGTAGATGCGAAGCCACTCGAAACACAGCGGACGCTGGGCGTCCAACCATAGACGTATTTTTTCCATATCGCCTCCCTGTTGTTTAGTCGACGAAAAGAATGGTAGATCAGCCGATCTGAAAATCGGAAAGATCGAGTCCTCGAATGAGTTCGGTCGTCGCCTCATTCTGGTCCGGCACCGCGGTGAGGGTACGAGCGTCATCGACGATCTCCTGGAGTTCGCCCAACCGGGCGATCCGCAAAAAGACCGGAAGCAGGTCTTCGTCGAAGTGGCTGCCGAGGCCTGCTTCCAAAATATTGGCCGCTTCTTCGATCGACAGGGCGTCACGGTAGGGTCGTGCACTGGTCAGCGCGTCAAAACAATCGCAAATGGCCATGATGCGGGCCTCGACGGGAATCTCTTCGCCCATGAGACCGAAGGGATAACCTTTGCCGTCCATCCGTTCGTGATGGTACGCAACAATGTTGAGCATCGAGCGGCTGGATTTCAAGGGCGCACATATGTTCAGTCCGATGGCGGGATGTTTTTTGATTTCAGCGTATTCGTCGTCCGTCAGTTTGCCGCGTTTCAGCAAGACCGAATCACGGACTCCGATCTTACCGATGTCGTGGAGGATCGCGCCTTTGAACAGCAACTCCTGATGCCGGCGGTCCATGCCGAGCGCGGATCCGAATTTGATGCCGTACTTGCCGACGCGTTCCGAATGGCCGCGCGTGTACGGGTCTCGTGCATCGATCGTGCGCGCAAACGCCATGATGATCTCGTCGATGCTTTCCAGTTGAGCATGCAGCCGCTTCAGCCGTAACACGGAATCGATACGCGTGCGGAGTTCCATCTGATCAAACGGTTTGCCGACGAAATCGTTGGCTCCGGCTTCGATACCTTTGATCTTGTCCTCCGGACGCTGCAGCCCGGTCACGAGAATGACGGGAATGTGTTTGGTCTCCGGGCTTTCTTTGATCATGCGGCACAATTGAAAGCCGGAAACGTACCGGATCGTGATATCGGTAATGACGAGGTCCGGCGGGTTGATATGGATCTGCCGTAGCGCCTCTTTGCCGTTGACAGCAATGTCGACGTCGTAACCGGAATGTTGCAAAAGGGACTTCAGTTCCTCGCGCAACCGGACCTCGTCGTCGACGATCAAAATTCGCGCGATGTCCCGCTCACCCCACTGGATGGTAGATAACTTGCGTTCGATCGTTTCGGAGTCGGCCATCTGATGTTCGGGAGGCATAAGCGTAATATACGGCTAAAGGTTTCGGCGATGCAAAGTACAAAAAAAGGCCCTTCTTAGAACATGTCCCCCCAGACATTCATGCAACGTAACCCGATGCGTTCTAAGAAGCGCCCTTCTGACTATAATCGGATCCTAAGGATCGTTAAAAAAGTCACCTTAAACGCGTTTGGAAGTTTTCATCCGCCGCCGGGCTTCAAACCATCCGACCTTGGTAAATCCGAACTCTTCCGTATTCAAGAGGCGTTTGATATCGCGTGCGCTAGCGGCCGGGTTCCGCCTGAGAATCGCACGGATTTTTTCGTCGATGGTCATGTCATCCATCGAGACCGTTGGTTCGGCAACCTCGACCTTCTCCTCCATTTTCGGAGTCTCCCGAACGGCCGCCGGTTTGCGGACTTCCGTCGTCTGGCCGCCACCCGGTCCGGTCAGCGTGCCGCCCGCTTCTTTGACAAAAGCATCGACGGCCTCTTCGATCGTATCGTAAGCCTTGAGGATATAGTGAAATTCGAGGAGTTCGAAAACTTCATAGACTTCGGGAATCATCCGGACGAGCTTCAGATCGCCCGCGTTCTCCTTGATGCCCTTGATTTCACTGATGAAAATTCCCCAACCCGCGGAACTGATGTAATCAACGTCACCGAGATCGACGATGATGCGGTACTGTCCTTTTTTCAGAAGTGAACCCAGCGCCCGTTCCAACTCCGATGACGTGGTCGTATCGATGTACCCGCCCACCTTGATGACTCCAATGCTGTCTCCAGGACCGGTGAACTTGATCGTCGTTTGAATTCCCTCCATGGGAATGGCTCCTCTCGGTGAAATTTGTGTGGTGGCTTATTCGTGTTTGCCAGGTTTGGAATGGACTCTCCAAGTTATATGGGAAGCATCTTATTCGCAAGGTTTTTGTTGAACTTGACTCTGGTATTCCAGTGAAATGTCAGGAATTCAGCCCGCCGATTTGCAATTGACTGACCTCCGACATGGTCAAACCAACCTAAAAAAACCACCAACTGTGTGTCGGATACCGAGTTACTTTCAAAAGTTGTGTAATGGTCAAGTCCTATTTTTCCTGTAAATTGAAAATGGCTTAAGCGGCAATTTTTCGGGATATCCAGCCTGCCTCATCGTTCCAGCCTTTGAGCTTTCTCAATT
>CAYZJB010000076.1:0-11142 GCA_964478735.1 uncultured Bacteroidota bacterium | reverse complement strand
AAAACTTACAAAACATCTACGCAAAAAACGTAGATGTTGCGGATACAGAGTCTAACATTGCGGACAATACCGTCTAAAGGTAGTTGCATGAGGAGTTCAGCTGAAATATATTACGTTCCGTTTGCCTAAGGGGTCGGATGAGATTTTTCCTGTTTTTATTTTTTATAGATGGCTTTGCCATCAAACTTATAGATGGCTTTGCCATCGGACAGACACAAATCGCGGACGGCCATTTTGCAACGATCGTTCGGGGGTTGGAGTTTGTCTACAACCTGGAATTCGACTCTGCGGACGCTATTTTTGATCGCCTGATCGAAGCGTCGCCCGACCATCCACGGGGATATTTTTTTAAATCATCTGCCAGTTTCTACCGCATCGTTTCTGGAAGCCATTCCGAACGGCTGCAGGAAGAGTATGTCAGCCGGAGCGAAGAAGCGATCCGGATTGCCGAAGTTTACGGAGAACAGGAGAAACACGAGATCGAAGCGGATTTTTACCTCGGAGCCGTTTACGGAAATCTCGGACGATATTATGCCGCCCGGGGAGACTGGATCAAGGCGTTTTATTACGGCCGTAAGACCAAGTCGCTGCATCGGCGCGTCATCGAACGTGATTCCACGGTCTATGATGCCTATCTGAGTCTGGGGTTGTATAACTACTACGCGGCGACGCTTCCGCGTTTTGTCGACATGGTCGCGAGCCTTTTCGGTCTGGATGGAAACCGTGAAGAAGGTCTCACTCAACTTCGCATGGCCGAGCAGAAGGGCGTTCTGGCCGCCATTGAGGGCAAGTTTTTCCTGGCCAACGTCTACACCGAGGAGGGCAATTATGAAGAAGCGCTTCGCCTGTACGACGAATTGTGCCGTCGATTTTCCGTTAATCCGTATCTGTTCGGTCAAAGGGGCGTCGTAAAATACAAGATGGACGACTTCGAAGGGGCGGTAGTCGACTTCGAGGAATCCATCCGGCTGGCCGGCGATACGCACGAGTCCGCCGTGATGACGGCGTCGTACTATCTGGGGAGGATCCATAAAGTTCATAACGATTTTACGGGCGCGATCGGTGCCTTCCGGCATGCGTTCGAAACGGGCGAGAAGTTGAATTTATTTAAGACCGTCGACGGATGGACGGTCGGGGCGGCCTATTATCACACGGCGGAAGCGCTTGAACTCTCGGGCAACCGTCAGTTTGCGGTCCAGTTTTATGAACTCGGTAAAAACCATCCCATGAGCACCAAAGGCACCGTGGAGGGATGCAAAGCGCGGTTGAAATCCGGCCTGTCGGCGTTCGAAATCCGCTTGATTCACGCGCGTCATGATGTTCTAGTCGGCCGCCTCGACCGGGCGGACACGGCCTTCACCCGTCTCAAAGAAGATGCGTTTACGGACGACTCCAAACGGCGTTTTCTCGCCTCGATCCACTACTATCAGGGTCGCATCGCTTTGGCGCGACGGTCGTACGCGGATGCGCGCACATATTTCGAATCGGCCCTGGAATCCGATGGACTGCAAAACGACGTCTGGATCGAACCCCACGCCAGATACTATCTCGGTCTCGTTCTGCGGTCGATGAAGATGAACCGAGAAGCGAAAGCGCAGTGGCAGAAAGCATTGACGTTCAATAACTATCCTGAAGAAGCCCGTATTCGTTTTCAAGCCGAAAGAAATCTCGCCAGGTAGAAAGGATTGATTTGAAACCATTTTTAGTGCGCACGCAGTGCGACCGATCGGGTTCTCGATCCGTCCTCCGGCACGGTCCAACGCGACGGGCGGTTTGCTTTTTTGTCGAGGACATCCCGGTTCACGTGACGTATGCGTCTTGGAAAGTCGATTACACGATTCGCTACAGTAGGGCTCAATCGATGAAAAAAACGAGGTAACGATGTTCCGAGGGCTGATGATCGTCTTACTCTTGCCGATGTCGGCGTGGGCACAAATCAAAGGGGATTTGAAAATCGCCGACTCGATCGAAATGCAGGTGATCGAGTTGTCGGACGGCAGTACGCTTTACGGACGGATCGTCGACATTCGCGACGACGCGATCGTTTTTGAAAGCATCATCGGTCAATTCACGATCAACCGGGCATCCGTTCAATCCGTGAAAACGATTCAGAAATCATCATTGCGCAAAGGAAAAGTCTGGTTCGAAAACCCTCACGCGACGCGTCTGTATCTGGCGTCACACTCGGCGTCAGGGAGAGTGATGAAAATTCCGGAGGAAGGAGACTCCTTCGGCAGCCTCTATGGTGTCGGTACGTACGGTTCGCGCGACGACAACGTTTCTCTGGGCGTCAATGTTGGATTTGGAAACGGCGACGTATCGGGCGACCCGGTCGTAATGCTGGGGATTTCAACAACGCATAGGCCGTCGAATGTCGTTCGTTTCGGAAAACTGGTTCGTACCCCGGAATGGAGAGGGTGTCCTGTCCCTCGGTATCCGATTTTTCAACGAAACCCTGGCCGCAGACGTGGGGTTCGGGCGGCCGTTCAAAGCGGAATGGGAGGGATTTCCGTTTATTCTGTACGTGGATTTTGTCGTGATGTTTTGAGCGACCCCTCAGTACAGGAATGATTTCCCATCCAGCCGGTCGGGCGCATCTCGTTTTAGATGTTGCAGCACACTCGCAAACACATCCACCGACCGCATCGGACGTTCTGCCATCGGCAGACTCATGCAATACGGCGTCATCATGTGATCGCGGTGCAGCGATCCGTGAGACGATTTGTGTTCGGGGCTTTCCCATTTGAATCGCAGATCGTAACCCGGCGTGGCGGACAGGATCAAATCGCCGCAGCGTTGGGAACGGAAAATCTGTGCAATCTGTACGAGGGCATCGGGATAATCCGTATCGAACGTCAACCGTAGCGCCTCATCGAACGACATCGACGGCGGCAACGCCGGCCAGCCAAACGGATCGCCAGATTCGACGCGATAGTCGATCATTTTATCATGTTCTCGCAGTTTCGCGCGGCCCCGGCGGCTGTCGATCCGAAGCCACCCGTCCCGCGTACGACAGATCGTCAGATCGACCGCCGGGTTTTCCAGAAAAATTTTCAACAGGTCCATTTTTCCGGTTGCCAGGTGCTCATCGTAACACGGATCGAGCCAGTTGCCGTTTTTGAAATACAGATGGACCATGCCGTTACCCGACACGTGCGCGCTGGCAACGGGGTTTAGCCTGAAAATGTTCGTGTAGTACAGCGTCGACAGTCCGAGCGACTCCTCCATAAAAACAGGTACATCAAAATGAGTGTGCGTTGGCGACAGTCCGTGATCGCTGCAAATCGCGAGCGCCGTGCGATCGTACGATCCGTCCGCCTGCAGACGTTCCGCGATCTTACCGACGGCGCGATCCACGAATCGGTACGCCTCGATCGTTCGCTCATGCCGAGGGTGCGTGTTATGGCTGATGCCGTCGATCCCGGGCAGGGCGAGAAAACGAAAACGCGAAGGCCGGTCAAGCGTCTGCGTCATCACGCGTAAACCGAGTTCGTCCACCGGTTCGTATCGTCCGTTGGAATGGGCGCGGGAGATGTGATAGGCTTTACGCCGTTTGCCGGGATTATTTCCACGCGCGGCACCGCGAGAGATTGGCCCGAATATGTTGACGGCATCGGGGACGAGTTCAAAAATCGTCGGGATATCGGGGTGCAAGTCGCGATTCATGAAAAAACCTTCCCATCCGCAGTAACTGCGAAACCGATGCGGATTGAGAAACGACTTTGTCGCGTACGCTTTTTTATCGAACCACCGGATGCCAGGCACATTGACCGTTCCCGGAAAGCACCCGGTCATGAACGGCACGTACGCCGGCCCGGTGGTGGAGGTAAACACCGTCGTCATGCGTCGATATCCGCCGCGTTGGATGATGTGGCGGTTGATCCGCGGCAATTCGCCTGCGGCGAGCAGTTCTTCAAAAACGTCGAACCGTGCGCCGTCGGCGAGAATCAGAATAACGGAATCCGTCATGCGGAGGGAAGAACGTACCAAAGTACGGCAAGGAAATGGCAGACGCTGCCGGCCAAGACGAAGATGTGCCAGATGGCGTGGTGGTAGGGTAATTTTTTCATCGCGTAGAAAATCACGCCGCCGGTGTAAGCCAAACCGCCGGCAAAAATCAGCGCCAATCCGCCGGAGGGAATCAAATCCATCATCGGTTTGATCGCGATGAGCGCGATCCAACCCATCAGAACGTATACGACGGTCGACACGACGCCGAACCGGCCGGTGAAGAACAGTTTAAACACAAGTCCGACGATGGCCAGTCCCCAGATGACGCCGAAAATCGACCAGCCCCATGGACCGCGAAGATTGACGAGCATAAACGGCGTATAGGTGCCGGCAATCAAAAGAAAAATCGACGCATGGTCGAAAATGCGCATCCGCATTTTCCAGCGCGGCGACGTGACGGAGTGATACAACGTTGAAGCCGTGTACAGGATGATCAGGGTCGCTCCGTAGATCGAACAGCTCACGACGTGCCATGCCGAGCCGTAGATTGCCGCCAAAACGACCAAGACGACTAGTCCGGCGACGCTGAACAGGGCGCCAATGCCGTGAGTCAGTGCGTGAACGAGTTCTTCGGCACGGGTATAGATGGGATGCGAAAGTGTCATGAGGCTCCGTCGTTTTTAGAAATTCATATCTAACGAAGATAATCGTGAACGGGCACAGAGTCCACGCAAATTACATGGTCGGAAACATTTTTGCTCTCGTCGGCGTAATGTTGAAGGTCTTAAAAACGGGTAAGAGTCCTTCCAAATGATGAGGTGGATTGTCATTTCAATCATACTTTTGGGTCTGGTGACGATCCTTGGGGTTGCTGTCAGGATCGCCCACGTGCGATTTCGCCGGCAGAACCGACGTGAAGCCGCTCAACTCCTGAGATCGGCCGATGGATCCTCGCGAGTGATAACGGAAACGGATCTGGCCGCTCTGCCGCCGCCGGTTCAACGTTGGCTGAGGTACGCGGGTGTAATCGGAAAACCAATTCCCCGGACGGTGCGGCTTCGTCAACGCGGGCATTTTCGCCGCGATCGTGCGGACGGGTGGAATCCGTTCGTTGCGGAACAATATTATTCGACGGATCCTCCCGGTTTTTTGTGGTTCGTGACGATGCGTGCGTCGACGTGGATTCGCGTGACGGGCCGGGACGCTTACCGGAACGGGCATGGAAGCATGGTGATCAAACTCTGGTCAATTGTACCGATTGCAAACGCCGGCGGAAAAGAAATCGATCAGGGCGCATCGCTCCGTTTTCTCAACGAAATCATGTGGTTTCCCTCGGCGGCGTTGAGTCCATACGTGCGATGGGAATCTATCGACGATACCCGTGTCCTTGCGACGCTGACAAACGGGGATCGAAGCGTATCGGCGGAGTTTGAATTCGACGATGTCGGAAAACTCGTGACGATGCGTGCCGACCGCTATATGTCGAACGGCAAATCGTTTTCGTTGGAGAAATGGTCGACGCCGATCCTGGAGTACGGTGAGATGAACGGACTGCGGATTCCCATCCGCGGCAAAGGCATGTGGAGCTTGAAAGACGGCGATTTCACGTACATCCATCTCGAAGTCGTGGAAATTCAGTACGACGCGACGGAACCGTTTCCATAAAATTCAGTACCGGCCTCCACCGAGCTTTTCCAGCAATGCGTCGAGCGCTTTTTCGCGCTGCGTCTTCACCTGTTCTGCCTCAAAAAGCAGACCTGGAGCGGCTCGTTCCTTACACGCTGTCAGGCCGCACCGCTCACACGTTTCATTGACCTCGACGACGGGGATTTTTGCGTCCGGCCAGAACTTGATTTTTTGCTTGAATTCATCGGTCATAAGAAAACCGACGGTTACGCAACTGTTGGTGTTTTCGGTCAGCAGGAGCGGGCGGGTCATGGAAAGATTCAAAAATTCCGCGTCGCTGTTGATAAAATGCGAACGCTGAGCGTCGATGAGAATGTCGGGATGCCTTCCTTTTTTCTCCAGCTCCGCGATGCGGCGCAGTAATTTGATCGAAAGCCATCGCCGGCAGTAGTGTTCGAACCGTCCCATGCCGTGGGGAACAAAAAATCGGCTGAAATTGAATTCTTTGGTGACGTAGAAATTTTCGCCATGCCGCTCATGGCTGAATCGTAAAAAATAAATTTCCTCCAGTCCGAAAAATTTCGGAATCAACTGCGTCAAGCGGTAGGAAAACATTTCCGGAGTCGCCCGGTACCGTTTCATGATGTTCCTCAACTGGTCCGGCTGCCAGCGGGTGGTGGCAAAGAACTTCTCCAGATCGCGGACGAGGAACTCACGTGGAATCAGCAGAACGCCGGCGAAATACGACGCCCGGAAGTTGCTCAACACCTGTTCGAACGAATCCACTTTGACCCAGGACGATGCGATCGGCCGGTCGGAGAGTTTGAGATATTCGTAGGCCAGGGCGTGTCCGCAGACGAATGCCTTCTGCGACTCCGACAGGTGCGAGTTGATCAAAAGTCTTGGCGGAGGTCCGGGAAACCAGACGGAACGAAAATGGGCAAGGTCGCGGTCCGCGGCGATCATCGTTTCGTCGATGGTGTAACCGTAATGGTGGGTCAGGATCCGGGCCAGCTGCGTATACGTCGCGGGTCCGGTTTTGAGCCCATGGTCGCGGTTAAACTGGAGGGCGTGATCTTCAAGGTCGGCGAAATAGTTGAGATGCATTTTCTGGTATGAACGCAAAGCGGCGAAGAAAAATTGTTCGACTTTCATGTCGTAACTCTCGCCGATCTCCGTCAGTGTTCGGACCAGCGCCGAGGCTTTTTCCGGCGAGTGCTTCAAGAGATCGATGACGTCGGTCAACGCGAAGCCGAACAGTTTGAACGGAAATTCATGGAAAATGGGTGATCGAACGAAGCTCAATGCCGGATTCGCGGATTCTGCACTCTGCAGCGCTACCAGTTCGTCATACGTCACACCGAGTCCCCGCGCCACCCGGATCATTTTTTCCGGTTTGGGATATTTTTTTCCACTCTCGATTTCGCTGATATAAGAAATAGACAGGCCCGATTTTTCGGACAACTGCTTCAGCGAAAGGTTTTTAGCGTACCGCAATTGCCGCAGTTTCGTTCCGAAAATGATTCGCAAATCCTCGGTTCGTAAATCCATAAATGCATCGGAATCAAGGTGTTGACCGGACGGAACGTACGTTCCGTCACGTCGAATATCAACAAATTTCACTGTAAGCGAAATTCGCAAATAGCGAAATAAAAAATAAAAGCGAAATTTCGCTTGTATATCGTTCTCGTCTTGCCTTATCCTAAATCAGCATTTCTTACCTTCATCGGAGTACACGTTCATGATTGCTGATCCGCAGACAACCCGGGTTGGATTTTTCAACCTTACCGATGACTTTCAAATCCACCCGCCGGCCTGGAATGATGTTGCAAAACAATTTTTGGATGTGAACCTGATCGCTCTGCTCGTCCGAATGCATCGGGAGTTCGAGCCCGAACGGCAACGGCTGTTGCGTCAGAGGAAAGAACGTCAGGCGGAGTATGACCGCGGAGCGCTTCCGGCGTTCGAGTTTACACACACGGCCGCGCTGGAACCCGGCTGGCGGGTCGCTTCGATCCCTCCTGAACTGCAAAAACGACGCGTCGAGATCACAGGACCGGTCAATAACCCCAAAATGGTAATCAACATGTTGTCGCGTACGGCCGAGGGTCATCGGGCCGACACGGCTATGCTCGACTTCGAAGATTCGATGAAACCGACGTGGTCGAATGTGATGAACGGCGTTTCCAATCTCGTATCGGCCGTTAACCTGTCACTCGACCACCGGGAATCCGGTAAACACTACCGACTCGATCCCTCCGACATGGCCGTCGTCATGACCCGTGTACGGGGACTGCACCTCAATGAATCCAATATCCGGATCGATCGTCGCCCGATGTCGGCCGGTCTGTTCGATTTTCTCACGACGTTTTATCACACCGCCGCGGCATTGCTGGATCAGGGCAAAACGCCGATCTATTACATCCCGAAGACGGAACATTATCTGGAAGCACGCTGGTGGAACGCCCTTTTTACGGCAGTCCAGGAAGCGATGGGTATTCCGACCGGTACGCTGCGTGCGACGTTTTTGATCGAAACCCTTCCGGCGGCATTTCAGATGGAAGAGATTCTGTATGAATTCAAAGACCACGCGGCCGGATTGAACGTGGGCCGCTGGGACAAGATTTTCAGCGACATCAAAATTTTACGTGAACATCCGGATCGTGTGCTGGCCGATCGCGGCAGTATCCATCTGGACCGTCCGTGGATGATGAATTACGCCAAACGGCTCATCAAGATTTGTCACCGCCGCGGCGCGTATGCCATCGGAGGCATGTCGGCGTTCACGCCCGGCCGTACACCCGAGGAGCGCGCCGAACAAACGGCGAAGGTGAAATCCGATAAACTGCTTGAAGCCTCCATGGGCCATGACGGGTGCTGGGTATCGCATCCTTATTTCATCGGTCACGCCATGTCGGCGTTTACGCGCGATCATCAGTTGCATGTCGGGTTGGAGGACTTTCCGCTTCAGCCGGACCTGATTCCTAAGCCGGACGGTCCCAAAACCTTGGCCGGGCTGCGAAAAAACGTACGCGTCGGAATCGCTTACATGAAGGGCTGGAGCGAAGGCATCGGCTGCGTCGCGTGGGACGGTCTGATGGAAGATCTGGCGACGCTGGAAATTTCCCGGACACAGGTCTGGCAATGGCTGCGTCACGACGTCACGATGGACGAGGGTTTGAGATGCACGGCCGATCTTGTTCACACGACATTCGATGAGGAACTGCAGCGGATCGAGCAGGAACTGCAATCCAATACCGCCGTCCCGCGCGATCGGATGGAGCTTGAATTGAATTTGTTCCGTCGGGCCCGGATCGACGCAGAGAAGGAATTTTTACGCAGGGAATTCAAAGACTATCTCGCGATCGACTCCGAATTGGAAAATTAGTTACAAAAAACATCTCATCATTCATCAAAGGGAGGTTTGCCATGCTGGAGGCCAATGAGATCAGAGCACAATGGGTGAGTCAAACGCGGTGGGAGGACATCGTACGGCCGTACACCGCCGAAGACGTGGTCCGGCTTCGCGGATCGTATGTGATCAAACACAGTATTGCCGAATGGATGGCCGAAAAATTCTGGAAACTTCTCCATGAAGAAGAACCCGTACGGGCATTAGGAGCGTTGACCGGGAACCAAGCGCTGCAAATGGTGAAAGCGGGACTCAAAGCGATTTATCTCAGCGGATGGCAGGTCGCCGCGGACGCCAATTTATCCGGTCATATGTACCCGGATCAGAGCCTTTATCCCGCCAACAGCGTTCCGCATGTCGTCAAGCGGATCAATCAGACGCTGCTGCGCGCTGACCAGATTCATCACAGCGAAGGTAAAAACGGCGTCGAATGGCTGGTGCCGATCGTGGCCGACGCGGAAGCGGGATTCGGCGGACCGCTCAATGCTTTCGAACTCATGAAGGCGATGATCGAAGCGGGTGCGGCGGCCGTGCATTTTGAGGATCAACTGGCGTCTGAAAAAAAATGTGGGCACATGGGCGGAAAGGTTTTGGTTTCCACCGGCCAGTTCATCCGGACCCTGACGGCGGCGCGTCTGGCCGCGGACGTTATGGGAGTGCCGACACTGATCATCGCGCGAACCGATGCGAACGGAGCCAAACTGCTGCAAAGCGACGTCGACGACCGGGACCGTCCGTTTATCACCGGTGAGCGGACTCCCGAGGGGTTCCATCGATTCAACGGCGGTCTCGATGCGGCGATCCAACGCGGCCTGGCGTACGCTCCCTTCGCCGATTTGATCTGGTGCGAAACGTCGACGCCCGATCTCGATGAAGCCGCCCGGTTTGCCGACGCCATCCGGTCGGAATTCCCAGAAAAACTTTTGGCGTACAATTGTTCTCCATCGTTCAACTGGAAAAAGAATCTCGATGCACGCACCATTTCACGGTTTCAGAAGGAACTTGGTGCGATGGGATATAAATTCCAGTTTGTCACATTGGCGGGATTTCACGCGCTCAATTACGGCATGTTCCAGCTCGCGTACGATTACAAAAACCGCGGCATGTCGGCGTATTCCCTGCTGCAGCAGGCGGAATTCAACGCCGAACGACGCGGGTATACCGCCGCGAAACATCAGCGCGAAGTCGGTACGGGTTATTTCGATGCCGTGACGGAAGTGATTTCCCAGGGCAGGGCCAGTACCGTGGCACTGGAAGGCTCGACCGAGTCGGAGCAGTTCGAGTAGGAACGTTGCATGCAACTCTCTCCGCCGTTAAAAAAACTTTTTACGAGACCGACGACGTATTCTGCCACACGGTGGCGACGTCCTTTTTCCGCGGACGATTGAATTTGACGACTTCGAAATTCGGGCTGAGATCGTAATCTCCCGGAACGATCTGGGAAAAATTGACACCCTCCAGAATCGTAAAGCCGATCTGATTGTACGCCTCGGCAATGAGACCGGAGCAAACTTCGCTGGATTGCGAGATGTCGCCGAGGAACTGCGTGTGATCGCGGTTACGGCGGAAATAGGCAAACAAAATATTGCTCACGTTCAGATGATCGTACCGGCGGCCGAGATGCGAAAGGGCAAACTGGCAAACTTTAACTCGCTGTTCCTCCGGCACATCCATGGGCCGGCACACGCGAATGTTCAGATCTTTCAGTACGTCGACCTTGCTGATCACCGTTCCGGTCGACGGCAGGGGATCAATCATTTCACCGTTACCGATGTACAGCGCGGAGTGGCTCCAGGTCGAGTGCGTCACGGCCATGATCACGCGGCTGATCAATTTATTGCCTTCGACGAGAATGACGTCCCCGCATTGCAAAACGCGCTTGAGGTTTTCCATGTTGTTCCGTGTCCGCAAGCGGTACGACGGAAGATCGCGGTTAAGCCGCTCGGCGATGATGCGCGCGGCCCTTTTCTGAATCCATGTCCATGGATTCAATGAACTGAGTGAAGTATCCGGCATCGCGTTAAGCTACACGCGGATCGCTGAAGTTTCAACGCTTTTATCAGGGCGACAATCGACACCCGTTTGTCGGTATCGTACACTAAACCGGCAAAGCCGGAACATCGAATTGAAATGAAACACGTAACCACAGAGGC
>CAYZJB010000075.1:4548-11550 GCA_964478735.1 uncultured Bacteroidota bacterium | reverse complement strand
CCTCTGTGGTTACGTGTTTCATTTCAATTCGATGTTCCGGCTTTGCCGGTTTAGACAACAAGGCAGACAGTGGACTGCCTTGCGGGTGCCTTCTGATCGGGCGCTCCTGCGTCTTCTTCGTCATTGAAATTCAAGTCTCCCCTCTCTACTTCACGTTCAGGCCTTCGGCTCGGTCGATGAGCTTACCGAGCGCACCACAAACAAAAAAACCGGGCGCTGACCCGGTTTTTTTTATTCATCCAAACTACGTTAAGATCTCACGCGGCGTTCAACGATCTTCAAACGGTTTTGCGCACGAATCAATGCCTGACGTACCGGTTCGGGATCGATGCTGGCCCGTTCTTCGAGTTTTTTTCGCGCCCACTCCTTGACCTCCATGGCGTGATGGATGTCGATCTCCATCGCTTTTTCGCACGTCTCGGCCAGGACCGTCACGTGATTGTCCCGCACTTCCACAAAACCGCCGCTGACGGCGAAATATTCGTCGTATCCGTCTTCCTGCCGCACGCGCATCTCTCCCGTCTTCAACGCGCTGATGAACGGTGCGTGATTGCGCAAGACT
This sequence comes from uncultured Bacteroidota bacterium, assembly GCA_964478735.1. Taxonomy (GTDB): domain Bacteria; phylum CLD3; class CLD3; order SB21; family SB21; genus CAYZJB01. The sequence continues at coordinate 10,988 of CAYZJB010000075.1, read as the reverse complement.
TCGAACGTTCCCATGACCCCAGGAGCGACGAAGTCGATGATCGGTCCGGTAAAGATGACTTTTCCCGGCGTGATGATTTCGATATGGAAGGTTTTGTCCATTCGACCTCCTTAGCTCGCCAGCGTTTTGGCTTTTTCAACGGCCTCGTCCAGCGTACCGACCATATAAAACGCCTGTTCGGGCACGTCGTCCATCTGGCCGTCGACGATCGCCTTGAAACCTGCCACCGTATCTTCCTTTTTGACGTAACGACCGGGCGTTCCGGTGAACTGTTCCGCCACGTGGAAAGGCTGGCTGAGGAATCGTTGGATCTTACGCGCGCGCGCCACGGTCAATTTATCGTCGTCGGACAGTTCGTCCATGCCGAGGATCGCAATGATGTCCTGCAAATCTTTGTATTTTTGCAGCGTTTCCTGGACGCGCTTGGCGGTAAGGTAATGCTCTTCACCGACGATCAGCGGATCGAGAATTCGCGACGTCGAGTCGAGCGGATCGACGGCCGGATAAATTCCGATCTCCGAGATCGCGCGCGACAACACCGTCGTCGCGTCGAGGTGGGCAAAGGCCGTGGCCGGGGCCGGATCGGTCAGATCGTCGGCCGGAACGTAAATCGCCTGCACGGATGTGATCGAACCTTTTTTCGTCGACGTAATGCGCTCCTGCAGTTCGCCCATTTCCGTGGCAAGATTAGGCTGATATCCGACGGCGCTCGGCATACGTCCAAGAAGCGCGGACACTTCCGATCCCGCTTGCGTGAAACGGAAAATATTGTCGATAAACAAAAGTACGTCGCGGCCTTCGTCGTCGCGGAACGCTTCGGCCATCGTCAGGGCGGTCAGCCCGACGCGCTGGCGCGCGCCCGGCGGCTCGTTCATCTGGCCAAACACGAGCGCGGTCTTGTTCAACACGCCCGATTCCATCATTTCGTGATACAGGTCGTTTCCTTCGCGCGTCCGTTCGCCGACGCCCGCAAATACGGAATATCCGCCGTGCTGTTTGGCAATGTTATGGATCAACTCCTGGATCAACACGGTCTTGCCGACGCCGGCGCCGCCGAAGAGTCCGGTCTTGCCGCCACGCATGTACGGTTCGATCAGGTCGACGACCTTGATGCCCGTTTCGAACATTTCGCTCTTGGTGGCGAGTTCGCTCAGTTTCGGAGCGGGACGGTGAATGGGCAGCTTTTTCTTGGCATCGATGGGCCCTTTTTCGTCGATCGGTTCGCCGATGATGTTGATCAGGCGTCCGAGAACTTTATCACCGACGGGAACCGCGATCGGTTCGGCCGTGTCGATGACCTCCACGCCCCGCGTGAGACCATCGGTGGAGTCCATCGCGACGCTGCGGACGCGATTTTCACCAAGATGCTGCTGTACTTCCAGAACGAGTTTCACGCCGTCCGGACGTTGTAGCGTCAATGCGTTCATAATGGCCGGAAGCGTGCCGGTGCCGAACTCCACGTCCACGACCGGTCCGATGACCTGGACTACCTTCCCTTTGTTCATTAATTATTCCCTTATTCTGATTTATATGTTACATCTTTACTTTACGAGAGTCATTTTTCTGCTAATCGTAACGTCTCCAGCAACCAATCTATAGATGTAAATACTGCTCGCCACAGCTGAGCCATTTTCGTCAGTGCCATCCCACAAGATCGTATAGAATCCAGTTTCCAAACACCATCAAAAAGATTTTTTATCAGTTGCCCTTGCATGTTGTAAATTTTGAGGGATGATGGCGACATTGAACTGTATCTGTTTGGTTACAATCTTTTATTTGACCAAATGGATCGTGCAACAATCCTACAACCGCATTGTATTGTACTAAGGAGTCAGGAACATGTATCGAGCCTGTGATAGTATATACTTCAGGTAAGCGATCATTATCCACACAACAGAAACAATTTAGACCCACCATTAGTAAAACAATAATTCGCACAAAAGATATCATACTTTCTACTTCGTCAATGCCTCCGCGCCGCTGACCACCTCCAGGATTTCCTTCGTGATCGCGGCCTGACGCGCGCGGTTGTAATACAACGTCAGGTCCTGGATCATTTCGCCGGCGTTTTCCGTCGCGCTGTCCATCGCCGTCATCCGCGCGCCCATTTCCGCGGCAAACGACTCCAGCAAGATCCGCCACATCTGGACCGTCAGATGCCTCGGTACGAGCGTATTGATGATCTCGTACTGCGACGGTTCGTAGATGTAGTCCGTCTCCGCGGAAAACTTCGACTCCGCCTCGACTTTTTCAGGTTCGACCGGCAGCAGCTTTTCGACGATGATATTCTGCTGAAGCGCCGATTTGAATTCGTTGTACACGACGAGAACTTCATCGGCGCGGCCTTCATTGTATTCCTTCACGCAGGCGTCGATGATATCGCGGGCATCCGAAAACTTCAGGTGATTGAAAAACTGGGTGAACCGCTGTTTGACCGGGTAATGGCGTTTGGTGAAAAACTCGTCGCCTTTCCGTCCGACCGTGATCATTTCCAGCCGGCCTTCGTCCCGCGCCGTCTTGTATTCGTTTGCAACCATCTGGGTCACGCGCCGGATGATGTTGCTGTTGAACGCGCCGCAGAGCGAACGGTCCGCCGTCACCACGACGATCAGCGTGTTGCGTACGTCCCGCGGGCGGATGAGCGGATTGTTCTGCGCTTCCGGATTGAGCGCCAGGTGTTTGATCAGGGCGCCCAGTTTGTACGCATACGGCCGCGCGGAAATGATATTGTCCTGGGCCCGGCGTAATTTGGCCGCCGCAACCATTTTCATGGCTTTCGTAATTTTCTGCGTACTTTTGACGGCGGCAATGCGGCGCCGAATTTCACGTAACGTGGCCATCTTCCGTTTCCTGTCTTACTTGGTTGCGGCGGTCGTATCCTCGGGCGCGTCGTCCGCGTTCAGACTCTTCATCGCCTCTTCCATGATGGCTTTGGTGAAGACGTCGTTGAACTGTTTTTTCTTTTCCTCGTCCTGATTGATCTGCGTCATCGTCAACTTGAAATCTTCACCGGAAAAACCGTGCGGCTCGGTAAATTTCTGCAATTCACCGACCGGCGCGTCTTCCGGACGTTGATAGGCACGGCGGAAATCTTCGTCGGCGGCCATGGACATGAAAATTTTGACGAACGTGTCCATCGGAATTTCCTTCGCTTTGGACGAACATCCGGTTCCGCCGGACAGGGTCATGACGGTAAGCAGGACCGCCGTTGCAATTCGTTTCGGCATGGTCGTTTCCTTTCCCAATATCCGAAGCATGATAAATTTATTTAGTTTCTTCTCCGCTCAACGCCGAATCCAGGCCGCTCTTGAGGGCCGCACCCAGTGAATCCATCGCGCCCTGCATCATGCCGCCGAGTCCCGCGCCGCCGAGCGACTTCATCATCTCGTCGATCATCAGTTTACCGACGGCCTCGCCGAATTCCTTCTGCTTGGCTTCGTCTTTTTCGATCATTTCCGCGGTGTATTTGTAATCGGCCGCCGTAAAGCCTTCCTCCTTCGCATACGGTTCGATGACGGAGTTGTCGATGTCTTTCGGTTCTTTATCTTTGTCGATCTTGTTGTCGACGATCATCTTGACGGTGATCTTCGCCATCTTGTCCATCGGAATCATTTTACCGCCGCCACAGGCGACGAGGCTGACGACCGACGCGAGAAGCAAAACGTGCAAGGTTTTCATGGGAATCTCCGGGGTTTGTGAACTTCCTTCGTGGAAGCGTTTAGGGTTTAAATGCCTGTTTGAAATCTTTGAGGATCTGATTGAGCTTCTCACGAATGTCGTCGGTCAGCTCTTTTTTGGTCATGATCGCATCCCAGACGTCCTTGTGCCGCAATTCCATCGACTCCAGGAGTTCTTTTTCGAACTTGCCGCAGGACTCGACCGGGATATCGTCGAGAAACCCGTTGGTCGCGGCGTAAATGATCGTCACCTGCTTGTCGAAATTGTACGGACGGTACTGGCCCTGTTTCAGGATTTCCACGAGGCGTGCGCCGCGGCGCAACTGCTGCTGCGTGGCCTTGTCGAGGTCGGAACCGAACTTGGCGAACGCTTCGAGATTGCGATACTGCGCCAGTTCGAGCCGCAGACGGCCCGCCACCTGTTTCATCGCTTTGATCTGCGCGCTTCCGCCGACGCGAGAGACGGAGATACCGACGTTGATCGCGGGACGTACGCCGGAGTAGAACAAATTCGATTCCAGGAAAATCTGCCCGTCGGTGATCGAAATCACGTTGGTCGGAATGTACGCCGACACATCGCCGGCCTGCGTTTCGATGATCGGGAGCGCGGTCAACGACCCGCCGCCCTCGGCATCACTCAGTTTCGCGGCCCGTTCGAGCAAACGGGAGTGCAGATAAAAGACGTCTCCCGGATACGCTTCGCGTCCCGGCGGACGGCGCAGCAGGAGCGACATCTGGCGGTACGCCACGGCGTGTTTGGACAGATCGTCGTACACGCACAGCGCGTGCCGTCCGCTGTCGCGGAAGAACTCGCCCATCGCGGCGCCGGAATACGGCGCGATAAACTGCAGCGGCGCCGGTTCCGAGGCCGATGCGGACACGACGATCGTGTACTCCATCGCGCCGGCGTCTTCCAGGATCTTGACGACCTTCGCGATCGTCGATTCCTTCTGCCCGATACCGACGTAGATACAGTAAACGCCCTTGCCTTTTTGATTGATGATCGTATCGATGGCGATCGCCGTCTTGCCGGTCTGCCGGTCGCCGATGATGAGTTCGCGCTGGCCGCGGCCGATGGGAATCATCGCGTCGATGGCTTTGATGCCGGTTGCGAGCGGTTCTTTCACGGATTGACGTACGATCACGCCCGGCGCTTTTTTCTCGATCAGTGCGGTTTTGGTCGACTGAATCGGGCCTTTGCCGTCGAGCGGCTGGCCGAGCGCGTTGACGACGCGGCCGAGCATCGCTTCGCCGACGGGAACTTCCGCGATGCGGCCCGTACGCTTGACGATGTCGCCTTCCTTGATTTCCGCGGAATCGCCGAACAACACGACCCCGACATTGTCCTCTTCGAGGTTCAGGATCATGCCGGTCATGCCGTCGGGAAAGGTAATCAGTTCGCTCGCCATCGCATTGGCGAGGCCGTAGACGCGGGCGATACCGTCGCCGACCGACAGCACGACGCCGGTTTCATACGTATCGACTTCTTTTTCAAACTGAGAAAGTTGTTTTTTGAGAATACTGGAGACCTCATCCGGTCTGACTGAAACGGCCATACGATTTATCCTCTATGATATGATTTGAATTTTCATCGTTCGTTGATCGACTCTTCGACAAAACGTTCGCGCAATTTTTCGAGTTGATGTCGGACCGATCCGTCGATGACGGTATCGCCGATGCGGACTTTAAAACCGCCGATGAGCGACGGGTCTTTTTTAAAATTGAACTTCGGCGTTTTGCCGGTCATGGAGACGACGCGTTTCTGCAGTTCTTTGACCTGTACGTCCGTCAGGTCGACGACGGAAAAAACGTCCGTTTTGACCACGCCGAGTTCTTCGTTCCGCATGTCGATAAAACTTTCGCCAATCTCTTCCAGAAGGTTTTCACGGTTTCGGTCGCAGAGGAGCAGAAGGAACGACATCGTATCGGGTCCGACGATCGAACCGAAGATCGATTTGACGGTCGCTTTTTTCGTCTCGTTTTTGATGACGGGATTGGCGAAAAACACCTGCAGTTCCGGCGTTGCCTGCACGAGATCGAGAATGGCCGTCATATCGGCAAACACACGATCGATCACTTTGCGTTCATGGGCAAGGTCTTTCAGCGCCTGGGCGTATCGTCGGGCCGTCTTGGTCTGTCTCATGAAACCTAGTTCCTGCTTACGGGAATGTCTTTGATGTAATCGTCGATGACCTTACGGTGTTTGTCGGCGTCGAGGGCCGATCCGATGACCTTCCCCGCCGCGGTGACGACGATGTCCGCCATTTCTTTTTTCAATTGGACCACGGCCGCGTTTTTTTCGCTCTGGATTTCCTTGCGGGCGTTTTCCAGCATCTTGTCGGTCTCGGCCCTGGCCTGGATCTGGTAACTGACTTTCAGTTTTTCCGCTTCTTCTTTGGCCTTGCGGACGACGTCCTGGGCTTCGCGTTCCGCCCGCGCCAGAATCTCGTTGTTTTTCGCGATCAGGGCATCGGCTTCGCGACGGGCTCGGTCGGCCTCTTCGAGGGAATCCTTGATGCGCTCTTCACGTTCCTGCAGCGTTTTGATGATCGGTTTCCATGCAAATTTGCCGAGCAAAACAAGCAGCAAAAAAAACGTGATGACGGTCCAGATCATCAGACCGGGATCGATGTCGAGCAGACCGCCCTTATGGCCGCCGTCGCCGGACCACATGATCATTATCCAAATCGGTTGTATCATATCGAACCTATCCTGCTAAAATGTCCCAAACTTCACACCCGAGCCGCGATGGGACTTTCGTCC
>CAYZJB010000075.1:1234-4538 GCA_964478735.1 uncultured Bacteroidota bacterium | reverse complement strand
CCCAGGGCATGCCCGACCCCATTACTTGAGCGCAAGAAGGATGCAGATCACTTCCGCAAACAGGGCCACACCTTCGATGAGGGCGGCGGCAATGATCATTGTCGTCCGGATATCGCCGGCGGCTTCCGGCTGACGCGCACTGCCTTCGAGGGCCGACGCCGCCAGCTTGCCGATGCCGAGTCCCGCGCCGATCGTCGCCAAACCAGCTCCAATTCCGGCCGCCAAGAAACCAAGTCCTAAATCACCCATGTTAGAATACCTCCAATTGATGTGTAAGTTGGGTTATAGAATCCATTCAAATCGTTAATGGTGCCCGTGGGCATGATGTTCATCGTGCGCGTGATGCAGCCCCATGCCGATGAACAGCGCGGACAACAGCGTAAAAATATAGGCCTGCAAAAATCCGACGAAAAGTTCGAGGACATAGATGAAAAGCGCGAACGCCACCGAGATCGGGGCGACAAAAAACGTTTTCAAAACGAAGATCAGACCGATGAGCGACAGGATCACGACGTGACCCGCGGTCATGTTGGCGAACAATCGCACGGCCAGCGCGAAGGGTTTGGTGAACAGACCCACGATTTCGACCGGGATCATGATCGGCCAGAGCAGCGGATGCACGCCGGCTGTCAGGTGTTTTAAAAACCCGACAATACCCTGCGATTGAATGGCCACGGTCTGCGTCAGGATGAACGTGCACACCGCCAGCGTCGCCGTCACGGCGATGTTGCCCGTCGCCGTCGCGCCGTAAGGAATCAGACCGAGCAGGTTCATGAACAGAATGAAGAAAAAGATCGTCAGGAAATAATGGACGTAGCGGTCCGTCAGGCGGCCGAAATTGGGCCGGACGATTTCCTCGCGGATAAACACGACCAGCATTTCAAAAAAATTATACAGTCCGCGCGGAATCAGCTTCGGACGCGCGAGAACGGTGAAGACGAACAACAACAGCGCCGCCACTAGCCACATCATCACGACGTGTTTGGTCGGCGACAAATTGATCGTCAACCCCGCGATGTGCAAATCGGGAAAGTGCGGCAGATGGACCGCCCCGATGAACGGCAGTTCGATTTCATTCGAATTGGTAATGTGGTGCAGGATCGTTCCGCCGATGTCGACTTTTTCGGGCGCTTGCGCGGCCTGCTGCGTTTCCTGGAACATAGCGAGTGCCATAGGGTAAAATCTATCCTTTACATTCCGCTCGGATTCATACGTCTGGCCTGTAGTCCGCGGTGAATAAAAAATATTTCAATGATCTGGAAGAGGATATAATAAACGGCAAACGTGATGATGAAAAGCTGCAGCGACTCACGGATTACGGGAACGAGCAGTACCAGAATCACCGCGACCCCGAGCAGACGAACGCCGATGCCGCCCATGATGATGGTCATAAACTGTTTGTTGGGCCGGTGCAGCGCCCACCGGGACATGAAAAAACCGGCCATGACGTGACCGACGGACAGCGCACAGGCGGCGGCGATGATCCCGACTTCATACGACGTCGACACAAACGCGTTGAGAATAAGGAACACGATCGCGCTGACCAGAAAAATAAGCGTGATGAACAATTTCGAACTCATTTCGTACTCTTCGACATGTCTTTGACGATGCGGATCAACTTGTAAAATCCGCCGAACAAACCCATAAAAATTCCAATCAACACAAACGTCACGCCCGTTCCCCATTTCTGATCCAGCCAGTGACCGCCCCAGACGAACACGAGGAGCGTCAGCAAAAATTGCCAGCCCCAGGTAAGGATCGGCGCGTATCGTCTTATGGATTCAACATCTTTGCCGGATTTCGAATCCTTTTCCACGTCAACTGTTCGCGGCGTCCTTCTTCAGGGTCTCGCTTATGACCAGATTGGTGTCCTTCATCGAGCAGTTGCCCTCGAAGGTTGCTCCTTCGTCGATCACGAGACGGCGCGCTTTGATGTCGCCCTGCACGTGGCACTTCGGCTCCAGCACCAGCTTTTCCTGGACGACCATATTGCCGACCACTTTGCCGCCGATGACGACGTTTTTGGCCTGGATATCGCCTTCCACCGTTCCGGTCGATCCCAGCGTCACCAGGTCCTGGCACTGCACCTGGCCTTTGATTTCGCCTTCGATTCGAACGCTCGACGAGGAACGGATGGTCCCCGTAATCGACGTACCCCGGCCGATCAGGTTGAGTCCCGATCCCGTCGGTTGATCCGAAGATCCTTTTTCTTTGCTACCGATCATAACGCGTCCCTTCCGGGTTGCTAGTTGGTTGTGTCAATCGCCGCGGCATGGACGGCATCGCGAATCTGATAAATGTATTCTGCCGGATCGACCGCGTGCCCGTCCCGCCATATTTCAAAGTGCAAATGCGTTCCGGTCGCCAGGGTGCCGGTCTTCCCGACCGTTCCGAGGATACCGCCGCTTTTGACGGCCTCACCTTCTTTGACGAACCGAAAACGAAGATGTTTATACACCGAAAAATAACCCAGGCCGTGAAAGACGATGACGGTGTTACCGTAATCCGCGAGCCATTCGGAAATCAGGACCCATCCGTCGGCCGTCGCGTGGACCGGGGCGCCTTCTTCCGCGACGATGTCGACGCCGAAATGCGGGCCGCGGTTGACGCCTTCGCCGGTGTTAAATTCGCGGGAAACGAAAGGCGAATTGACCGGCATGATCGAGGGGATCATCCGGGCGGACATGAAAAAATCCGGCATCCAGGCGCGTCCTTCACTTTCGTTCAATACGCTTCGGGGCATGGAAACCAGCGGCTCGTCGGACGGACCTTCGAGCGAGCCTTCGGCGCCGAGTCGGTTTTTCTCTTCGGCCGACGAATCGTGCGGCATCGACGACAGCAGGCCGAAGACCATCCGGATTTTTTCGTTTTCCTGCTTTACTTTTCGGTACTCCCGCTCGATGTGTTCGATACGACGGTTGTCGTCGGCCAGTTGCTGATACTGGGCGAGCAGTTCGTCATAATAGAGCACTTTATACGTACGGGAGTAGTAGAATATCAAAGAACCTATTGCAAACACGAGAAAAACACCCGCCACAACGGCCAGGAATTTCAGACGGCTGAGCTTGATGCGGTAACTTTTGGGGTTGGAACTCGCATCGAGCATGACCAGAAAGGTCACATATTTGGCCGATGTTTTTTTGGCAATTTGCAATCAACATACCGCCCAAAAATGGGCGCGTAAGTTACACAAAATCATTAATTTCAAGAACTTCTTAAAAAAGCGCCTGAATATATCCAAAAGGCCTTCGTTTGTCAACCGTTTTTCAGGTAAATAAGTGAAAAAAAGTGCAAAGAAGCAACA
>CAYZJB010000075.1:0-1134 GCA_964478735.1 uncultured Bacteroidota bacterium | reverse complement strand
CGTGCTGCACCAAGCCAGCAAATTCAATCAACGCGGAGACCGCGGAGAGAATTAGGTATTGCAGCAAGTCTGTATCGATTCCTATCGTGGAGTCAGATCGTCCAGCGGACTGGAAACGGTCTTGGGCAGGCTACTCACGTGAGTATAGATCATGGTCGTGCGGACGTCGTGGTGGCCGAGAAGTTCCTGAACGATGCGGATGTTGTAGCCTTTTTCCAAAAGATGGGTTGCGAAAGAATGACGCAGCGTGTGGCAACTGGCGGGTTTGGTCAGTCCCGCTTTTTTCACTGCTTCTTTTAGCGGTCGTTGTACAAAACTTTCTGAACGATGGAAAAGACGGACTCGCCGCGTCATCGGATCCACGGACGGATAGTCGGACGGAAAAACGAACATCCAGCCCCAATCGAAACGGGCATTGGGATACTTGCGGTCGAGGGCGAGAGGCAGCGCGACGCCCGGGAAACCATCTTTGATCCAGATATCGTGTTTTAGTTTTAACAAAGCGAGGTGCCGTATCAACGGTTCGACGGCCGTCGCTGGAAGCATAACGTTTCGGTCTTTATCGCCTTTGCCGGCCCGAACGGTAAGCGTTTGCCTGTGAAAGTCGACGTCTTTGACGCGCAGGGCGAGGCATTCGGCAAGGCGAAGCCCGCAGCCGTAAATGAGCGAGGCCATGAGGAGCGGCTCGCCTTTCATCTCGCCGAGCAGTTTTGCAACTTCTTCTCTGGAGAGCACGACCGGCAGCCGGGCGAGACGATGGGAGCGAAGGAAGTCGACATGGATTAGCGGCTTGTGCAACACGTCGCGATATAGAAACAGGATGGCCTGCAGGGCCTGATTTTGGGTCGATGCGGAGACGTTCCGCTCTTTCGCAAGGAAGGTCAGAAATCCGGCCAGGTCTTGTTCCGAAAGTTCATCGGGATGCCGTTTATCGTGAAAAACGATGAACCGATAGATCCAGTCGAGGTAGGATTTTTCCGTGCGGTAGGAGAGATGCCGCAGTCGAATGACATCACGAACCTTTTCGAGAAAGGCGACTTTTTCATATTATGTATGCAATTAGGCGGTTAGCCGACAGATAACACGCCAAAATAGCGTGTTATCCATCTGCAAGCAATTCTTTTCTTTTCTGGA
>CAYZJB010000074.1:0-11686 GCA_964478735.1 uncultured Bacteroidota bacterium | reverse complement strand
CCATCGTAATCGCCGCCGTCAGGGTCGTCTTCCCGTGATCCACGTGGCCAATCGTCCCCACATTCACATGCGGTTTCGTTCTCTCAAATTTCTGCTTTGACATGGGTCTATCCTCCTGAATGATCTCTGTAACGAGATTCCGTTGATCCTGAAACTACGCCTTAACTTTTTCCAGTAATTGTTCTTCCACCGACTTTGGCACCGGATCGTAATGATGAAACTGCATCGTATAGATGGCCCGACCCTGCGTGGCCGAGCGCAACGACGTCGCGTAGCCAAACATTTCGGCCAGCGGCACGTGCGCATGGACGACCTGGGCATCTTTGCGCTGCGACATGCCCATGATGTGGCCACGACGGGAATTGAGATCGCCCATCACGGCGCCGAGATAATCTTCGGGAACCACCACTTCGACGTCCATGATCGGTTCGAGAATGATCGGACCGGCTTTTTTGACGGCTTCCTGCAGGGCCATCGAACCCGCGATTTTGAACGCCATTTCGCTCGAATCGACGTCATGGTAAGAACCGTCGAACAGACGGACCTTGACGTCTTCGATCGGATAACCGGCGATCACACCGTTCTTCATCGCTTCTTTGATACCCTCGTCGACCGGCTTGATGTATTCGCGCGGAATCACGCCGCCGACGATGGCATTGGTAAATTCATAACCCTTGCCGCGTTCGTTCGGCTCGACCTCGATCCAGACGTGACCGTACTGACCGCGGCCGCCCGATTGACGCACAAACTTGCCTTCGACTTCGACTTTTTTCGTAATGCCTTCTTTGTAAGCAACCTGCGGTTTGCCGACGTTGGCTTCGACCTTGAATTCGCGGAACATACGATCCACAATGATCTCGAGGTGAAGTTCGCCCATTCCTTTGATGATCGTCTGGCCGGTCTCTTCATTGGTCGTCACACGGAAAGTGGGGTCTTCCTCCGCCAGCTTGCCGAGCGCCTCACTGAGCTTCTCCTGGTCGGCTTTCGTCTTCGGTTCGATCGCCACTTCGATCACGGGCTCCGGAAACTCCATGCGCTCCAGCACGATCGGCGCGTCTTCCGAACACAGCGTGTCACCCGTTTTTGTAAATTTCAGGCCGACGGCCGCACAAATGTCGCCCGCATAACAGGCGTCGATATCTTCACGGTGATTGGCGTGCATTTGCAGCACACGACCGATACGTTCTTTTTTGCCCGTATTGACATTCAACACGTACGAACCGGCCTTCAGCATGCCGGAATAAACGCGGATGAACGTCAGCCGCCCGACGTACGGATCGGTCATAATCTTGAACGCAAGCGCCGCAAATTTTTCGTTGTCATCCACCTTGCGGTCCAATTCCTTGGCGGAGTCGTCCGGATGATGGCCTTTGACCGGAGGCGTTTCGACCGGGCTGGGTAAGTAGGCCAGCACGGCATCCAGCAAACGCTGAACGCCTTTATTCTTGAACGACGAACCGCACAACACCGGTGTAATTTTGCATTCCAGGGTACCGACGTGAAGGGCGTTCATGATTTCCGGTTTTGAAATTTCATGGCCTTCGAGATATTTCTCCATCAGGCCCTCATCGAAATCCGCAATCTGTTCGAGCATGAACTGCCGCGCGCTCAACGCCTTGTCCATCAGATCGGACGGGATGTCGACTTCTTCGAACTTCATTCCCTGGGACGATTCATCATAGATAATGGCCTTCATGTCGATCAGGTCGATGAGACCGTTGAACATGTCTCCTTCGCCCATGGGCATGACGATCGGGACCGGATGCGCACCGAGGCGTTCCTTCATCATATTGACGACATTGAAGAAATCCGCACCGATGCGGTCCATTTTATTGACAAATGCGATCCGCGGTACGCCGTATTTATCGGCCTGACGCCAAACGGTCTCCGATTGCGGTTCCACGCCGCCGACGGCACAAAACAACGCGATGGCGCCGTCCAGAACCCGCAGGGAACGTTCGACTTCAACCGTAAAATCCACGTGACCCGGCGTATCGATAATATTGATACGGTGATTCCGCCAGAAACAGGTCGTGGCAGCGGACGTAATGGTAATTCCGCGTTCCTTTTCCTGCTCCATCCAGTCCATCGTGGCGGCGCCGTCGTGCACTTCACCCAGCCGGTGCAACCGTCCCGTGTAGTACAAAATCCGCTCCGTCGTCGTCGTCTTCCCGGCGTCGATGTGCGCCATGATTCCGATATTGCGGGTTTTATCTAATGAATATTGTCTCGGCATAATCTTTTCGTATTCCCTTTCGTCCTACCAGCGGAAGTGAGCAAAAGCCTTGTTGGCTTCGGCCATTTTGTGAACGTCCTCGCGTTTTTTGACCGCGGCACCTTCGTTGTTGGAGGCGGCCAGAATCTCATCCGCCAGTTTTCCTTCCATGCTGCGGCCCGAACGCTCGCGCGCGTAACCGATCAGCCAGCGAATGGCCAACGTTTGACGGCGCTCGGCCCGTACTTCGACGGGCACCTGGTAATTGGCACCACCGACCCGACGGCTGCGAACTTCCAGCAGCGGGGCCACGTTTTTGATCGCCTTTTCTAAAATTTCAATTCCCGGCCGGCCTGTTTTCTTTTCGATGATGTCTAACGCGCCGTACAAAATGTGTTCGGACGTACCGCGCTTGCCCTGCCACATCATACAATTGATAAGCTTGGCGACCAGCAGACTGTTATATTTCTGATCCGGCAAAATCGAACGCTTGAGTGCTCTTCTTCTTCTCGACATATCGGCGACCCTTACTTAGCTGCAGCTTTTTGTTTTTTCGTGCCGTATTTGGAACGACCCTGCTTACGATCTTGAACGCCCTGTGTATCCAGAACTCCGCGCACAATGTGATAACGAACGCCCGGGAGGTCCTTTACACGGCCGCCGCGTATCAAAACAATCGAGTGCTCCTGAAGGTTGTGGCCTTCACCGGGAATATAGGCAATCACTTCAATCTTGTTGGTCAGACGAACCTTGGCGACTTTTCGGAGTGCGGAATTGGGCTTCTTGGGCGTCGTCGTGTAGACACGGGTACACACGCCGCGACGCTGCGGACAAGCATCCAGGGCCGGAGACTTCGTCTTCCAAACTTTGGGATTGCGTCCTTTTCGGATCAGCTGTTGGATTGTAGGCATTCGTAATTCCTAAGCTATTGTTTTGTCGCTGTTTAAAAACTTAAAAAGTACTGTGAGGTCTATCGCATCATTGCCTGCGCATCCGGCTCTCACACACCCGAGGCAGGTTGAGTATCCATTTTGGAGTCGCAAATATATACGCCGACCTATGGAAAGTCAAGCACAATAGCGAAAATGATGAAAAAAGTAACCTCTGGATTTTTGGGAATGCCAAAAGCGACTTACGGGTTCTTCTATCATGCAGAAAATGAAAAATCTCAACTCCGTTATGGCGAATCATTCCGGCCAGACCGAGCGAATGCCCGTTCTTTTTATCGGTCACGGCAATCCGATGAACGCGATCGAAAAAAACGAATTTTCAGAAGGGTGGGCGCGCATGGCCGCACACTTCAGTCGACCTCGAGCCATTCTGGTCATTTCCGCACACTGGCAGACCCACGGCACGTGGGTGACAGCCATGGAAAAGCCGAAAACCATCCACGACTTCTGGGGATTTCCTGATGAACTCTACCGGCAGCAGTATCCTGCACCGGGCGCACCGCATTGGGCACGCGAGGTAACGCAACGGACAAGTGCGCACACCGTCGGCACTACGCTTGACTGGGGACTGGATCATAGTGCATGGTCAGTTCTTCTTCCGATGTTTCCGGCGGCCGATATCCCTGTTTTTCAAATCAGTCTGGACCTCGACATGGCACCGGAAAAGCATTATGAAATGGCGCGGGAGCTGGCCTTTCTACGCGAAAAAGGAGTGCTGATTATCGGAAGCGGGAACATTGTACATAATCTGAGGATGATGACATGGGAAGACATGGCCTACGACTGGGCGGTAGAGTTCGACCACACCACAAAGCAGTTGATCGAAAAAGGTGATCATAACTCGTTGATCCGGTACGACCGTTTGTCGGCGTCCCATCTCGCCGTTCCGACCCATGAGCACTACCTGCCGCTGCTGTACAGCCTCGCGCTCCGGAGTAAACGGGATACTCTTACGTTTTTCAATGACCGTACAACGGCCGGATCGATTTCGATGCGATGTGTACTCTTTTCCTGAGGTTCCTTCACGCTGTCGACAAAAAAAGACCGCGTGAAGCGGCCTTTTTGTCGGTGATATTTTTCATCAATCTTTGGGTGGAAAATACCTCGTGTAAACGGCGTCGGTAAACGCAATCGCTTCTTTCTGATACGGGTTGATATCGTGATTGTAAAACACGTCTTCGATCAGCGTATTTGCCTGCGGCCAGTTGTTGATCGCGTTCAGGTCGTTCAATAACTGGAAGAATTCCTTGTCCTTTTTCTTGAACAACTTTTTGATATACGTTTTTTTGTCTTTGTCCTCAATCACTTGATACAAGTCTTTCAGGACGGTCGCCTGTCCTAGTTTTTCGGCCATCACGGCCGCCAACTGATCGGCCGCACTGCCCGTCGCAACGGGAGTTTCCGGCGCCTTGTATTCCTGCGGGGCTGGCGCACTCGGCAACACGATGTCCTCTTCGTCCTCCGTCAGGAAGGAATCGACGCTCGACACCTCTTCTTCTTCGCCTTTTTCAACTTTGATGTCGCTGACCAGGGATCCGAAGTCTTTGGTAAAGATGATGTCGGTCTTTTCCTGGTAGTCGGTTTTGACTTTTTCTTCTTTGACCGGTTTGGCTTCGACGTCGCCGCCTTCGAGAAACGCGGTAAAGAAACCGTCCAGTTTCGAAACGTTGACCGCTTCCCAGCTCTTGGACATCATGTTTTTAGCGGCTTCCTGGTACTTCGGTAAATTGCGGTCCTGGTACGCACTGGCAAGGACTTCCGGGTCAAGGGCGTCCGATTGTTTTTCGCGCCCCAGGTTCAAAAATCCCACGATGACGCTGGCGACGTTGACGGCGGCCTGGGTCGTGTTTTCCTTGAACGCTTTTTCATCGAGCTGCTGGATGAAGCTCTTGAACGTCGTCTTGGAGATCGTTTCCATCGGGTTGCTTTTGAAATAGGCCTGCAGAGACTTGTAATAATAATCGTAATCGATGAAATACTTCATCGAGTCCATGACCTCCGCCGGCGTAATGACGTCGTAATCGCGGAAAATGAACTGCACCATCGTTCGTTCCGGTTGAATCAAAAAATTGGTCTGCAGTTTCACCCCCTGCTCGAGAATACGGTGCAGCCGGGCCTGATTGAAGATGGCCGTATTTTTAAGAACCTCGTACAGTTCGTCAAATTTCTTCCGCACTTCGGGCAAATCATAATTAAACCGGCCGGAGGACAAAAACATCGACGATTCTTCCCGAATCCAGTTCTCCGCCTCCCGATCGAAGTAATTTTTAATAAACGACGGGATGTCACGTTTTTTGAGGTCCACCAGCGCGATCGTTTTTTCTTTACCGATGATCTTTTCGTGCAAATTTGAGACGATGGCATCGGTCTCTTTGATGACCATTGTAATCTCCTGACTTTATGAATGAACGTTAGATTTCAATTTCGATACCCTCCTTCGCACCGATCACTTCCGTCTTGGCGCCTTTTTCGGTTAGCAACGTCCTGACATCGTTGACGATCGTATCGACAAACGTGTCGTCGTGACCCGGATCATGGTGATAAATTGCGAGGCGTTTGACGCCGGCCTTCCAAGCGATTTCCGCCACGTAATCGAACGGTGAATGGCCCCAGCCGACCTTGGTTTTATATTCGTCGGGCGTGTACTGACAGTCGTGAATCAAAAGGTCCGTACCTTTTGAAAACTCGATGATGCGATAATTATTATTGCCCTTGTACTTCATTCCTGAAAACTGTGCGTTGTCGGACTCTTCGATCGGATACGGTTCGTTGTCGCTGACGTAGACGACCGACTTCCCGTTTTCCTCGACGCGGTATCCCAGGGCAAATCCGGGATGATTGAGGTAAATCGTATGCACCTGTGCACCGGAGATCTTGAATTTGCCTTCATACAATCTTTTGAACCCGATCGATGCCGGCATATCGCTGAGTTCGACCGGAAAATAGGCGCTCTTCATCTGATCGGTGATGATCTGGTCCAATTTGACGTCCGCTTCTTCGCAGCCGCAGATGATGAATTTATTGCCGGGGACAAATGCCGGGACAAAAAATGGAAATCCCTGAATGTGATCCCAGTGAGTGTGGCTGAGCAGAATGACGGTTTCAATGGGCTTTTTGCCCCGTTTCATCAGGTCGTTTCCCAACACGCGGATGCCGGAACCCGCATCAAAAATGATCATGTTGCCGTTTTCCAGGGTCAATTCTCCGCAGGACGTATTCCCTCCGTACCCCACGGTTTCAGGACCGGGCGTCGGAATGGAACCGCGAACTCCCCAGAATCTGTATTTCATGCGGCAGGTTCCTTTGTTGATTGCAGTATGGATTCGATGGTTTCGAGCAGTTTATCCGATTCAATGACTTTGGATAAATAGGCGTCGGCGCCCAGTTTGAATGCTTTTCGTCGATCCACGTCGAATATTTTGGCCGAATACACGATGATTTTCGTCGATTTAAGCTGGTCCGATTCCTTCACCTGCCGACAAATGGAAAATCCGTCGAGTCGAGGCATCATGATATCCAGCAATATCACCTGCGGCCTCTCCTTCTCAATCATGTCCATAGCGTGGATGCTTTCGCGGCATGCGACGACGTCGTGAGATCCCAGTTTTCTCAGGTTCGCCGTCGTGATGGCAAGCGCATCCGGATCGTCATCGATAATGAGGATCTTGGCCATTTACTTTTTCAGCACGTCCCGTATCGTATCGATCAATTTGTCCGACTGGATGACTTTTTGGAGGTACGCATCGGCACCCAGTTTGAGTGCGTTTTTACGATCCACTTCGAATATTTTTGCGGTGTAGACGATGACCTTAATGTGTTTGAGGTCCGCGGATTCTTTGACGGTTTTGCAGATCGACAAACCGTCCACTTTGGGCATCATGATATCGAGCAAAACGACGTCCGGCTTACGATGCCGGATGACGTCGAGCGCCTTGGTACTATCCGGTACCTCCTCGACGGTAAATCCGCCGATTTGTTGAAGCACATTGGCCGTCGTAGCACGGAATTCTTTGTCATCGTCGATAATTAAAATCGTCGCATGCATGAGAACCCCCTATGCCGGTACTTCCGCCGTGATCACGACCGGATTCACGTCGCGGTAGTCTTTGGCATATTCGATGTAGTTCAAAGGAATCTTTTTGATCATCTCAACTTCTTCATCGGTCACGGAACGAACGGCTTTTGCCGGTACGCCGGCCATTAAGGTCCGGGGTGGAACCACCGTACCTTCCCGCACCACGGCCCCTGCGGCGATCATCGAAAACTCATTGATCACAGCCCGATCGAGCACCTTGGCACCCATTCCGACGAGGACATGATCCCGGATCGTGCATCCGTGAATAATGGCCCCGTGGGCGATGGTCACGCCGGAACCAATATCCACCGGAAACCGATCCAGCGTACAGTGAATGATCGCCCCATCCTGAATATTGGTTCGATTACCGATCCGGATCCGGTGGACATCTCCCCGTACGACGGCATTAAACCAGACCGTGCAGTCCTCGCCGAATTCAACGTCGCCTACAATTCGTGCACCTTCGGCGACAAAAACAGAAGCGGGGATACGAGGGCGTTTTGTAATATAGTGATTGATCATAAAAAAAGGGGAAATGCAGCGTTGTCGAATATATCGCCCCCTCGTCGGACAATCAAGAAAAAATTCCCTCCTACAGATCGCTGATACGCTCCTTGAGGAAAAAGCGCACGGACAACAGGCTGCCCAGCAGACCCAGAGCCGCCCCTGAACCGACAAGTATCCCGTACGTCAGGTGCTCGCTCTGCAGACCGGAGATCAGATAGGTCTTGACCGCCACCAGAACACCGTAGGTAATTCCGGCCGCCGCGAGTCCCCCGACCACTCCCTGCAGGACTCCTTCCATGAGAAACGGACCCGCAATAAACGAATGGGTGGCCCCGACGAGTTTCATGGTCCGAATAAGATCGCGTTTGCTGTAGATCGAAAGTTTGATCGTATTGCTGATCAAAAAAACTGCGGCCAGAGCGGCGAGAACCCCAAGTCCCAAGACCATCCGGTGGTAAAGTTGTGCCTGCCGGTCCAGCGCCCGCAACATCTCTTTCTGGTAGTTGACTTCCTCCACCCCGTCGAGACTCTCGATATCGATCGCGATCCTCTCGACGTGGTCCAACGTACGAAACGGTTCCTTGAGACGTATCCGGAATGATGCGGGTAAGGGGTTCGTTTCGACGAGGTCGAACAGATCCTGATCGCCCATCACTTGTCGTAAAATCTTCGCGGCTTCCGCTTTCGAAATGAAGGTGATCGTTTCGATTTCCGGAATCAGGCGTAACTCCTGATCGAGGACCTGTACGCGGTTATCCGGAAGGCTGCGGTCCAGAAAAGCCTCGAGTTCGACCCGGCTGCGCATTTCGGAAATCAATGCGCTGAGATTCAGCGTGATGATCAGAAAAAAGCCGACCAGACTCAGCGCAATACAGATGATCGTGATTGCGACAACACTTGCCAGTTTGGCCCGGAAAAGACCGCTGAATCCCTCGCGGAGAAAGTAACCGAGTTTCATGTGCCGTTCTCCCGCGACATGTTCCAATTTACTGCAACGGAGCTAATCACCGAAGGGATTGGTCAACGCTCCTTTGTCCCATCGCGCCAGATAGTCGTCGGTAATGGATTTGACCAGACCGCCCAGCAAGACGAGCCCGATCAGATTCGGAATGGCCATGACCGCATTTCCGATATCGCCGAAGTTCCATACGATCTGAAGGTACTGGCCTTGCAAAACGGCGCCGCAGAATACGAACACGCAAAAAATATAGCGGTACGGTTTGACGCTTTTTTGACCGAAAAGATAACGTGCCCCCTGTTCCCCGTAGTATGACCATCCGATCAACGTCGTAAAACCGAACAAAAAACTGCAAATGCTGACGATGTACCCGCCCCAGTCGGCGCCAAAATGTACAGCAAACGCCGATTTGGTAAGCGCCGTACTGGTCAGGCCCGTCGCGCCGGGATGCAGATCGGACGAAAGGATGACAAACGTCGTCATGCTGCAGACGATAATGGTGTCGATGAACGTTCCCATCATGGCCACCATGCCCTGGGCGCCAGCTTCGTTACCTTTGGCGGCCGCGGCGGGTATCGAGCAGGAACCGATTCCCGATTCATTCGATAGGGTCCCGCGGGAAATGCCGAAACGCATGGCATCCTTCACCGTATGACCGATGACGCCTCCCGCAATACTTTCCGGTGCAAACGCACTCTGCAGCACGACCGCAAAGACGTCAGGAATAATGCTGATATTGGCAATGATGATGTAAATCGATGCGCCCATATAGACGACGATCATAGTGGGCACCAGTTTATCGGACACTTCGGCAATCCGCTTGACCCCTCCGATAAGTACCACCCCGCACATCAACGCCAGGAGCGCGCCGGTGGCGAAGAAATTGATCCCAAAATCCGATTTGAGCGCAAGTGCGATAGAGTTCGACTGGGCCATATTGCCACTGCCAAAAGTCGCCATGATAATGACGGCGATGGCAAACCAGAGGGCGAGAAATTTTCCGAGTTTTTTTTGTTTTAATCCGTCGCGCAGGTAGTACATGGCCCCGCCACTGAAGGTTCCGTCCACCATTTTCTGGCGAAATCGCAGACCCAGTGCGGCCTCGGCATACTTGGTGGCCATACCGAACAACGCGGTCATCCACATCCAGAATGGCGCGCCGGGTCCTCCGCTCGCGATGGCCGTCGCGACGCCGGCAATGTTGCCGTTGCCCACCGTCGCCGCCAGAGCCGTCATCAACGCCTGATACGGCGTTATGTCGCCCGTTCGACCTTCCGATTCTTCCTTGGACCGTCCCTTTAACATGAAGCGGATGGCCAGGCCCAGCCGGCGGAACTGGATGAACTTGGTTTGAAAACTCATGTAGACGCCCGTCGCACCCAACATCAGGATGACCACAGGCCACCAGATGTGATCGGCAATCTGCGTCGTCAGCCAGAGCAGCCCGTCCAGAAATTCCGTCATGCGTTTCTCCTTTTAGAAGATCGTAATACCAATGAATTTTTGTAGTACTGTAATGATGAAGACCGAGCCGATGATCAACGGACAAACAAACGAAATCATGACGTTGATGAACATCTCGATAAATGAGCCTTTGTATCCGGGATAGCCCATAGCGAGTTCCTCGGATAGATTGAGTGTTTTCCACCGGTAAGCGGTAAATATCGAAATCATGAATCCACCCAGCGGCAACAGGGCGTCGCTAAAAACGTCCGAAACGACACTGAGAAAATCATGCGTCGAGCCGCCGTACCTGATGAAATTGGTAAAAAAATCGACCGCCCCCGTCGAGAACATGCTAGGTAAACCGATGATGAAGATGATCGTGGCCAGGACCCATACGGCTTTTTTGCGCGGCCACTTCCGTTCGTCGACCGCGTACGCCACCGGTACCTCCAGCAGAGAAACCGTCGATGTCAATGCCGCAAAACATAAGAGTAGAAAAAACGCACCTCCGATCAGAGGCCCCATGACCGGTCCCATCGTCTCAAACACCCCGGGCAGCGTGACAAAAACCAGTCCGGGTCCCGCCGACGGCTGGAGGCCCTGGAAAAATACGAGGGGAAAAATCATCATCCCGGCAAGAAACGCCACCGTCGTATCGGAAAGCGTGACGATGGCCGCCGACGAGACGATGTTTTCGTTTTTACTGACGTACGAGCCGTACGTGATCAATGCACCCATGCCGAGAGACAAACTAAAAAACGCCTGCGACAGCGCCGTGTAGACCGTGCGCGCGGAGATCTGGTCGAACTTGGGTATCAGATAAAATTCGATCCCACTCCATGCGTTATTCAACGTCAGGGCATAGATAATCAGAAAAACAAGGATGGCCACAAGGGCAGGCATGAGGATTTTCGACCATTTTTCAATGCCTTTCTGGACGCCGCCGGAGACAATCAACGCCGTCGCGACCATGAAGGTCATTGAAAAAAACAGGTTGTCCCAGAAATCGGTCGTGTATCCGACGAAATCCTTGGCGACGTCAAAATCGCCGGCCACCATGTGAAGGAAGTAACCGAACGCCCATCCGGCCACGACGTTATAAAAAGACAAAATCATGAACCCGCATAGGACACCGACGACGCCAATGATCCCCCATCGTTTGGACGAAAGTGTTGTGAAGGCGCCGTACGGATTGAGTGTCGTACGGCGGCCAATCGCGATCTCACTCACCATGATCGGGAAACACAATAAAAATGCACAGCACAGATAGATGACGACAAACGCTGCACCGCCATTATTGCCGACTTCATACGGAAATCTCCAGATATTTCCCAGCCCGACCGCCGAACCGGCCGCGGCGGCAATAAAACCCAAGCGGTTCGTAAAAGAACCCCGTCCCGTGCTCATACGATTGCTCCGATCGCTAAGTGAAGACGCGTGATGTGTTAGTCAAAACAGATTTGTCCAACGAGGGATAGCAAAAAAACGGGTTTAGTATAAGGACGCACTCCGCAAAAGTCAATCGACGAATTGGA
>CAYZJB010000073.1:0-11956 GCA_964478735.1 uncultured Bacteroidota bacterium | reverse complement strand
GTTCCATGTACGGTCCGACAGCAGTGGCCGGTGCATTTGAGAGTCTGAAAACGGTTTCCGGTGAAGATAGAAAGCCGAATCTTATCGACGACTATTTGGCGACACATCCCTCGTTGGAGGCTCGTATACGCAAGCATTCGTCAGAGGAGTCGATCACTGGTGGAAGAGTCACAGAGGCGAGAAACGGTATATTGGAGTTCTAAACCCCTCGCAGCGTCAAACCGCTAGACAATTATAACCTTACATTGGAATGGGTTGACCGGCAGTAATTTCTGCGCCGTCTACTCCGTCGATAAGTGACTATCGTTAAAAATGAAAAATAGTGACTATAACAAAAGAACACCCACCTCCCTCCGCGGCGAATGCGGCACGTCATCCGCATGGCCGAGACGAAATAACATCTGGGCCGTTTTTCCGCGAATCCCCGTCAGGTCTGCAAATCGTTCTCGAACGCCACTCAGTTCGTCGTATTCCTGCAAAATCTGGCTCATCGGGTGCAACGCAAGTCCAAGTTTCGTTGCCGTCAGGTGAATCCGTGCATACGCCCGACCCGTCTCGATCTGCGACATACGGTCGTTTTGTTCCGTAACCATGATGCCGTACACTCGCGCCGACTGCGCCATGGTACGTGTCGAATCGACCGTCTCGTTGCGAAACGCTTCTCCCATCGCCTTCGACCGGCCGGCAAACTTCTCCGCAAAAAATCTTGAAATGCCGGTGACGCCGATATTGGCAAAGCCGAATCCGTCACGATGCCGTAAAATCTCCTCGTCGGAAAACCGAAGCATCCCGACGGTTTCTGCGTGCGTCCGATCGAGGAACGTTTCGACGCGCATGCCTTCCGTGACGAGATCGGCCGTTTGACGGACGGCATCGGGATCGGTGATGAAGCGCAATTCAACCGGATCGCAAACGGATGTGATCGCATCAAGAGCGGCCTGTTCGACGGGCCGATCGGAAAAAGGCAGCCGGTTCGTCACGCGCTTCGGGATTTCATGAAACAGTTCGTCCGCTTCCGTCTTTTCCGTGCGTAGTACTAGTCGAGCGACGGGCGACCGTCCCGTCTGTTCAACGTCGTCGATGCCGTCGGGAAAAAGTTCGATGGTGCAACGTTGTCCAAACGCACGCGCGGAAATATGTGCGAGTTCGAGAAACGTTCCCTGTCCGATGTAAATCTGCCGATGCAGTGGGTCCGTGTTCGGTAGTAACCTCTCCGGATCGATGAAAAGAAGCATCTGATCGTTATTCACAAGCCGGACTTTCCACGCCTGCGTATTGTGCGGATTGGGAGCCAGAATGGCGTACGACAAAATTTTCAACCGCACGTCGGTGAGCGCGGCCGTCGCACCGGACGGATCCCATGCCGCAAACGCTTCTGCGGCGCCGTCGCCGCGACAGGCGCCCGAAAACATGAACGCCGTTCCTCCGACGCCAACGACTTGAATGAATTTTCTGCGGTTCATATCGGACTCCTGTAGTTGCGCTAAAATACTCCGGCGTCGCGTAGCGCAACATGATTTTTTTCCGGTTTGCTGAAAAAGGCAGTTCAATGACGGGATACGGCGACCGAAATGCATGGTCGATGTGTCGATATATTAGTTTTTCTGGCATGTCGCCGTTCAAATTAATAGAATTTATGGCCTTGTTTTCGCAATCGTCAGAAATCGTGAATGTCGTGTGAATCCATAACCTGACCCAACTGAGGAGATGTGCGTGAAACGACTCTGGCTTGTGGTTTTATTGGGAAGCTCCGCTCTGGCCCAGGAAACGTTTCCCAAACTCGGAATCCGTGATAAAACGCCCAATGTCGTTGCATTGACGGGCGCGACGGTCATCGTGCAACCCGGACAACGCCTGGAGAACGCCGTTTTGATCGTACGCGACGGCCGGATCGAAGCCGTCGGCAAAAATATTTCCATCCCGAAGGATGCAACGGTCGTTTCGTGTGCGGGATTGTGGATTTATCCCGGGTTGATCGATCCGTTTACGGACTACGGATACCGGGCGCCGGCAATCGAGCGTCGAACGTCCGGCGGGCCGCAATACCACAACGCGATTGCCGGGCCCTATCACTGGAACCAGGCGGTCAGGGCGGAGGTCGATCATGCAGACCACTTTGCGATCGACGCGAAAAAAGCGGCCGACCTGCGCGCGCTTGGATTCACGGCCGTCCAATCGATGCCCATGGACGGCATTTTCCGGGGCACGGCGTCGGTGGTATTACTCGGCGAAGGACAGGAACACGAACAGATGGTTCGAACTCCTTCCGGTCTGGCGATGTCGTTTAATAAAGGATCGTCTACGCAGAGTTACCCGAGTTCCATCATGGGTACGTTGGCTTTGATCCGCCAGACGTTTTTGGATGCCGGCTGGTATAAAACGGCACACGCCGTTTACAGAAAGAATCCCGGCCAAAAAGCGCCGGAGATCAATTTGACCCTCGACGCATTGGTCCGTACAACGGATCAGCGCTTGCCCGTTTTTTTTGAAACGCGGTCGACGCAGGACGTTGTGCGGGCGATATCCCTGATGGCCGAACTGGGCCAGACCGCCGTCATCCGCGGAAGCGGCAGCGAATTCGAACGCCTGGACGCGATCAAAAAAACGGGGAGTTCGTTGATTTTGCCGCTCACGTTTCCCAAATCCCCGGACGTCGACGATCCCGACGATGCAATCGACATCAGCCTTCACATGCTGACGACGTGGGAGCTGGCGCCGAGCAATGCCTCGATGGTTGCCGACGCCGGCATTCCGTTCGCCTGGACGTCCTCCGGTCTCTCCGACGTCAAACAATTCTGGCCAGCGATCCGCCGGTGTCTCGACCGTGGACTTCACGAAGATCGGGCGCTCGATGCGTTAACACGTACGCCGGCAAAAATGATCGGCGCGGAAGTAAATATCGGTTCACTGGAAAAAGGAAAATTGGCCAATTTCATCGTGACGTCCGGAAATCTCTTCGATGCCAGTACTACGATCTATGAAACATGGGTGAAGGGAAAGAAATTCACCGTTCAGGAGCGCCCGCTGGTCGACATACGCGGCCGCTATACGATCGAATGGTCGGGCATGTCGAGAACGATGAACATAAGCGGAACGCCCGTTCGCCCGTTGGGGCATGTCTTTTTTCGCGATTCGTCGACCGTCGACGTCTCGATCACGATAAAGGGGCTGGAATGTATCCTGACGCTGCAGACGGATTCACTGGGACAGAGCGGTTGGGCGCGATTTTCCGGCTCGGCCGACAGCGCCCGGATAACGGGTCGTGTGGTGACGGCCGATGGGAGGACGATACCGTTTGTGGCGGTGCGTACCGGACCGCCGACGGACACGAAAAAAGGTTCGGTCGTGCCGAAAGACTCTGCCGCTGTGGCGACGCTGCGATTTCCCAACACGGCGTTCGGCTATCGTGAGCCGCCTCCGCAGCGGACCGTCCTGTTCCGTGGAGCGACGGTCTGGACGAACACGTCGTCCGGTATTTTGCCGTCGACCGACGTACTGATCGAAGGCGGAAAAATCAAAACCATCGGAAAAAATCTCGCCTTACCGAAGGGTGCAGTCGAAATCGACGCCCGGGGCCGGCATCTGACGAGCGGTATCATCGATGAACATTCGCACATCGCGTTGACAACGGCCAACGAAGGCACGCACGCCGTCACGGCGGAAGTCCGAATGGCCGATGCGATCGACGCCGACGATATCGACATCTATCGTCAACTCGCAGGCGGCGTAACGGCCTCGCATCTTTTGCACGGCAGCGCCAATCCGATCGGCGGACAATCGCAATTGATCAAATTGCGCTGGGGATTGCCGGCGTCGGAATTGATTTTCCAGGGGGCACCGGGATTTATCAAATTTGCCCTCGGCGAAAACGTCAAACAGGTGCACTGGGGCGATGAATTTCGTACCCGCTACCCGCAATCCCGCCCCGGAGTGGAACAGATCATTCGCGATGCGTTCATTGCGGCTAAAGAGTACCGGCAGGCCTGGTCGGATTACCGCAAGGCTGGCGGTGAAAAATCGGCGCTGATTCCGCCCCGGCGCGATCTGCAGATGGAAACGCTGGTGGAAATACTGGAAGGCCAACGGCACATCACGTGTCATTCCTACGTGCAGTCTGAAATTCTCATGCTGATCCGGCTCGCGGAGGAGATCGGGTTCAACGTCAACACCTTTACGCACGTTCTGGAAGGTTACAAGATCGTCGATGCGATAAAACATCACGGGGCGGCGGGGTCGACCTTCAGCGACTGGTGGGCGTATAAATTCGAAGTCTACGATGCCATTCCGCACAATGCGGCGCTGATGCAGCGCGCGGGCATTCTCGTTGCGATCAATTCCGACGACAGCGAGATGGGACGCCGGTTGAATCAGGAAGCGGCGAAATCCGTCAAATACGCCGGCATGCCGGAAGAAGACGCGTGGAAAATGGTCACGCTCAATCCGGCGCGAATGCTCCACGTCGACGACCGTGTGGGGAGTATTGAATCCGGCAAGGATGCCGACGTGGTGCTGTGGAGCGATCATCCGTTGTCCAATTACGCCCGGGCGTTGCAGACGTATGTCGACGGGCGGTGTTACTGGGACGCGGACCGGGATGCCGAGGTTCGCCGGATCGCGGGCGAAGATCGTACGCGACTGGTCCAAAAATTACTCTCGTCGAAGAAAAGCGATGGAAACAATAAAACGGCGGTTCACCCACAACGGAAACTTGGATGCGATTCACTGGGTGACGACGTGCATTGAGGCGCCCTGGAGTCGGTGGCACGCACTTCAACCGAATCGGTGTCCGTCAAAATTATAATCGTAAATAAAATATCCGAGGATTTATGAGACTTTTGATTTCCATGGTGCTGGCCGGTGTGTTGTTAAATGAACTCCGTTCACAGGACGTGCCGAGACCGGCGTTGCCGCAGACGAAACCGATCATCATACGCCACGCGACGATCCACGTCGGCAACGGGCAGGTGATTTCGGGCGGGTCCATCGTTTTCAGTCACGGCAAAATCGATTATGTCGGTACGGATGAACCGTTGCTGGCGGATGCCGACGTGATCGATGCTACCGGAAAACACGTGTATCCCGGTTTAATCGCGCCCAACACGACTCTCGGTCTGTATGAAGTCGGTGCCGCGCGTGAAACCGTCGATCATACCGAAGTTGGCGACATCAACCCCAACGTCCGGACGATCGTTGCCTACAATACGGATTCCCGTATTATTCCCACCGTACGCGCAAACGGAATCCTGGTCGCGCAGGTCACGCCGAGGGGCGATGGAATACGGGGACGTTCGTCCGTCGTACAACTGGACGCGTGGAACTGGGAGGAGGCGACGCTGAAAGCAGACGACGGTCTTCACATGACCTGGCCCGATATGACCGTCAAATCAGAAACATCGGTCGAGGACATACAAAAGAAAAACATCGATCGTGCGCTGGAACGCCTTCATGCAGCGTTTGACGGCGCGAAGGCTTATCGAACGGCAAAATTATCCGGGCAATTGCGGCAGACGGACCTGCGATGGGAGGCGATGTTACCCGCACTGGAACGTCAACAGACCGTATTTATTCACCTGCGCCGAATCAATCAGATCACGGCCGCGCTGCGATTTGTGAAACAATACGGGTTGCGCGCCGTGTTTGTCGGAGCGGCCGATGCCTACATGGCGATCGACATGATCAAAGAAGCCGGGATTCCGATCGTGCTGGAAGACGTGCACGAAATGCCGGTGCGTGAGGACGACGACGTTGCAATGCCGTATAAACTGGCCGGCCTTTTGCATCAGAACGGCATCCGGTTCTGCTTTTCCGTCAAGGGTTCGTGGGAAATCCGAAACCTTCCTTTTCATGCCGGAACCGCCGTTGGCCATGGTCTGGATCGGGAAGCGGCGATCACGGCATTGACAAAATCGGCGGCGGAAATTCTGGGAATGGACGACCGCATCGGTACGTTAGAAAATGGCAAAGATGCCACGCTGATCGTTTCGGAAGGGGACCTTCTCGACATGCGAAGCTCACGGGTGGAACATGCATTCATCGAAGGACGTCAGATCGACCTCGGCAACCGGCATCGAGATCTGTACGAAAAGTTCGGGAAAAAGAAATAATGGCCTATGTGATCCTCTGGACGTATCGCGTCAAGGAAAAATATATCCGGGAGTTCGAAACGACGTACGCCGGCGACGGCCGATGGGCGAAAATGTTTTCCCAATCCCCGGGTTATGTGAAAACGGACCTGCTTCGCGGGAGCGGGGCTGGTGAATATTGTACATTGGACTACTGGGAATCGGAATCGGATTACCGGCGATTTACGGAAAACTTTTGCGACGCGTACGCCGCATTGGACCGTGAGACGGAGGCATGGACGGAATCGGAAACAAAAATCGGAACGTTTGAAACAACCGGAGGATCATGAAACTTCTCTACGGCTACCTTCAGCATTACTGGAAATGGCTGGGCCTGGCGCTCCTGCTGGCGGCAATCAATCAGGTTTTTTCCCTTCTCGATCCGTTTATTTTCAGACTGGTCATCGACCGCTACGCGACGCGCTACGATCACTATACGACGGAGCAGTTTTTCGAAGGCGTTCTGACCCTGCTGGCGGCCTCGGTCGGCGTGGCGATGGTGTCGCGCATCGCGAAAAATTTCCAGGACTATTACGTCAACGTCATCACCCAGCGGCTCGGCGCGCAGATTTATTCCGATGGCATTCGCCATTCGCTCGAATTACCGTATTCGGTATTCGAAGATCAGCGCAGCGGGGAGACGCTGGGAAAACTTCAAAAAGTCCGGACGGACGTCGAAAAATTGATCAGCGCGTTCGTCAACATCCTCTTTACCACGATCGTCGGCGTGATTTTCGTCACGATCTACGCGTTCAGCATCCACTGGGTGATCGCGCCGATCTATTT
This sequence comes from uncultured Bacteroidota bacterium, assembly GCA_964478735.1. GTDB lineage: Bacteria > CLD3 > CLD3 > SB21 > SB21 > CAYZJB01. Next base: position 5,048 of record CAYZJB010000073.1, on the reverse strand, counting down.
CGGCACGATTCCCGTGATTGCTCTCGTCAGTTCGACGCTCAGTAAAAAAATCAAACAGATTCAAAAGGCCATCGTCGGGGAAACGACGGCCCTGGCGGGATCGACGACGGAGTCGCTGCGCAATATCGAACTCGTCAAGAGCCTGGGGTTGTCCCAGCAGGAAATTGGCCGGCTCAATGACACGACGTCGAAAATCCTGAAACTCGAACTGAAAAAGGTTCGCTACCTGCGAAGCCTGAGTTTCATCCAGGGAACGACGGTGAATTTTCTCCGTACGACGATCATGTTCATCATGCTGTACCTGATTTTTGATAAGACGATTACGGTCGGCGAATTTTTCTCGTTGTTCATGTACTCGTTTTTTATTTTCGGTCCGCTGCAGGAACTGGGAAATATCATCAACATTTACCGAGAGGCCGAAGTGTCGCTGCAGCATTTTCAGACCATCCTCGACACGCCGAAAGATCCGAAGCCCGTGCGTCCGGTGCGTCTCGACGCCGTTTCGCAACTGGCGTTCGACGCCGTGAGTTTCCGGCATCCGTCCGGGACCAAAAACGCGCTGGACGATATTTCGTTCGACGTCGGGCTCGGGCAGACCATTGCCTTCGTCGGTCCGTCGGGGTCGGGTAAAACGACGCTGGTCAAGCTGCTGGTCGGATTGTATCAGCCGGCGAAGGGCGATATTCGGTACAACGGGCACTCGTACCGCGACGTCGACCTGGACGACCTGCGGGAACAGATCGGGTTTGTCACTCAGGACACGCAGTTGTTTTCCGGTACGATCCGTGAAAATTTGCTTTTTGTTAATCCCTCTGCCTCGGACGACGACTGCATGCGTGTGCTGCAGATGGCCGCGTGCGACAGTCTCATGGCCCGTGCCGACAAAGGACTGGATACCGTGATCGGGGAAGGGGGCGTGAAGGTCAGCGGAGGCGAAAAACAGCGTTTGTCGATCGCGCGCGCCTTGCTCCGGCATCCGAGGATGCTCGTTTTTGACGAAGCGACGTCGGCGTTGGATAGTCTGACCGAAGAAGAAATCAGCGACACGATTCGCGACCTCTCCTCCCGTGCGGAACATATCACGATCCTGATCGCGCATCGTTTGTCTACCGTCATGCACGCCGACCGGATTTTCGTTTTAGAAAAAGGACGAATCGTCGAAACGGGCGGGCATCGGGAATTACTGGACGCGAAGGGCCTTTATTTTGCCATGTGGCGTCAGCAGGTGGGGGAAACAAATGGGGAATTGCTATCAAAAGCGCTACAGACCGACGTGCAGAATTGATAAAAACGTGGCCGTTCTTGGAGGTTGTTAAAAAAGCCGCCCTGAACCTGCTTCCGGGTCTGTTGCATAATTGTAAGTTCAGCTTTTAAACCCCGAAACGAGCCAGCACCGACGCAAGTCGGTGTTCGGCGTGACTATTGCGATACCTTATCAACACCTGTTAGAATAATCGATCAATACTCAAATTGATCATCCCGACTACCCGCGACGTAATTCTACATTCTCATCTTTTACTCCACTTCTCGTGATTGTCTGCACTCGGTGTCGAGTCCACGAGTTAGGACTCTGACTGGCATCATTGCCTTGAGAAATTTTTTTCAAACTCGTGACAGTTTTACATTATTCTGACAATTGTCATTCTTTAGCCTCTGACTGTACCCTATTGTAGGAGTAGCCAAAGTCATTCATAATCGCCCCACGAATAGGAAAGGAGGCGGAGGTTATGAGAAATACTACACTTACAAGTCTCATTTCTATTTTCTCGATGATTCTCATCATATCTTGCGAAGGCCCGAAAGGACCTGCCGGAGCAGACGGCCAGGACGGAGTGGATGGTTCCAACGCTACTGCATGTCTGGCACCATGTCATAATTCGGAAGGCATATGGGAGCAGTACCGTAATTCGACTCACTTTGCCGAAATTCTCAATGCCGAAGAACAGGATTCGTGGACGGGTGGTTCGTGTGGAACCTGCCATGCCAAAGATGCGCTGGCCTCAAGACTGGACGGGACAATCGGTGGAGGAACTCCGACCAATCTGCTTCTGGGACAGATCAGCTACCTTAGTGGGACCGTCAAGGAGGCAAGTTATGATGGAGACGCCAATTTCGCGCAGATTCAATGCCTCACCTGCCATGCGCCCAAGACAGACTCGACGAATCAGCATGTGACTCCCATCTATGTCGCAGGTAATTTCCCGTTGCGTGCGTCCACCACGTCGGGCGTGTACATGGAAAGGAGTTCGGCGCCTCTTGCTGCGACGGGCACACAGTTGACCAACTACGGGTCGGGCAATACCTGCTTTTACTGCCACAAGTCACGAAAGGATGTGACGGATTATATCAAGACCGCATCGGTCAATATTACGTCGCGGTACTGGGGACCCCATGAAGGTCCCGGTGGTGATCTCTATGCAGGAGCGGGAATTGGCGGATATGAGTTCAGTGGAAAGACCTACACCAACTCGTTCCATGTTGCAAATTTGAACGAGGCCTGTGTGACGTGCCATATGCCGGACGTTTCGACGAATACGAACTATCCGAGCCATGATTTCAAACCCAAAGTCACGTCCTGCGCAGTCACCGGATGTCACACCGGTGCCGCCAACATTGAAGATATTCAGACAGCTGCGGTAGATAATCTCTGGGATCTCGTCGAACAAATGCAGGGTATTTTGAATACTTTTGATCCGGACAGCTCGGGTCCACTGACGGCCGGTATCTTAAGTCGCGTCAATGCTCCTTCAGACTATACGATCGATTCCTTGATCTCGTCCTCAGATCCGGTCCTGACATCGAGTAACTTGAGTTCTCGCGATCCATGGCTTGACCGGTCTCGCATTCAACGCATGGCCACCTTTAACCCGAGCACGGGCAAATGGACGTCTTCAGACATCACGACCACACTCTCGCAGGATCGTGCGGGAGCGCTGTACAATTACTACATCGTCACTCGTGCAAAGGGAATCGGTTATCACAACTACAAGTATGCAGCTCAATTGATATACGACTCGATTGAAAAATTCAACGTCGTACCGACGGGTTCACGCCCGTAGATTATTCTACACTTGACGTTATTCAAAGGGCGCCTTACCCTAAGGCGCCCTCCTTTTATACAGGACGATTTTATGCAGAACCGAAAGCTTCCCCGGATTACCTGCGTGCTTCTCCTGATCCTGCCAGTACCCGCTGCCGCACAAACCTTGAACCTGCGTTCGTCGACGTCGATCTACGCCTGGGAAAACCAGTACGTGGATTCGACCTATGAGTCGGCGAAGAATTTGCGCGCGTTCCAATCGATCGGCTTCGATGCCTATCAGGTCGTCGATCCGGCCGTTTCGCTTCACGGATACGTACGAGGGATGTACGACCTTGGCGCCGAAGCGGGGACAAACCCCGACTATCGCGTGTATAATCTTTATGCACGGTGGCAGAGCGCAGCGGAAAAACCTCAGCGGTGGGACGTTCGCTTCGGCCGGCAGCATATTTTTACAAGCGCACGATCGGTCACGGCAGATGCGGTACGCGTCGAACTTGTAAATCAGACAGGGATCAGTGCGATGGGATTTTTTGGATCCTTGCCGCCGCTGGATGGCAACGTCGAAGTCCTTAAACCGTTTGAACGCCGGGCCTGGGGGGGTAGACTCTACACTTCGCAGTGGCTGCAGACCAACGCCGCGATTTCCTTTATCGATAAAAGCCGGGAAGGACCCGTCTATCGCACACTCGATTCCGGCGGAGGGGACAGTCTGGTCGTCCGTCCCGATCTCGAAGAACGCCTGGCCTCGCTGGATTTGAACCGTGCTTTCGGCAAACAGGTAACGTGGTATTACCACACGGACTATGATTTTCTCCAAAGCGAAATCCAGAAGATTTCGACGGATATTCAGACCCATGTGACGTCGGAACTTGACGTTTCGCTAAGGTACGCGTATCGCCGCCCGCGGGTCTATGAGAGCACCATCTTCGGCGCATTTGGCGATCTGGAGAGCAATCAGGAAGTCTGGCTGCGTGCTGCCTATCGGTTCACTCCGCGGTTCACGGCAGGCGCAGAATACGCGAACGTTTTTTACAAACTCAAGGACGCGTGGAGATGGGGACTTTTTGCATCGTTTGACCGCGTAGGGATCAATTATTCTCGACGGGAAGGATACGGCGGAACGATGGATGCCGTCGCTCTGACGGCGTACCATCGCGTCCACCCGAAGATCGGATTGAACGGCTCTGTGTCGTACTACCGATTTGATTTTGGCGGTGACGACATTACTGAATCGATGGTCGTGGATCCGATCTCACAACAGGTTCTTGATAACGTCAACACGAGCGTGACGGCAATTCTGCGGGCCAACTGCCTCGTGTCCCGTTCCCTCAGCGTTGACGTCGAAGGCCAATATCTGACGCAAAATCTTAAAGCCTCGCCCGTCTATGGCGGACAAAAGTCGGACTGGAGAATGTTCATCCGAGCCAATTACTGGCTCTTTTCACGGTGGTGACCCATGCGTAAACAGAGAATCATTCCGTTTATCTTCGTTCTGTCGGTTTTTGCGATCTCATCGGTCTGGTGGGCGCCCCGCGCCGGTGCCGGTAAACTGCCGATGACGTCCTCCATTGCCGGCGATAAACTCGGCCGCCGGTATGCAGACATTTACAAAGAGGAAGACCGAACGCGGCTGATCAAACACAGCCATAAATTCCACGCCGCCAAAGGCGCGGAATGCACGGAATGTCACGCGTCCGTAAAAACGAGTACACTTGCCTCGGATAACAACCTCGGCAAGATGACCGAGTGTTACGAATGCCATGATAAGGAAACGACCGAGTGTTCCGTGTGCCACGTCGAGTCCAAAGAACCGTATTCGGTTTTCGCCAATCCCAAACGTGAACTGATCTTCAATCACCAGCAGCACATCACGGACCTCAAGATCGCGTGCGAAACGTGTCACGGCGACATCAATAAAAAAGAATATGCAAATGCGCGGGTCCTGCCGCCGATGGAGTCCTGCTCCGGCTGTCACAACGGCGTCAAGGCGTCCGACGATTGCCAG
>CAYZJB010000072.1:0-12940 GCA_964478735.1 uncultured Bacteroidota bacterium | reverse complement strand
GGTCATGATAAACCTCTGCCCAAATTGTTTTTGTCCAAACTTCAGGATTGTGCGGAACGGAAGCGGTTTCTCTTTTAATGGCCATTCACTCCGGACAGCAGCAATTTTTTTTCGAGCCGGGTGGTGATCTCCGTAAATACCGGCCAAAAACGAGCCGTTGGAAGAACCTTTCTGGCTCTGTCCGACTTTTTTGTTTCGCATACCCGCCATTTTGTCTATATTACCGTCGTCCCACTAACCGAATCCAATGACCGCATGAAAGTTCTCATCATCGACGACAACGAGATCAATGTTGCCATTTTGCGCAATCTCGTGATGCGTCTGCCGGCGGAAGCGGTGTGTTATACCCATTCGGCCCAGGCGCTCGAATGGTGTCATAGCGAAGCGCCGGACCTCGTTCTGGTCGATTACATGATGCCGTCACCCGACGGGATCGAATTTATAAACTCGTTTCGTGCGCTTCCGGGATTCAAAGAAATTCCCGTCGTCATGGTTACGGCGGCGGGCGAAAAAGACGTTCGCTACAAGGCGCTCGAGATCGGCGCGACCGATTTTTTGACCAAACCGATCGATAATATCGAATTGCTGGCCCGTGCGCGTAATTTGCTCGAACTTCGGAAGAGCCAGAAAGCATTGACCGACCGAGCGGCCTGGCTGGCGGAAGAAGTTCACAAGGCGACCAAGGAAATCATTGCCCGCGAGCGCGAGTTGATCTTCCGGTTGACGAAGGCGACGGAATACCGCAGCCCCGAAACCGGCGCACATATTTTACGCATGGCCCTGTACAGCAAGGCCATTGCCGCGCATCTCGGCCTGTCCGCGGAGGAGCAGGAGATCCTGCTCACGGCCGCGCCGATGCACGACATCGGCAAGGTCGGTACGCCCGACACGATCCTGCTCAAAGACGACCGGCTTTCCGATTCCGAATACGAGATTATGAAAGAGCACACGATCATGGGATACGAGATTTTGCAGGGCAGCAAATCGAAGCTCATCCAGGTCGCGGCAGAAATCGCCCTTTCGCACCATGAAAAGTACGACGGAACCGGCTACCCTAACGGCCTTGCCGGCGACGACATTCCGATTTTCGCGCGCATCTGTTCCGTTAGCGACGTCTTCGATGCCCTGACGACGGAACGGGCGTACAAAAAAGCATGGTCGCTCGAAGACGCGGTCCGTGAAATTGAGCGGCGGGTTGGCGTGGACTTTGATCCCCGTGTCGTCGAGGCGTTCAAGGACGCGTTACCGGAAATCCTGAAAATATTCAAACACTATTCCGACCAGGAAGCGATGGTCGCCGCCAACTGAGCCGCCGGCTTTTCCTTTCACAAATTTACTCAATCCACGCATCGCTTCGCTTTTATAACCGTCATGTGACGTAGGCTTCATTTTGAAGAACCCGAGAAAATAAACTCAGGAAGACGTTGCCCATCACCATCCATCTTATCGACGGCACCTACGAGCTTTTCCGGAATTTCTACGGAGCGCCTCCCAGAAAATCTCCGGACGGTAAAGAGGTCGGAGCGACACTGAGTCTTGTCCGAAGCCTTTTGAGCCTGTTCACGGCGTCCGGTGCAACGCACGTGGCGTGCGCGTTTGACACCGTGATCGAATCCTTTCGCAACCGGCTGTATGCCGGCTATAAGACCGGTGAAGGCATCGACCCGGACCTGTATTCGCAGTTTCCGTTGGCCGAAGCGGCCGTGTCCGCTCTGGGCCTCACGGTATGGTCGATGGTCGAGTTTGAGGCCGACGATGGGATTGCCAGTGGTGTGGCGCGTTTTAAAAACGACAAAAGCGTCGACCGGATCGTGATCTGCTCTCCCGACAAAGACCTCGCACAGATGGTCGATGGCAACCGCGTGGTCTGTTGGGACCGCCGGCGCGATATCGTCCTCGACGACAGCGGCGTCGTGCAGAAGTTCGGGGTCCTACCGGAGTCCATTCCGGACTGGCTCGGACTCGTAGGCGATGCAGCGGACGGTTATCCGGGAATCCCCGGATGGGGCGCTAAATCCGCATCGGCCGTATTATCCAAATTCAAACATTTGGAGTCGATCCCGGACGATCCGGCATCGTGGGGATTGGACCTGCGCGGCGCAAATCGTCTGGCGCAAACGTTGACGGAAAAAAAAGACGAAGCGTTTTTGTATCGTCAGCTCGCGACACTGCGTGTGGACGTCCCGCTGAAAGAAGATCTGAGAGACCTCGAGTGGAAGGGCGCTTATCCGAGATTGAGGCAACTTTGTCGTGACCTGGGTGATGAAGATTTACCGTCCAAAATCAGCCGATGGCGTGAAGCTTGATCAATCTCCATCTGTTCCGATTGGAAAATTTTCATAACGTCGCTCTTTTCAAAGTGAACCAGAACGTTGAGCCTTTTCCCGGTCCTTCCGATCGGACGCCCACCTCCGAACCCATGGCATGCGCCAGACTCCGAACGATGGCGAGACCCAATCCCGTCGACGATTCACCTTGCGTGGGCCGAGCGCTCAGCCGCTGAAAATCATGAAAGGCAAGCGCGAGGTCTTTTTCCGTCATGCCCTGGCCCTGATCGATCACGGACACGGTGACATTTTCTGCGTCCACCGTATACCGTACCTGCACCACCGACCCGGAATGGGAAAATTTGATCGCATTGTCGATCAGATTGATGAGAAGGCTCTGTAAAACTTTTTCATCATAACGTACCGGCGGAAGCTCGGTGACGTCGTGAATGAGCCGAATGGATTTTTTGTTGGCCAGCAGCCGTAATCGCGTAAGGCAGGCTTCCACGATCTGGATCGGATTTCCGCTCACGAGGTGCAGGTCCAACAGACCCTGCTGAATGCGGCTGAGATTGAGGAGTTCATTGATCGAGTCGCGCATTTCAAACGCCACGGACTTGATCATGTCGGCGAATTCGGCGGCCTGTTTTTGTCCGGTCAGACTCTGGCGAATAAAATCGATCGACGCCGTAATGACCGTCAACGGGTTTTTGAGATCGTGAACAATCGTGCCGGTAAATTTTTGAAGCTCCTTGTTTTTGCGGTTGAGTTCGTCGTTTTGTAGGGCCAGGGCCCGGGTGAGCCGACTGATGCTGAGCGCCGAGCGGATGCGGGCCTGCAGTTCGATCGCGTCGACCGGTTTGTTGAGATAGTCCATGGCGCCGGCATCCAGACACGTTGATAGCATGTGTTTGTCCGTTTCGGCGGTCAACATGATCACGGGCAGCGACTTATAACGAGGATCGCGCTTCAATGCCGTCAGAGTCTCCAGCCCGCTCTGGCCCGGCATATACAGATCGAGTAAAACGAGATCGGGCAGGCGATGGTCGAGAACGGAATGAATCGTCCGTGGATCGGTGATCGAATAATAATCGAAACCGAAACGCTCCAGTATTTCTTCAATGACGTTGATATTGTCGTGGTCGTCGTCCACGACAAGGATCAACGCTTTTTCCGGCGATTCAGTGCTCATGTTCGCGTTCCATCCCGTTCAGCAACGCGTTCAATTCCTCGTAAAAAGCCCCCTCATCCCTCCGCCGATAAATGTCTGAGAGTCTCTTGAAAACCGTGTGGTCGGTGTCGAGTTCCTTCAACTTTTGAAGACGTCTTCGAATGTCCTGGCTCTGAAAAAATTTCAACTGTTGTAATTCATGGAGCAGGGATAGGATATCCGAGCGAATGGCCGGGGAGGATGGCTGCGGCGCTCGGTCGGTGCGGATGCCGTAGGCCGCGATCACGGTGTACAAATCCTTTTCGTTGATCGGTTTTGCAAGATAGCCGTCGAAGCCTTTATCCATCAGCGCTTCCCGGTCGCCCACCATGGCCCTGGCCGTTACCGCAATGACGGGGATATCTTTCAACGCGTCGTCTTTCCGCATTTCGAGCAGGGTCGCCTCACCATCGAGGTTCGGCATCATGATGTCCATCAGGACCAACGCCGGTTTTTCCCGGCGACATTCGCGGAGCACCTCGATTCCGTCTGAAACCACCCGAAAGTCAAATCCGGCGAGCAGTTCACAAAATAATTTCTGATTGGTTTCCTCGTCTTCTGCGATCAAAATGCGTGAACTGCTTGCAACGTCGCGGCCGCCCGGAAGGGAAACGTCGGCCGGCTCCTCCGGTAAATACGTCGACGTGTCTACCGACGGTTGAACGTCGATGGTAAAATAAAACGACGAACCTTTTCCGAACGCCGATTCGACCCAGAGCCGTCCGCCGAGCGCGATGGCGAGTTGACGGCTGATGGTCAGCCCGAGGCCCGATCCGGTCGCGCGTCCCTTGTCGCGGTCGACCTGGTAAAATTCTTCAAAAATCGAATCGAGATGTTCGGGACGAATGCCAATGCCGCTGTCCTCGACTCGGAAAAGAATTTTCCGTCCGTCGCGGAAAGGCAGGCATTCGACCCTGACGAAGCCGGACGGAGTAAATTTAATTGCATTTCCGACCAGGTTAGTCAGAATCTGCATAATTTTAACCTCATCGGAGCATATCGTCTGCGGCAGATCGGGATCGAAATGAAGGGTAAAATCGATCGACTTTCCCTGAAGGAGCGGCGCCATCGTGTCCTTGAGGACGGCCAGGTTTCGGACGTCGAATGGTTTTTTCTGAATACGAATTTTGCCGGCTTCGACCTTGGAGAGATCGAGAATATCGTCGATGAGCCGCATCAGTCGCTGGCCGCTCCGCTGGATGGTTTCCGCATAATCGCGAACTTTCGGATCTCCGGATTTCAGGAGCAGATTCGAAAAGCCGAGGATCGAATTCATGGGCGTACGTAATTCATGGCTGATGTTGGCGAGAAACTGCGACTTCAGGCGGTTGGCCTTTTCGGCTTCCTCTTTGGCGGTGATCAACCGTGCCTGGACTTTTTCGCGTTCCGTCATTTCGTTTTGAAGCTGCTCGTTGGCCGTCTGAAGCCGTTGGGTGCGCTCTTCGACGAGTTCCTCGAGGTGATCCCGGACATTTTTCAGCGACGTCTCACGGTCCTGAATTTCCGACAGCATGCGGTTGAAGGCCCGTGCCAGTTCGGCAATCTCGTCCTGGTGACGGGCGTCCGATCGAATGCTGTAGTCTTTCGTTTCCGCCACGTGTTTGGCCGCGGCGGACAGTTCGAGCACGGGACGTACGATCACGCGCTGCAGTCGCGTGGCGAGGACGAAGGCGGCAAGGCCCGTCAGTACGAACAAGGCTCCGACGATCAGAATGTCTTTTTGAAGAGTGGACTGAAGCGAACTCAGGTCGCACCGGAGGGCGATGGCGCCGATCGGTCTGTCGCGGGACTCGATAGGAAGCACGATCCGTACATCGTCCGGCGTCCAGACGACGCCCAACGGCGGCTGCCGATCGTGAGGCGTCCGTGTTCGATTTTGGCCTGTGCGATCGTAAGCGGCAAAAAGTACGGAGTCCGATTTAAAAACGCCGGCGGAGATGATGGACGGCCGGTTGCGGAACGTCGCCAGGACTTCGGCGGCGCCCGCGGCATCGTCGAACTGGAGCGCGGCGGCGCAGTTATCGCCGGTCATCTGGGCCAGTACCCGCAGTTCTTCTTCGAGCGCCGTACGGTACGTCGCGACGTCATAGATCACGTACGCAACGGATGAGATCAGAAGCGCGGTCATCGTGACCGACATAATGATGACGATCAGTTTGGCCCGAATGGACAAGCGGCGGAGGAACTCGATCATGGTTTGGGCCTCGCCAGGGAGAGAAGTTTAAAACTCATCTTCAATCCGGACGCGTCGACGCGTGGTTTATTGATATCAAAACGTACTTTCAATTGACCGCCGATATCGGTGACGTAAAATTGGATCATGCCACCGAGTTGAGTGAACCGGTCCATATCGCTAACGGTCAGCACCGGCAAGTCCTGGACCCGTCGTAAAATGCCGGACGTCCGCGGCGCTTCGGATGACGAAATAAAAAGAATACGGCAGTTCATCAGATCGTCCAGGCGGTCCGATTTTTTTACACGAAAGATTTTACCTCCGACGTCCGATCCCTCGACGGAAGCGAACGCGTCGCCAAACGGGTCGGCGCCGAGAACGCCGATCGTAAAATCGCCGTCCGGCGCCGCGGAACCGGGCCACGTGACGAAGTCGATGAAGTTGTAAATGAAAGCGGCTTCGATTTGATGGATTTCATACGCCCTTTCCGTGTTCTGAGTGAAAACGGCGTGCGGAATCGCAAGCAGGACGATGACCGCAAGATGTTGGACGGCGCGGGTCATGTTAAAACGTAACCTCCAATCCGACGGCCACTCGCCGTGCATTGCCCGCAATGCCCTGCGGCACAAACACGCGATCGTCCGCAAAAAAATAGTCCTGATCGAGAAGATTGCGCCCGTCGAGCGTCAGACCCAACGACTTCCAGACGTTTCGGACCCTGATTCGTGCATTGAGCAACGTGTACGATTTCAGGAAGATTCGCGGGTTTTGTACGGCGGACGTGGACAGGGCGGGAACGTCGTTCCATCCGAATCGGGAGATCGTGTGGACATTGACGTTCCATCGGCCGAACCGACCGTTGACGGCGATGTTCAACGCATGATTGGGAATGCCGACGACGGGCGTTTCGACGTCGGCCGCACGTTCGTCCGTCGTCTGGGTGTACGAATAATTCCCGAATAAAGAAATTCTCGACGTCGGAGCGTACCGCAGGGCGACTTCAAAACCCTTCCAGTCCCGGCTGACGGCGTTTTCCCATCGCGTCTGCGTCGGGACCCCCGGCTGTTCGACCGTGACCTGGTGAATGGCGTCCTGAATGTCGTTGTAAAACCCGTTCACGCTGATGGACACGGATTCGGTCGGCGAAAAAGAGACCTGCACTTCAAAGGTCTCGATCGTTTCCGGGCGGAGATCCGGATTTTCGATCAGGCGGCCGGTCAGGGAACTGAAGTCGCTCTGTACCCTTTCGAAAAACGACGGTGCGCGGAACGCCCGTCCGGCCATGCCTTTGATCCTCCACCGGTCCGACGGGCTGATGACGATGCCCAGCCGCGGGTTGAGCGTATTGCCGACGTCACTGTAGTGATCGAAACGCGCGCCCGCGGTCAACGTCAATTGTTTCCACGGCGTCCACGTGTGCTGCAGGAAAGCGGCATAAATTTTTCGCGTGTCCGAGCCGAAATGAGTATCGAGCGTGTCGTCGGTCGCCACGGCGTCGAAAATACCGTCGCCATTGACGTCGAGGATGGCCGTTGAATTGTCGATATTGTCCACGATTTCCGCCTGGACGTTGACGCCGGCCACGGTCACGTGATGGAGCGACCAGAGCAATTCCGTGTACGCCTCGACGTTGGTCGTGGACGTACCGAGTTCGGATTCAAAAATACTGGCCCGGCCCGGAGGGTTGAAACCCGGGGCAAAAATCGGGCGGAAATTTTCGACTTTGTATACGTTTTCAGCGCCGTGCGTCTCGTAACTTCCAAGCAGGTGCAAACGGTGGTGTGACGCCAGCGGAGAGGAATAACGGACGCCGAGCCGGAGATTTGAATTTTTATGTTCATTTTCCAGCGGTGCCGTCGGTTGAATGGAGCCCATGCCCCAGTTGTTGGCCGACGTTGACCGATTGTACTCCGCTTCGATCTCGGCATTTCCGAGGCTGAACGAGCTGCCGATTGAGGTGAGGTCGAATTGTTCGAGATTGAACCGGTTGGTCCACGACCTCGGTACGAAATTTCCCGATACCGTGTCGAAAACACTTTGTTCAACGTCGCGTTGCGGCAGGTCTTCATTCAACCGGTGATAACTGCCGAATATGACGGCGGCCGCGCGTTTTCCGAATGAGAAACGATGCGACGCCCGGCCAATGGCGTGTCCCCGGGTGCCGATCTGTCCCGACAGCGCCGATGCGTGCACGTCCACCGCACGGTAGGGGATGAGGTTGACCACGGCGACAAACGCGTTGGCGCCGTACAGGGCGCTGGACGGTCCGCGCACGACCTCGATCTGGCGGATGTTGTCGAGCGGAATGTCGGGACGGAAACCGACGGGACCGCCGGTAATGCCGTCGTTGAGCCGCTGACCGTTGTACAGGAGCAGGATGCCTTCGGAAAGGGAACTGAATTCGCCTCGTACGTAAATGTTTTTCTGCTGCCCGCTCTGGATCGACTTCCCGACGGTAAACCCGGGAACGAGATTCAACGCTTCGCCGAGCGTCAGCAGACCCATGTTGTCGATATCTTCACGGGTCAGGACAAACACCGCGGCGGGCGCATCGTCCGGCGTCGAGGCGGTTTTGAGCGCCGTGGAAATCCGGACGTTGAGGTTCAATAAATCTTCGATTGACATCGTGAAAAGACTGTCCTGGGCGTTGGCCGGAGCGTGAAGTGCAGCGCATGTCAGCGTCGCGAGGAGCAGGATGAACCGGCGATCGGGAAGGGGATGCACCATCGTCATTCCTCCGGTAATTTCATCATGTAACCCGCGCCGCGTACCGTGTGGATCAACGGCCGGCGTGAACCGCAATCGAGTTTGTTGCGAAGCTGGGCCACGTAGACATAAATCAGGTTTGTTCCGGAGTCGAAGTCCGCTTCCCAGACGTGATTGGCCAGCGCGGCGTGCGTGATCAGCCGGTTGCGGTTGCGCAGGAAAAATTCGAGAACGGCAAATTCCTTGTTGGACAGGTCGATCCGTTTTCCGCCGCGGGTCACTTTGCGTTCCGGGACGACCATTTCCAGATCGTCGATCGTCAACGTCTCGATCGGCGCATGACGCCGTCGGAGCAGGGCCTGAAGGCGCGCGGCCAGTTCCATGAACGAAAACGGTTTGGTCAGGTAATCGTCGGCGCCCGATTCGAGGCCTTTGATTTTATCCTGAACGGAATCCTGTGCGGTCAGGAAAAGCACGGGAACACCGGATCCTTTTGCGCGAATCGATTTACAAACGGAAATACCGTCCATCCCCGGTAACATCCAGTCGACGATGAGCAGGTCGTACGAGTTGACTTCGAATTCGACCAGCGCGGATTCACCGTCCGGACAGACATCGACGGCAAAACCGTCCTGCGTCAGTCCGTGCTTTAGAAATTGCGCGAGCCTTTGGTCGTCTTCGACGATTAATATTCTCATGGCCATTCACGGTAGATCGTCATGGGTCAATATACCGCAGGTATTGTCGATTAGGCAACGCGTAAATCCTTGCTTTAGAAGATTTAACGGATGTTTAAGGTTGGCTTAAGGTTGACGAACTATGTTGTAATCAGATTTTCACGATTCAAAAAAAATCAGGAGGCGTTTATGTCGACTCTCATCAGACTTATGGCGGGACTTGCGATTATAGCGATGTTAGGATGCGAAAAAGAAGATCCTGACCCGTCGAATCCGGCCAATTCTCCGTATCTCGTGGACATCGATCCGGCCGATTTTTTGCCCGGCGATTCGATCACGGGAAACACGTATTTTCCGATTTCCGTCGGACGCATGTGGAATTATATCGGAGAAGATGAAGACGGAAAAGCGGTTGCCGTAAACGAACGGGTCACCGACAGCATTCGCATCGTGATGGGCGTGGAATGCCGAGTCGTGCAGGCGAGTGAATTCGAAGAAGGCGACCTGGTCGAGGACACGTTCGACTGGTACGCGCAGGACCGTTCCGGCAACGTCTGGTATTTCGGCGAAGACTCGCGCGAGATCGAAGGCGGTCAGGTAGTCAACACGTCGGGTTCATGGGAAGCCGGTCTCGACGGCGCATTGCCCGGCATCATCATGCTGGCGCAGCCGTTGGAAGGACTGTGGTACCGGCAGGAATATTATGCAGGCGAAGCCGAAGACGTCGGACAGGTCCTGAGTCTAAACGAAACGATCACGGTCCCGTACGGAACGTTTAATAATTGTCTCAGGACCCTGGAATACAATCTTCTGGAGCCGGGGATCGAGGAAAACAAAATTTACGCACCCGGTGTCGGGCTCCTGCGTGCGATCGCGACGAAGGGTGAAAAGGGATTTGAAGATCTCGTTTCTGTGACGCCGTGAGCGCGGCGTAGTGCGGTGCCACATCGCGTAGCGTTGACATTCCAACCCACCCGATCCCTCCGCTTGAAGAGGAGGGACACAGGGTGGGTTGGTCTTTTTTTGCTTTGCGCGAAGTGAAGTTCTTGTGAAGTGGATGAAGCACGGCGAAGCCTGACGGTTGCTTTCGGATGCCACTTTCTTTGTCTTGATACCCCGCCTATCGGCGGGCTCTGAGAAAAATGCCGACTCCGCAAGTTCGTTATCTGGTGGCGAAAAATACACTCACCCCTCTGCTTCGCTCGGGATTCAGACACATTTTTCGCCGTATCTATGCGAACTTGCCTCGCGTATTTCTCGGCATTCAGGGAATTACACGATTATCATTATTTTTTTTGTTCTTGTAATAAGGTCTCCAATTCGTTCAATGTCATTGTAAATCCTTCTTTGAATCCCATTTCAATCATTTTCTCCATGCGTTCAAGGGAGTCGTTGTAAATCGTAATGCTGACTTTTGTCTTCCCGTTTTGCTCGGTGAAAGTTAAATCCCAATCAGAACCGGGCAAATGAGGGGTTTCATCTTTGTCTGCAAATGCATTCAAAAATTTGAAATTGGTTTTTGGAGTAATGGAAGTATATTTCTGAATGGCCCACATCTCATGCCCTTCGGGGCTAACCATTGCGTAAAATCTACGTCCACCCACCTTGAAGTCCATAAATTTGGTTCTTGATTCATACGGTTTGGGCGCCCACCATTGGTCAAGAATTTCTTCTTTCGTAAATGCGTCCCAAACCAATGACAGTTCGGCCGCAAATTCTCTGATTATGAATACCGTTTTTTTTGTTTTATCAACGGTAAAATCGAAGAGCAGGTTGTTTTTCATTTTTTATTCCTTTTAAGGGTTGACAATACATGGTCGAGTTGATTAAATCGGGTTTGCCAGATTTTGCGAAACGGTTCAAGCCATTTGTCTATTTCCTTCATTTTGTCAATTTCTAGAGAGTAGTAAATTTCTCTACCATGATGTTCCTGTTTCACAAGTTCGCATTCTGTCAGAATGCGTAAGTGCTTAGAGACAGCTTGTCGCGTGGTATTGAAGTTGTCGGCAATGGCGTTGGGTGTCATTGCCTGTACTGCAATCAAAGCGATAATGGCCCGCCTTGTCGGGTCGGCGATCGCCTGATAAATGTCTCTTCTCATAGTATTCAGTATTTATGATTGCGCAACCAATTAGTTGCAAGTTAAGCGCAACTATTCGGTTTCGCAAGTTTTTTTAAATTTTTTTGCTATTTAATATTTCAATCGAAAGCGTCTGTTTATAGCGTGTCTGCTAAAATTTGCCCATGACGTACCTCTTGGCAGACAGCAGCGCCCGCAGTCCCGACCAAGTGGTAACTCAGGCATATTTTCGCCGTATCTGTGCGAACTTGCCTCGTGTATACCCAGCTTCTCAAGGCCCATAGATGCCATTTTGTGTTCAGTGCAAGGCTTGCGCCACAAGGCAGAAATTGCCCTCTTGAAAACGAGGGATTGGTCTTGTACAGCACGGGCTTGGAAAGCCCGTGTCACGTGGAGTGTAGATTGAGGCGTCAGGTAGCGCGGCGTTCAAACGCCGCGCAGCAGAGCCGTGAATGATTTATGATACTCTTTTCGATTTCGCGTTCCATCGCAGTAACGCGTAACAGGAATGTTATGTACCGCCGCCGCTCGCATTTTCGTTTTCTATCTTTGATAGTGGAATCGTCTTAACGTAGTCTGAGCAGAACATGAAATAGATTAGCCCAAACATAAAGTGAACGCCATCAAGAATAATTTGAACTGCCGGTCGGTTGTCGATTATCTCCTTCGAGTCAAAAAGAGTCAGATCGACCACACCCAAACTGGTTGCGAAAACGCCGCATCCACCTCCGAGCATTAAAATAACGCACCATGTTTTGATAAGGAATGGAACGAATTCATGATGTTGACCAATCAAGAATAAGAGTGCGAGTTGGATGACAATCGGTACAACCGCAAAAAGCACACCTAAGGATAGTGCATACACGTTTCCAAGTAAGAAGAGCGCAAGAGTTGCGCTAACTGATTGGATATACCAACTCCCTTGGTACACCACGGTATTCGAGGACTTTCCCAAACTCTTACTCATGCCTATATGGGAACTATATTAACTCCGTAAGATCTTTTTTTTGCGAACAGCTCGGTAACAAGCTACATGAGTTAGACTTGAAGTCGTGAGTAAATCGTTGCGGAACGGGTCGTTGTCTTTTTCAAAAACAAATGTTGGGAGGACGTCCAATCAACCGGCAAAACAATTCGCCACTCTTTCTCGTAAATCGATCAACTGATTCCCAGTCTTCCAAAATGGGATTAAATTTTTTTGGCATTTGTTGATCGTATTCCACCATGTACAGGCGTAATAAGCAGTGCCAAAGTCGTCAGGTTTTAACTTTAGATGTGTGCTTTCGAACTTTAGATACGGGTAGCTGGAATTAGTGACAGCCAGCCCAACGCACGGACCCGTATGATTCTTAGCATAATGGCTCCAGATGCTATCGTTAATTTCAGAGAATGAACAGACATACATTCTAAAGTAGTCATCCATAAAGTAGTCATCCATATTGGGAATGAGAGTATAATTTTGTTGATGTAGAAATTCGATCATGTCGTCGTGTCATACAATGTCACGAGTCAGTCAATAATTTCTTCATTGTCATGAATCGGACAACACCATATATAGCCACGGCTACTGTTATAGCCAAGCAAAAGCTGGAAATTACAAACCAACTTGATGAGCCACTTAATGTCAGAGACCGCAAAAGCCAATTGATAAGGATCGCGCAGCTTCCGCTCAGAGCGCAGGTTGTAATTAATCCCCCATCTCCGATCCCAATAATACGCTCTCTTTGTAGCCAGATTATGATTGTAGAAATGATCGCTACTTCAACCCACACAACTGCTTATCTTAAAATCAAACCGAACAAAATAGGGATTCAAAAGTTGGAGACT
>CAYZJB010000071.1:0-13918 GCA_964478735.1 uncultured Bacteroidota bacterium | reverse complement strand
ATCTCGCTAAACCTATGTCTCAATCTGTGAAAAATTTCGGGGGTTGCCTGGAAAATTACTTGCCTTTGATTTTGGCCACTTCTTGGGTCAGGACAGGCAGGATCTCAAATGCATCCCCGACGATTCCGTAATCCGCGATCTTGAAAATCGGCGCTTCCGCGTCGCTGTTGATCGCAACGATGTACTTCGAACTCGACATGCCGGCCAGGTGTTGGATCGCGCCTGAAATGCCGACCGCGACATACAACGTCGGACTCACGGTTTTTCCAGTCTGACCGACCTGCTCCTCATGGGGCCTCCATCCCGCATCGACGACGGCTCGCGAGGCGCCCTGAGCCGCCCCAAGCGCACTGGCCAGCTCACTGATCATGCTCCAGTTTTCCGGACCTTTCAGGCCGCGGCCGCCGGAGACGATAATTTCCGCCTCGGTCAGTTCGATTTTCTTCCCCGACTCCACCACGGTGTCCTTGACCCTGGCCCGAACCGGTTTAAACGATATCGCGATCTTTTCAACGGTGGCGGAACCACCGGTCTCGCGCGCCTTGAAAACATTGGGACGCAGCGTAATGACCTGGACCGCGGACGTAATGGAAATTTTCTGAAACGCCTTACCTGCAAAAATCGGACGTGTGATCATCAGTTTCCCTCCCACGGCGTCTATGTAAGTCACGTCGCTGGCAAGTCCGGCCTTGAACCGCGCGGCCACTCTCGCCGAAAGGTCGCGGCCCATCGCCGTTGCGGGCAACAACAAGGTTTTAGCATTTTCTTTTTTGATCGCCTCTTCAACGGCCTGAGCGTACGCCTCCGTTGAATAATTGGCCAGCACCGGGTCGTCGACGACAATCACTCTGGACACGCCATATTTCCCCAGTTCCGACGCGATGCTTTCGACGCCGGAACCGACAACGACGCCGACGGCCTGGGTATTGAGGTCAGAGGCTAATTTGACCGCCGTACTGACCGTTTCAAAAGCCGCTTTTTTGAGCGCGCCTCCGCGCTGTTCTGCAAATGCTAATATCGACATGATATCTCCATTGACTTCTTTTGATGATTCTTAAATGACCTTCGCTTCTTCGTGCAGCACCCGGACGAGTTCCGGTACTGCGTCAGCGCCTTTGCCGATGATGCGACCTGCAGGTCTCGCAGGAGGCAACTCCATTGCCACGACTTCATACAGAGACGGACTGGTCGCCGGGTCTTTTTTCTCAAGCGGCTTTTTCTTCGCCGCCATGATGCCTTTCAGATTGGGCAACCGCGGTTCGTTCAACCCTTTTTGCGCGGCAATAACCGCCGGATACGGCATTTCGACAACCTCTTTGCCTCCTTCGATTTCCCGTTCCGCGACGAGCGTTTTGCTCTCGGCATCAACGTCCAATTTGACGACGACGGTCGCGCACGGCAGATCGAGTAGTTCCGCGACGGCCTGCGCCGTCTGTCCGGCGTCTTCGTCAATGGCCTGCTTTCCAAAAAAGACCAGGTCGTACGACATCGTTTTGATCTCTTCCGCCAGCGCCGTCGCCATATCGCCGGTAAATCCGTCGCCCTTCAGCAAAACCGCTTTGTCGGCGCCCATGGCCAGCGCTTTTCGAACGTCGTTTTCCGCCTTGTCGGGACCGAGCGTCACAATCGTCACTTCACCGCCGAATTTTTCTTTCAGCCGGATCGCTTCTTCGATGGCAAATTCGTCATACGGATTGATGATGAAGTTGGCCGATGTCAGATCGATCGATTTGCCGTCGGCACCGATTTTGACGCGCGTTTCGGTGTCGGGCACTTGTTTCATGCACACGATAATATTCATGGAAACCGTCTCCTGAGATGATAATTCAACCGTAGCGCTTCAGCGCGTCGGAGTATACACACAAACGTTTTGGGATTCAAATTTTTTCAGTTTCTCGTTTTGATCTCTCAGCCACTCCGACTCAACGCTGAAGGCGGGAGCGTTGATTACCGAATTTGCAGCAGGATTTTAACGCTTGAACTGAAAACGTTCTAAGAGGATCTATTTGGCTCAATTGTGGTGGGATCTTCGGATTCTGTAGGTGAAGACAAAAATTTACTTAGACCAAAACCGCAACCCAAGCCTGATAGAAAAGCCATCCACGTGACAAAATACTGATCTTTAAAAACGAGTACGACGGCGGTAACACCTGCCATAAATATTAATGTGCCTATAATAAAAATCTTCTTTGTTGTACCCTCTCTTGAACTTGACGCCTTAATTTTAGCTAGCTGTGTCCTGTGTCAGATGAAATTGGAATTTCCTTAGTTTAGATTAAGCAACAAGGAGATTCCACCATGAAGACCCGAAAACACCTCAGCAATGAGCAAAAAGCGACCGTTTTGAGAGAATGGATCGAAAGCGGTTTATCGATCGGCGAGTTGGCCGCGAGGCATCACGTAACTCCCAATGATCTTTACCGGTGGCGGAAACAACTGTTGGAGAACGCCTCAGAGATCTTCTCTCGTAAACGGAGTGACTTCTCAACTCGAAAGGAACAAGCGCGTATCCAAGAGTTGGAAGCCAAACTCAAACAGCGCAATACCCTGATCAGTGAGTTGGCCCAGGAGAATCTCGAATTAAAAAAAGCACCGATGGGGCGATTTGAACGCCCAATGGGTCGAGCCGGACATTCAACAAAACGTGATTCATCACGTGAACGGACTTCATCAAAAATCCGATCTGAGGCTAGGCCAATTACTCGAGTGGCTGAATCTGTCATCCAGTACGTATTACCCTTGGCTGCGGGATCACACCGACCGCCGGTCCACTCGCGTGGTCCCGAAATCCCACTGGCTGTTGGACCGATCCTGATTCATCCAAGCCGTGATAAAATAATTTTCAGCGTCTCTTCTTCGTCCTTCAGTTTGTCGCGAAACTCCTGGCGGTCCGTTCCCGCCACTTCCATCCGCAGTTCAGAAAGATAATATTCCAAAACGCGTCTTAGAAGATCCCTGTCTTTCTCCTCAAGCATGAGTGTTATCATAAGCCACCCTTTCTGGATCAAAGTACGACATTTACAGAGAACGAACGTTGTCAATTGTCAGTTTTTCACTGTTCAAGGGAAGATGTATCGGTAACCGTTTTCGAGAAAAAAATTGTGTCGATGACGCTAAATCATTAGTTTGCTAATGTTTTTTCACACATACCTGTCTGCGAAGGGGGAGCATCGCTCCCTATTTTTTTGTCGGTGAGAGGAGGACCATTTGTTTCCGTTTATCAATCTGGCCAACGGTATTACGGTTGCCCGCATACTGGTTTTGTATGCGGCGGTGACTCTGGTATACGCCCAGAGCATGAGTAGTTTGATCGTGGCCGTCGCGCTTTCAATCGTCATCATCATGATGGACGCGCTCGACGGGTACGTGGCACGGCGGCGAAACGAGGTGACGCAATTTGGCGGTGTTCTCGACATCACGGGCGACCGGATCGTTGAAAACGTGTTCTGGATCGTGTTTGCCGATCTCGACGTGATTCCGGTCTGGATCCCGATCATCGTCATGTCGCGCGGATTTTTCACCGACGCGATCCGCAGTCAGGCGCTCGCGGAAGGCAAAACCGCATTCGGTGAAAGTACCATGATGACGAATTCGTTCGGCCGCTTTCTCGTTTCCGGACGCTTTATGCGCGGATTTTACGGCGTGATCAAAGGTATAACGTTCCCTTATTTGATCATCGTGCTGCTGGTACGGGAACCGCATTTGCGAGAAGCGGATCTTGAAGAACATTTATGGATTTCTCCGCTGTCGCATGAAGTCGGCGTTTATCTGGCCATTTTCACCACCGTGGTCAGCCTGGTCCGCGGTTTGCCCGTCATTGCCGAGAGTAAAAACCTTTTTGCGAGGGAGACCGTATGATCGCCTTTTTCGACATCGACGGTACGATCACGCGCCATTCTTCGGAAAGGCGGTTACTCAAACTCCTTCTGAAGCAGGGGCATCTCGGTGTCGGCGACCTGGCCCGCGCGGGTAGTCGTTTTTTGTTTCGTCATCCGGTCGAGTTTTTCCAGACGGGATTCAAAACCAATAAATCGTACCTGTCGGGCCTCTCTGAACAAACGCTCACGGATGCCGCACGTCGTTGTTTTGAGACGTTCGTCCGGAACGATATTCGTCCGGCATTACGCGCCGAAATCGCGGCCCGTAAAGCAAACGGCGCTCGTATCGTTCTTCTCAGCGGAAGTCTCCCGCAACTGGTCAGGCCGCTAGCCGACGAGTTGGGGACGGACGATTTCATCTGCAGCGCGCTCGAAGTTCGTGAAGGACGTCTCACCGGTTGCATGACCGATCTTCATCCGTACGCAGACCGTAAGCGCGTGCTGGCGGAGCGCTACTGTCAAAAAAACGGTTCGCAGCTTTCCGAAGCCGCCGCGTACGGTAATGAAGGTGCGGATTTGTTTCTGCTGAATGCCGTCAAGGAACCCGTGGCCGTTTGTCCCGACACGGACCTGCGGCAATGGGCACGGCATCACGGATGGCGTATTATGGAGTGTGACGCGTAAGCCCTTGTTGTCGGATGCCGAGTCGAGGCGGCCAAAACCATGCGTCGCACTCCGCCTCGTCACATGCAGTTTGGCGATATCCGTACGCCAAATGTTTAAGCGCATTTTCGAAATTCAGTCTACCGAATAACCGGGAAAAGTCGTATCTGGAGTTACCAACCGGCAAGGCATGATAACGTATGAGACTTCCGATTCGCGCACTCGGGATCGCGTGTCTGTTAACGTCCTGCTCCTGTGCAATCCGTACACCGTCGTCGACGATGCCCGTTATTCGCGTGCATTCCGTCGATACGTTCATCGCGGCCATCGGTTCAAATCGCGTAATTGAATTGGATCCCGGAACGTACGTCCTGTCGGAAGCGTTCGAAAAGCAGATCTCCAATCCGTCCGTTTCGATTACAACGGATTACGTGGATGCGGAACTGCATATCCTCGGCGTCAGCAACCTGACGATTCGCGGCGCTTCACGCGGCGAAACAAAAATTCTTACGCAGCCGACGTTCGGGAATGTACTGGTTTTCGATTTCGGCGGCCGTATCGTTCTGGAAAATCTCGTTCTCGGACACGGACCGGAACCGGGCTTTTGCACCGGCGGGGTATTGAAATTCCAGACCTGCCGGGACGTCACGATTCGCAATTGCCGTCTTTTCGGGAGCGGGACCGAAGGCATCTTTGCCGAAAGGACGGATGTTCTGCGTGTCCGCAAGACGACGATCGAACAGTGTTCCTATAATATCTTATCCCTGTCGGAGTGTACCGACGTGACTTTTGAAGACTGCCGGTTTTCAAATAACCAAAGCCAGGTCGGCGGCTTTATCAATCTGTATGCATCGTCGGATGTTCGATTTACCCGCTCCGTGATCGACAACAACCGGTCCGGCCTGTCGGCCTATCTGTTCGAAACGACCGAAATGAAATCTCCGGTCCGGATTTCCGGATGCAGGATCACGGACAACGAAGTCATCGACTGGTGCAACGATTCGGCGGCGTGTGTCGTGAGCGACAGCCGATTGGAAAACAATCGACTCCCCGAGGAAATGGATTATCATGCGGAATGACCTTTCATGAAGTCGCTGCTTCGCGATATCCGTGCATGTCGTCATTGCAAAACGTTTTTGCCTTCGGGAGTCCGTCCGATCATTCAGGCGGGACGGTCGTGCAAAATTCTCATCATTGGACAGGCGCCGGGCCGAAAAGTCCACGAGAGTGGAATCCATGGGACGATGCCAGCGGCGACCGGCTTCGGCTATGGATGGGTATCGACAAAAACATTTTTTATGACGACTCCGTGATTGCGCTCGTACCGATGGGATTTTGTTATCCCGGTAAGGGATCCTCCGGCGACCTACCGCCGCGGCCGGAATGCGCTCCGCTTTGGCATGCCAAACTGCTCAAGGCCATGCCGACGATTCAACTGACCCTGCTGATCGGGACGTACGCGCAGAATTATTATCTCGGCGATCGAGCCTCCGACGTGACGACGACGGTCAAAAATTATAAAAAATACCTGCCGGAATACTGGCCGCTTGTCCACCCGTCACCGCGCAATCAGATCTGGGCGAAGAAAAATCCGTGGTTTGAACGCGACGTGGTTCCGCATTTGCAAAAAATCGTCCGGCGAATCCTGAAAAACTGAAAAAATATATCGCGATCATCTTGACAATGGACACCGATCGTTGTCCCTCTTGCGGAACGCCGTGGACCGGCGAATACTGCGCTCGTTGCGGAGAGAAGCGACTCGACGGCCGGCCGACGTTCGGCCGGTTTTTGCGCGAATGGCTGGCGGAGGCGACCGCTATCGACGGGAAATTGTCCAGGACGATTAAGTCCCTGCTTTTCCAACCCGGGCAGTTGACACGGGACTATCTGACGGGACGGCGTCGGCCGACCATGAAACCGCTGACGCTTTTTCTTCTGCTGAATGTCGTTTATTTTTTGATCCAGCCGCTGGCCAATATCAACACGTTCAACTCGACGCTGAAAATGCAGACGCGTTGGTACATATACGCCGAATGGGCGCGCGGCGTCGTTCAAAACAAAATGGCGTTCGACGACGTATCGATGGACATATACGAGCCGGTGTACAATGCAAAATCGGAAACGCTCGCCAAGTCTTTCATCATCGTGCAATTTCCGCTTCTGGCCGTCTGGATGTTGCTCGTGACCTGGCGATCGCGATATCTATACGATCATCTCGTCGCCGCGTCCCATTTTTATTCGTTTCTCCTCGTCCTCAACATTGTCGCAACACTGATGGTCGCCGCGGTCAGACAATGGACGTCCGCTGCGCTTGACTTTCAATGGCCCCTTCTCACCGTCATTTTTGCATATGTTTATTTATTTGTCAAAGGGGCGTATGCGGCGGGAATTCTCCGGTCGATTTTCCTGAGCGTTTGGTTTCTGGTTGGTCTTACCGCCGCGTTGTACACCTATCGTCTATTCATCTACATACTGACGGTGCAGTTGACATGACGCCGGAAATCCTTGCCATCCTGATCGTTTTCATTCTTGTCGTTGTCGTCAATGGATTCAATGAGAAGCTCAATGCGGGCATTCTGGCCATTGCGGGTGCACTTCTCGTCGGCCTGACGATCGGCGGCATGCAGGCGACACAGGTTTTGAATGGGTTCCCGACCGATCTTTTTGTCATTCTCCTCGGCGTTACGCTGTTTTTTTCCATGCTCAATGCCAACGGTACGATGCGGGGACTCGCGCAACGTGCGGTGGCGTTGACCGACGGACGCGTGACGATGATCCCGTTGTACCTGTTTTTGATGGCGGCGGTGATTTCGTCGATCGGGGCGGGCAATATCGGGACGATCGCCATGCTCGCTCCGCCCGCATTATTGATTGCCGCGGAAATTCGCCTATCTCCGTTTCTCATGAGCCTCGTTCTCGTCGGCGGAGCCAACGGAGCGACGTTTTCACCGGTGGCGCTGACGGGTATTATTGCGAACACGATCGTTGAACGGCTCGGAATGCCGTCCGTCGATCTCGACGCGGTTAAATGGCAAAGTTATTTCTTCTCCCTTCTGGCCCACGGTCTGGTCAGTTGGGCCGGTTTCTTCCTGCTGGGCGGATGGCGATGGATACGCGAAGCGAGGGTGCTCCGTGCCGGGTCCGTACGGCCGGCCTCGGCGTTTACAATTTCGCAGCGGTGGAGCCTCACGGCACTCGTTGCCTATATCGTGCTGGTGGTTTTACCGACCCTGCCGGGGATGAGCGCGTCTTCGTTTATCACGCGGCTCAACGTGGGTGCCGTCGCTTTTTTGCTGGCGTCGGTATTGATGGTGTCACGGTTGGCGGACTTTGAAATCTCGGTGAAACAGATGCCGTGGGGCAGCATCATCCTGGTCTGCGGCGTGATGATCCTGATGGAATATTTCCACCGGCAGGGCGGAACGGAGTGGGTGACGGCAAACCTGCGCGATCTCGGCGGCGCGTCCGGGATCCACTTCTGGATCGCGCTTGGCGCGGCGGCGGTCTCGGCGTTTTCGAGTTCGTCCGGCGTCGTCCTGCCGACGTTTCTCCCGATGGTACCTTCGCTTGTCCAACACGTCGCGTCGCTCGATCCGGCGGCCCTGATCGTCAATATCAACGTCAGTTCGCATCTCGTCGACTGCAGCCCGTTGTCCACGCTCGGCGCCATTTGCGTCGCGAGCGCCTCAGCCGAAAATCGTACGGCATTGTTCCGTCAACTCCTCGCGTGGGGGCTGGCGATGATACCGGTCAGCGCGGGGATCGCGTGGGCGGTGTTTGGATAGAATGCAGCTAAGGACCGTTTGTTTAGTGCGGGCTTGAGGTGTGGAGCACGGACGACCACAACTCCCTCTTGCACACCCCGAAGCAATCTTCTAAATTCCATCAACACATCACCGAGAAAAATTCCATGCCCGACGAAAACGCGCTTCTTTTTCAATCCCTGCACTACGCGTCATGGTTGATCGTCACTCAGCTCGACCGTGAATTACTCGTTCATCATACCCTTGATGCGCTGGCGGATTTTGGCAAAACGCGCCGAGTGGCCATGTTTCTTGTGAACGACGACAAACAATCGTTTACCTTGCTCGGCAGTTATCACCACGGATCGATCGAGACCGAACGTCGTGCGATATCGTCAAAAGGAACGGCGCTGTCCGACGTGATCCGGGCGAAGGAACCGCAACACTACTCGACGATACCGGACTCGTCCGTTCTTCTGCCGGGAACGCAGGAAGGAAACAAAACGTGTCTCTGTATTCCTCTTTTGGATGCCCACAACGAGGTAACCGGTATTCTGACCTTGGAGGACGGCGACCGGACCATTCTTGCCGATTCTCGTGCGGATTTTCTCGGTCTGCTGCGCACGCTCATCGCGATCGCTCTGGAAAATGCGCGTCTGTTTCACCTTGCCATGGTCGACGGATTGACCGATCTGTACGTCAGGCGGTTTTTTGACGTCCGGCTTCAGGAGGAAATTCATCGCGTGCGCCGGTACGGAGGGCAATTGTCGCTCCTGATCACCGACATCGATCATTTCAAGTCGTTCAACGACACGTATGGACATCAGTGCGGCGACGCGGTCCTGTCCGAAAGCGCCCGCATTCTAAAACAAACGCTGCGGAAAAACGTCGACGTGATCTGCCGATACGGCGGAGAGGAATTCGGCATCATTCTTCCGGAAACGGACACCAAGGGTGCCCTTGAAATCGCGGATCGGGTACGATCGGCGTGCGAACAACACGAGTTTTCCTACAAAGGGCAGTCTCACCGCGTCACGTTGAGCGGGGGACTGGCCACCTTCGAGCCCGCGCGGCATGCCACACCGGAGAATTTCATCGAAGAAGCGGACGGCGCGTTGTACATGTCCAAAAAAGCCGGACGAAACCGCATTACGCTCGCGTCGCCTCGGCAATAGAGGTTTTGATGTCGAGGATTTTTGAAAATCCGGACACGTCGAAAACTTCTTTGACCTGTTTTTGCATCGCCGCCAGACGTAAAACGCCGCTCTCGGCGTTCAATTGTTTCGCGACTATTAGAAACACCCGGAGTCCCGCGCTGCTGATATAATTGACGCCGCCGAGGTCGACCGCGAGTTTGCGCACGCCGCCTGCAATTTCCTTTTTCAGGCTGTCTTCCACTTCGGACGCCGTCAATGTATTCAGTTCACCCTCCAGGGTAACGACCGTCCATTCACCCGTCTGCGTCCTCTTCATTTTCATGCGATTCCTCTCATGCTGTTTTGAAAGTTACGATAAGTTGATTGGTGTCACCGATCCGTGAATATTCCAGGCGATCCGAAAAACTCTTCACAAGATGGATGCCGAGACCTCCGGGAGTCGCCTCGGCAAGAGACACGTGGGGTTTCGGCGCCGGGTGCTCGAGCGGGTTAAAAGGTTTTCCATCGTCGCGAATGGTTAATTGAAAAG
Organism: uncultured Bacteroidota bacterium; assembly: GCA_964478735.1. Lineage (GTDB taxonomy): Bacteria > CLD3 > CLD3 > SB21 > SB21 > CAYZJB01. Next base: position 4,008 of record CAYZJB010000071.1, on the reverse strand, counting down.
TATCCGATTCTTTAAAAAGTTCGATCCGGATCGTGTGAACTTTTCCATCGTCATAGGCGTACGCAATGATATTCGTTAGAATCTCTTCGGCGGCCAGCCGGATCTTGTCGGTCATGTCTCCACTTGCATGATGAACGTTCATAAATCCGTCGATGAACTGCATCGCGGTGTCGACTTCCGCCATTCGGTTTTCGATCACGCACGTCATACGGACCGCCGTCCTTTGTACCGCACCGCCAGCACGGTCAGGTCGTCATGCGCTTCGACTCCGCTTCCAAACGCGCGGACGGCGTTGATGACGTGGCGGGCGATTTCTTTCGCTGTCCCTCCGTTGACCGATTCAAGACACTGTCTCAGCCGGTCTTTGCCAAAGAGAGCTCCCGTGGGGTCGGCCGACTCGGTAATTCCGTCCGTATACATGACGAGCATGTCGTCGGTGTTCAAGACGACGCGGTTGGAACTCAAAGCAATGTCGTCGGTGACGCCAAGCGCGATACCGACCGTCGGTTCCAGCGGATTGATGGTCCGGTTCGATCGGATAAACGGCAGTTCGTGTCCGGCACAGGCGTATTCCAGTTCACCGCTTTTCAAGTTCAGAATTCCGTAGAAAACGGTGACAAACATCGCCGTCGCATTTTCGGCGCAGAGGTGTCGGTTGACGGCGGCCAGGCATCGATCGGGGGAAAGGCCGATCGCGGTGGTCTGTATGAGGGTCTTGGTCACCGCCATGAACAGAGCCGCGGGAATCCCTTTATCCGATACATCGCCGATGACGACGCCCAGTCGGTCCTGATCGACAAAAAACGCATCGTAGAAGTCACCGCCGACCTGGCGCGCCGGATACGTTTCTCCGTGAACTTCGAATTCCGTCCGGTCGGGAAACGGATGGAAGATCTGGGGAACGATCGAATACTGGATACGCTTGGCGACTTCCAGTTCTCGAAGGCGGCGGTTCTCGGTTTCTTTTTGCCGCAGGCGATGGCGTTGATAGCGGAAAAGAAAACCGATGGCGCCGACAAAAAACATGGCGTACGCCGTGCGGGCCCACCACGTGTCCCACCAGGGCGGCGTGACGGTGACGAGCAGGTAAACGCCTTCCTCGTTCCATACGCCGTCGTTGTTCGAAGCTTTTACACGAAACGTATAACGTCCGTGAGGCACGTTGGTGTAAACGGCTTTTCGATCGGCCGCGGTCGTCACGATCCAATCGTTGTCGAAACCTTCGAGTCGGTAGGCAAACCGGTTTTTTTCGGGCTGACGGAAGTTGAGCGCGGTGAATTCAAAACTGAAAAAATAATCTTCATGGTTAAGGACCATGTGCTCGGACATGCAGATACTTTTTTCAATAATGCCGCCGTGCCGGGGAGCGACGACGTTATTCAGCACCCGAAGGTCCGTCAAATAAACGGGAGGTCGGATCGAATTCGTTTGTACGCTGTCTGGATGGAAAACGTCGATTCCCTGGCCGCCGCCAAAATACAGGAGTCCGTTCCGACCCCGCCAGACGGCCCTGTGGTTGTAGGACAACGAGGATAAGCCGTCTTTGAGGCCGTAACTGACGAACCGTCCGCTTTCCGGCTCGAATCGATCGATTCCTCCGAACGAACCGATCCAGAGGTATCCGTGATCATCTTCGGTGATGCTCATCACGTTGTCGCTCGACAGTCCGTGTTGTTGCGTATATCCGATGAACGCTACTCCCGTCGAATCGGTGGTCAGTTTGTAGAGACCGCGGTCGGTTCCGATCCAGAGCGTACCGGCACGACTTTCGAAGAGATAGTTGACTCCGTTCGTGCCGAGCGAACGCGGATTTCCCGGCTCGTGTCGGTATCGTTCAAAGCGTTTCGAGCCGGAAGCCAGTTTATTCAGTCCGCCGGTCGATGTTCCAACCCACAGATTGCCGGTTCGGTCCACAAGCAGTTTATTTACGTAATTGTCGCTCAGGCTTGTCGGATCGTTGGGGTCATGTTTGAATCGCTCGATTTTCAGAGTTCCCGACGTGGTTTCCGGGGGCGCGGCGCGGTTCAATCCATCACCGTAGGTCCCGATCCAGAGGTAGCCGGATCGGTCGCGGGTGATGTCCCATATTTCATTGCCGCTAAGGCTGTGCGGGTCGGAGGGATCGTGAAAAAACCGTACGAAGCGTCCCGTGCGGGGATCCAACCGGGAAAGACCGTAGCGAGTGCCGATCCATAGTTCGCCGGGTGAAACTTCCATAAGACAAAACGCGCTTTCCGGCCGGGTTTTGGTAACGCGATCGTCGCGGTTGGGTAGATACATAAACGATCCGGATTTCGAGTCCCATCGATGAAGGCCCTTTTCTGTTCCGACCCATAACGTTCCGTCGAAGGTTTCCATGATGCTATTGACGTTGAATGACGGGAGATCCGATAACGACCGGTCCGACACTGTGAGGTTTTGGAACGGCCGGTGCGTATGGGAAAAATAGTTTATTCCTTCCCGCGTTCCCAGCCACAGCGTGCCTCCGCGATCCTCACACATCGAAATCGCGTAATCGTGAGAAAGCGTTCCCGGCTTCTCCTTGTCATGGCGATAGTTGACAAAGTGCGCCGTATGGCTGTCGTCGATGGTTTTTTCGAACAGACCGTCCGGCGTTCCAACCCACAGCACGCCACGGGAATCTTCGAGCAGCGAGCGGATTAAAACCGATTTCAAGTTGGAAACGGCCGGAGATCGGTAATCGATCATGGATCCGGTGTTACGATCGTATCGCTTCAGTCCGCCGCCGTGCGTTCCAATCCACAATTTTTTTTTTGAATCTTCACAAAGAGCAAAGATACTAAGGTCGTCCGGATCGTTGTGGCCGTTCGGAATGTGTTGGAAAGTTTCGGCGCGGGGGTCGAACCGGAATAAGCCGCGTTTGACGGTCCCGATCCAGACGTCTCCGTACGAATCTTCACGAATACAGAAAACGTAGTTGACCGCCGATTCCACGGAGTCGTTGGAACGACGGCCATAGCGTGTGAACGTACCGGTTCGTTTGTCAAACCGATGCAGTCCGCCTTCACGTGTTCCGATCCAGAGCGAGCCCGGGGCGGAAGGGCTTTCCGTGATGCAGAGTACGTTATTGGACATGAGGCGTCGGTCGTCTTTTTCATCGGCGAGGTAGCTGTCAAAGGTTTCCGTGTCGGGATTGAATTTGCATAATCCGCCGCCGAGTGTTCCCACCCACAAAACACCGTCGGAATCTTCAAAAAGGGTCCAGATATAATTGGAGGTCAGGCCGGACGAATCCACGCCGTCTTTGCGAAAGATTTTAAATTTGTAACCGTCGAACCGGTTGAGGCCGTCCTGCGTTCCCGCCCAGATGAATCCGCGTCGATCTTGAAGGAGACAGAGGACAATGCGCTGGGATAGACCGTCCGTCGTCGTCAGGTGTTCGAATCGAGCGGTCTGAGCAAACGCGACATGCGAAGGGGCGATACCGGGGATGAGCCCGCAGCTAATGGAAACGGCAAAGACGAATTTGAGCATAAGTTAGGACTGGACGGGAACTTGAATAAAAATCGGTAAATATTCGTGGATATTCAAGACCGCCGATTTGCATAAATCCATCGAATGCCTTATTATCGGACACCTTTTAGGGCCCTTAGTCCCGACGTGTCGGGAGATAGGATCGTTTTTTTTGGGTCCTTAGCTCAATTGGATAGAGCATCGGTCTTCGGAACCGAGGGTTACAGGTTCGAGTCCTGTAGGGCCTACGACGAACGCTCGTTGAATAGACGAGCGTTTTTCATTTGACAGGCTCGGGGTGCGACACCCGGCTTTGGCCGGGGTGAGGCAGGGGAGGGAGTTTCAATCCACGCGCCCAGTGAAAAGCTGGAAATCCCAAGAATCACCAACCTTCTTAACATGCGCAAAAGACGCCTTCATTTGCCCTGTCCGAATAGATTCACTTTACACCGCAAAACGTCGTGATATACTGAAAGGATGCCGTGGCCTCCGATATCGGATAGAAACAGGACTACTGGTTGGCCACTTAGAGTT
>CAYZJB010000070.1:0-14595 GCA_964478735.1 uncultured Bacteroidota bacterium | reverse complement strand
CCAAATTGTTACCCACTATAATATCTTTATAAATATGGCGAATATGGCGAAAGTCGAACCCAGCTAACGACCCGCATTACGGAAGTCATAATCAATTATTTTCAAATGTGCGCTCAGGGAGGCCATTTAGGTGTTGCGTTTGGAATCTAAAACCTATAATTTTCTCGCGCTTTCTGCATTGCCTTCGTTGTTTTTTAATGATGTCCATACGATTCAAATCCGCAGTACTACAGACGACCCAATCGGATTCGTGAAAAAAATAACTTAACGTTATGAACTCTGTTTTGGCTGGCATTCTGATCAACGAACCGATTTATTCTAATTATTTGCCCATCCTTGCTCTTCTGGGAGTGGCAACTCTCGTTGCACTCGGGATGCTGGCGGTAACCCATATTCTTGGGCCTCATAAACCGAGTGAGCGCAAATTATCGGTGTACGAGTCCGGTATGCCGCCCGTCGGGGATGCTCATCCGAAATTCTCCGTCAAATTTTACGTGATTGCCATGCTCTTCATTTTGTTCGATATCGAGGTGGTCTTCATGTACCCATGGGCAGTTATTTACCGACAGTGGGTATCGGTCGGCACTTTTATCCTCATCGAAGGGTTGGTTTTCATCGGCATCCTTCTAGTCGGATATGCCTATGCGTGGAAAAAAGGGGCTTTGGATTGGGAGTAGAATGATGGAAAACCCGACGCTCGACAGACTCAAGACCACATTTGCATCGGAAATTCTAAAATCGGAAACGTTCAGGAACGAACAAACCGTCGTCGTCAAACGCGAGAGGATCCTCGACATCATGAAGTTCCTTCGCGATGATCCGGCGCTGGTGTACGATATGCTCGTCGATCTGACCGCTGTCGACTATCTTAAAATGGACCTGAGGCCTCGATTCCAGGTTGTCTACCACCTGCGTTCGTTCAAATACAACCGCCGCGTGCGTATCAAAGCGCCCGTTCCCGAAAACGACTGCCACATCGAATCCATGTGCCCTTTATGGAAGGCGGCCAATTGGTACGAACGTGAGGTGTACGAAATGTACGGGATCACGTTCGATCATCATCCCGATCTCCGGCGGCTCTTGATTCCCGAAACGTTTACCGATTATCCGCTTCGGAAGGATTACCCGTTGCGCGGCAAAGGCGAACGGGACGTCATTCTTCCCGAAGGTTCGTAAGAGAAAGGTTCCTATGGAAACCCTGATCGAGGAAATCACGGCGTCGACGACCGAGGAATTGAAACAAAAAATTGCCGGTCAGCGAAAGCGGTATCTCATCGGCGAGGACGACGAGGAATCGCTCGCGGCGTGGAAAAAACACGATACGATCACGCTCAATTTCGGTCCGCAGCATCCCGCCACGCACGGCACACTGCGCATGCTGATGGAACTGTCCGGCGAAAACATCATCAAACTCGATCCGCGGCCCGGTTATCTCCACACGGGATTCGAAAAATTGGGCGAATATTACACGTTTAATCAGTTCGTTGCCGTCACGGACCGGATGAACTATCTTTCGCCGTTGTCGAACAACATAGGGTTCGCGGAAGCCGGCGAAAAACTTCTCGGGATCACGCTTCCTCCACGAGCGCAGTATATACGCGTCATTCAGGCGGAACTGGCGAGGATCGGCGATCACCTGGTCAACATCGGCACGCACGCCCTCGATCTCGGCGCGTTTACGGTGTTTCTCTATGGTTTTCGCCAACGGGAATTCATTTACGACCTGTTCGAACTATCGACCGGTTCACGCCTGACGACCAGTTACACCCGCATCGGCGGTCTCGCGCGCGATTTCCCCGAGGGCCACGAAGAACAACTCAAACAGTTCTGCAAACAATTCATGATCGTGTTCGGCCAGATCGAAGGACTGCTGAATCATAATAAAATCTTCCAGGACCGGACGCAGGGCATCGGCAAGATCGACGGGCCGACGGCGATCAACATGGGTATGACGGGACCGTGTCTGCGCGCCAGCGGCGTCGACTACGACATCCGAAAAGACGAACCGTACCTGGTATACGGCGATCTCGATTTCGACGTCGCCATCGGAACGGAGGGAGACGTGTTTGAACGTTACCTCGTTCGGATGGAAGAGATGCGTCAGAGCATCCGCATCATCGAGCAATGCCTGGCCAAAATGCCGAAAGGTCCCGTCAACGTCGACGATCATACGATCGCATTGCCGGACAAGAGCAGCGTGTACGGGAGTATCGAAGGCTTGATTCATCATTTTAAATTGATCATGGATCACCACGGCATCAAAATGCCGAAGGGTGAAATCTACAGCGCGACCGAGGCCCCGAATGGCGAGCTGGGCTGGTACATCGTGTCCAACGGCGAAGGCGTTCCGTATCGGGTACGCGTGCGGCCGCCGTCTCTCGTACATTTCGGGATGATGCCGTACCTCAGCGAAGGCGGATTGATCGGAGACGCCGTCGCCATCCTGGGCAGCCTCAACGTGATCGCAGGAGAATGCGACAGATAAAGGAGGAGTTATGAAAAGAGGAATGATGTTCGTACTCGCGCTTGGCCTGTTTGCCGTTTTTGCCGCCTCCCCGGCAACGGCGCAGAAAAAGAAAAAAGATAAAGATAAAGAGGCCAAAGAAGAAAAATTTGAAAAGACCGGAACGTCGGCCGACGGCTTTTTGAAAGCGGCCTTCGATCTCGGACAGGAAATGAAAAAGTACAATGAGGCCTATGCGCAGGCGTCGTACTACGCGTACCTGCTCGTGACCAACCCCGCTGGCGCCCTTGGACAGGATGCCAGCGCCGTGGTTTCTGCCGCCCGTCAGGCCGGAAGTCTTCCGGCAACCGTCAATATCGGCGAAGTCAAGGGGATGATCGAAAGCAAAGCGGCGGATCTTAAATCGATCAAGGACGCCGCCGTGAAAAACAGTCTGACGCAGCTTGTCGACGGCGTGCAAGGCATGGTCGAAGGCATTGCGAAGATCGTCCCGGAAGCGACGCGATTGACGGCCGAGGCCGCCGCGTTACCGGACAAACTTGAAAAGGAAATGACGGGTTTACAGAAAGCCAAACTTCCCAAGGTGCTTGGCAAAGTCAACGACGGCAAGAGCAATCTGTCCACTCTGCAAACCGAAGCGCCGATTCTGGCCAACAACGTCACGGAACTCATTGCGGTGCTGACATTGCTGATTGAAACGGTGGGGTCATAAGGAACTGAACGCATGGAGTTTTCTTCGGAAACGAAAAAAGAAGTCGACTGGACGGTCGCGCGTTATCCGCGAAAAGAGGCCGCGATGCTTCCCGTCCTGCATCTGGCACAGCGGGAATTCGGCCACATCTCCTGTGAGGTAATGGAATTGGTTGCGAAGACTCTGGAGCTTCCGGTCTCACGCGTGCAGGACGTGGTGACGTTTTACACCATGTACCATCAGGAGCCGGTCGGTAAATACCACATTCAGGTCTGTCATACGCTCGCCTGCGCCATCCGCGGCGCCGCCCAGGTGGTACGGCATCTCGAATCGCAGTGCGGCGTGAAAGCCGACGACGGCGTGTCGGTGGATGGGAAGTTTTCCATCACGCGCGTCGAATGCCTTGGATCCTGCGGAACCGCGCCGATGCTGCAGGTCAACGACGATTATTATGAGAACCTGACCAAAGCGCAACTGGATGAGCTTGTCGCCAAGTGGAAGAAGGAATGATGGAAAAAGTTTTGACGAAAATGGTCGGAGTGAAAAACTCCCAGAGCATCGATGTCTACCTGAAACAGGGCGGTTATCAGGCGTTGCCCAAAGCCCTCAAGATGACGCCGGACCAGCTCATTCAAATGATGAAAGATTCGGGAGTACGCGGTCGAGGCGGTGCGGGTTTTCCCACGGGCATGAAATGGAGCTTTTTACCGAAAGACAATCCGAAGCCGCGATACCTCTTGTGCAACGCGGATGAGTCGGAACCGGGCACGTTCAAAGATCGGGTTATTATGGAAGAGGACCCGCACCAACTCATCGAAGGGCTGGTCATCTCGTCGTACGCGATTCAGGCGAATACATGCTATATCTATATCCGCGGCGAGTACGTCAAAGGAGCCATGACGCTGCGTAAAGCGATCCAGGAGGCGTACGACAAAGGTTATCTTGGTAAAAATATTCAAGGGTCGGGATTCAACCTCGATATCACGGTTCATCGTGGGGCGGGTGCGTATATTTGCGGCGAAGAAACCGGCTTGATCGAATCGCTCGAAGGTAAACGGGGTTGGCCGCGGATCAAACCGCCATTTCCTGCCGTCTACGGCGTGTTCGGCTGTCCCACGATCGTCAATAACGTCGAAACGCTCGTGACACCGGTCCATATCATCAATCGCGGCGTGCAGTGGTGGAAAGACAACGAGCCCAAATTGTACTGCATGAGCGGCCATCTCAATCGTCCGGGTACGTACGAAGCAAAGATCGGGACGAATCTCAAAGACTTGATCTACGGTGATGCGTTCTGTCAGGGTATTCCGAAAGGACGGAAATTAAAGGCCGTCATTCCGGGGGGGTCGTCCGTTCCCGTTCTGCGGGCCGACGAGTGCGACGTCGCGATGGACTTCGACGCGCTCACGAAAGTCGGTTCCGCGCTGGGTTCCGCCGGATGTATGGTGATGGACGAGACAACGTGCATGGTCAACGCGTTGTGGAACCTGATGAAGTTTTATGCCCACGAGTCCTGCGGACAGTGTACTCCTTGCCGTGAAGGCACGCGTTGGTTGGAAATGATCTGCGGCCGGATCGAAACGGGCCAGGGACGCATGGAAGATCTGGAACTGATGCTGGAGACGGCCAATAATATTGCGGGGCGTACGATCTGTCCACTCGGCGATGCCGCGGCCTGGCCAGTTGCCGGGCTGCCCGACCGTAACAAGGGTAATGACCTTAACGGACAGAGTTTTGTCAACAAGTTCCGCGACGAATTCGAATATCATATCACCCATAAGAAATGCATGGTCAGTATTCCGCACGAGTGGAACTGACGGATCGAAGGGAAAGCGCTCATGCCGCTGATTAAGATCAATGATCGGGAAATCGAAATTCAAAAAGGCGAGACCGTCTTCAACGTCGCCAAACGCAACGGCATCGACATCCCGTTCTACTGTTACCATCCGGGATTGAAAATCGTGGCGAGCTGCCGCATGTGCCTCGTCGAAATGGTCGGAATGCCGAAATTGATGCCCGCCTGCTCGACGACGGTGCCGGAACTGCCCGCGGGAAAAAAACTGGAAGACAAGTACGACGCCATCGTGTTGACCGAAAGTGAAAAAACGACAACGGCCCGTGCGGCCGTTCTCGAATTTCTGCTCCTCAATCATCCGATCGATTGTCCGATCTGCGACAAAGCCGGGGAATGCAAACTCCAGGACTATTCATACGAACATGGACACGGATACTCGCGGTTTGTCGAGACGAAAAAAGTTCCGCGTAAACGCGATCTCGGTCCGACGATCATGTTGTACCCGTCGCGCTGCATCATGTGCTCACGTTGTGTACGGTTCACCGACGAGATCACGGGTACCGAAGAGCTTAAGGTCACCCACCGCGGCGCCCGCGAGGAGATCGACATCGTCCCGGGCCGGCCGTTGAACAACAAAATGATGGGCAACGTCGTCGATCTGTGTCCCGTCGGATGTCTGATCGACAAGCATGAAAAATTCGAAGGCCGCGTGTGGAATTTCGTACAGACGGAATCCATCTGCCCGGGGTGCTCCAAAGGCTGCAACACGGTGCTCGATACGATGAAACACCAGAAGTTAAACCTCGAAGAGCTCGTCGACAAAGTGTACCGCATCCGTCCGCGTGAGAACATGGACGTCAACCAGTGGTGGATCTGCGACGACGGCCGGTACCATCTCGAGGAATTTTCGAAACAAACGCGCATCGAACTGCCCGCCATCCGGCCGACCGACAAGGCCGTCGATGCCACGTGGGGCGAGGCGTTGGCCATTGCCGTGGAAAAGATCAAGACCGCAAAAGCATCGGACGTATTGCTGGTCGGAAGCCCGCATGCGTCGAATGAAGAAAATTACTTGCTGGGCAAGCTGGCCAAGGCGATGGGTTTTGCCGTCGACGTGACGGCGCCGCTGATGGGAGACACGCAAACGTTTAAGACGGAGATGAACAGGTATCCGTTTACCATCGAGAGCGAAAAGGCGCCGAATTTCCGGGGGGCCAAAGACACGCTGCACCTCAGCAGTTCCGGATTCGATTCCGCCGTCAAAGGTAAAAAAGTCGTACTGATGCTCAATACGCGGCACGCCGTTTTAACAGAAAAACCGTCCACGCTGGTTGCGATCTGCGGTCATGAAGACGCCGTGACGGCAAGAGCGGACGTGCTGTTACCCGGCGCGCTATTTACGGAATCGTCCGGGACGTACACCAACAAAGACGGACGTGTACAAAAATTCAACAAAGCCATCGAACCGCACGGCGAAACACGTCCCGTGTGGCAGATACTCGCCGATCTGGCGCTGGGCCTGGGCCATGAATGGTCGTACGGATCGATTGAAGACGTGGCCCGGGAGATGCTGGCCAATACCTACCCGTCTGCCGACATGAAAACATTGTATCCTCAGAGCGAGTGGCTCGAGGAACAGATTGTTGCATAGGAAACCGTGATGGAACCCTTCCTGCCTTATATTTTCATCGTTGCGCTGGTCGCCATCTATCTCGCGACGGTGCCGATCATGATTCAAGTCGAACGTAAAGTCAGCGCCTGGTTGCAGTACCGCATCGGTCCCAACCGTGTCGGTCCTCGCGGCCTTTTACAACCGATCGCGGACGCAATAAAAATGCTGGCAAAGGAAGACGTGATTCCGCTCCACGTCAATAAATGGCTGTACGTGTTTGCACCGGTGTTGATGGTGTTTCCGGCATTTTTTGTAGTGGGCGTCATTCCGGTCGGCGTCTTCACGCTCGGCGGACGGGAAATTCTGATCCAAGTCGGACATACGAACATCGGAGTGCTGTACGTGCTCGCCGTTTCTTCGCTCACCGTTTACAGCATCACGTTCGGCGCCTGGGCGTCGAACAACAAATATTCGCTCTTCGGCGGGATGCGGTCCGCGGCGCAGATGGTGAGCTACGAATTGCCGATGGGTCTCGCGGTCGTCGCGATGGTGATGATGGCGGGCTCTCTGCGCATCGAGGACATCGTGCGGTATCAACAGGAGACCGTTTGGGGCCTCGTGATGATGCCGGTGGGCGCCTTGATTTTCATTACGACGGCCTTTGCGGAGACCAACCGGCTGCCGTTCGATTTGACGGAAGCAGAGGCGGAACTCGTCGGCGGCTATCACACGGAATACAGTTCCCTCAAGTTCGGTATGTTCTACCTCGGTGAGTATTGCAATATGCTCACGGCGTCGTACATGATCACGTGCCTTTTCCTCGGCGGGTGGAGCGTTCCGTTTCTCGGATCGTTCGATCTCGATGTCACGACACGGGAAATCATACAGATCCTCGGCTTCGGCGCCAAGGTCGCATTCCTGATGTTTTTCTTCGTCTGGGTGCGATGGACGATGCCGCGCTTCCGCTACGATCAATTGATGAATTTCGGATGGAAGAAGCTGATTCCGCTCTCACTAGCGAACTTGATCGTGTACGCCGTTTATCTGGCGATTTAAGGAAAAAGGTTGAACCCATGGCCGTTGCCGTAAAAAACGTAACCGTACCGCGAGGTAAAAACTGGCTCGATCAAACGTACGTCGTACCCCTTCTCAAAGGGCTTTTGCTGACGCTTCGTCATCTGTTCAAGCGGAAAGTGGTGTTGCAGTATCCGGAGGAAAAAAAGGTCCTGCCGCCCAATTACCGCGGACTGCACATGTTGACCCGCGACGAAGCGGGGCGTGAAAAGTGTGTCGCGTGCGAGATGTGCTCCACCGCGTGCCCTGCAGACTGCATCCGGATTGTCGCGAGCGACAGCGGTTCGGCCTGGCAAGACGGAGACGAAAACCGAGAGAAGCATCCGATCGTTTTCGAGATCGACGAACTGCGCTGCATTTTTTGCGGCATGTGCGTCGAAGCCTGTCCGGAGGACGCGATCGACATGACCGATATGCACAATCTGGCGGATTACACGCGCGCCGATTTTATTTATGACAAAAACCGCTTGCTCGGCGTTTATGACGAATACGTCAAGCGGCATCCGGAAAAAGCGAAACGCAAAGACGGCCATTATAAGGCCATGCGTTTTTCGAGTTATTTCACCGTCAAGAGCGTGGAACACGACAAAACCCACAAGGGCGCCCATTAGTCGCTGAGGAATTATGGAGTCATTTTTACAGGCGTTTTCAGTCAATCCTGTTTTTTATATTTTCGCCGCGTTGTCGGTGTTTCTGGCGATTTTCATGGTGACGATGAAAAACCCGGTGTACAGCGCCATTTGCCTGGTCCTGACCTTTTTCTGTATTGCCGTTATCTACATCACGCTCGAGGCGGAGTTTATTGCGGCGATCCAGGTGCTGGTGTACACGGGCGCCATTATGGTACTCTTCCTGTTCGTGATCATGTTGCTCAATTTAGGACGCGACGCGCAGTTGACGGAATATTCCGGTCCCATGCGGTACCTGTCTATCCTCGTCGGCATGGCGCTCTTGATCCAGATCGGAGTGGCGGCGAAAAACGTCATGTTCAATATCGGAGACAAAGGGACGTATCCGATCGAGACGGTCCGCGTGTTCGGGAATACCGAAGTCATCGCCTCGGTCCTGTTTTCGAAGTACCTGTATCCTTTTGAAGTTGCATCGGTCCTGCTGCTGCTCGGCATGATCGGGGCGATTATTTTATCGAAGAAAAAGACGGATTGATGCGACTCTTGTTTTTTGCGGCATGGGGATTCGTTTCCGGATTGGCGGCGCAGGGCAAACCGGAGTTGACGGTCGAAAAAATCATGCAAGATCCCGACACATGGATCGGCAGTTTGCCCGATCAGATTCAATGGTCGCATGACGGCCGGTGGATTTATTTTACGTGGAATCCCGATCACTCGCCCGGTGATTCCTTGTATCGCGTACCGCGTCAGGGCGGGCCACCGTCGAAAGTACCTTCGGTCGAACGCCTCCGCCTGCCCGGTGAAGGCGAATTCAACGCGGCCCGTTCACAAAAAGTTTATGAAAAAGACGGCGACCTGTATCTGCTTTCACTGCCTGCAGGAACGATCCGCCGGTTGACCCAAACGCTCGATGTCGAAAGCGAACCGCGCTTCATGAACGACAATCAGCATATCACCTATATTCGCGACCGGAATCTTTACTCGATGAACCTGCAGACCGGGATGATTCGCCAGTGGACGGACTTTCAAAAAGGCGAAGCGCCGCACGACCCGACGATCAATGACCAGGAAAAATGGCTGCGTAAGGAAGAGCGCCGTCTCATCGGCATCTTGCGGGAACGCCAGAACAAAGAGGAACTGGCGAAAGCAGCGCAGCGTGCCGAAAAAACAGGTCCTCGTACCATTTACACCGGAAAAAAATCCGTCGGCGCGGTCCGGCTAAGTCTCGATCAGCGGTACATCACCTTTCGGTTGATGACGAACCTGGATAACCGTTCGACGCAGGTCCAGCATTTTGTTCGCGACGACGGCTATGCGGAAACGAAACCGGCGCGCCCGAAAGTCGGCTTGAAGTCGGCGACGTACGAAATGAAAATTTATGACCTCGTTCGCGACACCGTGTACGACGTTCAAACGGCATCGTTGTCCGGCATCACCGACGTGGCGTCGTATCGGACGGACACGACGAGAGTACCGCGCGACCTGTTCTTTTTCCCGGCGATGTGGTCGGCGGCAGGGCATGGCGTGGTGGAATGCCGCGCGCTGGACAACAAAGACCGGTGGATCTGTGCGCTGGATCCCGCGACGGGAAAACTTCGGCAACTCGACCGTCAGCACGATGATGCGTGGATCGGGGGGCCGGGAATCGAGCCCTGGGTGACGGTCGAAGGCGCCATCGGGTGGATGCCGGACGGGCAATCGATCTGGTTCCAATCCGAGGAAACGGGCTATTCGCACCTCATGACGGTGAACGTAAAAACGGGTGAAAAAAAAGCGTTGACGAGCGGCCCGTTTGAAGTCCACGGCGTGACGATGTCGAGCGACCGTAATTTTTTCTATCTCACGACCAACGAAGTACACCCCGGCGAGCGCCAGTTTTATAGAATGCCGATCGGCGGAGGCAAGCGCGAACGGATTACCTCATTGCCGGGTAACCACCAGGTCTTTGTCTCGCCCGATGATAAAACGCTCGCGGTTCTCTACTCCTACAGCAACAAGCCGTGGCAGCTGTACATCATGGAAAATAAACCCGGCGCCAAAATGCTCCAGGTGACCGACGACTTGACCGACGATTTCAAGGCGTATCCGTGGCGCGATCCCGAACTGGTAACGTTCAAAGCTCGCGATGGGAAAGACGTGTACGCTCGCCTCTATCGTCCCGATGCGCGGATCAAAAACGGTGCTGCCGTGATTTTTGTACACGGCGCCGGGTATCTGCAGAACGTTCACCGATGGTGGAGTTCGTATTTCCGCGAATACATGTTTCACAACCTGCTTACGGATCGCGGCTTCACGGTTCTGGACGTCGATTATCGCGGAAGCGAAGGATACGGACGCGACTGGCGAACGGGTATCTATCGACATATGGGCGGTAAAGATCTGTCGGACCATGTCGACGGCGCGCGGTGGCTGGTCGACAGCGCTGGCATCGATTCCAAACGAATCGGCATTTACGGCGGATCGTACGGCGGTTTTATCACTCTGATGGCTTTGTTTACAGAGCCGGATGTTTTTGCATGCGGTGCGGCGCTGCGATCGGTGACCGACTGGGCCCATTACAATCATCCGTACACGGTGAACATTCTGAACGAACCGCATCTTGACACGACGGCGTACTTGAAGAGTTCACCGATCTATTTCGCCGAAGGCCTGAAGAAGCCGCTTTTGATCTGTCATGGGATGGTGGATGACAATGTGCAATTCCAGGACGTCGTCCGGCTCGCCCAGCGGTTGATCGAGCTGGGAAAGGACAACTGGGAACTGGCCGTCTATCCCATGGAGCCGCATGCTTTCAAAGAAGCGAGCAGTTGGACGGACGAGTATAAGAGAATTTTGAAGCTGTTCAAGACGTATCTAAAGTAAGATGTTGGAGCGCGTATGGTTCCCCTGTCGCATTATTTGATCCTTACCGCCGTGCTGTTTGCATTGGGCGTGGTCGGTGTACTGACGAGACGGAATGCGATCATCGTCTTTATGTGCATCGAATTGATGCTCAATTCCGTCAATCTGAGCCTGGTGGCGTTTGCCCGATTTCTCGATTCGATGGACGGCCAGGTTGCCGTTTTTCTCGTGATGACGGTGGCGGCGGCCGAAGTGGCGGTGGGACTGGCATTGATGGTGGCCATCTTCCGGAAAAAGGAAACGGTCAACATCGATGAAATGCACGTGATGCAGGGATAGAAACCGGAGAAAACGATGGAGACGATAGTACTACTGATACCCCTGATTCCGCTGGCCGGCTCGTTGATCAACCTGTTTTTCGGCCGGATGGCCGAAAAGGGAAAAGATCCCCACGGAGAACAGGGGCCGCACGGCACGGACGCGGACCATCATGCGCCCGCACCCGTCGCGGGTTACGTCGCCTGTGCGATGGTATTCGTTTCCCTGGTTCTTTCCGTCATCGTCTTTTTTGACGTACTCAAAGGAAATACCTTTAACCACGATTATTTTGAATGGGTAGTTGCCGGCAATTTTCGGGCAACTCTGGGTTTCCTCATCGATCCTCTGACGGCGACGATGTTGCTGATCGTGACGGGCGTCGGATTTTTGATCCATGTATACTCGCTTGGTTACATGGCCCATGATCCCGACCGTCCTCGGTTTTTCACCTACATGAATCTGTTTATTTTCAGTATGCTCATGCTCGTCATGGGTAATAATCTGCTGGTCATGTTCTTCGGCTGGGAGGCCGTCGGCCTTTGTTCCTATCTTCTCATCGGATACTATTATCGTAAGCAGAGCGCCACCGATGCCGGCAAAAAAGCGTTTATTGTCAACCGCATCGGCGACTTCGGATTCGGTCTTGGAATTTTTCTGGCTTTCGGCACGTTTGGGACGATTCACTTTACGGAAATGTGGGCGCGGATGGGCCAGATCGACCAGTTCGCCCTCGCGACGACGATCACGGCGATCGGCATGCTGCTTTTTATCGGCGCGATGGGAAAATCGGCGCAGGTTCCGCTGTACGTATGGCTGCCCGACGCGATGGAAGGCCCGACGCCGGTGTCCGCACTGATCCACGCGGCCACCATGGTGACGGCCGGCGTTTTCATGGTTGCGCGATGCAATCCGATTTTTTCGTTCGACTTCGGTTCGGCCGGTTATATCCTGGGAATGTCCGCCGGCGATCTGGTGACGTATACGGGGTGTGCGACGGCCGTTTTTGCCGCGACGATCGGCTTGGTCCAGACGGACATAAAACGGGTGCTGGCGTACTCGACCGTCAGCCAGCTCGGTTACATGTTCATCGGCGTCGGCGTCGGTGCGTATGCGGCGGGTGTTTTTCATCTGTTGACTCATGCTTTTTTCAAGGCGCTGCTCTTTCTCGGCTCCGGCTCCGTGATTCATGTGATGGAACACGCCTATCACAAGGCGGGAATCCACGAAGACCCGCAGGACATCCGTCACATGGGGGCATTACGGCACAAAGCGAAGATCACGGCATGGACGTTTATTGCCGGCTGGATAGCGATCAGCGGCATTCCGCCGTTTTCCGGCTTTTTCAGTAAAGATGAAATTTTATCCTCTGCTTATGATCAAGGTTACGGCGGCGTATTCTGGCTGGGTCTTACGGGCGCAGTGCTCACCGCCTTCTACATGTCGCGACTGGTTTTCCTGACGTTTTTTGGAGAAAGCCGTACGCGTCCGGAGGCACGAGAGCACCTGCATGAGTCGGCGTCGACGATGACGATTCCATTGATTATTCTTGCGGTTCTTTCCGTTATCGGCGGATTCATCGGGATTCCTGAAGCGCTTGGCGGCAGCAACTGGTTTGCCCACTTTCTTGCGCCCACGGTTGGAGGCCATCCCGAGGCGATGGGTCATCACGGTCTGGGTCACGGGGCGCTGATCACATTATCGATCCTCGCCGGCGTGGTGGGAATCGGTTTCGCCTGGATGATGTATTTCAAGAAAAATCCCGATGCCGATAAACTCGCAACCGACTACCAGCCGATTTACAAGACGTTATTGAATAAATACTATGTCGACGAACTGTACGCTAAGGTTGTCGTCAATCCGATTCACTGGTTGTCCGATAAAGTCTTCTGGAAAGTCGTGGATATCAAGATCATCGACGGGCTGATCAATGCCGCCGCGGTCACGACCGACATTACGGGCCGCATTTTGCGGCTGTTCCAGACCGGTTATGTGCAAACGTACGCGTTTTTCATTTCACTCGGTCTGGCGCTGGTGATTTACTACCTGATGAAATGAGGTCACACGCATGACGTATCAAGAGTCCATATTGTCTCTTTTGATTTTCGTTCCGCTGGCGGGATTTTTTATTGCGGCATTTCTACCGCGTTCTCAGGAGCAGTCGATCAAAATTGTAACCCTTGTCGTGACGAGTGCGGTATTTATCCTCTCCATTCCGATGTTTGTGATGTTCGACGGATCGACGGCGGCCATGCAATTCGTCTATCGTACGGACTGGATCCCGAGCTGGGGGGCATCGTACTCCGTCGGGCTGGACGGACTGAGTTTGCTGCTGGTCCTCCTGACGACGTTCACCATGCCCTTTTCGGTTTTGGCCTCTTGGAAATCGGTCCACGGTAACGTGAAGGGTTTCATGTTGTCGCTTCTGCTTCTGGAATTCGGCATGATCGGTGTTTTTGTTGTGCGCGACATGCTGCTGTTTTATGTCTTTTGGGAAGCGATGCTGATTCCGATGTATCTTTTGATCGGTATATGGGGACACGAGGAACGGATCAAGGCCGCCGTCAAGTTCTTTATTTACACGATGGCCGGCAGTTTGCTCATGTTGGTCGCAATTTTGTATATGTACTTTCAGACGGGGCCGGTTATGGCCGGAGGACAGGTCGTTTCGGCTCACAGTTTCGATATGGAGGCATTTTACGGGCTCGGAATTCCGATGGACATCCAGCGTTGGTTATTTTTAGCTTATGCGCTGGCTTTTGCAATCAAAGTCCCGATGTTTCCATTCCACACCTGGTTGCCACTGGCTCACGTCGAAGCGCCGACGGCAGGTTCAGTCATCCTGGCCGGCATTTTGCTTAAAATGGGTACCTATGGTTTTCTTCGGTTCTGTATTCCTTACTTTCCGATCGTCTCCATGGAGTACGTTCCGTTATTTTCAGTGGTCGCAATTATCGGGGTCATCTATGGGGCGCTGGTTGCGATGGTTCAGCCGGACGCAAAAAAACTCGTGGCATATTCCTCCGTCAGCCACCTTGGTTACGTCATGCTGGGTATATTCGCCATGACGATTCAGGGCTGGCAGGGCGGCTTGATCCAGATGATCAATCACGGGGTTTCGACGGGTGCCCTGTTTTTGATGATCGGCATGCTGTACGACCGACGGCATACGAG
>CAYZJB010000069.1:0-15180 GCA_964478735.1 uncultured Bacteroidota bacterium | reverse complement strand
TCCGTAACTGATAAACGGCAGCGGAATTCCCGTCACCGGCATGATTCCGGATGTCATGCCGATGTTGACGACCATTTGAAAAGCGAACAACGACGCGATGCCGACCAGCGTCAGGCTCGCAAATTTGTCGTCGACGACGTCCGCGATCATCAGCATCCGGATCACGATGGCCAGTAATAATCCGATGACGACGATGCCTCCGATCAGGCCGAACTCTTCACCGATGACGGCAAAGATAAAATCCGTGTGCTGTTCGGGAAGAAATTTCAACTGTGTTTGCGTGCCTTCCATGTAGCCGCGGCCGATCACGCCGCCGGCGCCGATGGCGATTTGCGACTGCAGTACCTGGTATCCGGCTCCTTTGGCGTCCCGTTCAGGGTTTAGAAACGTCAGAATACGCTCTTTCTGATAATCCTGCAGCGAATTCCACAGCGGTTCCGACGCGAGCCCGACCACCACGTTAAGCAAAAATACACCGACGATCGTTCGTGCACTGCGCCGGGAGTAATACAAAACGATCAGAATGGCGAACAGCGTGAGCATGAAAATATCGAAACTGTAGCCGCTTCCGATGTGTACGATCACCGTTGCGATCGGCGAAAACATCACAAAAATCGGGAAAAGCGAAATTCCGTGATGGTACAGCATCGGGAAAGCGACGGCGCCGATGCACAGGGCCGTTCCCAGGTCGGGCTGTCGCATGATCAAGAGCATCGGTACGGCGATAAGGATGAGGGTGATCGTCATGTTGCTGACCGTCGACGTATTGATCCGCCGCAATGCCAGAATACGGGCGATAAACAAGATGGTCGCGATTTTTGCGATCTCGGACGGCTGAAGGTTGATCGGACCGAAGACGAACCATCGACGCGCGCCGTACCGCACGGAACCGAACCACATTACACCAATCAGCAAAACCAGGGCGGTGACGTACAGCGCGAAGGACAAACTATCGATATATCGAATCGGCGTCAGGATAACCGCCAGAAGAATGATGACGCCCAGACCGAAGAGCACAAGCTGTTTGGTGAACACAAACTGTTTTTCCGCATCGGCATTCGTCGTTGCGGAATGAATACAGAACAGGCCGAGCAGGCAGAGACAAAAGACCGGGATTAAGATATAATAATCGAGGTCTTTGAGAAAACGTTGGATGCGTTCGGCGATCATGGCGTTTGCTGTGAACGGCCGGCCAGCAGCGTTTGAAATTTCTTTTCCTGAAGCGAATAAGGGTCGAACGGTTTCCGGTCGCGAATGTCGCGAAAATAATAGGCCATCACGCGGGCGCACATGGGTGCGGCGACGTCCGACCCTTCGCCCCCGTTTTCCATGATGACGGCGACGGCAATCTCGGGATCCTGATACGGAGCAAAACCGATGAACCAGCCGTGATAATTTCCGTGTACGTTTTGAGCCGTGCCGGTTTTTCCGGCCACCTGCACGCCTTTGACGGCCGCCTGCTTCCCGGTACCCGCGTAGGAATTCACCACCGTCCACATCGCGTAACGCATTCGATCGATGTATTCTCGGCTTACCGGTACCTGGTTGACGGGATAACTGACTTTTCGGATGCCGTCTTCGTCTTCGACGTACCGGACCATGTGTGGCCGGAGATAGATCCCGTGATTGGCAAGCATGGCGGTGTAATTGGCCATCTGAATGGGCGTCACGAGAATTTCTCCCTGCCCGATCCCGAGATTGACCACGGTGCCTGCCTTCCAGTTGTCGCGTCCGTACCGCCGGTCGAAATAATCGGTGGTCGGCATGACGCCCGGTTTTTCACCGGGTAAATCGATTCCGGTCAATTCGCCGAACCCGAAAAACCGGCCGTACTTGGCCAGTTTGTTGATTCCCAGTTTCCACGCAATATTGTAAAAGTACACGTCACACGACTGGGTGATGGCGTACTCCATATTGACGGCGCCGTGGCCCTTGTCGTACCAGCAGCGGAAACGATTGCCTCCCAGAAAAAAAACACCGCGGCAGGAGTAATACGTGTTCGGCGTCACCAGGCCTTCTTCGAGAGCAGCAATGGCCGTCACCATTTTAAACGTCGATCCCGGCGGGTAGCCGCTTTGCACGATGCGGTTAAACATCGGCTTGTCGGGGTTGTCGTTCAGGGCCCTCCATTCATCGACGGAAATGCCGTTGACGAACGACATCAGGTTGAAGTCCGGCTTGCTTGTCGCGGCGAGCAGTTCTCCGGATTTCACATCGAGTACAACGATACTGCCTTTGTCGGGTCCCATGGCCTGCTCGATGAAATGCTGCAGGTCAAGGTCGATGGACAGGTAAAGATTGTACCCGTCTTTCGGGCGGCGAATCGTCCCCAGATCGCGCTGTACCTGGCCGACGGCGTTCACTTCCCGCGTGTGGTATCCTTTTTGTCCCCGCAGCTCGATCTCGTAAAATCGCTCGAGCCCGTTGACGCCGACGTTTTCGCCGATCTTGTAATCGTGGGGCTGATATTCGGACGTTTGATAAAACGAAATCCGGTTTTCGGTAATCTCGTTGAGATAGCCCATGAGATGCGGCATCGTGACGCGTGGGGAATAAATGCGATGGATGGAAACCTTGTAGTCGATACCCGGATGGTCGGCCTTTTCTTCTTCCAGCGAGGCGACCGTCGTGAAGTCCACGTTTTCTTTGAGCGTGACGGGGGTGTACGGCCAGACGCCGCGTATTTTTGAACGAACTTCTTCCCGCGTCATCTGCAGGCGGCCGGCAATGTATTCGAATTCCGATTCACGGGACGTGTCGAATGCCGCGGGCGTGATGCGCACGGAAAACACCGGCTGATTCTCGACGATCAATTCGCCGTAGCGATCGTAAACGAGACCGCGGGCGGGGAGTTGGTCGATCGTCTGTACCCGATTATCTTCAGCCCGTGCCAGGTACTGGTCGTGCCGAATCACCTGTAAGATGAACAGCCGTACGACCAGCAGCAACGCCAAAGCGCTGGCCGTGATCAACATGACGATCGTTTTCGAGTTCATAATTCGTACTTGACGTCGTGACGGACCAGGCGGAGAATTCGCGGTGGAATCAGCATGAGCAGCAAAAAGGCGATCAATCCGGTATACAGGGCGTTGGCCAGGCCGTATTCGAAAACCATGGAGACAAAGGACAGATTCGTGCCGAGACTGTGAATCCAGTAAACGGCCACGTCATGCGCCAGCGCCAGCAGTACCATCACGATCGGAAAGTAATACTTCTCGACCAACAATACACGCTGATTTGCAAAAAAGGTTGCCGTAAAACCGATCGCGGTTTTGGTCAACGCCTGCGGACCGAGAAATCCGGTCATCCCATCGAGTATCAGCCCGGCCCAGAAACCGAACGTACTGCCGGCCACCGGTCCCAGTCGAAACCCGACAAAAGCCGTCAGGATGGCAAGAAGATCGGGACGATAGGGGCCCAGGGCCAGTACATGATTGACGAAATTGATCTGAATAAACAGGAACAAAAAACCGGTCACCCCGATCGACACGATGAGCCAGTTCCGGCGTTTGTGGATCATGGCGTGTCCCGGTTCAGGAAATAATTTTCAAATCCTTCGCGGGACGGTAACGCGCGGGACGTGTCGGTGACGACGAATACCTCTTCGAGGCGGTTGAAATCGACCGACGTGTGAACGCGGATGTCTTTGAATATGCCCGAGACTTCGTTATTGACGCGCGAAACGACGCCGATCATGAAATTTGGCGGAAAATACTCGGAATACTCCGATGTCAGGATCACATCGCCGACCCGAACGTCGAGGTTTTTCAAGACGCCGTAAAACTGCACTTCATTCGGTTCGCCCCGCCATTGCACGATGCCATTCAGCCGTGTGCGTTGGATTTTGGCGGCGACGCGAAACGTTTCGTCCAGCAACAGCTGGCACACCGCATGGCGGCTGTCGACGTGAATCACTTTGCCCGCCAGGCCGTGGTCCGTCATGACGGCCTGATGAAGGGCAATTCCGTCGTCGGCCCCTTTGTTGATGACCACGGCATTGAGCTTCGGGTCGGGCGCTTTGGCAATGATGCGCGCGGCGAGCGATGGGATCGGGAAACGCTGGGCAAAACGAAGCATCTGACGCAAACGAACGTTTTCCAGATAGGCGTCTTCGAGTACGATGTTGCGTTTGGTCAGATCGATGTTTTTTTCCCGCAGACTCCGGATTTCCGACTCCGGGTCGGGCGTCGCCCGGGTTTCCCAAATGGCCCTGCCGATGACGGCGCTGAGATAGTACAGGCGGCGCTGAATGAAATTCATCTGCGTGTTGCTGTTGGTCTGGAACAGGAGAATGGCGGCGGACAGATAAGCTAAAAAAATGAAATAGCTGCGATAGATTTGAAGGACTTCAGCCGAGGCATCGAGGAAATTTTTGAGTCTCCAATGCATACGCTGTGCCGCAGCGTCAGTACTTCTTGGCCTTGAGAATGACGTCCTGATATTTGGCCAGGTTTTCAAGTACGCGTCCGACGCCGCGAACGACGGCCGTCAGGGGGTCTTCGGCGACAATCACCGGCAGGCCGGTTTCCTTTTTTATTTTTTCATCGAGGCCCTTGATCAGGGCGCCGCCGCCGGTCAGGACGATGCCGCGGTCCAGAATGTCGGACGCCAGCTCGGGCGGCGTTTTTTCCAGCGTCGACTTGGTCGCTTCGATGATCTTGTTGATCGGACCGAGAAGGATGTTCCGCACTTCGACGGAATCCGTGGTCAGGGTTCGCGGGATGCCGGATACGATGTCGCGGCCTTTGATTTCCATCGACGATTCCTGCGGCAGGGGCCAGGCCGAGCCGATCGTGCATTTGATTTCTTCCGCCGTTTTGTCGCCCAACAGCAGGTTGTGCTGGATACGGAAATATTGCACGATCGATTTTGTCATCTCGTCTCCGGCAACTTTCAGCGAGGTATCACAAACGATGCCGTTGAGTGCGATGACGGCGATTTCCGACGTGCCGCCTCCGATGTCCATGATCATACTGCCGACGGATTCGTCGACTTCGATGCCGACGCCGATGGCCGCGGCCATCGGTTCCGGCACGAGGTACACTTCTTTGGCGCCGGCATGTTCCGACGAATCGCGTACCGCGCGCTGTTCGACCATCGTGATGCCCGACGGTACGCCGACGACGACGCGCTTCCCCATGAACCGTGCCGGACTGACCTTGCGGATAAATTCCTGCAGCATCAACTCCGTCATTTCGAAATCCGCAATGACGCCTTCTTTAAGCGGCCGGACGGTAAAGAGTTCGTCGTGTGTGCGGCCCATCATTTCCTTGGCCTCACGGCCGATCGCGACCATCTTGTTGCTGCGGCGATGGATGGCAACGATCGAGGGCTCGTTGATGACGATGCCTTTGCCCTTGACGTAGACGAGCGTATTGGCCGTGCCCAGATCGATGGCGATCTCGTTATTGAAGATGTTGAATATGCTCATGAGGTCCTGCCCGGTTCGGCGTGTATTGAGGTCAATGTCGGAAATGACGTACGGACGTGAACATCATCGCCATGCCGTGCTCATCCGCGGCGGCGATCACTTCGGTATCCTTGACGGATCCGCCGGGTTGAATAACGCACGTAGCGCCGGCAGCGGCGGCGGCATCGATGCCGTCACGGAAAGGAAAAAACGCATCGCTCGCGATGGCGGAACCTTTGAGCGACAGCCCGGATTTCGCCGCCTTGGCCGCGGCCAGTTCGGACGAATCGACGCGGGACATCTGTCCGGCGCCGATACCGAGCGTCCGATCGGCGCTCGCATACACGACCGCATTCGACTTGACGTGTTTGACGATCCGCCATCCAAAAATCATGGCCCGGCGTTCGTCTTCCGTCGGCTGGCGCCTGGAAACGATCTTCCATTCGTCCGATGAACCGGCATCGAACCGTTTCTCGTCCGAATCCTGGACGAGGTAACCATCAAGAGCTTTTTTGATTTCGGGCAGCGCATGGGATTCGCGCCGGGCCGCGTCGAAATCATACGCGATCAATCGGATATTTTTTTTCTGCTGCAGCGTGGCGAGGGCGTCCGGATCGAATGACGGGGCGATGATGGCTTCGACAAAAACGTCCCGTATATCGTGTGCCGTTTTGCCCGTCAGCGGACGGTTGAACCCGATCACGCCGCCAAACGCGGAGACGGGATCGGTGGCACGCGCATTGACGTAGGCGTCGTACGGATTATCGTGAATAGCGGCACCGCAGGGATTCGTATGCTTGACGATCACGCAGCACGGTTTGTCAAAATCGCTGACGACTCGTACGCACGCATCCAGATCCAGAAAATTATTATAGGACAATTCTTTACCGTGCAGTTGGTGATAAAACGACCGGCGTACCGATGTGTAAAACCCGGCCGTTTGATGGGGATTTTCGCCGTACCGAAGCGACTGGGCTTTGGCCAGCGGCAGGCTCCATCGATCGGGAGCCGTGTCCAAACGCTGAGAAAAAAACCGCGCGATGACGGAATCGTAGTATCCGGTGTGCTGGAAGGCTTTGATCATCAATCGATACCGTGTGTTTTCGGATACATGGCCGGTCGTGCGTAATTCGTCGGCGACCGGGGCATAATCTGACGGATCGACAACCACCACGACGTGTCGGTAGTTTTTCGCCGCCGAACGGATCATCGATGGGCCGCCGATGTCGATATTTTCGATCGCTTCTTCCAGTTTCACCTTGTCTTTTTTGATGGTCGCTTCGAAAGGATATAAGTTGACGGCGACCAGATCGATCATTTCAATGCCGTGAGCGGCAGCAGCGGCCATGTGGTCGGGATGGTCGCGCAAGGCGAGCAAACCGCCGTGAATGCGCGGGTGCAGCGTCTTGACGCGTCCGTCCATCATTTCCGGAAATTCCGTAACGTCTGAGATTTTCTTTACGCGCACGCCCGCATTTTCCAGCGCCGAGGCAGTACCTCCCGTGGAGATAATTTCAATATCCAACGCCGTCAACGCTTTTGCAAAATCCACAAGGCCTTCCTTGTCGGAAACACTCATCAAAGCACGCTTAATCATTGAGAGAAGCGATCTGCAGGAGGGTTAAGGTTATTGAAAATTCGTAACTTAGCTGTGTGTTATAAACGATGGAAATCTATAGAAAGCAAAAGCGAAATGCAAGGGATTAATTTTAAAGACTTTACGAAATTTTTATCGATAATGTAATCTCCGGTCCGTCCTACTGTTGAAAAAGTCGTTACTCCATTTCTTTTTCGCTTTCCAGATCGATGCGTGCACTGTACGAATTCAGTTTATCTCGCAATGCAGATATTTTTTGTTCCGCTTGTACAATCCTATCCTCTCTCGATTTGAGGGCGTCGGCTTTTAGCGTTCCTCTTTTCCTCTGCTGTTCCAGATTGTTTTTTGCTGCCTGGAGTTTTTTCTGCAGTTCATCCAGTACTGCCTTCACATTAGTCCGGCGTGTCATTGCCGCGTTCATTCGCTTGGCGAGACGATCGCGCGCTTCCCGGGAACGCTGCATGCCGAATTCTTTTCCACGGAGTTCCTCTTTTTTTGTACCGTACGCTTTGCCTTTCGGATTTTTTTCATCGTTCGGGGCGATTTTTTTTTCGGCCTCGCGTGCTTCGATATCCCGCAACCTTTGTCCTTTGCCTTTTTCTCCCGGTCGCGAACTTTTTTCCTGCGCCGCAACGAAGGCGACTACAAACAAGCTAAAAAATAACCATCGATTCATGGCTTTCCCTTCTTACATGTCTTTGAGTAAATCATCGACTTCTTTTTCGGTCAACTCGGTTTCGGATTCCAATTCCGCACCGGATCGATCAATGTCCGCCGTGAGGCTGTCTAACCGTGCCGCTTCGCGGGTGTCGGCTTCTTCCTGAGCGTTTTTTTTCGCGTCCCCACAGGCCGCCGTCAACACGATCATGCCGGCAACGATAAGTTTTTGCATTTGCAATTCCTTCCATACTCTCTTTTTGAGAAATCGTCGACAAATTACTGGTGTCGCCATTTTTTTGCAATACGTTACACGAAAAAAGCGAAATTCAGATTCTTATAGAGCTTGAATTTCGTGATCGGCAGGCGATCGGTAGGGTTGAAGCGGCATGACCAGAAGATTTCCAAGCCGGTCATTTTCCTTTTCGTCCATGTGGGTGTTGATGCCGTAGCGCAGCTTCGTCGTCTTCCCTACGGAAGAAAACGTTCCAAAAACGCGATCCCAGATCGAAAAAATATTGCCGTAATTGGAGTCCGTATACGGTTGGCGGAAGTGATGGTGGACTTTGTGCATATTCGGCGTGACCCACACGTAGGAAAACCAGCGGTCGATCGTTTCCGGGATACGAAGATTGGCATGGGTGAGATGAGCGAACAGCACGGACAGAGATTGATACAGCATGACGATGCCGATGGACGTGCCGCTGATAAAAACCGCGAGAATCGTAAACAGCATGCGAAAAACCGTTTCTCCTGGATGGTGCCGCAACCCCGTCGTGACGTCAACCGTCGTGTCGCTGTGATGCACGAGATGAAACTTCCACATCCATTTGACCCGATGTTCGATCCAATGGATCGCAAACGCACCGATCAAATCGAGGAGCAACACACCGACTACCACTTCGGCAAACAAGGGGAGTTCGACCAGATAAAGCAAGCCCAATCGGTATTCCGTCACATAGCGGGAGGCCATCAAAAGCAGTCCCGCAAAAGTGAATCCGATGATGGCCGTCGTCATGGTAAAAAACAAATTCAGGAATCCATGACGAAGTTTGCGATACGAAAATCGGAACAGAGGCAACACACCTTCCATCGCCCAGAAGAAGACGATGCCTCCCACCAGAAGCATCGTCCGGAACCACATCGGGACATGTTCAAAAAATCGTATCAGGTCTTCCATACACGTTGGTAAATATTCAACAATGGAAAGGATGTGGTTCGATGATCCGAACCACATCCTTTCTCCAACTCAGCTCAATTTCGCGTTCCTTCTCCCCATTCGTAATCCATCAACAGCTTGAACTCGATTTTTTTGTCATCCTCTTCGGAGGGATTGTCGAATACGAGATAATACAGCGTTTTTTTGCTTTTGTACTGATTGACCAGCCGAATTTTGAAGTTGTCGTTGATCTTTTCCCCGGAGTCGTAATAGGACTTGAACGATTCACCGTCGTTGAATTTAAGAAAATTTTCTTCGTCCATGACGAATACCTTCGCTTTGCGGTCGCCCCCGTCATTGACGCGCCATTCGCCTTCGATCGAAATTGCGTTCATCTTGTCTTCCAGTACGATTTCGAACTGGTAATATTCGCCGGCTTTCAGTGTCTCATTTTTGCTGACTTTGTTGTTTTCGGCGGTGATCGTCTGTTTTCCTCCGCCGCAGGCCCATACGATTCCGGCAAGGCCCGTCCATACTAACATCCGAAGCGTCTTCATACTTTCCTCCATTAAATAATGATTTCACATGGCAGGGTGAACGTAGATCGTTCCGTGAAGGAAAAAGTAAATTATCGCCCGTCCAAAAGCCAGACGATTATTTCGAAAGCCGGCGTTAACCCGCCGTACGGATCCAGCGCAGCAGTTCGATCAGCGAATGTTTTTTTCCGTACAACAGGATTCCTATCCGGTAAATCCGTGCCGCCACCCACGCCGTCGCGACAAACCCTCCGATGAGTAAAACGATCGAAAGGATGAATTCCCACCAGGGTACGCCAAAAGGAATTCGTCCGATCATGACGACCGGCGAAGTCAGGGGAATCATGGAAAACCAGAACGCAAGGGCGCCGTCGGGGTGCTGGATAGCCGCATTGAGGATGAAGGACGAAACGATCAGCGGAAAGGTGATTGGAAAGGAAAGGCTGTTGAGGTCGCTAGCATCATTGGCCGCCGACGCGGCAGCGGCAAAAAGCGATGCATAAAAAAAATAGCCCCCGACAAAATAAATGACAAACCCCAACCCCAGCATGGTAAAATCGATCGACGCAATGTTGGCCATAAAGGTCGAGATCAGCTCCATTTGTTCAGATTTCAATTCAACTGTTCCCGCGGATCCCAACGGAACGGCGGAACCCAGCCATGGCGACGCGATTTGAAAAAGGACGATGCCCAGGACGACCCAGATCGTCAACTGCGTCAGGCCGACGGCGGCCACCCCGATGATTTTACCGAGCATCATGTCCAGGGGTCGTACCGCCGAAACGATAACTTCGACGATGCGGTTGGATTTTTCCTCGACGATACCGTTCATAACCAGCACGCCATAAATGATCAGAGCCACGTACATGATAAGGCCGATCAAAAATGCACAGACAAAAGCCACGATCTTGTGCTCCATGGCGCCCTGAGTGTCGCCGATCATCTGGGTCCGGATGGCTGGCGCCTTTTGCGCCCGATCGATATCGGCTTCGTTAATGCCGCGGAGGACCAGACGCCGGGTGGTCATCTGCCGGGTCAGTTCCGTCTGGACGGTCATGCGCAGTTGAGACCCGACGACACGTTTGGTATACAATACGATTCCATCGGGCCGGTCGAGGTCAATTTCCGGAATGTACAACATGGCCGTATATTCGCTCTCCTCGTCGCGGATCAGGCGGAGAGTGGTTTCTGCGTCATGCGAAGAGGTCGTATACGTCGTCCCACCGGTAGGCGGCCATGGTTGCCGAAAATGTCCGGATTCATCGACGATGACAACCCTGTCCTTTTTCATGTCCGCACTCAAAAAAACGACCCCAACCAAGAGGAGAGCGACCATCAGAGGGATAGTGAGCGTCGTGATGATGAACGATTTCTTACGAACCCGAACGCCATATTCCCTGCGGGCGACGATCCAGAGTTTATGCATGGCCGGACTCCGTCACAACGTCGATAAAAATTTCGTGCAGGGTGGGAAAGACTTCGGTGAAGCCGTGCACCTCCACGTGCTGGATCAGAAAACGGAGGACGGTATTGGGTGACACGCCGGTGGCGTGAAGGGTGGCGGATCCATCCCCGGTTTCGACGGCCGACCACGGATCGGGCAACACGGGCAGCGCTCCGTCGAACGTCACGTGATACAGATTTTTTTTGAACCGGTGTTTGAGCGAGGTCACGTCGCCATCGAGAATGATTCGTCCGTGATGGATGAGGGCGATCGAATCGCAGATCTGTTCGACCTGCTCCATACGATGCGTGGAAAAAATGACCGTTTTGCCGGAGGTTTTCATTCGAAAAATTTCCTGCGTAATCAATTCCGCATTGATCGGATCGAGGCCCGAAAACGGTTCGTCGAGAATCAACAACTCGGGATCGTGCAACACGGTGGCGATGAACTGGACTTTTTGCTGCATGCCTTTCGACAATTGGTCGACCTTTTTGTTCCACCACCCGGCGATATCGAATTTTTCAAACCACTCCCGGACCTGGTGGGTCGCGTCTTTGCGGCTGAGGCCGCGAAGTTCGCCGAGATAAATCAAATGGTCCCCGATTTTCATCTGTTTATACAGACCCCGTTCTTCCGGCATGTACCCCATTCGCGACGTGTCCTCTTCACGGAGCGCACGGCCGTGCAGGAAAATCGAACCGCTGTCGGGCATCGTGATTTGCGTGATCATACGGATGAGAGAGGTTTTGCCGGCGCCGTTGGGCCCGAGCAGACCGAAGATGGAGCCGGACGGTACGACGAGTGAGACGTTGTCGACGGCCGTCGTTCCGTTGTAACGTTTGATCACTCCGCGAATATCGAGTAGGTGATTTGTCATGTGTCCTCCGGTTTTTCGACGTCGATGGATTCAAGTTCGTGCAGCGTTTTTTCCAGACGGTCCACGTCGCGGCCAAACATCCAGCGCGCGTACGGTCGGGCGATCACGATACCGAACAAACACCAGGCGGCAAAACCGATTCGAAACGGAAGCTCGGGAGCGGGTTCGTCAAACGGCCAGAGCGTGAGGAAGACCATCATGATGCCGCAAAAGACGTACGACAAAACGAGATACAGCCGGATGATCCGGCGATGTCCCGCGATGGTCAAGCGGGCGTGTGCCCGCGTATCGCGTGCATAATCGAGTCGACGCCACTTTCGGATTTGAACAACGAACATCACCATCGAGGGGAGTAAAATCAT
This sequence comes from uncultured Bacteroidota bacterium, assembly GCA_964478735.1. Classification (GTDB taxonomy): domain Bacteria; phylum CLD3; class CLD3; order SB21; family SB21; genus CAYZJB01. The sequence goes on along the minus strand of CAYZJB010000069.1, from coordinate 3,138 downwards.
ACACGCCAGGAGAAAAAAACTCATGGAGAAAACGGTGACTTCAGGTGCCCCTACGAACGTTACCCAGCCAACCAGCAGCATCACCGCGATCATCATGGCAAATTCGATGGTCAGTTTGCGGATCAGAGCAGATCGCGAATCGCGCCATCGGGATTCGATCATGTGTCGCATGATATCGGGCGGTGTCCGACGGACGGTCCGCTCCGTCTCTTCTTTCCACAACGTTTTGAGGTCATCCATGGACGCGCTCCATTCGTGAGGCTAATTTCCTTTTGATCCGATTGATTTTTACACCGACGTGATTTTCGGATAGACCGGTAATTTCCGATATTTCTTGATACGACAAGTCGTCCAGATAGAGCAGGATCAGGGCTTTGTCTCCCGGCGGCAGCGATTCGATGGTCCGGTATAAAATTCGGACATTCTCCCGATCGGGTTCCGGCGGAGCGGGAAGGAGGTCCGCAACCGAATGAACGTCGATCGTTTCCGGTCGCCGTCGCCGGAGCCCCATCAAGGCCGTGTTCAGAGCGACACGGTACAGCCATGTTGAAAACTTGGCGCGGTATTCGTACGTCGGAAACGACTTCCACGCGTTGAGCAGAATTTCCTGAAACAGGTCCTTGCGGTCGTCCTCGTCGTCCGTGTACACCAGGCAGATTTTGTGAATAATACCCTGATGTTCGTCGATCAGCCGGACAAAAATATCCGAGATATGAGGGCGAGCGGAGTCAGGCAAGAAATATTCCGATCGTGATTTTAACGATAGGTTGCAAAATCACTGGAATTCTTACAAGGCATTTCATCCATCTGCTTAGAAGCCTCTATGGATCGTGGCGAGTGTAGGCTTTCTACCGCAGATTGCGGTCCAGGTCATAATTCAAACCGAACAAAATCTGCCAGTTCGTCTGCTTTTCGAATGTTAAGGGCAACGGTAGTGTGAATGGTCTACGATAAAGCCCCTCAGTTTACAAGTCTAACCGATCAATACCTCGCCAAATCCTCCAGGGCGTCGATGATGTTTTGGTCCTGCGGAAGTATGACTTCTTCGAGGAACCAGTTGTACGGAATAGGAGTGAAGGCGCCGGCGACGCGGCGTACGGGCGCGTCGAGGTGTTCAAAGGCCTTGTTCATGATCTGGGCGACAATCTCCCCACCGAAGCCGCCGAACTCGACGTCCTCGTGAACAACCAGGCATTTGTTGGTTTTCTTCACGGAATCGACGATCAGATCAACGTCAAGCGGAACGATCGTCCGGATGTCGATGACTTCGATGGAGATGCCCAGTTTTTCCTCGACGTGTTTGGCGGCGATCAACGATTTTTGCACCATCATTCCATACGTGACGACCGTGACGTCCTTTCCTTCGCGCCGGACCACACCTTTCCCGAACGGCAGAAGATAGTCTGCATCCGGCTCCGGTGTCTGGGCAAATCCCTGCCGGTACATGCCTTTGTGTTCGAGGAACAGGACAGGATCGTCACATCGGATCGCCGTTTTCAAAAGGCCCTTGGCGTCGGCCGCATTGGACGGCAAAGCAATTTTTAATCCCGGGATGTGTGCAAAAAACGATTCGATGTTCTGGGAATGACATAGGGCGCCGTGAATGTAACCGCCGATCGGTATGCGGATGACCATCGGACAGGACCAGTTGTTGTTCGACCGGTAACGCATGGTCGCGACTTCGTTGCGGATCTGCATCATCGCGGTCCATACGTAATCGCCGAACTGGATTTCCACGACGGGTTTCCACCCTCGCACGGCGAGTCCGACGGCGGTACCGACGATGCTCGATTCGGCCAGCGGCGAATTGAACACGCGTTCCTCGCCGAATTTTTTCGTCAATCCCTTGGTCGCGGTAAAGACGCCGCCTTTGTCGTCCTGGATGTCCTCACCGTATACGATGACCTTCGGATTACGCTCCAGTTCCTCCGCTATCGCGTGGTTGACCGCGTCGACGAGCACAATGGGATTGCCTTCCGGCGTCGATTTTTCATACTCCAGCGCATCGGGCGCTTCGCAGAAAACGTGGAGTTTGGCCGTGCTTTTGTCGGGATGGGGCTGCGTTTCCGCCCATTCCGCGGCCTCGTTGACTTCGTCGTCGCACTGCTTGCGGAACGATTCGTCGCCGGCCTTGTCCAGTATCCCCAGCTCGATCAGGGAGCGCGACATCTGTTCGATCGGGTCTCGCTCGCGATCGCGGGCGAGATCGTCCTCGGTGCGGTACTTTCGCTGGTCGTCGGACGAACTGTGCGGAAGAAGGCGAATCACGTCGGCGACGACCAGAGCGGGGCCTTTGCCGTTGCGGGCCAGCTCGACGGCTTTTTTCATCGTCGTGTAGGATTCGAGGAAATTGCAGCCGTCCATTTCGAAACGATGCAGGTTTTCGTATCCGGCCCCGATTTTATAAATGGAGTGTCCCGCCGTTTGCTGCCAGACCGGAACGGAAATCGCGTACTTGTTGTCCTCGATAAAAAAGATCACGGGAAATTTTTCCCGACTGGCCCAGTTGAGCGCCTCGTGGAAGTCGCCCTGGCTGGTCGTTCCCTCTCCCGACGACACGTAGACGACTTCGTCGACACCGTCTTTGACCGCTCCCATTGCGCAGCCGACGGCCTGGAGAAATTGCGTGCCCGTCGGACTCGACTGCGAGACGATGCGAAGCCCGCGATGTCCGTAGTGCTGGGGCATCTGACGGCCGCCGGAATTGGGATCGTCCGCTTTGGCGAGGAAACACAACATCATGTCGCGCACCGTCATGCCGACCGAGAGGCACAGGGCCTGATCGCGATAATACGGATAAAACCAGTCTTTGCCGGGCGTCATGGAAAAACCGGCTGCAACCTGCGCCGCTTCGTGACCGGACGAACCGATGTGGAAGAAGCTTTTGCCCTGTTTGAGCATCCGCAGCATTTTGTCGTCCAGCCGGCGTGCCAGTATCATTTGCCGATAAGCGTCGAGCAGACGCGCTTTCGTCAATTCGGGAAAGTCGGACAGTTTATGAGAATTATTTCGATTTGTCGTGGCGGTCTGTTTTTCGGCCGTCTTGGTTTTCATTCGTCAGAAACTCCTGTGATTCGCACTCGGGTGCGAGTCGCGAGTGTAGAAAAAACAGTATAAAATCTCAAGGAAAATGGCACG
>CAYZJB010000068.1:1195-15815 GCA_964478735.1 uncultured Bacteroidota bacterium | reverse complement strand
ATCTTTTGAAGCATGGCGACATGATAAGGAATGCGAGAGTGTCAGGCAATGATGGCGATAATCCTGAATTCCGACATAGAAAGTGTGTTTCCGATCACGGTTGGCGGGAGGTGGTTGTTGTATCCCCTGTAAGGACAGGCGAATCTTGTTTTGAGCAGGCATGGCTTGTTCGAAGTAAGCGTGCCATGGCTCTTCCACCATTCACCCCGTAGGTGCAAGATTGAAAACGTCAATTCAGACTGAACGCAGTAAAGTCTCACAAACCAGCCGCACCGGTTTTCTATATCTGGATCATTTGTTGCATCGTCTGCGTTTTGATTTCAAGGCCGATCAGATTTTCGGCGCTCCCGGTTCGAATCGTGGGATTAAAGCCAGCGTGTATCTGCGAACGCTGATGGAGGATGTGCGCGCCCTTGATGAAGATGAGTGTCCCCTGGAGCCTCCCACTAGCGATGCCTTGGGCGACTGGCTCCGACGCCATGGAATGCAGCAAGGGTATGCAAGACCGGATATCTGGCTGTCGAGAAAGAGCGGAGTCAATCGATTCGCTCGCTGACTTTTGAACATATTTTTGTTTACAAAAAAAAAGACCTACGACGGTGGGAGTTTGACTCACGTATTCGTAAAGGAGTTGATACAATTCAAATTGACAGCTTTGTGTTTGATTCAACCGTAAATGATAACATCTCGCGAACGTTAGAACGCATCCGTCATACAGGGAACCTTTAATAATATCTTTGCGAACTTATCTTTGCGAACTTTGCGAGATATTTGAAATGCGTTAGTGATCATTTCGCTTGACTTTCGCCCGTTTGTAATCTATACTGAACATCGTTTAATAAAAATATGTCCAGACCCAAAAAATCGGAACAAAAGGACATCCGTTCGCTCGTGCTCAAGAAGGCCCAGCAGCTTTTCATCCGATACGGATACGAGAACATCACGATGAGACGAATTGCACAGGACGTCGGTGTAAGTCCGGCCGCGATTTATCTCTATTTCAAAAACAAAGACGAGATCATGGACAGCCTGTGCAACGAAGGCTTTCGGCTGCTTTATCAGGAACAACAAATCGCGATGAAAGCGCCGATCTCGGATCCAATGAAAAAACTCGCGGAAATGGGCCGACGATACATCCGGTTCGGTATTCAAAACAAAGATTATTATGAAATTATGTTTCTCATGCCCGCACCTGAAAAACCGAAAAACATAGGATTGCAGCAGGAGGAAACTTCGTTCGGTGACAAATCGCTGGGCTGTCTGCGAAGCGTCATTCGAGAGTGTTGTGACTACGGTTATTTCAAATCTGCCGATCCGGAAACGGTGTGCGTGGCCATGTGGTCCCTCGTTCACGGCATGGTGTCCCTGGCCATTCGAAATCAAATGCCCGTGCCTCCGGAACATTTCGAATCGTTTGCCGGCGTGACGATCGATTTCATTTTGAGCCGTTTTTAAGATAATTTTTTTGAATTTAACTGAACAATGTTCACTAAATCCACCGTTGGCCGTTGCACCACCGCAATTCACCGAATCCGGATTTCGACGGCGGACATGGTTTGATAATTTGGTTCATCAGACTTTGTGGTCTCAGTCTAGCAGGTTGTTGAAAAAGTCCGAATACCTCACCGTGAGCGCCGCCTTCATCGAGAGCGTAATCGAACGGTGAACAAATTCAGCCTGTAATCATAAAAGTCGTCAAGAGTTCTGGATCATCCATCTTCATCAGACCGGATCATGCTGACTACCCTGATACATTGAAAATTTTTTATCATGTTTCACGTTAACCAAGGAGAACCTAATGTTGCGTTTTGTTTTTACGCTGGCCTTGTTGATCGCAGGACCGGCCGCGGCTCAATCGACCGGACAAATCCGGGGCAAAGTGCTGGACCAACTGAGCAAACAACCCTTGCCGGGTGCAAACGTCCGTCTGCTGGGAACGGCCTTTGGCGCAACGACCAACCTCGACGGCATTTACATACTGGTCAACGTTCCCGAAAACGTCTACACGCTCCAGGTCGACTTCATCGGATTCAACAGCTTCGTCGAGACCGACGTGCGGGTCGTACGCAATCGCACGACGACGGTGCGGGAAATTCAAATGACCGAATCCGCCATCGAAGGCGATGAAGTCACCGTGGTCGCCGGCGCGTTCCAGCAGAACAAACAGGCGCCCGTATCGAACTACAACTATTCGCGCGAAGAGATTCGCCGCAGTCCGGGCGCCACCGGCGACGTCTTTCGTGCTATCGAAACTCTCCCGGGCGTGAGTTCGTCCGGTTACGAATTCTCCGCCTTCTCGGTACGAGGCGGCAGCCCGCGGGACAATATTGTCCTGATCGACAATTTCCCGTTCAGCAAAGTTTCCCATTTCGACGGCGGCACGGAGGAACAGGAGGCACAGGGCGGCCGGTTCAGTATCTTCACGCCCGGTCTCATCGAGAGCGCCAATTTTCAGGCGGGCGGATTTGGCGCCCGATACGGAGGCAAAAACGCGTCACTCGTCGATCTGACGATCAAAGAAGGTAACCACGAAAACGCGATCGTCGACGGCACGTACGACGTGATCGGATGGGAAATCAATTACGACGGACCCAGCCGGATTCACAAAAACACCGGCGTCATTCTGTCCGCGCGCCATCAGGACTTTCAGCGCATTCTGGATTGGACCGGCCAGGGCGATCTCGGCCATCCGCGTTACACCGACGTAATCCTAAAGACGACAACCGACGTGAATGCCGATCACAAAATCTCGCTCCTCGGCATTTACGCGTGGGACGGATTTGATCGCCGTCTATCGCATGTGTTCGAGAGCGATAATCTGTACGGCAATGACGTTGGAAAAGTCCGTGAGACCAAGATGCTGGCGGGGGTCAACTGGCGTTATTTGACCGGATCCAAAAGCTTTCTGCAAACGTCGGCCTACCTCAGTCGAATCAACAATCCGCTCCACTTCGGCCGTGCGTATACCGACACGATCGATGGGGTCGTTCCGACGCGCGACAATATCCGCATCCGTCCCGATATTTATAACGAAGACGCCCGGGAGACCCAGCTCGGAATCAAGAGCGAGTTCACGGCCCTGCTGTCGCCGATCCTGACGTTTCGCACAGGAGTCGAGGTCAACCGGTTCGTCCTCGATTACGCCTTCACGCAAAACGGCCTCGACACGACGTTCGTCTTCGATCGTAACGACTACCGGCCCGATCCCAATCAGTTTTTCCTGGTCCGCGATCCGTTGAATACAAACTCGAACGTCAAAACGACGCGGCATACTGTTGCAGGGTACGGCGAACTTTCCTATACGCTCGGCAATTACGTGACGCTCAACCCGGGTGTCCGCGTCGAGTACAACACGTTTAACACAAAAAAAACCGTTTCCCCGCGATTGAGCATCAGCTATCAGCTCAGCAACCGTACGACGCTCAACGGCGCGGCGGGACTGTATTACCAGTCGCCTGAACTCGAAACGATAGGTCAGGATATCGCCAATGCAGAACTGAAAAATCAGAAGGCGGCGCATCTCATCGCGGGGGTCACGCATTATATCGGGGACAACTGGAAGCTCACGGCGGAGGGCTATTATAAAGAATTCGACGACCTGATCGTTCGTCCCGACCGCACGTCCAATCGCCGTACCAACGATGGCGACGGCTGGGCCCGCGGCATCGACGTCGGCCTGGTCAAACGCTTCGTCAATAAATGGTACGGCCAGGTCAATTATTCACGCATGGCGAGCAAGCGCAACGACCACGGCGGCGAGGGAGAGTACAATTCGGATTTCAGCCAGCCGAATATTTTCAACATCCTGATCGGCTACCAGTTCAACAAAGAATGGTCGATCGCGACCAAGTGGAAGTACGCCACGGGCCGGCCGACGGACAGTTACATCGTGCACGCCGACGTACTGAACGGTCCTTCCTTGACGCGGTATTCCAAGGAAATCATTGACAACAACGGCCGGCGTCTCGATACGTTCCACACGTGGAACGTCCGCGTCGATTACCGGAAACAATTCCACAAATTTGCCATTGTGAGTTTCGTCGACATCCTCAACATCTACGGCCATCTCAATGTCAACGAGGAATTTTTCCAGTACCAGGACGGCAAGATCGACAAACGGGGATTTCGAATCGCCCCGACGATGGGCATCAAGGTTGAAATCTGATCTCCTCCTCACCGCGCGGAGGCACGCGGTCCGGATAAGGCTCTCGGGTGTCTCCGCCGCGTCTTTTTCTCACAAGGGTTTTGTGACCGTGCCGAAAAGTTTTACAAGGAAGCGGTGAAATTGCCTCGCGTTGGGTACAAACCGGAAAATCGGTCTTAATCGCGTACCGACTTTTTTATAACGCTCGATGAAAAGGCTGTCTCGGATCGCTCACGATATTCAGCACCTCCCTTCACAACTTGGCGAGTAAAGACCGTCGTTCAGTACCGTCGCCCCGAGCTTTGTGAGGACGGCCGCCTGCCGCTCGGGTCGGACGTACATGATTTGTTCAAAGCCGTCGACATTCGCCGCGAGATGAGTGACGTCATCCAAAACACCCTCTGCCGGCGGCTTCCCGCCAGGCGAACAAAAACAATCCCAGGACAAAAACGATGAATTTCATGGGCGGTTTTTCCGTAAATTGGATAACGCATAATGCGTGCAAATTCGTGAAAGATTAAACAAAAACGGAATGGCGTACGGTCACGATCTTCAATCAACCATATTTAATAACATCGGTCATGGCTTCGACGATGCCGATGTTGCATTTTATCTGCGGTTAAAATGGACGACCTGATTCAAAACGACATCGCGTTGCTGGCCCGATTTGGGTCCGCACTGGGCATCGGCATCCTCGTCGGATTGCAGCGCGAGTACAGCGCAACGTCGAGGGAAGAACTGGCGGGTGTACGGACGTTTGCACTCATCGCACTGATCGGATGCACCGCCCCCTTCATCGCAGACGTCGTCGAGGCGCCGTGGACCGCAGCGATTCTGCTTATGATCCCGGCCGCTTTCCTGCTCGCCGGTTACGCAATCTCCGCGCTCAAAGGCGACATCGGACTCACGACGGAGATGGCGTCCATCATGACGCTGATGGGCGGCGCCCTGTGCTACTGGGACTACGTGTGGCTGGCCGCGTCGCTCACCGTCACGACCGTCGTCCTGCTGTCGGTCAAACTCGAGCTGCAGCAGTTCGCGCATCGCCTGACCAAAGACGACATCGTCGCCGCGCTGAAATTCGCCGTCATCACGATCATCATTTTACCCGTTCTGCCCGACCGCACGTACGGACCGGCGCCGATCGACGTGGTCAACCCGTACCGAACGTGGCTCATGGTCGTTTTGATCTCGGCGATGAGTTTCCTCGGTTATGTTCTGCTTAAAATTTTAGGTCCCCGTCAGGGCATGATGGCCACGGGTTTGCTGGGCGGCCTCGCCTCGAGCACGGCCATGACGGTCAGCGCCGCACAACGCAGCCGGCAAAATCCGGAACTGGCGCCGTCGTGCGCGCTGACCATTTTATCGGCATGGTCGGTGATGTTTTTACGCGTGCTCGTGGTCGTACTGGCCCTGAGCCGCGACGTGTTTTCCGCCGTCGCCGTCCCGTTGATTGCCGCCGCGATCGTCTGCGTGGTCATGGCATGGCGGGCACTGCGCCGGACGCAAACACAGGAGACGGCCGACGTCAACGTCCACAACCCGTTCGAACTCGGGATGGCGATCAAATTCGGTTTGCTGTACGCGGGTATCCTGGTCGTCGTTCGACTTGCACAGACGCAGTTGGGAGACGCCGGGATTTATCTGTCCGGCGTGCTGGCGGGCGTGGCCGACGTGGACGCGATCACACTGTCGATGGTGGAAATGAGCCGGCAGGGATTGGTGCCGGACATTGCATCAGTCACCATCGTCCTTGCGACGATGAGTAACACGCTCTTCAAAGGCGCCGTTGCCTGGTTTGCGGGATCGCCGGCAATTCGACGACCGATCGCTCAATCGACCTTCTTTATTATGGTCGTGACGGTCCTTGCCATTGGGATTTTGAAATGGGACTAACGTCGTTGGCGTTCAAAACGTCGCCGATTGTGGAGTTGCGGATCGGGAAGTTAAGATGTCGTAAGGTGAGACGTTACTGGCCATGAAACCGTCGGACCGCGGCGGCTATTGATTTTTTCCGCCTCGCGGACTATTATATCGCGCGTCTTTTAACACACAGATCGCACATTGCCAAAAATCAGTTTTAGCCCTCCACTCCATTTCTAACGGAGCTTCCCATGTTGCCTTTTTCTACTTTCGTCACTTCATCCGTGGGCAAAAAGATCATGACGGGCGTGACGGGACTGGCGCTATGCCTGTTTGTACTCTCGCATCTGATCGGCAATCTCCTGCTTCTCGTCAGCGCGGATGCGTTCAACCGGTACACGTACAAACTCGAGCAGTTGGGCGTTCTCCTCTACCTCATCGAAACCGGATTGCTGATCGCCTTTCTCGCCCATGCCGCTACGGGCATTATGATCTACTTTAACAAACGGCGTGCACGGCCTGACAACTATGCCAAAAAAGGAAATGCCGGCGGCGTTTCAAAGAAGTCCTGGTCCTCGCTCTCGATGCCCTTCACGGGAATCATCCTGCTCGTATTCCTGGTTTTGCATCTGAAAACGTTCAAATACGGCCCGCGGTACGAGACGCTGGTCGACGGCATACTGATGCGCGACCTGTACCGGCTCGTCATCGAAGTCTTTCAAAGTCCCGTGTACGTGGTCACCTATGTCGCCGTCATGGCATTGCTGGGTGTGCACCTTCGTCACGGGTTCTGGAGCGCGTTTCAATCGCTTGGCGCGAATCATCCGCGCTACAACCCGATCATTTTTGGAACCGGCATCATCTTCACACTGGTCATCGCGTTCGGATTCATCGTCCTGCCGGTGTGGATCTACGTTGCGTATTAACGAGGAACGAACATGAAACTCGATTCGAAAATCCCCGGCGGCCCGGTCCAGGACAAATGGGACCGGCACAAGTTCGAAATGAAACTGGTCAATCCGGCCAACAAAAGAAAATACACGCTGATCGTCGTCGGAACCGGCCTGGCCGGTGCGTCGGCCGCCGCTTCACTGGCGGAACTCGGTTACAACGTCAAAAGCTTTTGTATCCAGGACTCGCCGCGCCGTGCCCACAGCATCGCGGCCCAGGGCGGAATCAATGCCGCTAAAAATTATCCCAACGACGGCGACAGCGTCTGGCGGCTGTTTTACGATACGGTCAAAGGCGGCGATTACCGCGCCCGGGAGGCCAACGTCTATCGCCTCGCCCAGCTCAGCGCCAATATCATCGACCAGTGCGTCGCGCAGGGCGTCCCGTTTGCCCGGGAGTACGGCGGTCAGTTGGAGAACCGCTCGTTCGGCGGCGCGCAGGTGTCACGGACTTTTTACGCGCGAGGCCAGACCGGACAGCAATTGCTGCTCGGCGCCTACGGATCGATGATGCGTCAGGTTCACGAAGGCCGCATCCAGTTGTTCGCACGACAGGAGATGCTCGACCTCGTCATCATCGGCGGCAAGGCGCGCGGCATCGTCACGCGGAATCTCGTCAATGGACAGATCGAGACCCACCTCGGCGACGCCGTCATCCTCTGCACCGGCGGCTACGGCAACGCGTATTATCTTTCGACCAACGCCAAAAATTCCAACGTGACCGCGGCCTGGCGTTGTTACAAGCGGGGAGCGCTTTTCGCCAATCCCTGTTACACGCAGATTCATCCGACGTGCATCCCCGTCAGCGGCGACCACCAGTCCAAACTGACGCTGATGAGCGAGAGCCTCCGCAACGACGGCCGCGTCTGGGTTCCGAAAAACAAAGGCGATAAACGCCCGCCGCAGGACATCCCCGAAGCGGACCGCGATTACTACCTGGAACGCCGCTATCCCAGTTTCGGCAACCTCGTGCCCCGCGACGTGGCGTCTCGCAACGCCAAAACGGTCTGCGATGAAGGACGCGGCGTGGGCGAATCGGGCCTGTCCGTGTACCTCGATTTCCGCGACGCCATCCAGCGCGTCGGTGAAGATACTATACGTGAGAAATACGGAAACCTGTTCGACATGTACGAACGCATCACGGATGAAAATCCGTACAAAGTTCCGATGCGCATTTATCCCGCCGTGCACTATACAATGGGCGGCCTCTGGGTCGATTACAATCTGATGTCCACCATCCCCGGATTGCACGTGCTGGGCGAGGCCAATTTCTCCGACCATGGCGCCAACCGCCTCGGCGCAAGCGCCCTGATGCAGGGTCTGGCCGACGGTTATTTTGTTATTCCTTATACGATCGGTCACTACCTGGCGTCCACGGAATTGCCCAAAGTCAACCCCGACGCGCCGGAATGTCACGCGGCGGTCGAAGAAGCCCGGGGTCGGTTGAATAAACTGCTTGCGATCAAAGGCGATAAAACCGTACTCGAATACCATCGCGAGTGCGGTCGCATCCTGTGGGATTACGTCGGGATGTCGAGAACGGCCGAAGGGCTCAAAAAAGCCGCAGACGATTTGAAACGCCTCAAACAGGAATTCTGGCAGAACGTCAACGTGGCCGGAGATCAAAACCTGCTCAACAAAAATCTCGAGTTCGCCGGACGCGTGGCCGACTTCATCGAACTGGGTGAACTGATGGCCCGCGATGCCTTACAGCGAAACGAGTCGTGCGGCGGACATTTCCGCGAAGAATATCAAACGCCGGACGGCGAAGCCCAGCGCGACGATCAGAATTTCTGTTACGTCGCCGCCTGGGAATTCAAAGGCGACGGGCAGGAGCCGGAAATGCATAAAGAGCCTCTGACGTTCGAAAACGTCAAGTTGACCCAACGCAGTTACAAATAAGACGCGGAGCCGATAGATCATGGAAAGCAAAAAACTCTCGTTGCATCTGAAAATCTGGCGTCAAAAATCGGGCGCCGAGCCCGGACGCATGGTGGACTACCACCTCAAGGATATCTCCACCGACATGTCGTTCCTCGAAATGCTTGACACGCTGAACGAACAACTGATCAAACGCGGGGACGATCCCATCGAGTTCGACAACGACTGCCGGGAAGGCATTTGTGGAATGTGCAGTCTCGTCATCAACGGCGTCGCTCACGGACCGGAAAAAGGCACGGCCACGTGCCAGTTGCACATGCGCAAGTTTAAAGACGGCGACACGATCACGGTCGAACCCTGGCGGGCGAGGGCGTTTCCCGTGCTCAAAGATCTCGTCGTCGACCGTACGGCGTTCGATGAGATTATCGCCGCGGGCGGATATACGTCCGTCCACGTCGGCGCCGCCGTCGACGGCAATGCCGTTCTCGTGCCCAAACCGGCGGCGGAAAAAGCCATGGATGCGGCTGCCTGCATCGGTTGCGGGGCATGCGTTGCGGCCTGTCCCAACGCGTCGGCATCGTTGTTTGTCGCCGCGAAAGTCGCCCAATTTGTTCACCTCCCGCAGGGCCATCCGGAACGCAAAATGCGCGTGATCAACATGCTGCATACGATGGACAAACTCGGCTTCGGTGACTGCTCCAATCACGGCGAGTGCGAAGCAGTGTGCCCGAAGGAGATTTCAATAGCCAGTATTGCTCTTATGCGTCGCGAATATTTTAAAGCGGCCATCACACAAGAGTAATATAAATAATAATTTACGTTATGCTGTTTCGAGAGCTTGTGACGTTAACCGAACAGGCCTCTCAAAACGGCATTTTTTTAAGATGCTTGGAAACCTTGGTTGTCCTATGACCGTATCCCAAGTGTGAGACTTAGGAAATACAGATACTTAAAGTTGGTTCCAATGCGTGCTGTGGTTTTTGTAAGTATTTTGACAGGTCATCTGATGGCCCAGCATGCAATTGTCGATATGAAAAATTTCGACACGGATCAGTTGTATATCAAGTCTTTCGCCGTAAAATCTCCTGTGGCCGTTTATATCGACGCAGTGGGGGTCAAGTACAGGGCTGAAAAATGGAACCGGACGTGGCCCATGTTTGCCTACGGTTGGTTACTGAATACGGACACTCGCGACATCGTCTGGGCCATGAGTCCGGACAACGTTTCCCGTTCTTGGGGAACCAACAATGTCGAGTTTAAAGGCACGTTGACGCTGAAGCCGGGGAATTACGAGGCCTATTACTCCACGTATGGTCATAAGATCGTACGCATCTCGTCCAGCCCGAGTTATTTCGGAGAATTCATCAAAAATCTCGTCAAAGTGTTCGTCGACGACAGCGACCTGCTCGAAGATGCAAGAGACTGGAAATTTTCGATCTTTGTCAAAGACGACGACAAAGATAAATTCGGTACGGCCGAAGCGTCGAGGAATCCGAAAATCATCTGCTCGCTCACGGGAGCCCGCAATTATGACTATCTCGAACGCGGCTTCACGGTCGACCGGGACATGCGGGTCAAAGTCTACTGCAACGGTGAAGGGACCGACGGACGCATGTACGATTACGGCTGGCTCACGAACGACAAGTCGGGACGTACGGTCTGGCAAATGGAATACGACAACACGACCCACGGCGGCGGAGCGATGAAAAACCGGACGTACTCGGGCATTATTAATCTGACGGCCGGCAATTACATCGCGACGTACATCACCGACGATTCCCACTCCCCCAACGATTGGAACATGTCTCCGCCGTTCGATCCGTCGTACTGGGGACTGACGATTTTTGTGCTCGATGAAAAAGACGCCGGACTGGTCCATGAATACAAGCGCCCGACACGGACGGAAATATTATCCATGACACGGATCGGTGACTCGCAGTACCGGTCGCAGGGTATTACGGTCAAAAAAACCGTCGACCTGCACATCGCCGCGATGGGTGAAGGGCGAGATCACCAGATGTTCGACTACGCGTGGTTGACCGACGTCCGTAGCGGCAACCGGATTTGGGAAATGAAATATCATGAAACCCGGTACGCCGGAGGCGGCCATAAGAACCGCCTCTACGAAGGGACCCTTACGCTTCAACCGGGTGATTATATGTTTCACTACGTATCCGACGGTTCGCATTCGTACTCTGACTGGAATGACGATCCCCCGTACAAACCCTCTCTATGGGGAATTACGGTGAGCCTGGTCAATAATAGCGATGCCCAATACGTCGAATCGTACACCGAAAAGGCCGACGCAACCATTCTTGCTCAGATCGTTCGTGTCGGAGATAACGAATACAAGTCCAAGACGTTTACGGTAGACAAAACCACCCGCGTCCGGGTTCATTGCATCGGTGAGGGATCCGACGGCGAGATGTACGATTACGGCTGGATTAAAAGTCTTGAAACCGGCCAGACCATCTGGGAAATGACGTATTCACGTTCTGAGCCTGCAGGCGGCGCACGAAAAAATCGGCAGATCGAACGCGTGCTCACGCTGGAACCGGGCGAATATCGCGTCTATTATGTCACGGACGGTTCCCACTCATTCGAAGACTGGAACGACGATCCGCCGTATCAACCGGATCGATGGGGAATCACCGTTCGTATCGAAAAATAATCGCTCTCCTCCTTCTTGTGAATGGGGCAGCCTTCGGGCTGCCTTTTTTATGTCTTTTGATCGTGAAGGCTTTTGATTAAGTTTACGGCATGTTCGACCGAATCAAATTTACTCCCCGTAAGGGCGCCATCCACATTGCCCTCGATCCGTTTTTTGAACGCGACTATATCGTCTTCCGGGAAGTCGGCGACGACGTCCACGTACTGGAACGTAATCTCAAAGGATTCGAGGAACGAGAAGAAATTTCGATCTACGACACGGTGAAACAGATCCGTTATCTCGTCGCTCCGGCGGAGATCGGGTTCTCCGTGACCGTCGAAGAGATGTCGCTGGATACGATGCTCAAGCTGGGATTAAGCCGGGACGCACTGGATCAGATGATCCTTCTGAAAAAACGAGTCATCAATCCTCGCTTCTGATGTGCCGGCTTGCGGTCTATCACGGGCGCCCGATCGTGCTCAAGGATTTTATCCTGGACGTCCCCCATTCCATTTTTCGTCAGAGTTTCGATGCGCGGGAAATGCTGTCCGGCAACATCAATGGCGACGGTTTCGGTATCGCGTGGTACGATAGGACCATTTCCGAGAACCCCGCCGTCTATGTTGCAACGACGCCGATCTGGGCCGATTACAACATCGGTCGAATCGCAGACAAAATTCGATCCAACGTTGTGGTGGCTCACGTACGCGGCGCGTCGGAAGGAATGCCGGTTTCCATTACGAATACGCACCCTTTCACTGCCGGACCGTTCGCCTTCATGCACAATGGATCGGTAGACGATTTTCGATCTTCCATATTCCCGGGGATCGTGCCGCACATCCGCCCCGACATATGGAATCGGATCAAAGGCAACACGGATTCCGAGCACGTGTTTGGCTGGTGGTTGAGCGAGATGGAGGATTGGGAAAAACGCCGGCCGACGCTTCAACAGCAGACAGAGGCTCTGAAAAAAGTTATTGGCGGATTATGCACCATTGCGGCGAAGGCAGGAACGGAAATTGTCTTGAATCTCGCTATTTCAGACGGACAGTCGATTATCGCCGTTCGTTATCACCACGGTCAACGCAAAGCATCCCTCTATTATGCCGTCAATTCGCCGAAATTTCCGGAGTCAACGATAATCGCCTCCGAAAAATTATTCGACGGTGCCGAGTGGCAGCCGGTTCCTGAAAAGTCGATGCTCACCATCGATCCGTCCCACCGGGTCGAGATTACGCCGCTTTAATGTAAATATTTGCCGCGAGGGCACACCGGAATCGCGTTTAATTTGCTCTCCAGTGGCCGGCTTATCGCGTCTACGGTTGCTTTTTGTTTACCTCTCCAGCCACGGTCATCGCATCCCGGATCTGGTCGGCAATAGCGGTCAATCCGCCCGGTGAATGCGGCATCAGGATCGTATTGGTCGTCGAGTGTTCGCCTAATGACTGCAACGTGTCGAAATACTGCGTCATCAAAACCAGCATCATGACGTCACGGGCGCTCGAACCTTCGACCGCCGCCTGGAACTGCTCGACCGAGTCGCGAAGACCTTCAATAATCGCCTTACGCTGATCGGCGATGCCTTTGCCCTGAAGCGCTTTGCTCTGGGCGTCGGCCTCCGCGGCCTTGACTTTCAGGATTCGGTCGGCTTCGCCTTTTTCCGCCGCCGCCATACGCAGGCGCGTCGCGGCATTGATCTCGTTCATCGCTTCCTTTACCTTTGCGTCGGGATCAATGTCGGTGACGAGCGCCTTCAGAATATCGTAGCCGAAGTCTTCCATCGTATTGTGCAGCTCGTTCTTGACGGCATCCGCGATCTCGTCCTTTTTTTCGAACACGTCGTCCAATTTGAGCTTCGGCACGCGCGCGCGAACCAGGTCGAAGACGAACGACGTCACCTGCTGATGAACGTTTGTAAGCTTATAATACGCGTCATACACTTTGGTCGGAATGACGAAGTACTGAACGCTGACCTTGAGGTGAACGAATACATCGTCACCGGTTTTTGTCTCGACGACGACGTCCAGTTGCTGAACGCGCATGTTGATTCGCGAGACGAGCTTGTCCATGATGGGAACTTTGATCCGGAGGCCGGGCTGGGCGATGCGGTGGAATTTACCGAACCGCTCGATGATGCCCACCGTCTGCTGCTTGATCACAAAAAACGCAGACAGCAGCATGATAAAAAAGAAAAATCCGACAAAGGCGAAACAAATGAGGCCATCCATGACGCTCCTCCTGCTGAAGTTTTGATGAAAGTAGAAAGAAAAATGGATTTTGGCTATAGATATTTCTAATCTACACGCGCCCCATGAGTGCAAATGACGACATGTTTGGTCCTCCTACCAACGCGCCCCTGGTGTCGCGGGCGCTTCCCATGCTTCGATGTCCGGAATGCCGCCAGAATGCTTTCGAATGGTTTACGGACGATTCGATGCCCCTGGATCGGACGACACACGGAGCTCTTGTATGCCTTGCATGCACGACGTGCTTCCGTTACCACAACGGCGTACTGGAATTTCTCAAATCCCGTCCAGAATGTCTGACACTCGCTCAGCGCAGTAATTTTTCCAGATTGGTGTATCGGAACTATCAGAGGTGGTGGAGGCATTGGATCATGTCGCTCCTCACGGCCGGGTGGTTTCCATACGATGCCGAATCAGAACGCTTGCGGCTCATGACCGAGCCCCATGTAAATGCACACCGTGTATTTTTAGATATTGGAACAGCGCATGGCTCCTATGCGTTGACCCTGGCAGGCGCTTTGAAAGCGGCATCACAAGGCGGTTTCGTCATCGCCGTCGATTTTTCACTCGGGATGTTGGCCGAAGCCGTCAAGCGGGCAGAAAAGCTGGGGATTCAGGACCGCATTCTTTTTATTCTCTCCGACGTCGAAAATCTTCCGTTTCGGGATTGCGTTGTGGACCGTGTCACTTGCGGAGGCGGATTGAATGAATACGGCCGCGTCGAAACGGCGCTCCGGGAGGTCCGGCGGGTCATGAAAGATGACGGAAAATTCATAGCGATGCACCTGCATCGGGGGAATGGCGTCCATTCTCTCATACAGGAGTTCATCCATCATACAAGTGGACTTCGTTTTCCGGACATGAGGGACTGGGCGGGCCTATTTTC
>CAYZJB010000068.1:0-1095 GCA_964478735.1 uncultured Bacteroidota bacterium | reverse complement strand
AAGAAGATTCGGGAAGCGGCAAATCGTCTTACCACAAACGTCAACAAAAGGCTTTCATCTGAATTTTCTTTCAATCCATTATTGGATGGGCAAATTATTATTTCGTTTCTACTTGGCGTGCAAAATGAGACGCAATAGTCACATTGCAGTGCAATAATTTTGTTGCATTTAACTTTGATTTAACAAAAATCATCTGATAATAAGATGATATTTTACAATAGTTTAAATTATGAATTGTTAAGCTAATATTTCGGCACGATGATTGCTGAAACTGGTTTGTCCATCTGTAAAATTGGAGACGACACGAACAGTGAAAGCATTCATTCTCGCCGCAGGACAGGGCAGCCGACTTTTGCCTCTCACAAGTGAGACGCCGAAAACGTTGCTAAACATTTCCGGTACAACCATTCTCGAATACCAGCTGGTAACTCTAACGAGTTGCGGAATCCACGAAGTCGTTATCATCGGCGGCTTTCGGATGGACAAACTGCGTGAGGCGGCGGAACGTTACGTGACGCTTCACGGCCTCAATCTTACTTTGAAGTTCATCCACAACAACGAATACGATCGAACCAATAACCTTTTTTCTCTCTGGCTGGCGCGTGAAGAGATGACCGGCGATTTTGTCGTCATCAACGGCGACAATGTATTCGACCGGCGCGCACTGATCCGTTCGATGGCCGTCAAAGACGCGAGTGTCATCATGGCGATCCACCGAAACCCCGGCTACGATGACGAGGACATGAAGGTTCGAATTGCCGGCGATCGCGTGATCGAAGTCTCGAAAAAGATCGACAACCCTATCGCCAACGGAGAGTCGATCGGCTTACGGATTTTTCGGGGTCCCGGCGTCGAAGGTTTCCGACACGCCATGGATATGGAAATGCTCGAAGACGTCGAACGGAAGGCGTTTTTCGTCAAGGCGATCCAATACATGATCGACCACAGCCATGAGGTTGCGTATGCGGACGTGACCGAATATCAGTATGGCGAACTGGACTTTCACGACGATCTGAAGGATCTCCAACTGACCATGTCCGGCATGATGCTTCAGACGATTATGTTATATACCAACCCGGCTGGTGTCTACGCCCA
>CAYZJB010000067.1:0-16066 GCA_964478735.1 uncultured Bacteroidota bacterium | reverse complement strand
CCTCTGTGGTTACGTGTTTCATTTCAATTCGATGTTCCGGCTTTGCCGGTTTAGATGCGAATCGGAATCGGCTGAGGCAAAAGCCCTCCGTTCAGGAGCAACTCGTTCATCATCGTCTCAAAGTTCTGCAGCGCTTCGTCGACGTAAGGTTGAAAATCCCGGTGCACGCTGCGATACTGCCGCCGCAGTTCGGACACGACCTCGTCGCGATACGCGGCGATCGCGGCAATCCTCTGTTTCAGGTCCTCGGTCGAGAGTTCGTGCAACCGCTCCTGGATCGCATGCAGATGTTTTTCGAGATGCAACCTGAATCGGTCCACCGTCAGCACTTCACGGGTGATCGTCAGAAAATGATGGCCCTTGATCGAAAGCGCGATGGCTTCGGCAAATAGGGTCGGTCGCCGAAGCGCCGTTTTTAAGACGAAGCGCGTATACGTCATGCCGTAATGCGAAAACGTCTGCCGGAAGAATGAGTGGACGAGGGCCCATAATTCGTTGAAGGTGATCATCCGGCGGGCATTGCGCTGGGGCCGCCAGTTTTTCAATAACGTCCAACACCGCTCGAAGTAGGCGCGGGGACGGTAGATTTCCGCAATGACCCTCCGGTAGCCGGCAACGAGTTTATCCACGTCCATTTTCGGGATAAAATTGACGCGCAGATCGTGCGCGACGTTGTTGCCCGACGATTCTTCGAGCAGGCGGTTTTCCGCCTTGAGCCGGTTGTACAATTGCGTGTTGGGCAGCGCAGTGAGTAGTCCGACCATGGCGGCCGGAATGCCGGAGTCCTGGATGAAGTGGATCTGACGGTCGAAAATGTCTTCGGGATCGTTGTCGAAGCCGACGATGAAACCGGCGGTGACCTCCATGCCCTTATGCTGGATCTTGTGTACGCTGTTGAGCAGGTCGGGTTTGACGTTCTGCATTTTTTTGGTGAGCACCAGCGATTCTTTCACGGGCGTTTCGATGCCGAGAAAGACCATGTTGAATCCGGCGGCGGTCATCATGTCGAGCAGTTCGTCGTCGTCCGCCAAGTTGACACTGGCCTCGGTGAACAGTTTGAACGGGTAATTCTTTCGCCGCTGCCAGTCGGCGACGACGGGCAGGAGCTTTTTGACGTTTTTCTTGTTACCGATAAAATTATCGTCGACGACGAACAACGCGCCGCGGAATCCTGACGCGTACAGCGCGTCCAGTTCCGTCTCGAACTGCTGCGGTGTTTTCGTTCGAGGTACGTGGCCGAACATGGCGACGATGTCGCAGAATTCGCACGAGAACGGACAGCCGCGGGAAAATTGCAGGGCCATGGAGGCATACTTATCCATCTCGAGTAGATCGAATCGCGGCACGGGCGTACGGGTGATATCCGGTTTGGTTTCGTCGAAGTAAACGCTTTTCGCATTGCCCGTTTCGAAATCGGCGAGAAAACGCGGCAGTGTGATTTCCGCTTCATTGAGCACGAAATAGTCCACGCCCTTGATGCGTTCGTGCGACGTCGTCGGATATGGCCCGCCGGCGATGATTGGTTTGTGCAATCGATTGCACATGGCGATGATATTATTCAGGGAATCTTTTTGGACCATCATGCTGGAGGTGAAGACGAGGTCCGCCTGCGCGATGTCCTCTTCGCGGAGCGGTGTGACGTTCATGTCCACGAGTTTCGATTCGTACGAATCCGGCAGCATGGCGGCGACGGTGATCAGGCCGATCGGGGGAATGGACGCTTTTTTCCGGATGAAGGGGAGCGTGTAGCGGAAGCTCCAGTAGGTGACGGG
The DNA here is from genome assembly GCA_964478735.1 of uncultured Bacteroidota bacterium. Taxonomy (GTDB): domain Bacteria; phylum CLD3; class CLD3; order SB21; family SB21; genus CAYZJB01. The sequence continues at coordinate 14,294 of CAYZJB010000067.1, read as the reverse complement.
CATTTCCGGATAGACCAAGAGAACTTTGGTGGGCATGAATGGACCTTTCAGATTCGGGAAGGATCAAAGGTAAGTTACCGCGCGTAAATTGCTGATGCTACTTTTTTCTGCAATTTTTTTGGATCGAGGTGTGACGTCATATAACTCGAAACATGGTAAGAACGACACGTCCCGTAACGCGCGTTTCCAGATGGCACAGCACCACGCCGACGCATCGTCCCCCTTGAAAAAGGGGTACGGGGGGATTGGCCTTGTGCAGCAAGGGTTTAGCCCTTCTCCAAAAATAGACCGCAACCCCAGCTTAAAATCATTGGTCGAAAGCCCAGGAAGGTATAACTCCGGCATCAGTGCATCAAAGCTTGACGTGGTGCGTTGGTATTTATCTAAGATCTTCGATGGTTTGGGCCCTTTGAGCTTGGTGCCATGACCACAGTTGATTGGGGTGCGTCGCCAAAAGCTCAGGCGTTGTATAGGATCGTGGGGCCGATTGCCATCGAATCGTGGTCTGCTCATTGCGCGCGAGTATACGATACATCGTCCTTTCAGAGCATAAATAGCGTCCCAAATCAAGTCATGCTGCATATGCCTCAGCCGGAGACATGTCGCGAAAGCGTTCGGAATTCAACGTCTCCAGAACGCTCTGTTCTTCTGCCTGGGAAAGCCTTCGAGGCGAGCGTCGCTCGCTCGGTGCACGCGGGGGCTACTGCCATCGATACCACGTGGCTCGGGGTTCTCCCAAAGCCTCGCACAGCGCTCGCTGAAGTCAAGGCGCCAGGAAAGCTCCGGGATGACCTTCCACAATACTCAGTAGTACGTATTTTTTTTAGAGTGGTGGTATGATTTTCGCCCACGACAACACAAAACAACAAACCACCTTTCGGTGGTTTGAAGCTTACTACGATAGATGTTCTGCGTTTTGCGGGGACGAAGGCGGATAAATGTGGGGAAGCTGAAGACTAATTTAATTGTTCCTGAATTCAAGTGAATCCATCATGCGATTTAAGTTCTTATCGATACGGATTAAAATTTGCTCGCGTTCGTCGATCGGAAGAAAAGGTTCCATTAGCCGACTTCCTAGCTGGATCATTTCTTGAGTCAGATCCTTTTCATTGATGTCAATTTGTAACATTTGTCTAACTCCTGCTTACTGTTCTGCCTTTTACAACTACAAATCGCGCGCCAGTTACTAACCTGCTGTTTATTCAGCGTGATGGAAATTGAAACTCATGAAAATCTCCATCAGTCTATGGAAATTCCCCAGAGATCTCAGGCAACTTTGTCCCACTCGTGAATTTTTCTAAGCATCTCGATCTTGTGCAGATTCGCCTCAATCTCATGGCGGAAATACTTCCGCAAGTTTTCCGAGAGAAACGGGCTTTCAAGCGTTCTGCATAACCGCCGGTTTTCAGTCTGAATGACCGCAACGTGAGAAAGTTGAGCATCCATCAGGATTCTTGCCGTGTTACTCATGATCGAGCCTCCTTGCTTAACGTCTATATGTCCGTGTGCAAATGACGAGCCAGCATGAGCAACTCGCAAACGATTGATTTTTAATATCGATATTCTGTTCACGAGTTCCAGGAAGTATGGGATTTCGCCGTTTGGTGACCATTTTTTATCCACGTTCTTCACAAGTAAATACAGGGCGTGAAGTGCTTCCGTTGATGATCCAAGTCACGGAAAAATAGACAGCCGCAGGTGACTCCAGGCACTTCTTCACAATCGTATCGGTATTGTGAACAAGTTATCCACACTGGGTGTTCATAAGAGAAAATTCTGTTTGCTTTTCATTACATGTTAATTTATAATTAGTTAGCGTAATTTTGATCCTCCAAATAATCCGCTTCGGTGGAATAACCTCATGAAAAACAAGTACGATGTTGTTATCATTGGTGCCGGGTGTATCGGTGCAAGCATCGCCAGCCACCTTGCCGATTCCGGTTGCACGGACGTACTTGTTCTAGAAAAAGAAAAAATGATCGGTGCGGGCAGTACGGCCAAGTGTGCGGGCGGAGTACGTGCTCAATTCTCCACGTCAGTCAACATTGCCATGAGTCATTTTTCCATCTGGGAATTCGGAGCTCTCGATAAGGAATTCGGAATCCAGTTCGTCCAATGCGGCTATCTGTTTGTCCTGCGGGACGAAGATCAGAAAAAGCGCTACTTGGAGAATATGGAACTTCAAAAACGCCACGGCGTCGACGTTCGTTTTGTCAGCCGCGATGAAATCGCCGAACTGGCTCCCCATTACGGCCTCCACGGTGTCCTCGGAGGAACGTTCGGTCCCAACGACGGCTTGATCGATCCCTACATGATGTGCGATGCGTATTTTAAAAAATCACGAAAAGCGAACATTGAATTCGCCACCGAAACCCCATGCACAGGCCTTCGAAAAGGATCCGGAAAGGTCACGCACGTGGTGACCCCGCAGGGTCCCATTGAAGCGGGTACGGTCGTCATCGCGGCGGGGCCGCATTGCAAATTGATCGGCGAAATGGCCGGTGTCGCCATTCCGATCGAGCCGCTGCGGCGCATGATTACCACGACGGCAGACCTGGATTTCGTCACCGAAAAATTTCCGATGGTCGTCGACGTCACGACGGGCCTCTATATGCATCGTGAGGGCAACGGCCTCCTGATCGGCCTGGCGAATAAGAATGAAAAACCGGGATTTGACGAAACCATCGATACGGAATTTCTCGACACCATGCTGATGACGACCCTTGAGGTCATGCCCTATCTCGAAAATGCAGAAATCAAGACGAAGTACCCCGGGACGTGGGCCGGGTTGTATGAAGACACTCCCGATCACCACGCGATCATTGATAAACTACCCGGCTTTCAAAATGCCTACGTGTGCGGTGGATTCAGCGGACACGGGTTGATGCATGCCCCTGCGGCGGGACAGGCCGTTGCCGAACTGATTACACGCGGGGACTGCACGACATTTGACCTCAAACCGTTGCGTTTTTCCCGATTTGCGGAAGGCGATCTCACCACGGAAAGAAACGTGATATAAGAGGGACTTGGAGGAACCACCACGATGTTCAAGCCGATAGAAAAAATCGTTCGTAAATCGAAAACGTTTGTCCTGACGACGCACGTCAATCCCGACGGCGACGGCCTCGGCAGCGAAGTCGGTCTCGCGACTTTTTTGAAAAAACAGATGGGCAAAAGGGTCCGGATCATCAACACGAGCGAAACCCCCAAACAGTACAAATTTCTCAACGGCGACGGGGAAATCGAAACCTACGAGGCCAAACGCCACGATGCGTTCATTAAAAAAGCCGATGTGATATTCGTCCTCGACATCAGCGTCTCCAAACGTCTAGACCGAATGCAGGAAGCCGTGATGACGTCCCCCGCCACCCGCATCTGCATCGATCATCATCTGGACAATGACGGCCTGGGGCATTACAACTGTGTGGATGAAAAATCTCCGGCGACGGCGGAACTGATCTACAACTTCATCCGTCACTTCAAAGGCAAAATCAATCTGAAAATCGCGCGTTCCCTCTACACCTCGCTGGTCACCGACACGGGCGGTTTCCGTTTCAACGCAACCCGGCCGTCGACGCACTTGATCGCGGCCGAATTCCTGAAAGCCGGTGTCACGCCCAACGAGATCTACTCGGAAGTGTTCGAGCAGGGCAACAGCAACGTTATGAAACTGCTCGGAATCGCGCTCGAACGATTGACCGGTGAATGCAGCGGACACCTCAACTGGACCTATCTGACGTCCAAAGATTTCACCGCGACGAAAACGAACCGCAGCGACACGGAAGGGTTCGTCGATTACACGCTGAAATTGGAAAACAGCATGTGCGGCGTATTTTTTTATGAAACCCCCGAGGGCCACACGAAAATCAGCCTTCGATCCAAAGGACCGGTCGATATACAGAAATTCGCCAAACGTCACGGCGGCGGCGGCCATATGCATGCATCGGGCATCACGTTGAAAACCGCTTTTCAACCGACGGTCAAAAAAATCATGAAAGAAATTAAAGCTTATTACAACGCCAACTACAAGTGAGCCCCATGAACATCACGGTGTCCGCGAAGCACTCCAATCTCAAGCACTGGAAATCCGAACTCTCGGTCCTTTTTATTCCAAAAGACAACGACCAGGCGACCTGGTTGAACGAACTGACGGAACTCTTCGATCCGTTGATGAGTAAGACCATCCTCGGAAAGGATTTTTCCTGCGAGGAAGGGACAACGTTTTTTCTGCACGGAAACAACCGGACCAACAGCAAACGCATCGTTCTGGTCGGACTGGGCGACGAATCCAACGTCGATATGGAAACACTGCGACGAAGCGCGTCCCGCGGTGTCAAGTACGCTCGTCGGATGAATCTCGGCAAAATCTCATATTTCTTCCCTACCTTTCTGGCCAAATCCAAAGAATGGGACGAAGCCAAGATGGCACAGGCCATCGCCGAAGGCGCTTTGCTGTCCAATTACCGTTTTGATAAATACCGCTCCGACAAAAAATCAAAAAAATACACCGGTCTGGAAGACATTACCTTGATCTTCGGTATTTCTCCTTCCGATGCCGTTCACAAATCCATACACAGGGCCGTCGTCGTTTCCCGGGCAGTATCGTTTGCGCGAGACCTGGGTAACACGCCCGGTAACGAACTTCCGCCGCGCGTACTGGCGGAAATGGCCGCATCCATGTGCCGAAAGCACAAGATCAAATGCAGTGTCTTCAACGAAGCCAAACTGAAAACGCTCAAAATGAATGGAATTTTGAGCGTTTCGGCAGGCTCGGCGGAACCCCCTCGGCTCATCGTGATGGAATACAAACCGACAAAGGCGAAAAACTCCAAACCCATCGTCCTCGTCGGAAAAGGGCTGACGTTTGATGCGGGGGGCATCTCGATCAAACCCGCGGCCGACATGGACCGGATGAAGTTCGACATGTGTGGCGGCGCGGCGGTCATCGGCGCCATGCAGGCGGCGGCGGATCTGAAATTACCCGTTCACCTCGTCGGACTTGTTCCTTCGTCGGAAAACCTCCTGGGAAGCCGTGCCTTCAAGCCGGGAGACATTTTGACGATGTACTCCGGCAAAACCGTCGAAATACTGAACACCGATGCGGAAGGACGGCTGATTCTTGCCGATGCGCTGGCGTATGCCCAGCGCTACACCCCTTCCTGTATCATCGATCTGGCGACTTTGACCGGACATATCGTGGTTGCGCTCGGATACAGTGCGGCAGGCATGATCGGCACGGATGACGAGATGAAAAGGCGTCTGAGCGAGGCAGCCGACTTTACCCACGAGCGCGTCTGGGAAATGCCGTTGTATACCGACCATGAAAAATTGATCAAAAGCCACGTGGCCGACATCAAAAATATCGGCGGACGTCCGGGTGGAGCTCTCACCGCCGCTGCATTTTTGAAACAGTTCGTCGGTTCTACACCGTGGGTCCATCTCGACATCGCCGGTGTAGCGAATACGGAAGAAGAAAACGCTTATACGGAAAAACTCTCGGCCACCGGCTTTGGCGTTCGCCTGCTCGTGGAAGCCCTTGCTTCGATCTAAAACCGGATCGTTGTGACGCCGGATTACGCAGAAGATTTACAGCAAACCGTACGCCGGACGGCAGAAAATTAAAAGTCATCGCCGACAATGAAGCAGGACGCCCGCTGGCATCTGGAAAATGGTCTCCGAAGCAGATCATCGGCCACCTCATCGACCCCGCATCGAACAAACCATCAACGGTTTGTCCGCGCCCAACTTCAGAACCACCTGCGCTTCCAGGGATATCATCAGGATGCATTACGATCGAGAAGACTGGCATTGCCTGATTACACTCTGGAAATCTTTTAACGAACACATCTCTCACGTGATGGAGAATGTTCCACGGGAGATTGCTCTGCGGACGCAGACGGAGCACAATCTCGATGAAATAGCGTGGGAGATCGTACCGCACGGCGAACCGGTCACACTGGAATACATGATGAGAGATTATATTGGGCACCTGAAGTACCATTTAAGGCAGATCGATCCCTCCCTCGCCGATCTTCCTGAGCCGCTGAGTCCGAACGCAGGATTCAAATCCACGTAGCCTTCCAGATTTATCCCATTCAATAAAGCATAACTTTTTTACCGAGTAAAGTATAACGCGTTTCCGGTGATAACGTGTATTTTGTTCCTGATCTAACTTTGACCGGAAAAAATGCAGGCTCACGAAAACGTTCACACGCTCAAACGTACGGCCGTCAGCGCCACCATTCACTGCCTCGTCGGTGGTTCCATTGGGGAAATGAGCGGCATGGTCTTGGGATCGCTGCTGGGACTAAGCCCGTGGACAACCATAGCGCCGGCGGTCGCCCTGGCGTTTTTGTCCGGCTATCTCATGCGCTTTGATTCACGCCCGGCTTCCGTGGATACCGGCCACGCGCCTTGGCCTCGCGGCCGATACGCTATCGATCCTGATTATGGAAATATTAGACAATGCGGTCATGCTGCTGATACCCGGCGCAATGTATTCACAACCTGCTGACATTCGCTTCTGTTCTACATGATGATATCGCTGGCATTCGCGGGCGTCGCGGCGTTTCCCGTCAACCGGTGGCTTATTTCGCGGCCAGGGCCACTCTGTCGTCCATCGGAGCCATCAAACGGAACACCCATCGTACAAGAAAGAGGTAAAATTGTTTTTTTACGGCGTCCGGTGTAATTTGCCGGAATGGAAAGGACGCTTCGCGGAAATACCGCGTTGATCACGGGAGCCAGTTCGGGTATCGGCGCCGCTATCGCACGGCAATTTGCGGCTGCGGGAGCTCGCTTGATCCTGACCGCGCGTCGGCTCGACCTCCTGGAAAAGCTGGCTTCATCGTTGAGCGGCTATGACGTCCCCATCCGTGTCCTCGCCTGCGATCTGGTCAACGATCCGGAACTAGAGTATCTCATCGTCACGGTCAAAAAGGAATTTCCCGAACTCGACATTCTGATCAATAATGCAGGTGTCGGCCGCTTCAGTCCGATCGACGACTTGCGGTGGCTCGATCTCGACCTTATGATGCGGCTGAATCTCCGGGTACCGATCCTGCTGTCTCAGGCCTTCGTCCCGGAGATGAAGCGACGCGGCGGTGGACGGATCATCAACCTATCGTCCATTGCCGGGAAGGTCGGAGCGGCCGGCGGAAGTGCGTACGCGGCAACCAAATCCGGACTCGAGGGATTTTCGAAGTCGCTGTATGACGAACTGCGCGACAGTAACATTTCCGTGACGACGATCAATCCCGGTTCTGTCGATACGCCTTTTTTCGACGACCAGAATGCATCGTTGATCCGTGAGAACATGCTTCGACCGATCGACGTCGCCGAAGTCGCGTTATTCATCGCCACCCGGCCGTCATCCGTCTTGATCGATTCCATCGAACTTCGTCCACGAAAAAAACCGCGCTAAGGAATATGAAAAGCCGCCTCGGACTGAGTATCCTCGTCACGCTGACACTTGGACTTGCTCCCTTCTATCCAGAACCTCATATCTGGAAGCAGCTTGTTAATATTTACACGGGAACATTCCATCAGCCCATTGATTGGTCCGATCTGGCGCTGCATGGTGTCCCTTGGATCTGGATGATGATTGAAATTTTTATTTACGTCAAAAATCGTCATTGAGCCTATTTCTTTTAAATCTTTTAAATTCTTGATTATCACTTGTCGATCCTATACCTTTGGCCGGGTTGGACAACAGTCGCTCCAATCTTAAATATTGTAAATACAGTTGCTTATAAATAAAATTTTAGTGTCGAATTCGGCAGAAAAAATTTGGAACACAGCGGATTTCGAATCAATCAAACGTATCGGAGTCCGACAAACCTCCCTATTAACAACAGATTTAAGGATCACCCGGATTTTAATCAGGAGGAACGAACCGATACCTGATCGGTCGTAGTGTTTTTCTGCCTATTCGTCAGAATAGGACTATTTCCAAATGAAAAAAGAGATACTCATCAGTGCAACGGCTGAAGAGTCGCGCATTGCCATCGTCGAAGACGGCCGTCTCGTCGAAATCTATGTTGAACGCCCGGAAAAGGAGCGTATGGTTGGCGACATTCATAAAGGGCGCGTCCACAAGGTTTTGCCCGGTATGAAAGCCGCCTTTGTCGATATCGGCATGAAACAGGATTCGTTTTTGCACTTCTCCGACATTGGAGAAAACACCCACGAATACCTGGCAACCGAAGACGAGGACGATGACGACCCCGAAGAAGCGCCCGAGCGGCAGCAGGCTCACCGCAAAGTCCATCGGTCTCACAACGGCCGTTTTCTTCGTGCCGGTCAGGAAATTCTGGTCCAGGTCATCAAAGAGCCCATATCTAATAAAGGCGCTCGAGTGACCAGCCAAATCTCGATGCCCGGCCGGTTCACCGTTCTGCTTCCCAATAGTTCCTCCGAATGGATCGGAATTTCACGGAAGATCGTCAACATCCAGGAAAGGCGGCGTTTGCGACGTCTGGCCCGGGAGGTGAAGCCCAAAGGATGCAGTCTGATCATTCGGACCAATGCGGAAGGAAAAGACGAAAACGTGTTGCGTAATGACATCCGAATGTTACGGGAAACATGGGAGGAAACGGATCGTCTGGCCAAATCGTCCTCCGCACCCAAACTGGTTTACAAGGACATGGAGATGGTCAGCAGCATCATCCGTGATCTCTTTTCCAACGATGTCAGTCGGGTGTTGATCGATGACCGGCGTCTGCATCGCGCGGTGTGTCATTACGTGGAAAGTACGTCTCCCCAACTCTTGCAGCGCGTTGAACTGTACCGGGGACGGAAACCGATTTTCGACCTGTACAATATCGAACAGGACATCCAGCAGAGTATTGAAAAAAGAGTACCGCTGAAAAACGGCGGCTATATCATCATCGAGCATACGGAAGCGCTCGTCTCCATCGACGTCAACAGCGGAAAATTTATGGGCCGCGGGTCGTATGAGGAAAACAGCATGGCGGTCAACATGACCGCTGCAAAGGAAATCATTCGCCAGCTGCGTCTGCGCGATATCGGCGGCCTTATTGTGATCGATTTTATCGATCTCCGGGATGACAAAAACAGGCGGAAACTTTTTGATGAAATGAAACGGGAATTACGGAGGGATCGAGCCAAATTCAGCATTTTGCCCATGGATGAATATGGATTGATCGAACTCACGCGCGAACGCATCCGCCCCAGCATCATGTTCAGCCTGAGCGAACCCTGCCCGGCGTGTGCCGGAACCGGCCGCGTCGGAAATCGGTCCACGTTGATCAACAAAATCGAACGCTGGCTGCGCCGATACCGTGAAAACCGTCGCCCGCTGACGCGGCTTGAACTCGTGTTGCATCCCGATGTGGCAGAAGTGATGTCGCCCCGGATACGCCGATTGATGTGGAAATACCGGACGTGGATCCGGATGGATTTGGAAGAAGAAATGCGGCTTGATGAATTTCGCTTTCTGTCCCCTTCGGGTGAAGACCTGACCGAAAAATTTGCTTACTCGGAATGAACATGACAATCGACATTCTGGGATGGACGGGCGGACTCATGGTCCTGGTCGCTTACGGTTTGATTTCCTCGGATCGAATAACGTCACGGTCCCCTTTTTATCACTTCCTCAATGCGATCGGCAGTATCTGTCTCGTCGTCAACACGGCGTTTTATGGCGCTTATCCGTCGACCTTTGTCAACGTGATTTGGCTTTCAATTGCGGTACTTGGATTTTCCCGGCTCGTTCGAGCTACCGCCAAATAGATCCATGCTCCATTCCACGATCATCTACGGTCCCGTTCATTCGCGTCGCTTCGGCCATTCCCTGGGCGTCAATCTTCTTCCCGCTCGACGCAAGATTTGTAACTTCGAGTGCGTGTACTGTGAGTGTGGATGGACGGACAGTTCGGTCAAAGATGCGCTCCCGTCCGTTCACGATGTCACCACGGCCATGGGTTCCACTTTGGCGGCGCTATCGGCTGAACGACGTCCGGTAGATCATATTTCGTTTGCCGGCAACGGAGAACCCACGCTTCATCCGCATTTCCACGACATCATTGACGCCACGCTCGATTTACGCGATCGTTATTACCCGAAAGCACATATCGCCGTTTTGTCCAATGCCACCCGCCTGTCCGATCCGAAGACTCGCGCCGCCTTGAAGAAAATTGAAGATCGCGTACTCAAACTGGATGCCGGAACCGAAGCAATGTTCCAGCGATTGGATAAACCCCATCGCGGAATTACCCTGGATCGCCTGACCGATGAACTTTGCAGGCTCGACGGCGACCTCATCATCCAATCGATGTTTCATAAAGGCGAACATGCAAACGCCTCCGTGGACAACACGGTACCTGAAGAAGTCGACGCGTGGCTCGAACGGTTGAGGCGCATTCGACCCAAACTGGTCATGATTTATGGTCTGGATCGTCGTCCCCCCGCACCCGGACTGATCAAGGCGACTCGGGAAGAATTGGAGTTTATTACCGCAAAAGTTTGCGCCATTGGCCTAGATGCGGAGTGTTTTGCATGAGGCAATGACCATCGATTTGCTCAACGTGAAGTCTTTCGTACTATCAAACCGTCATTCCGGAGATTTGCATGCGAGTTCTTATTCTGGTTACTGTAACCTGGCTGTTGCCGTCGTGCAAGTGGTTCGTGCAGAGGCCGACCTTCGATGGAGAATCGGCCATGCGTTACCTCGTTCGTCAATGTGAGTTTGGTCCGCGCAACCCCGGATCCAGGGGACACGCCGAGTGCCTGAACTATCTGACCGGAGAACTTGAAAAATACTGCGAACGCGTTACGCATCAAACGTTCGAGTATAAAGATAAGCGCGACACGACGCTGGTTTTTCAGGGTACCAATATCTTCGCATCCATCAACCTCCAACACAAACGGCGTGTCGCCTTGACCGCCCACTGGGACACGCGACCGTGGGCCGATCACGATCCGGACTCATCGCGAAGACGTGAACCGATCTTAGGCGCAAATGACGGAGCCTCCGGCGTTGCCATTCTTCTGGAAATAGCAAGGCTTCTTCATGATATCCCTCCTCCGATCGGAGTAGATATCATTCTTTTCGATCTTGAAGATTACGGCGAAAGCCGGTTCGAACTTTTTCCGGACAGCCTCAATCCTTATTGTATTGGTTCCGAATACTTTGCCAAGCATAATTCGACCTATTTTCCGGAATGGGCCGTCAATATCGACCTGGTCGGTGACGCGCAACTCGATCTCCCCATCGAGCACTACTCATATCAAAATCATAAGGAGATCGTCAACAAAGTATGGAATGCCGCAAAAGACTTGAAAAAACCGGCGTTCCGGGTCGCCATCGAAGAAGCCATTTTCGACGATCATATCCCTCTTCAGCGCATCGGTATCCCGGCGATTAATATCATCGATTTCAATTATCCCGACGACAGCCATCGTTACTGGCACACGCTGCAGGATACACCGGATAAATGCAGCCCCGAAAGTTTAAAACAAGTTGGCGACGTTTTGATCGAAGTTATTTTTAATGAATAGGAGACAATCCATGTCATCGCACGAGCATCTTATTCTGGATATCCGGCCCCCGGTAGCGTCGATTACGATCAATCGACCCCCCATGAACGTCCTGCATATTCCTGCCATTACGGAAATAATTTCCGCTTTACGCGAATTACAAAACAGACAGGATGTTTTTTTGATCGTCTTTCGGGGCGCCGGAGGAAAAGCATTTTCCGCAGGCGTGGACATCAAAGATCACACGCCGGACAAGGTCGAACAGATGCTGAGATCTTTTCACGACGTGTTCCGAATGCTTAATACTTCCCGGTGGATCACCGTGGCGAGTGTACACGGGTACTGTCTTGGAGGAGGAATGGAGCTTGCGCTTTTCTGCGATTGGGTCATCGCCGAGGAAAACGCAATTTTTGCGCAGCCGGAAATCAAAGTCGGCTGTTATCCGCCCGTGGCCGCAGCGATGTTACCGAAATGGATAGGCTATAAAAGGGCGCTTGAAATCGCTGCACTGGGCGAGAACGTAACGGCCGATCTATTACACAACGTCGGCCTCATCAGTAAGTTGGCCGCTCCCGGTCAATTGGAAACGGTGACGAATGAACTCGTCGCGAAACTGTCCGCCATGAGTTTTTCAGTACTTCAACTAACGAAAAAGGCCGTTATGGCAGGAAGTGAGGCGACAACGTTTGAGGAAGGATTGAAAAATGCAGAATCGATTTATATCGATGAATTGACAAAAACGCGAGACCTGGGGGAAGGAGTCGCCGCATTTATGGAGAAGAGAAAACCTGTCTGGTCTAACGCGTAAGGGCCATTTCCGATAGAGACCCAGATATCGTCTTACATAGAGACCCGTCCTGCGGATGCAAATGTAAGTCCGAACCTTTCGCCCATCAATGAGGGGATTCGTGATTTTTTTGTAGTAATACTACTACAAACGGGTCACTTATTGGATAAGACCGTGATTATACGCGTAATGAACTAAGTCTATAGCGCTGTTTACTTTGAGTTTACAAAAAATCCTTGTTTGATAAGTGCTTACCGTATTCATGCTTAACGTTAATTCTTCGGCAATTTGTTTCACCGATTTTCCTTGCACGAGCAATAGAAAAACGGTCATTTCGCGCTCTGATAACTGCTGATGCAGTTCCGCCTCATAATTTTCACCTACCATATCCGCCAGATCGGTTGCCAGTGACGCCGATACGTATTTTTGACCTTTCATGACACGGCGAATGGCGATGATCAGATCAGACGGTGCGCTGTCCTTGGTGACGTACCCGTCAGCCCCCTGACGAAACGCCCGAAGGGCAAATTGTCTTTCAGGGTACATACTCAGCATGATGATCGCACACTGAGGACAACGGTCTCGAAAATCACTGATGACGTCCAAACCTCGCCGCCCGGGGAGTGCTATATCAAGAATAATCACATCGGGCTTCACCGACTGAATCGCCGACAGCGCGTCTTCCGCCGATTCGGCTTCTCCGACAATCGATATATCGTCGGCGATCAGAATCTTTTTAATGCCTTCACGAACGATGTGATGATCGTCCACCAAAAATACCTTAATCAAAATCGATTCCCTCCGTCATCGGAATGTCCATGTTGATATAAACCCGAGTACCCTTGCCGGTATTTTCGAAACGAGATTCACCGCGATACGGACGCAGACGCTCACGAATTCCAATCAGACCGATGCTGTTGGGATCGGCAAGTTCCGCATCCGATATGCCGCGGCCGTTATCCTCCGCCACCAATGTAAACTTCGAGCCCTTCAAGCAGGCGTCGACATGCAACTGAGTCGCTCCGGAATGGCGGGACACATTGGTCAGCAATTCCTGGAAAATCCGGAAAATGGCAATGGCCGGGTTCGGTGGGACACGCATGTCGGCGGCAATCTGATACGTGCAGGTCAGCCGGTTTCTTTTTCTGAATTCTTCCATTTGCCATATCAGGGCTTCACCCAAACCAAGATTGTCAAGAATCGGAGGACGTAATTCTTTGGAAATTCGTTGAACCGTGCGGATGGCATCATCCGTAAGTTGATCAACCGGGGCAAAATCGATCTGACATCCGTTTCCATCCATCTGTCGTTGAAGCATGGAAATTTCCATTTTCAGAGCCGTCAGTTGACTCCCGAGTTCGTCGTGAATCTCCCTGGCGAGGTATTGGCGTTCATCTTCTCGTATCGCTTGTAAACGCGACGAGAGGTTTTGCAATTGACGTGTCCGCTCCGCCACTTTAAGTTCGAGATTGTCATGGGCCACCTGCAATTCCCTCGATTTGACATGCAGTTCGTACGTCCGGTCCCGAACCGTTATCTCAAGCAACCGGTTACGGCGGTGGATTGCGGAAATCCGATACCGATAGCCAAGAAAAACCAGGCCGAGAAGAAAAACGCCGACAAGGGACCGAAACCACCAGGTCGCCCAGAAAGGAGGAAGAATCGTAATTCTCAGCTTTTTACCTTCTTCATTCCATATGCCGTCATTGTTGGCCGCCTTCACATGAAAGATATACGTACCCGGGCCTATTTTCGTATACGTTGCGACGCGTTGGTTATGGGCGAAATTCCATTCGCTTTCGAGTCCGATCAGACGGTACGCATAGGTATTTTTTTCCTGGGCGATGAACGTGAGAGCGGCAAATTCAATCGAAAAAAAATTGTCGTCGTGTTGGAGAGTAATTTCATCGACATAATTCGGATCTGCGTCCAGTGCGATACTTCGGTCGGCGATTTTGAAATCGGTAATCGCCACGCGCGGAGGGATCAGATTGGCCGGCATATCTTC
>CAYZJB010000066.1:4142-16414 GCA_964478735.1 uncultured Bacteroidota bacterium | reverse complement strand
ACCGCTTAGGCGTGTTTGCCGAATTAGGTGAAAGTTTGAAAACCACCAATTGCATATTAATATTAACAAGCTATTGAACTTCGCGGACGATCTTACTACTATAGTAATAGCAGATATTGTATTATAATGAATCATCTCCATCAACCATGTCATTAATATGCCCAATTGTATACAAGTCGAATTCAAAGCACGCCGTAAAGAATATTTTTTCAACAAAAGTAATCTGACGCTCCGCAAAGGAGATACCGTCATCGTCCAGGCCGAAAACGGCGTGGACCTCGGCACGGTGTCTCTGACGCACGACCAGATCCCCGAAAAAGAAACCGAGGGCCGGGAACTTCGCTACCTCATCCGCCTAGCGATTCCGGACGAAATGAAACAACTGTCCGAGAACCGCGACGAGGAAAAAAAATCGATGACGATCGTGCGTGAACGGATCGCTAAATACGGCCTGCGCATGAAACTCGTCGATGCGGAGTACCAGTTCGACCGCCGTCGGCTGGTATTTTTTTTCACGGCGGAAAAGCGCGTGGACTTCCGGCTGCTCGTACGCGACCTGGCGTCGGAATTCAAAACGCGCATCGAGTTGCGGCAGATCGGCGTACGGGACGAAGCCAAACGCGTCGACGGCTACGGGCCGTGCGGCAAACGGCTGTGCTGCTCGGAACATCTGACGGAATTTAAACCGATCACGACCGAGTTTGCAAAAGACCAGGGCCTGCAGCTCAATCCGTCCAAACTGACGGGACTCTGCGGTCGGTTGAAATGCTGCCTGGCATACGAACGCGATTTTTACGTCAATACGCTGTCGAAATTTCCCGGCGTCGGTTCCATGATCAAAACCCCCAAAGGGCCGGGCGAAATCAAGCACATCGATATTATCGGTAATAAAGTCCACGTCAAACGCGATTCTGATGAGTGGGACACGCTGACGCTGGAGCAGGTGGCGGATATGTTAGGCATCGACCTGTCGACGATCCACGGATGCGGGACCGGTTGCGCGACGGGCGGCGACGGGTGCCAGTCCGGCAAATGTGACACCCATGATAAAGTGAAAGCCGGCGAAGTGGAAAACCCGCTGAAAGACTTCATCGAAAAGGACCCTTTTTTTGACGATCACAACATTCCCCCGCCGCAAATCTGAAATATCTTTTCTCCACGGCTGAATTTTATTACCATTTCCAAGGTACCGGTGGAGCAACCATGAAATTTACACTGTTTGGAACGCGCGGCTCACGACCCATCCTGACGCCGGAACGGATCCACTACGGGGGTAATACGACCGCCTTCAAAATTTCGATTTCCGGCATGCACCCGATCTATATCGACGGCGGAACGGGAATTTTCCGAGAAGGCATCCGCATCGTGCGGGATGAACCCAAACCCTTTCGCGCGACGTTTCTGATCACGCACACTCACTGGGACCATATCCTCGCCTTTCCACTGTTTTCGCCGCTTTTTGAAGAGGGGACGCAGATCACGATCATGGGTCCGCGTTCTGAAAAGTACGACATTAAATCCTTGTTCGAACACCAGCACAATAAAGGCCTGATTCCCATTCCGTTCAATCGCGTCAAAGATAAAATGACGTTTCGTGAACTGGGTCCCGACCAGACCCTGGCCATCGAAAAAGCCACGGTCAAAACCGTCCAGCTCAATCATCAAGGCCTGACCCTGGGGTACCGCATCGAACACGGCGGCAAAAGCGTCTGCATCGTATGCGACCATGCGCCGATTGCCGGCAATCACCTCGGCGTTATGATGAAAGCGTGGAAACCGGACCGTTTCGCCGTTGAGGAAAAAGCGTTTGCCGACCGCATCGTCGAATTCTGTAAGGACGCCGACCTCATGCTGCACGACACGCACTTTACCGGGGAAACGATCAAAGGAAAAGAAAACTGGGGTCACTCGACGCCGGAGATGGCGGTGGAACTGGCGTTGCGGGCCGGCGTACGGCGCGTCGTTCTCGGCCATCACGCGCCGGAAGATCGCGACGAGGACATCGAACGGAAACTGGAGGGCGCTCGGGAAATGCTCCACCTCAAGCGAGTCGATACGCCGCACGAGGTTGAGGTGATGGCGCTGCGCGAAGGCGAGGAGGTCGACCTGTGAACGTGGTGTTTTACGGAACGCGTGGATCGATCAGCGCCCCGCGGGAAGATACGCTCAAATACGGCGCCCATACGCCCTGTGTGCTCGTCAGCGAAGGCGGCCGGTCGCTGATCCTCGATGCCGGATTCGGGATCGGTTATTATTCGGACAATCTGGCGAACAAGATGGGAGAGTTTCACATCCTGATTTCCCATTTTCACTGGGACCATATTCAGGGATTGAACTACTTCGGACCGATCCATCATCCGAAAAGCACGAATCATTTTTACTCGCCCTTTCCCGTCGAACAGTTGAAAGAAGTCATGGACATTTATTTCGACGGAAGTTACGGACCGTTCGACGGATGGAAACAGCTCAATTCGAAGTTTGAATTTCACCGGCTCGACGGTTCCGTCACGATCAACGGGTTCGACATCTCGTTTCATCCGCTCAACCACACCGATCCGTGTTTTGCCTATAAAATTTCCGACGGATCGAAGACGATCGTGTATGCCAGCGATCATGAAGCGATCGACAACGAGGTCAACCACGACTTTATAGAATGGGCGAAAGGCTGCGATATCCTCATTCACGACGCCATGTTCCATGCCCGTGAATATCTCGAACATCGTGCGGGCTGGGGGCACAGTACCTTCGACATGGCCTGCGCCAACGGCATCCGATCGGGTACGCCGCTCCTTCTGCTCACGCACCACGAACCGCTACGAACGGATCGTGAACTGGATGAAATCTGCGAAGATCTGCGCGGTAAATATAAAAACCTCAACGTGGCGTGTGCGCAGCAGGATATCGTCTACACCGTTTGACAACAGGCCAATTTTTTCAGCAGCCTCCCGGTATTCATCTATCCCTATGTTTTCGGAGTCCTGAGTCGTGAATCGTCCGATCCTTGTTACCAGCGCGCTTCCTTATGCCAATGGGCCGTCTCACATCGGTCGCCTGACCGGCGCGTATCTACCCGCCGATATTTATGTCCGGTACCAGCGCTTGAAACGCCGCGATATTTTATATATCTGCGGCAGCGATGAACACGGCGTCCCGATCACCATCCAGGCCGAAAAAGAAGGCGTGACGCCTCAGGCTCTCGTCGATCGGTACACGGCCATCATTCAGGATGAGTTTGCCCGAATGGGGATCAGTTTCGATTTCTATTCCCGTACGTCGAAGCCCATCCATCATGAAACGGCCCGGGAAATCTTCCTGGATCTGCTGGAGAAGGGCCTGCTGAAACGCAAACCGGAGATGCAGTGGTTCGATGAAAAAGCCGGCATGTTCCTCTCCGACCGGTACGTTGAAGGGACGTGTCCGGTATGCCAGAATCCCGAAGCCCGCGGCGACCAGTGCGAAAAATGCGGGACGTATCTCAACCAGATGGACCTCAAAGATCCGCGAAGTAAGGTGACGGGCACCCGTCCCGTGGCGCGTGAGACGACCCATTTTTATCTCCCGATGGGAGATTTTCAGGACGCTCTGGAAAAATGGATCGATACCAAAACGCACTGGAAAGACAACGTCATCAATTACTGCAAAGGCTGGTTTGCGCAAAGACTGTCCGACCGGGCGATTACGCGCGACATCGACTGGGGCGTAAAAGTTCCGCAACACGACCGTCAGGGACGGCCGATCGAAGGCGCGGAGCGAAAAGTCATCTATGTCTGGTTTGAAGCGGTGCTCGGATACATCTCGGCGACCAAAGACTGGGCGATGTCCGCCGGTAAACCGGACGCGTGGAAACACTACTGGGAAAACCCCGATACACAGCTGGTCCATTTTATCGGCAAGGACAACATTGTTTTCCACGCGATCATGTTTCCCATCATCGCGATGGCATACAATCAGGGGAAGACCAAAGGCAAACTGGCGCTCGTATCGGACGTCCCGGCGTGTGAGTTTTTGAATCTGGAGGGCGCCAAGTTGTCGACGAGCCGTAACTACGCCGTGTGGGTCAAAGATTATCTTGAAAAATTCCCCCCTGATCCGCTGCGATACACGTTGACGTGCAATCTGCCGGAAACGAAGGACACGGATTTTTCGTGGAAGGATTTTCAGGCGAAAAACAACAACGAACTGGCAGACATTCTCGGTAATTTCATCAACCGTTCACTGGCTTTCGTCGGCCGCCAGTTCGACAATAAAGTTCCGCCTCGTGGAAGATTAGACGCGGTCGATCGGCACATGCTGGACGATGTTGCGAAAACACGGGATGCCGTCGGACAATACCTCGAGTCTTTCCGTTTCCGTGACGCGTGCCGTGCGTTCATGGACCTGGCCCGCTCGGCCAATAAATATTTTAACGACAGCGAGCCGTGGAAGACTGTCAAAACCGATCGCGCCCGCTGTGCGACGACGTTGAACGTCAGTATCGCCGTGTCTCGAGCACTGGCGGTGATCATGCACCCGTTCATCCCCTTTACCGCCGAAAAGGTCTGGCGCATGCTCAATCTCCCGGGCAAGGTTACTGATGTCGCGTGGGACGACGTCGGGAAGGCCGAGACGGACGAGGGGCACGCGTTGGGACAGGCGGAAATTTTGTTCACCAAAATAGACGACGGCGTCATTCGATCGGAAATCGACGCACTGAAATCGACCATCGAGGAGAAAAAAACGGCCATGGAAAACGAAACGACCGTAACGATCGACGATTTTAAAAAATTAGACCTGCGAACCGGCACGGTGCTGTCGGCCGAAAAAATCAAAGGCAGCGATAAATTGCTTCGGCTCGACGTCGATCTCGGAACGGAAAAACGTCAAATCGTCAGCGGTCTCGCGCTGCATTACACGCCGGAACAGATGGTCGGGAAGCAAGTGATCGTGATCACGAATTTGAAGCCGGCCGTCATTCGCGGCGTCGAATCGCGCGGCATGCTGTTGACGGCGGGAGATGATACGTCGCTTCGGATTTTGACGCCGGAAGCGGCCGTTCCGCCGGGTGCACGAATCTCGTAACCATCGGAGAATTTTCCACGAACCCCCAAACCCGAATCCTTGTCGTCGAGGACGATTTTCAAAACCGTCAACTCCTCAGCATCTACCTGCAGCGGGCCGGCTACGACGTCGACCTCGCGGCCAACGGCGTCGAAGCGTTGGAAAAACTGAAGGCGTCTATCCCCGACCTGATCATCAGCGACATCTCCATGCCACGCATGGACGGATTCGAGCTCTATCACGCCGTCAAAGAAATTTCCGAATGGCGGCCCATTCCATTTATTTTCCTGACCGCCCATTCCGATGCGGACCGGCGGCGGCACGGCAAAGAGATTGGGAGCGACGATTTCCTGACCAAACCGATTTCCCAGGAGGACCTGCTCGTCTCCTTGCGCGGAAAATTGAAACGGGTCCAGGAAATCCGTTCGACGACGGCCGACCGGATGCGCGAAGAAGTCGATGGCGTCAAACGGACGATCCTCTCGACGCTGACGCATGAAGTGAATACGCCGCTTTTCATCATCAAGCTCACGGCCAACCTGCTCCTCGACGAATCGATGCATTTTGAACCGAAAGAGCTGCAGGAACTGCTCCAGAGGATCAAACGATCGGGCGACCGGTTGGACGCGCTGCTCAACGATTTTCTGGTCACGACCCGGATCACGGCGGGCGAAGCAGAGAGAGAATATAACGAGGCGCGGCAGATCGTCGGGTTGAATTTCATCCTCAGTCATTTGCGGCCGAAATTTGTCAAAATGGCCGAAGCCGTGGATATTCCGGTCGTCTTCAACCTTGCCGAAGGGCTGGCCAAGGTACATGTTCACGTCGATCAGATCGCCGACGTCGCCGAGAGGGTCTTCAGCAACGCGTTGAAATTCAACAAACCCGGCGGGACGGTGACCATCCGTACGCTCGCCGTTGATGGCAATGCCGTTCTGGAAATAACCGACACGGGCGTCGGCATAGCGGCAGATCAACTGCCGCATATTTTTGAAAAATTTTATCAGGTCAACCGTGAGTCGGTCGAGCAGCAAGGCGCCGGCCTTGGTTTATCCATCGCCCATTCCCTCGTTCAGATCAACGGTGGACGCATCGACGTTCAGAGCCGGGTCGACCGTGGATCGACGTTCCGTGTCGTATTGCCTGCCGTTTGATCATTCCTCGATCGCGCCGCCGCGTTCGCGTAAATGCTGGCGGAACGTCCGGTCGGGTTTTGCCGCACGAACCTTTACATAATCCTCAACGCCAAGAAGTTCGTATAACGTTTTTCCCGCCCTCACAATTTCCGCCTGACGCCGTTCCGTTGTCGCGATTTTGATGGCCGTTTGGACGACGTCATCGACGTGCGACAACGGTACCCAAACCGCGCCGTCATCGTCTGCAAAAACTGCATCGTTACGAGTGACCGTGAAGGAGCCGATTCGTGCAGACGTTGTCGCGTGGGGCTCACGCGGGTCGAGCCGGACCGGACCGCCGGGAAAACGACCGTAGGTGAAAATCGGAAGACCGAGCCGCAAAAGCTCCGGCGTATCCCGGTGACATCCCCAGACGATGATGCCGTGCAGCTTGCGGGCCATCGCCTCCAGTGCAGTAAGGTCGCCGATACAGCCCTCGTCCGTTCGACCTTCGTTGTCGATCACCAGAATATCTCCCGGCGACGACTCGGCCATTACTTCCAGAAAAATATCGACGCTGCCGTAATGTTTACAGGGCAGCACACGTCCGGCAATAGTTCGGCCGGTAAGGAGGGGCATCATGCCGGTCGGAGCGACACGGGGAGATAGTTTCAGACGCAGACAAGCGTCGGCAATGAGCGGGGTGGAAAGCGTTTGAAAAACGTTTTGGAGATCGGCGTTGGTCATGGCGGGTCCTTTCGTGTGAACCCTAAACGCGTGAACGAACACGGAAGTTCCAGGCCTTGCGCCGGACGAGTGTAGAATGTGTCGAAGTGGTCTACAAAAGACTATCCAAACGGTGAATTCTGCCATTTCGATTGCGAAGTGAGGCAGGGACCGAAGCAGGCGGTGTCAGGGTGATTTTTTTCGAGGTCCGTCTGAGTGATTCCGCAGCAGTTGTAACGTGCGAGCCAACGCATCCCGGCCGGACCATTTGTGATGGCCGGGAACGATCCAACGGGCGTCGGGATAACGTTGCAAAAGATCCTGAATGGCAGCCGGCCAGGAGTCGAGATCGGCATCGGCGATATTGCCGAGGTGTGTTGCCGACGCACTTTTTACGAGACAACCGCCGAAAAGAATTTTTTCTGAAGGCAGCCACACAACAATATTGTCCGGTGCATGGCCTGCGCCGGGAAAATGAATTTCAATGTCCGTGTTGCCCACCCGGATCAGCGTGTCGTTGGGTAAGATGCCGCGGAGCGAAGAAATTTTGGACCGCTCCGCCGTGTGTTGGGCCGACCACAGCGGTATCTTTTCGGAGTCCAGCGCCGCGTAACCGCCGGTGCGATCGTCGTGGGCGTGAGTGACGACACACAGGACGACGGGTTGATCGAATCGTTGTCGGGCCCAACCGATGATCTGGCGCGCCTGTCTCTCGTCCCAGGCGTTATCGATCAGGACCATGCCCGCCGACGTCCGAACGATCAGACCGTTGGAAGGATACGGAGACCCACTCAGCCGCTTGAATGAAGTGTGGACAAACACGTCGGACGCGAGAGGAGTAATGACGGCATCGAGTGAATCCGTTTGTGCCATCGTTGTCGACAGGGTGAAAAACACCGACATCGATAGCAGTGGAAATTTCAATCCCATGGTCAGACTCCAGGATACCGAGGTAACGAGTGAAGATGGGCTGTCCCAAACGGGCAGTACATGTCATTCCGAGGAGCATAGAAACGAAGGAAAACCATTGTTTAATTGATATAATGAGATAGCTTCGCTTCCCTCGGCTCACTCGGACAGGCGCAATGACGCAGGCCTTTGGGACAGTCCCATGACGGGTTGCTATTTTTTTGAAACGATTTCTTCGAAATGCTTAATGGCGTAGTCCAGCCGGCGTAAAACGGTTTCCTTGCCCAACACCTCGATCAATTCAAACAGCCCCGGACCCAGCGTCATTCCGGAAATGGCGAGACGCACCGGGTGAATGAGTTCGCTCGCTTTGACGCCGAGCGATTCCGCATACGTGCGGAATAATTGTTCCAAACCGTCGTGCGTGAAATTTTCCAGCCCGTCAAGCTGTTCCCGAATGGCCTGGAGCCTGCTTCTGGCGTCGGCCGTCCAGCGTTTTTTTACGCCGTCGGCATCGAATGTGTCCGGGTCTTTGAAGAAGTATCGGGAAAAGGTGAACAGTTCATGTAAAAAATTAATCCGCTCTTTCATCAACCCGATCGCACGTTTGACGTACTGTTTGGGATAATCGGAGTACCCTTCCCTTTCTAAATCCGTCTTGATCATGTTGAATATCTCTTCGTCCGACAAACGGCGGATGTGCATGGTGTTGAGCCAGTTGAGTTTTTCCAGGTTGAACACCGCGCCGGCTTTCTGTACGCGTTCGATGGAGAATTCCCTGATCAACTCCTCCATCGTGAAAATTTCCCGGTCGTCGCCCGGGTTCCATCCGAGCAGAGCGATAAAATTAACCAGCGCGTCGCGCAGATAACCTTTGGGCGGATACGCGCGCGCTTCGACGTCGCCCTGACGTTTGCTCATTTTACTGCGGTCCTGATTCAGCAAAAGCGGCAGGTGCGCGAACTGCGGTAGGTCCCAGCCGAAATACCGGTAAAGCAAAACGTGTTTCGGCGTGCTCGATACCCATTCCTCGCCCCGAATGACATGGGAAATTTTCATGTAATGGTCGTCGATTACGTTGGCCAGGTGATACGTCGGGAAGCCGTCGGACTTGACGAGGACCTGGTCGTCGATGTTGGCGCTGGCAAATTCGACATTGTCACGGATCAGGTCTTTGAATCCCACAGTCGTGTCGTCCGGAACTTTCATGCGTACGGTGAATGGCGTTCCCGCGGCGATTTTTTCCTGAACGTCTTTTTCCGATAAGCGCAGACAGAGCCGGTCGTACTTTGGCGGCAGTTTCGATTTTTCCTGAAACTTGCGCATCTGGTCGAGCCGTTCCGCCGTGCAGAAACATCGATAGGCGTGGCCTTTGGCGAGCAATTCCTCCGCGTGTTTCTTGTACAGGTCAAGCCGCTGCGACTGGTAATACGGCCCGTACGGACCGCCGTTGGCGGGGCCTTCGTCGATTTCGATGCCGGCCCACTCGAGCATACGCAGGAAATCCTCGACGGCGCCGTCGACGAACCGTGCCCGGTCCGTGTCTTCGACGCGCAGAATGAATTTGCCGCCGTGATGCCGTGCAAAAAGATAATTGTACAGCGCCGTTCGCAGGCCTCCGATGTGGAGAAACCCCGTCGGGCTGGGTGCGTAGCGTGTGCGTATGTCGGTCATGATCTAAATCCTTATTTCACCACAGAGTTCACAGAGAAAATTCATAGCAGAATTCGTTTGATTCCGTCTTTGAGCAGTTTAACGTTGAAATTGATCAGAAGGCCGATTTTAAAGCCGGACAGTTTAAGGTATGTAAGAAGCTGAGCATGATGGATCGGGAGAATTGTGTCAACCGCTTTCAGCTCAATTACAACTTTTTCTTCGACCACGATATCCAGGCGATAACCGCAGTCGAGGTGTACGTCTTTGTATGAAATCGGGAGCGACCTTTGTTGCTCGAAATGCAAAGATCGAGAGGACAATTCATATGCAAGGCAAGCTTCGTATGCGGACTCCAAAAGGCCCGGTCCCATCGTACGATGCACTTCCATCGCAGCGCCGATGATCTGCTTTGTCAATTCATTGATCTCTTTGAACTGATGATCATCCCCCATGCCAAACAATTCCGCTCCCCTATTCTTGTGCTCACTGCGGTAAGGGTTAGGCATTACTTCTCCCTAAAGCAATGAATTTTTCTCCGTGTCCTCTGTGAGCTCTGTGGTGAAAAATTTCATACATTAAACTTGAAATGCATGACGTCGCCGTCTTTGACGACGTAGTCGCGGCCTTCGGTTTTGAGCACGCCCTTGTCCCGGCAGGCCTGCTCGCTGCCCAGTTTGAACAAGTCTTCCCACCAGATCACGTCGGCGCAGATAAACCCGCGCTCGAAGTCCGAGTGGATAACGCCGGCGGCCTGCGGATTTTTCGTACCGCGTGTGATCGTCCAGGCGCGGACTTCCTCCGGGCCTGCGGTCAGAAACGTTTGCAGATCCAGCAAGGCGTACGTTTCGCGGATCAACGCATATAATCCCGGTTCCTTGAGTCCGATCGATTCCAAAAACGCCTGGCGTTCTTCTGCCGGCAATTCGGAAATTTCCGACTCGATCTTGCCGGAGATGACCACGTACCGCGCGTTCTCCCTTTTCGCGATATCCGCAACCTTCGTTACGTACTCATTTCCGCCGATGACATGGGCCTCATCGACATTACAGATGTACAGGATGGGCTTCATCGTCAGGAGAAACAAGTCCGTGACATATTTTTTCTCATGGTCGCCGATAGCCAGCGTGCGTGCGGGCAGGCCGGCGTCCAGTTGCTGTCTCACACGCGTCAGGACGTCCACGGCGGCGCGCGCCTCCTTGTCGCCCGTCTTCGCGGAACGTTCGATCGACGACAGACGCTTTTGCAGCGTTTCCATGTCTTTCAAGACCAGCTCCGTCGTGACGATCTCGATGTCACGCGCGGGATCGATGGTGCCCTCGACGTGTACGACGTCCGGATCGTCAAAACACCGGATGACCTGCGCGATCGCGTCGACCTCGCGGATGTGGCTCAGGAATTGGTTGCCCAGCCCTTCCCCGGCGTTTGCCCCTTTGACGAGACCCGCGATGTCGACGAAGTTAACCGTCGTGTAGATTTTTTTCTTCGGATTGTAAATTTTAGCCAGCGCGTCGATGCGTTCATCCGGAACCTCCACGACGCCGACATTGGGCTCGATCGTGGCAAAAGGATAATTGGCGGCCAGGGCGCCTGCCGCCGTCAAAGCGTTAAAAATAGTCGACTTACCGACGTTGGGCAGACCTACAATTCCACATTTCAGAGGCATTTTTTCTCGTTCCTTTCGTAGGGCGAGGAAAGTAGAAGATTATCCGGGGAAATCAAAGGAAAGAAATCGCGTAATTTTCAAAAATGCACGTTCGTGTGGTAGGGGAGCATTCCGATTCAGGCAAGTCATGAACATTTCGTACTCGAATCACACCGGAGCGGCGAATCGTGCCGTGCGTGTTCAATCACGTTTACCGGGCGTATGGTGATTAAGCTTTGGATTTTGCTATCGCATGCGCGGAAAAGGGTCTCCTGTTAGTCGAGATGTTGCATGCAACGTCTCGACCTAGCAGATCGAAATCTTTTCAAGGCATTCTTCACAAAGCCGCAGATGCAAGGCCGCATCCGAAAGCAAGCAGCAGGACCGCCAGGTACCGGTTGGGCCGGCGGTTTTCCCTGGCCGCCCACAGGATCGCAACGGCCCAGAAAATGGATTGGATGGCGCCGAGAACAAGAATCAGTGCAGGAACGGTCATGGACGAATAATTTATTTGAATAATACACAAGGCTCGTCATATTACCACAGACTTTTTGAGGTGCGGAAAGATGACATTGAAAAACAAAATCGTTTTGATCACGGGCGCTTCCGCCGGCATCGGTGAAGCATGCGCGCGTGAATTCGCCGCCGCGGGAGCGAAACTGGTCCTGACCGCGCGGCGCGGCGAGCGGCTGGAAAAACTGGCGGCGGAATTGCGTTCAGAGCACGGGACCGACGTAAAAAATCTCGTCTTCGACGTTCGCGATCGTACGGCGGTGACGAAAGCATTGCAATCCCTGGACGGCACATGGGCGGAAATCGACGTGCTGGTCAACAATGCCGGCCTCGGAAAGGGGTTGGAAAAACTTCATGACGGCAACATCGATAACTGGGAAACGATGATCGATACGAATGTCAAGGGCCTGCTCTACGTCAGTCGCGCCATCATTCCCGGCATGGTCGCCCGCGGGCAAGGTCACATCATCAACATCGGATCGATCGCCGGTCACGAGGTCTATCCCAACGGCAACGTGTACTGTGCGACCAAACACGCCGTGACGGCCCTTACCAAGGGCATGCGTCTCGATTTGCTCGACACGCCGATTCGCGTGACGACCGTCGATCCCGGTCTCGTCGAGACGGAATTTTCACTCGTCCGGTTCGACGGCGACGCCGCACGGGCTAAAAAA
>CAYZJB010000066.1:0-4042 GCA_964478735.1 uncultured Bacteroidota bacterium | reverse complement strand
GCGAATGGTGCGGCGCGGATGAAGCGCCCGCGGGCGTGACGTGGGGTTTCATAAAGCCTCCTTTTGGTTGGGTTGAGTAATTCGTATCTCAATATACCAACAAACTGTGGGGCTTTACTTCTAATCATAAAGTCTTTTGGCGCGTTGCTAAAAAGAAAGCAAGAATCACAAAAAGTAAGTTTACGGAATGGATCATTTGCATTAGATTTAGTTTATTGATTTAAACAGGAGCCTTGTTTGGTTCGATTTTTGACGGCCGGCGAGTCGCACGGCAAAGGACTGGTCGGGATCATCGACGGGATGCCCGCGGGATTGGAATTGGAAGCGGACTATATCGATCATCAACTCATGCGTCGCCAGCAAGGTTACGGCCGCGGAGGACGGATGAAGATCGAGACGGATCGTGCGGAAATCATTTCCGGTGTGCGGTTTGGAAAAACCATCGGGTCTCCGATCGCGCTCGTGGTGTGGAACAAAGACTGGGAAAATTGGACCGATAAAATGAAGGTCGAGCCGCTGACGGCCGAGGAAGAAGCGGCGATCAAAAAAATCACGTTGCCGCGGCCCGGTCACGCCGATCTGGCGGGCGTGCAAAAATTCGGCTTCGACGACATCCGTCCCGTGATCGAGCGGTCGAGCGCGCGGGAAACCGCGATGCGCGTGGCGCTGGGAACCGTGGCCCGCCGCCTGCTGGAAGCCGCGGGCATCCGCATCGCCTCCCACGTCGTACAGATCGGCAGCGTCCGGCTTCCGCTCGATGTTCATGCGGACGTACAAACCCGGGACCTCGCGACGATCACGGAGCGTAACGATGCGTCGGACGTCCGGTGCGTCGACGCCGGTACGAGCGCGGCGATGGTTGAAGAAATCAAATCTGTACAAAAACAAGCCGATTCTCTCGGCGGAATTTTCGAAGTGCTCGTCGATGGTGTTCCGCCTGGACTGGGCAGTTATACTCAATGGGACCAAAAGTTAGACGGTATCCTGGCACAGCACATCGCGTCGATCCAGGCGGTCAAAGGCGTCGAGATCGGCGATGCCTTCGACAACGCCGCGCGAAAAGGTTCAGAAGTGCATGACGAAATTTTTTACGACGACATGCGCGGGTATGTCCGCAAGACCAACCGGTCCGGCGGACTTGAGGGCGGGATGACGACGGGAGAGCGCATCGTCATACGCGGCGCCATGAAGCCGATCCCGACGCTCGCGCGGCCCTTGATGTCGGTCGACATTCAAACGCACGAGGCGGCGAGTGCGCACAAAGAACGGACCGACAGTTGTAGTGTCCCGGCGGCCGCCGTCGTGGCCGAGGCGATGACCGCACTCGCTCTGGTCAATCCGTTTTTGGAGAAATTTGGCGGAGATTCGGTGGAGGAGATAGTTCAGCGTATTAGTTATTATAAATGAAATCCCATCTTTGCATCAAACCGCTCGATGTCCCGTTGCTCGATCCCCAGACGATTTCGTGTTTTCATCGGGATCGATCCGGACGCACCTGGATTGCCGGGCTAACGGCCGGCATAGTCGTCATCGATTCCACCCGGAAAGTGCTTTTCAATATTACCCGCGGCGGTTCATCCGGTATCAATGATTTTCCACCTACGGAAAAACCGTTGTAAGCCAGAAAATTCCTGGCTACTTTGATCAGCCATCAGGGTCAACCGTTTACCGCCGTGACCCGGTGCTCATTCAGGTTGTTTTCTCACCAAACCATAGACGCGTTATGAAAAACATCACAATTCTTTTTCAGATTTTCCTTTTTGCCGGAGCACGACTCGCCGCTCAGGAAAAATTTTACAACTACTACGACAAGGGCCTGAAGTACGCCGAGAAAGGCGACTGGGAGCGGGCCATCATCGAATTCAAAAGCGCGATCAGTTTGGAATTCGAAGACAAACATAAAAAACGAACCTACGGGACTCGATTCATCGAATATTACCCGCACCGTGAACTCGGCATCGCGTATTTCAATGCGGGCGAACCCGCCGCCGCGAAGGCCGAACTCGAACTGTCGATCGCCTATAAAAGTTCCAGCCGCGCCCAAGACTACTTGAAAAAAGTCCAGTCGGGTGTCGTGGCCGCCGTCGACGAAAAGACGCTGGCGGAAATCAAACGGCTCGAGGATGAGGAAACAAAGTTGCGCCAGGAACAGGAGCGGAGGGAGCAACAGGACCGGGCGGAAGAGGAGCGGTTGAAAAAAGGACGCGAGGAAGCTGAAAAACAACGGCGCGCGGAGGAACAAAAGGCCGAAGCCGAGCGGCTGCGGTTGAAAGCGGAAGAAGAACGTCTGGCCCGCGAACAGGCGCAGAAACAAAAAGAAGAAGAGCGCAAAAAGATCCGGGAGGAACAGGAAAGGAACCGCAAAGAACAGGAGCGCCTTGCACGTGAAGCCGAGAAAAAGAAAAAACGCGAGGAAGACTTGAGGCGGCTTGAGGAGGAGGCGAAGAAAAAACAACTGGAGGAAAAGAAACGGCTGGAAGAGGAACGTGCCCGCGTGGAGAGAGAAAAAGCCCGGCTCGCCGCCCAGCGCAAAAAAGACGCCCGTTCCGCCATCGACGTCGGCCAGCTGGCCTACGACCCGACGCGCATCATTCAGGTCGGATCCCGATTGTCCCTGGCCATCCTGCCGTTTGAAAACATCGGCGGATCAAACGATCTCCCGCGATCGGCGTCGGAAAAACTGATCACCGAACTGGTCAATCTGCGCCGCTTTCGTGTGATCGAACGCGCCGAGATCGACAAGGTCATGCAGGAGCAGGATTTCCGCATGTCCGATGCGGTGGATGAAAAACAGGCCGCGACGGTAGGAAAACTGGCCGGCGCCGACGTGATCGTCATCGGTACGGTGAAAATGGAAACGGGTTATGCCCGTGTCGGCGCCCGGCTAGTCGACGTGGAAACCGGGGAAACGATCGTTGCTCAGGAAGTGCAGACGCAAAACGCGACGATGGAAGCCATCGACCGAAGCCTCGAGGCGCTATCCGTGCTTATTTATAATGACCTACCTATTTTTGAAGGCTACATCGTCAGTCTGGAGGGCGATCAGGTTTACATCGACATCGGCAGCGAACGCGGAGTTCGAAAAGGGATGAAATGCGTAGCGTTCAAAGAGGGCGACGCGATCGTGCACCCCGTGACGAAAGAAGTCCTGGGCAAAAAAGTCACCAAGCTCGGCGAAATGGTCGTGACGACGGTTCAACCCAAGCTGTCCGTCGCGAAATTCATCGAAAAAGAGGGTGAAAAAATCGAGATCGCGAGCAAGGTCGTGATCAAATAACCTCGGGCAACGAAATCACATCGACTCTACAGACTATTGAACACCCGTTCGAGTTTTTCCCGGACTTCAGCGGCCAGCGCTGCGATCGCCGGAGAGCCGGCGATCTGAACCATTACCGACGGATCGAAGACCGAGACCGTCGATCCTGCGCCGTTTTCTTTGACGACCACGTTGCACGGCAAAAGAAGTCCGATCTGTTCGTCTGCCGACAGGGCGCGATGGGCGAGAGATGGATTACACGCGCCAAGGATCACGTAACGTTTGAATTCGACGTCGATTTTTTTCTTTAGAGTATCCTTTACGTCGATCGTGGTCAGGACGCCAAACCCTTCTTTTTTCAATTCCTCCGTTGCGCGTTCGATCGTTTTTTCGTACGACAGGTCGAGATTTTTGCTGAATCCGTAGTCCATGGCGTTACTCCGTGACGATTTCGGCATCGAGATGTTTTTCAACCTCGGCTTTCAGCATCGGATAGGGTAATGCTCCGGAAAATCGCAGGGCGATGCGGCCGTTCTTGAACAGCATGAACGTCGGGATACCCTGGATGCCGTATTGAGCGGCAAGTTCCGGCTTTTCGTCGACGTTGACTTTGACGACGGTCAGTTTCCCTTTCATTTCCTCGGCCAGTTGTTTGACTGCGGGTGCGACCATCCGGCACGGACCGCACCATTCCGCCCAAAAGTCAACAAAAACAGGTGTTTCACTTGCCTGAATGAGTTCACTGAATGATTTTTTCGTTTCCATTTTTCTCCTTTGAAAAGTTTG
>CAYZJB010000065.1:4541-16649 GCA_964478735.1 uncultured Bacteroidota bacterium | reverse complement strand
TCAGAAATAAAAAAGGCCGTCCAAAAACGGCCTGGATTTGGCAAAACGTTGTAATGATTAGTTGAATTCGTCGTAAAGCGAATCGAGTTTGGCGAGTAACTCGGCCGTACTATCGGTCGAAGCAAGCGTGAATCCCGGATCGAGAATGAGGATGGTTTCGTAACAGTCCGCAAGGCGATTGAGATCGAAAAGACTGTAGGCCTTGTGGACTTTCAAGTCGTGATGAGTAATCGTCCGATCATGTGTGAACACGTAGGTCGGTTTTTTTTGCAACACCGCATTGGCCGACGCGATGCAGGCATTATGCATGTCAAGAACGCGAAAAGCAAAGACGTTGCCCACGACGGCATCCAGTATCGAATCTTTGGTTGCAATGGCCGTGTTCAAATACGCATTGGCTTCAGGGATGCTGTCCATTTTTAAGGCCGTCCACCCCAATCCCATATACGCCTGTCCACCCTCGGACGGGATCAGTTCGGTAAAAGCGGCATGTGCACCGACATAGTTACCGTCGCGAAAAAGCGCCCATGCGGCATCCAGGGGATCGTCCTCCCCACACGACACGATCAACCACCCCGCCACGAATACTAAACCGATTATTTTCTTCATTCGAATGCTCCCGTATGAGAAAAAGTTAAGCCTTTTCGCTCCGCCCGACAATAGTTTGTTTAACGTACATCCTTTACACGAGCGACGCAGTGATTCGCGTCACGATGCAAACGACGCCTGCTTCTCGACGTCCCGCATGACGTCGTCAAACGCTCTGGAGTTTTCAAAAAATCCCGTGATGCGCGTTACGATCCGCTCGACGATGGAATCCGGGCACGAAGCGCCGCACGTCATGAGAATCGTCGGCGGGTCACCGCCTTTTAACCAGTTCCGTGTCGTCAGTTCTTTTTTTTCCGAGTAATTGAAATGGTGGATCACGATATCGGATTCGATTTTTTCGGCCGAGGAGATAAAAAACGTCGGCAGGCGTTCTTCGCACAATTCCACCAGATGCGATGTGTTCGAGCTGTTGTATCCCCCGGCGACGATGGCCAGGTCGCCCGGTTGTTTGAGCAGACCGTAGACCGCATTCTGGTTATCGTTTGTCGCGTAACACAGCGTATCGCGCGTGTCGGCAAAGTGGCGATGGACCGTCGTTTCGTCCAATCGGAAAACGTCCATCATTGTCTTTTTCAAAAAGTCGGCGATCGCCTGCGTATCCGACGCCAGCATGGTCGTCTGATTGACCACGCCGATCCGTTGAAGATGAATCGAAGCATCGAATCCCTCGGAATATTGTCCCGAGAACATTTTGTAAAACTCATCGGATGAAATTTTTCCGCGGATCACATCGGCAAGTTTTCCGGCCTCCGCCATGTCGCGAATGACGATCGTCGGCGCTCCTTTTCGGCTATGGGAAAACGTCGCGCGGGTTTCCTCGTGACTCGGCTTGCCGTGCACCACGACCGTGTAGTCCAGCCCTCCGATTTGGGCGGCCTTGTTCCAGACCTTTTCCACGAAAGGGCACGTCGTATCGTGCGCGTACGGATCGATCCCGATCTCGTTGAGGCGGTTCTGAATTTCCAGCGTCGTCCCGAAAGCAGGAACGATGACGATGTCGTCGGACGTGAGGTCGTCCCACGGAACGAGTAGTTCCCCGGTGGTCTTCATCAGGAAACGGACCCCGCGGCTCTGCAGATCGGCATTGACGTCGGGATTGTGGATCATCTCGGACAGGAGAAAAATCCGTCGGCCGCGATTTTCGTCGAGCGCCCGGTAGGCAATTTCGATTGCATTTTCCACGCCGTAACAGAAGCCGAAATGACGGGCGAGGTAAAACCGCACCGGTCCGAAATCGAGAAGCGTCGGGGTAAAATCTTTTTTCCGCGTATCCTGCTGACGACGAAGCGTCTTGATCGCCGTGACGTACGAACTGCGGTAAAAAGTGGGAATATCGAATTTTCTCATCTCAGGAGAGTATAATCAACATGGCGGTGAAATACCAGACGCGACTTCATCCAGCTCATCGAGATCGATTATATACGGCAATCCAGGAGTTGATCAAGGTCCTGGATTGACCGTCGATGACGTCGACGTGCGGTTTCACCATCACGGTCATTCCACGTGAATGGGCGTGGCGGATGCTGTCGGCCGGTGTTTTGTGGATGGATATAGATCGAATCGGACTGTAGACTATCCTGACACAGCGTCGGAATGACGGCAATCGCATTCACCCCCAATGCATCAAGACTGTCCAGGTCGGTTCGCGCTTCGTCCGAAGCATAAGCCGCCCGATCCCATGCGGCCAGCGTCATCCCTTTATGTAACGGTGTATCCCGTGCAGGTGGCCGGATGTCCTCGTCTGTGCAGGCAATTATAAACAATAACAATCCGGTGGCCGCTCGTTTCATTGCGATGAAACAGGTGATTCGTACCCGGCCTGACGCTGCCACTGTCCGTACAGTTTTCCCCGCGCGACCAGTTTATGTACGACCGTTTGAAGCGGCTTCGGCATCACGCCCGGCCGCGCTCGACGAAGCGGTGTGCCCGGCAACGGCATAAAGGTGTGGGCGTGAATGCGGGCGCCCATCGCGGTAAGTTTTTCCGCCAGACGAATCGTGGCGTCGACGTCGTCATCGGTTTCCCCGGGTAATCCAAAAATAAAATCCACGTTGGGCGTCAGACCCGCTTCTTTCGTATGACGTACGGCCGATGCGATGACGTCCGCAGTGTGACCGCGGTGGGTTCTGCGAAGAACCGCATCGGAACCCGATTGGCCGCCGATCACGAGATTGGTATTGTCGACGTACCGTTTGAGAAGGGCGACGGATGCCGGCGTCACGTGTTCAGGCCGAACTTCCGAGGGAAACGTACCGAAAAACAGCCGTCCGTTCGTTCCGATGACCTTTCGTACGGCGCTCAGCAATTGCCCGACCGCATCCAGGTTGACCGACGCATCCGACGACCCGTACGACAACGATGTCGGCGTGATAAAACGAATATCGCGAATTCCATGAGATAACATGAATTCGATGTGACGGACAATATTCCCTACACTGCGATGCCGGAACCGCGCTTTGAACAAAAACGGCGTCTGACAGAACGAACATGCGTAAATGCAGCCGCGTGTGATTTCAATCGGATTGACGCGTGGAAGTTTCGGCGCAAAGGGCGGAAACATATCGAGGTTTTCGACCGGACGCGCCGTCCGATTCACGTGTGAACTGTCCACATACAGCCCGTCGACTTCAGGACGATCCTCACCGACTGACCATCCGCGGATGAGATCTCCGATCAGATGTTCTCCCTCACCGACGGCCACACCGTCAAATCCGGCGGCCAGGGTTTGTTCCGGTTCCGCCGTTGCATGGACGCCCCCTGCGAGATGGAAAATACGCGGATCGGGACAGGCTTCGTGAATACGCGAGAGATCTCGGATCACCCGGATGAAGTGCGACGAATAGAACGACCAGATGACGAGAATTCGCCGGCGACGGGTACACGCGCGGGACATGTGCACGATCGCGTCGTCGACGTCCCGGGCCAGGGTGACCGGTATGTCGGGATGTTGTTGTTGGAGAGCGCCCAGGACGACGTTGAGCGCGTACGTATTCATGCCGCGGTATACGGCGATGACCTCGATGCCGTTCACGGCAGACGGGCTCGTTTGGCTCCCCACCATGGATGAATCTCGTAAACGAGGCGGCCGGCCTCGATGGCCGGATCTTTCGCAAGCAACGATTTGACTTCATCGATCGATGCCGCATCGATGATAAAAATCCCGCGCCATTCGCCGCCGTCACCAAAAGGCCCGGCGATCGCGAGTTTGCCGTCCTGATACATTCTGGAAATATTCGCCATGTGGCCGGCCTGGAGCGCGGCCGCGGTCGTCGAGTCCTGGCTGCGATTCGGTCCGCGTTTCAACATGACAAAAAAATACTGGCGCATTCCCGCAAACGGCCGGATCGGCTCCGTCAGAAAACGGCGTACGGCAGTTTTGAATTCGGTCGGTTTCTCGATCCAGGGATAATGTCCGCATGACTCGATGAATTGTAATTGCGACTGAACGACCGCCTGATGGATCCCATGTGCCGTCGATTCACCGATGATATCCTGACGCCCTTGCAGGATCAGAACGGGTCCCGAATATCGCCGTATCGCAAGCGTCAGATCGTATCCACGGCGAAACAGATCGGCCAGCATGAGATCGCTGACTCTGTCGTTCAACTGGTCGACTGTGAAAAACGGCGCCATGGCGGACGATGCGTCCGGGTCGAAAAAATACGATGGGAGGATGGTCTTCATGTACCTAGATAATGCGTCACGATCTTTTTTCGCAGAATCCCACGATCGTAACTCGCGGCGTTTGTCCTTGGGAAGGCGGCTTTCGAGGTTGGCCGAGAATCCGTTATAAAAATCCAGATCGATTCCGCCGGAACCGATCAGGGCCAGCCGCTTGACGCTCTTTGGAAAGGTCGCGGCATAAGCCATGGCCAGCATGCCGCCCCAGGAGTGTCCGAGCACGTTCCATGTCTCGAGGTTCAGGTGTTTGCGTAAATCTTCGAGGTCCGCGACGGCAACGTCGAGATTGACCGTCGTGGAATCGACCCGGTTCAGTTTAGAACGACCGGTTCCACGTTGATCGGGAATGATGCATAACAAAGAGTCCTGCAGGGCTTCAGCGACCGGTTTTAAATAGTCTCCGGGAAAACCCGGACCGCCGGCCAGCAGCAACAGCGGTTCGCCGCGGCCGATGACGTGATAGTAAAACCGGCCGTCCGTGTGCTGCCATGAATGTTCCTGCGCCAGGACAGTCACCGATACAAACCCGAACAATAGGATCGCGCGCATCGGATTATTTTTGTTTGGGTTCAATTAGTTTCTGCACTTCATTGATCACCCGTTTTCCGAAATGCATCGAGATCAGTTCACGGCACGTGGACGCGGGATAACGCGACGGTTGATTGAGGAACTGGCTGTAGGAGCATGACAGCTCGATCTTACCGGCTCGTGGATTTTCCTCGACCTCCTCACCGGTGATAACGGCCATGTCGGTGACACGGCAGTAGTACAGAAATCCGCCTTTTGATTTTTTCCATTCTTTGATGACGCGCATGATCGTCCTCGAAAATTTGGAGCGGGGATTTGACAGGAGAAGATAATTCCTGACGGCGGAATGTCCAACAAAAAAGGCGTTCACGTACATGAACGCCTCGTTGCAGGGCGGGTCAAGCCTTTTTGGATTCCGTTCGGCACGTCCGGATACCGAACGGCACATAGGCCGGGCACCACGAGATCAGGGCCGTGACAAGCGGAATGGCTCCCAATGCTCCCCACCACGATTGATACGCCACACCGGCGGAAATCGCCGCGATTCCGATCAGTGCCCGAATGATGCGGTCGGTGGAACCCATATTCTGTGTCATATAGAAGTCTCCTTGAAAAGTTATTTTTTATATAACTATGTAGGAATTTGATTTATTCCTCGAAGACTCGAATCTTTGGACATAAACCCGTTCTCTCATTGACAACTGTCATCAAAACGGAGCCGTTTATGGATACGAAAACGCACTATGAATCTCTTCTGGCATCGGTTTACTCATGGATGATCGGAGACATCGAATCCCGAATCGAAGAGGCGGTGCAATTTTTGACGGAACATTCGATCCGGCCGGCCGGTTCCGGGCTCGCATTGGACCTCGGCGCCGGTCACGGCATCTACAGCTTCGCTCTGGCTAAAATGGGTTTTGAAGTCCTGGCCATCGACTTCAGCTCCCGGCTGCTGGCCGAATTGAACGAGCGCCGTGCGGAATGGAAGATCCGTACGGTGGAAGACGACATTCGACAGGTGGAGAAGTACGGCCGTCTTAAACCCGCCGTCATTGTCTGCGGCGGAGATACGTTGACGCACCTGGAGTCGACGCAGGAGGTCGAGCAATTCCTGGCGGCCTGTGCCCGCATTTTGCCGGCCCACGGTTTTCTCGTTCTGTCGTTCAGAGATTATTCGACGGAAGCCGTCGGATCGAAAAAAATCATTCCCGTCAAAAGCGACGATCACCGCATCCTCACATGTATGCTCGATATCGAAATCCAATCGGTCGTCGTTACCGATTTACTGTACGAAAAAAATGCCGCAGGATGGACGCACAGGGCGAGCTCGTACAAAAAGACGAGAATTGCACCCGCCGACGTTCGACGATGGCTACTGGAAAACAAAATCTCACTCGTTGACGACCGGTTGTCCGCCGGGATGTGGATGATGGCGGGAAAAAAAGACTAAACTACTCGACGACGCCCTTCAATTCTTCTAAAACCGATAGATTGACGGGCTTTTTGATCAACCGTTTGATTTCAGGGTACGATTCGGCGCGGGTCCGGTCTTCATCCCTCAACGCGGCGGACTGCAGGAAGATAACAGGCTGGTGCGGATACGCCCGCAGACGCAGGGTATCGATAAATTGCCATCCGTCCATCCTCGGCATGTTGATATCCAGAAAAATCACGTCCGGAAAGATGCCCTCCGCCTGTGCCCGGTCCAGATAGTCGATCGCATCCTGGCCGTCGACACAAACGGCGACTTCTCCGGCAAAGTCCGAGGCATGGATCATTTCCGTCTGGATGCGATTGGTCATCGCATCATCATCGATCAGCAGAGCCCTGTAGATACTTGCCATCGTGGTTTGAATTGCGCGTCAAACGGGTTATCAACCATCGCAAAAGCCCTGACGAAGGCGCCACCCGGGCGGTTCAGAAGCTCTTTCGACGGCCAGGTAAGTTAGGTGAATTCTATCGACGTTGCAACCGACTATTCGTCACGTGTCATTCAAGGCGTCGCGAATCTGCTCGACAACGCGATTGGAAATGGCCCTCCAACTCCGGGCCCGTGCCGCCTGCTGCAGAGGTTTCGGATCCCGTGGATTCTGCAATTCGGACCGGATGTTTGCGATAAATTCGTCGGCGTTCCGCGCCACGGACACGAGAGATTTCAATTCATCGATCTCCTTCGTGTAATCGAGCGTCACGACCGGTTTGCCCGCCGCCAGGTATTCGTACAACTTGTTCGGACTGAAACGCCGGATCAGGTCGTTTTTGAGAAATGGAATCATACACACCGACGCGCAACGGATGAACACCGGCAGCTTCGCGTGAGGTTGTGCTCCAACCAGCCGGACGTTCGGCAGACGGGAAAGTTTGGCGAGACCCGACCGCGCCTTGTCCGAAATCGCCGGCCCGACCAGAACGACCGAGGCATGGGAGCATTCGCGGGCCACGCGTGCGACGAGGTCGAAGTCGAACCAATCGGAAAAAACGCCGACGTACATGATCACGGGCGGCGGTACGCCGGCCAATTCATCGGGAATGATTCCACGATCGTCGTTTGCAAAAAGTTCAAAATCGACGCCGTTGCCGATGACAACCGCGTTCGCCTGACCGAGCGCTTCGACGTCCCGTCGCAGTTCATCGGAAACCGTGATGACGAGGTCCGCCCGCTCGACGGTTTTTCGGAAGTACGAGGGCGCCGTTCGCAGTGCTCCGGGAAAACCGGGAGGATAATCGTTGCAGTCGTAGATCAGCAACCGACGCCGAAAGAAGCGGAGCAAGTCCGCGAAATAGATATTGGACGTGAACAGGACGCGCTCGCGGCCGTGAAAGCCGAGAAACCTGAATAAAACGACCAGCCACAATGCGGCGATCGCGTTAAAGGTCCATCGGAAGAAGACAGATTCCAACACACGGTTCAACCACGGAAGGGGTGTACTTTTCATAAACGGCACGGTAACGGCCGTCACACGCCCGTCGCGCTTCGGAAGAAATCGGTTTGACTTTCCCCTGACGTACGTTTCGATGAACAACACGTGCCAGTCGGCCGGAAAATGTTCGATCACATGCTGTTTACGCGTCTTGAGATACGACCATTTGATCTCGGAAAACCAGATGACTTTCATCGAACCGGCGCATCGATAAACCGGCGGAACCACATCTCCAGATGGAAACACGCCCAGAAATTGATATACGTTTTTTTGCCGGTGGGCAAAACGTCGAAAGCCTTGCAGATCGCGCGTGCGTCAAAATAACCACGGGACTGGAAGCCGGCGGAATGGAAAACATCGCGCATTGCCTCTCGCAGGGCGCCCCGTTGAAACCACCGGTCCTGTTCGGTTGCAAAGCCGATTTTATCACGCCGGTCCAAAATTTTGTCCGGTACCGTACCTCGCATCGCCTCGCGTAAAATGACTTTGCGAAGACCGCGATCGATCTTCCGTTCGTCGGGCAAGCTGAAAAGAAATTCGACCAACCGGTAATCCAAAAATGGTACCCGCGCTTCGATCGAAAACGCCATCGAGTTTTTGTCTTCGTACATGAGAAGCGACCTTAGAATGCGGTTCATGTCCTTGACGAGATGGCGTGTAAGCGAACGCTCCACGCCGAGAAGATGCCGGTCGCTTCCGCGTACGGAATTCACAAAATCGTTCGATAGTCCGTTGTCCAAACGAAGGATGAGCTGATTGCGTATCGCCGATCCCGCGTTCGGAAAACAGCTCAGGAATACGGTCATCCATGCGCCGGGCGTCATGCGTTTTCCATTGAGCCGGTGGCGGGCGACGGTTCGTATAAACCGACCCCAGCGACCGGAGCAGAGGAGCGACGCGAAATAAGGGAAATACGCGGCGTTGTAACCGCCGAGGATTTCGTCCGAGCCCTGACCGTCGAGAAGCACTTTGATGCCGCGGTTTTTGGCGATACGCATCACGCAGTACTGGGCGTACATGCTCGTCGACGGAAACGGTTCTTCGTGTGTCCAGATCACGTGATCGAGATTGGCCGTCAGATCGTCCGCGGAGGGAAAAACAAAATTTTGCTCCGCTCCGGTCGCTTCCAGCACGGCTTGCATGTACGGACGCTCGTCGATCGGTTCGTAGTCCGTGCACGCGGAAAACGTTTTCTGCCGTTCGCCGATCGGAGCCGTCGAAACGCGATCGGCTTTCATCAATTGATTGATCGTACAGGCGATCGCGGAGGAGTCCAGGCCTCCGCTGAGGCAGGTGCCGACCGGCACGTCGCTGCGCAGCCGCAGGCGGACCGAATCCGTAAACAGACGCCGGAATTCTTCTACGTCGCCCGCCCGTTCTTCCGGAACCATAATCGGCAATTCATAGTAACGGCGGATCGTCGTCCCTGTCTCCGACACGACCATACAATGGCCGGGCAGCAAATGATGGATGCCTTTGAAAAACGTGTGATCGTCCCAGTCGCGCTGGCTTTCGACGAGAAACGTGAATATCGACGGTACATGTGGTTCGCGCGGCACCCCTTGCGTGAGGATCGCTTTGATTTCGGAGGCAAAAATCAAACGCCGGTCATCCCGATAATAATAAAAAGGTTTGACCCCAAACCGGTCCCGCGCACAGAAAAGTTCGCGCTGCGCCGTGTCCCAGAGGGCCATGGCCCACATGCCGTTGAACCGATTGAGGCAGTCCTTGCCCCACTGCCGGTACGCGGCGAGAATCACTTCCGTGTCGGTCCCGGTGCGGAAATGAAATCCAAACGACTTGAGTTCGTCCCGAAGCTCGATGTAATTGTAAATCTCGCCGTTGAAAATGATCCAGAGCGAGCCGTCGTCGCTTTGCATCGGCTGGTGGCCGTTTTCACTGAGATCCAGAATGCTGAGCCGCCGGAAGCCCAAACCGACCGGCCCGTCGATCAAGTGCCCGTGGTCGTCGGGTCCGCGATGCGCGATCACCGACGTCATCGTTTCCAGTTCGTCCTGTCGAACCGCTAACCCGTCAAATCTAAAAATTCCCGCAATACCACACATGTTAGACTACACCACAGAGCTCACCGAGATCACAGAGAAAACTAGATTTCTTATGCCGTATTATATCTGTATAATTTTTCATCACGCGATTTGGATCTACTAAAAAGAAATTTCTCTGTGTTCTCCGTGCACTCTGTGGTGTGAATATATGCGTGGGTTAGAAGAGACGGAGTTGATCGTGGCCGTGACGGAGGAAGGGAGCGGGTTTTCCACGAACGATTTTTTTGTTGAGGCCGTACTTGGCGGTAAACGTCCGAAAAACGTCGGCGATATGCTCGGCCATCGTCCCCTCGCCCGTATGGCGCACGCGCCATTCCGTATTGTTCAGCTGTCCGTCGCGCGTGTCCTGAATGGCATGAATGATTTTTTGGGCCTTGGACGGCAGTTCTCTTTCAAGCCAGTCTTTGAAAAGTTCTTTCAACGACCACGTCAACCGGACGACCGTGTAGCCGGCGCTCGTCGCTCCGGCGTCCGCCGCCTGCCGTAGAATTTCCGGCATCTCGTGATCGTTGAGACCGGGAATCATGGGAGCGGTCATGACGCCGACGGACACGCCGTTCGACGCCAGCGCTTCGATCGCGGCCAGCCGGCGTTTGGGCATCGACGTCCGCGGTTCCATCCGGTGCGCGAGTTCGGCATCCAGCGTGGTAATGGAAATCATCACGCCGACAAGGTTCATCCCCGCCAGTTCCGTCAGAATGTCAAGATCGCGCGTGATGAGATAATTTTTGGTAATGAGGCGAACGGGATTACGGTATTTCCGAAACACGTGCAGCAAGGCGCGGGTGAGTTCCAATTTCCTTTCGACGGGCTGATAACAATCCGTGTTTCCCGAAACGCAGATCGCCTCCGGTACCCATGAAGGCTTGATGAATTCTTTTTCCAACAGTCTGGCCGCGTCGTATTTGACGTAAATTTTCGTCTCGAAGTCCAGTCCGCTGGAAAGACCGAGGTATTCGTGCGACGGGCGGGCGTAACAATAAATACAGCCGTGTTCGCAACCGCGATACGGGTTGATGCTGTAGGTAAACGGGATGTCGGGGGAATCGTTTTTCGCCAGGATCGACTTGGAGTGGTCGCGGAGATATTGCGTGGGAACTTTCGGCGCTTCGATCGCGTCGTTTTCGTCGACGACGTCGGGTTCCGCGTGGAGTCGGTCGAAACGATTGGCCGGATTGAATCCCGCCGATCGTCCTTTGAACGACCGCGTCGATTGCTTTTCGACAACCTCGTCAGTATATTCGCTCGGTCCGGGATCGTCGTACGTCGGAATGATTTTAACGGCCATGCGATGATTCGGGTCGGGGCATGGCGCAAATTAGACGCTTTGCCATCAAAGACGCAAGTGGGAAATAGGACGACGGAGAACGAATGACGACGGTCAAAACGATTTCGGTGATCGGCGCCGGTACGATGGGCAACGGCATCGCGCAGGTCGCGGCCGCCGCGGGATTCGAGACGACGCTTTACGACGTACAACCGCAGGCGCTGGAAAAAGCGATGCTGACCATCACGCGCAATCTCGACAAAGGCATCGAACTGGGAAAAATTTCCGAAACACAGAAAAAAGACTGCCTCGCCCGTCTGCGAACGGAAACCGTTTTACAAAAGGCCGCTCACGGAGCGGATTTTGTCATCGAGGCGGCGCCGGAAAAAATCGCGTTAAAGATCGAACTGTTTTCGGAACTCGACAAAACCTGTCCGCCGCACACGATTCTGGCGACCAATACGTCCTCGCTCAGCATTACGGAAATTGCCGCCGCGTCGCGGCGGCCGACGAAGTGCATCGGCATGCATTTTTTCAATCCCGTTCATAAAATGAAACTGATCGAGATCGTCAAAGCGCTCGAGACGGACGAACCGACGATCCGTACGACGCAGGCCGTCGCCCGGCAGAT
Organism: uncultured Bacteroidota bacterium; assembly: GCA_964478735.1. Lineage (GTDB taxonomy): Bacteria > CLD3 > CLD3 > SB21 > SB21 > CAYZJB01. Next base: position 4,946 of record CAYZJB010000065.1, on the reverse strand, counting down.
GGGCAAGGAGATCGTCACGATCCGCGAATCACCCGGTTTCATCACAAGCCGGATCAACGCAATGATCGGTAATGAGGCGTTTGCGATGCTGCAGGAAGGCGTCGCATCCGCACGGGACATCGACACGGCGTTGAAACTGGGACTCAATCACCCGATGGGGCCTTTCGAGATGATCGATCTCGTGGGTCTCGACACGCGGTTGAGCATTTTGGAATATCTTCATAAATCTCTCGGCGAAAAATACAAGCCCAACCCGCTGCTGGTCCAGTACGTCAAGGCCGGACGGCTCGGAAAAAAAGTCGGCAAGGGTGTGTACGATTATACCGAAGATGGCAAGTAAAAACCGGTCTACACAAACGTCCCACGGTTCGACCACACGCCTCTCCGGTACTCCCGATCTGCTTT
>CAYZJB010000065.1:0-4441 GCA_964478735.1 uncultured Bacteroidota bacterium | reverse complement strand
ACACAAACGTCCCACGGTTCGACCACACGCCTCTCCGGTACTCCCGATCTGCTTTTCAACCTCGACTCCGCCTTTTCCGTCGTCGACGTCGAGACGACCGGACAGAGCGGTACCGAGTCGAACATCATGGAAATCGGGATCGTTCGAATCGAAAAACGCCGGATCGTCGACCGCTATCACTCGCTGATTCGTCCGCCCGTCGGCATCCCGCCGTTCATTTCCAAAATGACCGGCCTGACGCAGGATGACCTCGCCGATGCGCCGGTGTTTTCGGAGATCGCCCACGAGGTCCGCGAACGCCTCGCCGGCACCTTCCTGGTCGCGCATAACGTTCAGTTCGACTACGCAGCGCTCAAAGCGGAATTTCTCCGGCTCGGGGAACATTTTTACATGGACCGGTTTTGCACCGTGACGCTGGCTAAGAAATTCCTGCCCGGGTTACGCCGGTTCAATCTCGATGCCGTCTGTGAAAAGCTCGGCATTGCCGTTCGACGGCGGCATCGGGCGCTCGACGACGCGGAAGCCGCCGCCGCCATGTTTCTGCTTTTCCTCCACATGGACGGCGCCGAATCGGTGATGAGCCGCTACGGCCGCACGTTCGACAAACGGGAGAAATGGACGGAACGCCTGGAAATCGAAATTGCCAAACTGCCCGGCTGCCGCGGAGTGTATATTTTTAAGGATGCAATGGACCTCCCGCTCTATGTGGGCAAGAGCAATAACATTCGTTCCCGCATCATGAGCCACCTTCGGGAAGACCGGATGCCGAAAAAAAAACGGCTGTTCAAACATACGGAATCGTTCGAGGCCCATCCGTGCGACACCGAGCTGGAAGCGTTGCTGATGGAAACACGGCTGATCAAAAAATTCCAACCGCCCTACAATCTTCAACAAAATCACAAAGACCGCGAATGCTTCATCCGCATCAGTTCCGATGCGTATCCGAAAATCCACATTGTCTCCAAACGAAGCGATGACGACGCGCGTTATCTGGGGCCGTTTCGTTCGTACCGACTCGTCGAAACGACCCTGAAAAATGCACAGAAGAAGTTTTTGCTGTGTCCGGAATTGATGAAACCGCGACGAAACCGATCGGGTCTGTGCTTCAGCTACCAGGTACAAAAATGCTGCGGGGCCTGCGGCAAGGTCATCTCCGCGGCCGACTATCGGGCGCGTGTCGACGAAGCCGCGGAATGGATCGAGACGACCATTTCCCTCTCCGACGAAAAATCCATCGACCGTTTTCTGAAAAGCGCCGGCGCCCGTGGAGAAAAATTACGAAACGTTCGCGAGGCCCTCAAAGAGTCCCGGCGGCGCATGAAGGACCTGCCGGCCATGTTTGCGCCGTGTTTTCTCATCGTCGATCATCGGGACGCGATCGGCTATCTGATCAAACACAACCGCCTGCACCGCATTTTCCGCGACGACGAGTTAGACGACAAGGAATTGATTCTGGCGGCTGCCGCGTCGTCTGCCGTACCGTCGGACGGGGTGGACGAAACGCGGACAATCCAGAATTTCATCAGCAACAACCGCCAGCGACTTCGGCTGGTGCCCATTGTGGAGAGCCTCCATGCGTAAAAAATCCGTTCCCCGTCTGTATCGCGTGATCATTCCGGTACCCGATCTGCCGAAGGCCGTACGGTTTTATACCACGGTGCTGGGATTTAAAGGCGAGCGCATTTCCGAGGGACGCCATTATTTTGATTGCGGCGGAACCATTCTTGCCCTTTACGATCCGATGGAGGACGGCGATCCCAAAGGAAAAGGCTGGCGGTTTCATCAAAACCAGTACGTCTATTTTGCCGTCAAAAACCTGTCCGCCGCCTATCGCCGCGTCAAAGCCGCAAAGGGCCGGCTGGAAGGTCCGATCGGCAAGATGCCGTGGGGTGAAAAAATGTTCTGGGCCCGCGATCCGTTCGGCACGCCGATCTCGTTTGTCCAGGACACAACGGTTTTTAGGTCGTGGAAAAAGAAACCATCGTAGACGCGGGCGGTAACGTCATCATCCGCTCCTGGCGGAACAAAGACGTTTCTGACCTCGTTGCACTCGCCAACGATCGCGGCGGAGATCGGCTACAGGCTCGGCCGGCCGTTCTGGAACCGCGGCATTATGACGCGTGCCGGGCGGGCGTTTTCCGAATGGGCGATGAATACGCACTCCTTACATCGACTGCATTGCGGCGTGTACGAGTGGAATGCCGAGTCTATGCGCGTGCTTGAAAAATGCGGTTACGTGCGTGAGGGAATCGCACGCCGGGCGGCGATCAAAGACGGCAAAATCATCGACCTTCATCGGTTTGCACTCTGCAAACCCGACTGACTCACTTTAACCCGAAAGAAAGCCAGTGTATTGTATTCTCAGAATCATGGTATGCCTGTTTTTCGCAGGACCGCCGATTGTCGGACAAATCAAACTGACCGGACACGTGGTGGATGGACATTCGGAAGAACCGCTTGCGAACGTGAACATCGTCGTCGAAGGCTCACCACGCGGGACCATAACCGACGCGTCGGGTCATTTTAATCTGGACCTGCCGACAGGCTCATACCGCCTGCGTTTCCATCATATCGGTTACGCCGAACACGTCGAAGAAATCATCCTGGATTCAGCCATCGCGCTGACGATCCGGCTTCAGGAAACCGATCATGAAGGAGAAACGATCACGATTTCATCCACGCGGCTCAGCCGCACGATCGACGACACGCCGACACGGGTCGAGACGATTGCCGGGGAGGAACTGGACGAAAAATCGAACATGCGGTCGAGCGACATTCGCATGCAGCTCAACGAAAGCACGGGCATCCAGGTTCAGCAAACGTCCGCGACGTCGGCCAATGCCGGTTTTCGTATGCAGGGTCTCGACGGACGATACACGCTGTTGCTTAAGGACGGCTTTCCTTTGTATTCCGGCTTTTCTTCCGGGCTCAGCATTCTTCACATTCCACCGCTCGATCTTAAACAAATCGAAATCATCAAAGGCAGCGCGAGCACCCTGTACGGCGGTGGAGCGATCGCGGGTCTGATCAACCTGATTTCCCGCGAACCGGAAGACGACCCGCTGACATCCGCGATGCTCAACGTCACAACGGCGGGAGGTCAGGATGCGAGTGTATTCGCGTCTAAAAAAAATTCGAGCATGGCCTACAGCATCTTTGCTTCAGGACATTTGCACGCGGCTTATGACGCCAATTCCGACGACTTCTCCGATATTCCACGCGTCCGGCGCGTGACGCTGAATCCAAAACTATATTTCAACACGTCCGATGCCGGCCGGCTGATGATTGCTGTCCAATCGTCGGCCGAAAACCGAAAGGGCGGTGATGTCGATAAAATAAACGGATCGGACGACTCCAATCACGTTTATCTGGAGACCAACGAATCGACGCGACTGTCGCTCCAAGGCGAATATCGCCATGAATGGTCGCCGTCCAGCCGGCTCACGCTGCGATCGTCCGTCATGCGTTTCGACCGGACCCTTCGACTGCCCGGGTATGAATTCAGCGGTGTCCAGCACGCAACGTTCACCGAAGCGCTGTGGACCGCAACGCGGGGCGGCGTCGACTTTGCCGTCGGTACGAATTTCGTGACCGACCGGTTCGATCAGAGTCGGAGCAATGCGCTTGATTTTATACAGGCGGCGGCGGGTTTGTTTTTGCAGACCCACGTCCGGGTGTCCCCGGTCTTTTCCATCGAGTCCGGAGTTCGTGCCGATCACGCCGACGATTACGGATGGTTTTTACTCCCGCGGGCGTACGGGTTGTTTCAGTTCGGCCCGCAATGGACGTCGCGTCTGGGCGGCGGCATGGGATACAAGGTTCCGTCCGTGTTCAACGAAACGTCCGAGGAAACCGGTTATCAAAACCTGCGCCCGCTTAGAGGCAGTGAAAAAGCAGAACGGTCGATCGGAGCCAACTGGGACGTGAACTACAAGGGAACGATCGGCAACATTATTGGGGTCAACGTCAATCAGCTTTTTTTCTACACCCGCATCGAGGATCCGTTGACTTTCGATCCCGATTCCACGTCGGCCGGTGTCTACCGGCTGGTCAATCGGCGCGGCCATTTCCGTTCTCGCGGCGCGGAGTCGAACCTGCAGTTGAGTTACAAAGACGTCAAATTTTTGATGGGATACACGTTCATCGATGCTATCCTTGTGGAAGGCGGAACCTCCACACGAATCCCGCTCGTGGCACGCCATCGTCTCGGGCTCGTGCTGATTTATGAAGTCGAACACGTCGGTCGGATCGGTCTGGAAACATATTACACCGGGCGGCAGCGGCGTTCCGATCAGTCGGCGACTCGCAGTTATTGGGTCACCGGGATCATGGCCGAACGTCAGTGGCGGAGGTTCAGCATCTTTTTGAATCTCGAAAATCTTTTGGATACCCGTCAGTCTTGGTACGAACGGCTGTTTGACGGCACACGGCAACAGCCCGA
>CAYZJB010000064.1:0-17241 GCA_964478735.1 uncultured Bacteroidota bacterium | reverse complement strand
TTTCGGTCGTCGTGTACCCAGGAAACATTTTCGCGAACGTTGACCATTTGAAAATAAAACGGGTTCAGCCCGCCGCGTTCCACGGCCCCGCGAAACGTCGACTCATGAAGCAAAGGAGAACACGATGCGACGACGACGCGGTTGAGCCCCAGGTCATGGATGTCCTGGATGATCAGTTCCTGCCCCGGATCGCTGCACATGTATTTGTAATCGCGCGCTATAACGACGTTGGGCAGGGTGGACGCATATTTGGCTACCGTGTCGACGTCCACCTGGTCGGCGATGTTGTGGCCGCAGTGGCAGATGTAGAACCCGATTCGAATCGAACCGTTGCCGTTAAACATGGGCCGTTTTCCCTCCTTTCGCGATGGAAACGAACAATCGCTGCAAACCGAGCGACTTTTCGTCCAGACCGAACGCCAGTCCCATTAATTGAGTGAAATACAGCACGGGAATCGCGGTCGACAGGCCGTACCGGCTGCGGAGTTTGTCCTGCAGGCATTCGAGGTTGAACTGACAGAGCGGGCAGCACGTGACGATCATCTCCGCACCACGCTGTAACGCTTCCGTCAGGATCGTCCGATTGAGCGGAAGCCCGGCATCGGGAATCGTACCGGTCAGACTGCCGCCGCAGCAAAACGTTTTGAGCGACCATTCCACGGGTTGTGCGCCGAGCGCGCCGACGATCCGGTCCATCAGGATCGGACGCCGCTTATCGTCGATCAGACCGAACGGCCGCACGGCCTGGCAGCCGTAATAACACGCGACGCGGGTCTTGTTGAATTTTTTCCGTACGTGAGACAGAATCACGTCCAGACCGACGTCGTTGGTCAAAACGTCCAGCGGATGGCGCACCCGGACGCGGCGATGATACTCCAGGCCCGCCGCTCCGAGGGCCCGGTCGACCGTTTGACGGACGTGAACGTACTGCGACATGTATCGCTGTGTTTTCGTCAGCACGAGGTAACAGGCGTTGCACGGCGCGACGAGATCAGGTTGTTCGCCGTTGTGCATGTCTTCGGCGAGGGCCAGATTGCGGGCCGCGAGAGAAAACGCTTCCATCTCGTCGATCGACGCGTACGACGTGGCGCCGCAGCAATTCCACTCTTTGAGTTCCGACAACTCGAGGCCGAGATGCGCGAACACGGCGGTAATCGATTCTCCGTACGCTCTGCCCGTACTGTGGAGCGAGCAACCGGGATACAGCAGGTATCGTTTCATGATTGGATTCCCTCCGGCCGGCCCGCTTCCGCGATGAGCCGTTTAAGTTTTTCGATATCGCGAACGCGGTCGTGTTTGAGTGAAAACCGTCCCGCCAGCAAAAGCCGCAACCCCAGCCACGCCTGTTGTATCAACCGCAGGGGATTGGTTTTGAGGTAAAATTTCAACAGCAGCCGGCCTTCGCTGTTTCGTCCCTGGGTACGGACGAGGTTGAAAAATTGTCTGGAAAACACCGGGATCGGATAACGTCGCGGGTACACGCCGGCCGCAATGGCTTCGCGTTTCAGCGTGTACATGACGTCGGTGATATGGATCTGCCGCGGGCACTCGACCGTGCAGGCGTAACAGGACGCGCACAACCAGATCGTCAGGCTGTGCAGAACGTCGTCTTTGAACCCTTCACGCGTCATGGCAATGATCTTGCGCGGCGTGTAATCCATGTAGTCGCTCAGCGGACAGGTCGAACTGCACGTGCCGCATTGAATGCAGCTGAGTAATTTCTGCCCGTATGCCTTCGCCGCAACGCGCTCACCGAACGCGAGGTCGAGTTCTTTTTCATACTTGAGCTTCCGCATCCGGGACCGGGGATCGGACGTGTGCGTGAACGCAGGAATCGGAATGAGCATATCGGCCTCCTCTCAGTCTGCGTGGATCGAAACGCAGACGTGTACGTCGGGAAAACGAAACGAGCACGAAAAGGTCCGTGCTCGTTTCCATGAAATCAGCGATTTTAAGAATGGGCTCGTCGGACGAGTGACAGTCGTCGTCCGGTCTTTGCAGGCTAATGTCCCATGCGTCCTGTCTGCGTTTTCGGTGGAGGAATCTGTTGCCTGATACCGCAACCTACGGCCGATGACGTATGCCGTCCATGACATCTCTCAGATGAAGAGGCGAATTTGCAGGAAAAAATAATTGTTATTTGACAACCTCCATCGAATCGAGCAGGCGGGGAGATTACTCTACCCGCCCTCCTGGTGTCTACCTCCCTTCCGTCTTCTCCCTCCTTCAACGCTATCGTTGTACTCTGCTCGCCCCGATTGCCTAGGAGATTCTCTCTCCCAAGTGAGTGCGCCCTGTCGGGCGCACAAAAAAAGACCGCCGGGTGGGCGGTCTTTGGATTCAACGACTCGCGATTCTAATCTTCTTTCTTCACGACCCATACTTTGATCTTACCAATCACGTCGGTGTGAAGTTTGACGTCGACTTCGTACAACCCGAGGGTCTTGATCGGTTCGGCAAGCAGAACGCGACGTTTATCGACTTCGATGCCCTGCGCTTTCAGATGTTCGACAATGTCCTGTGTGGTCACCGAGCCGAACATCCTGTCTTCTTCGCCGACGGCGGCCGGGATCGTTACGCTGACGGCCTCGAGTCGGGCGACCATCTCCTGTGCTTTCACTTTTTCTTTTTCCTGGCGCTGGGCAATACGCTTCTTTTCTGCTTCGTAGACTTTCTGGTTGGCGGCGTTGTACACGAGCGCGAGACCGCGCGGAACCAGGAAATTACGGGCATAGCCCGGCTTTACGTCGACCAACTCCCCGGCGTTTCCCAGGTTATCGACATCTTCTTTCAATATGACTTTCATGACGTCCTCACGTGGTTGAAGTTACTTCATCATGTCGCTGACAAAGGGAATCAGCGCCAGATGACGTGCGTGTTTGATGGCGGTCACCAGTTGCCTCTGATGGCGGGCACAGACACCCGACGTACGGCGCGTCAGAATGCGGCCCTGTTCGGAGGTGAATTTGGTGAGCCGTTTGATATCGCGGTAATCGACCACGTTGGTCTTATCTTCACAAAACGGGCATGTTTTTTTCTTTTGCATCATGCCGCGAGGTTCGCGTTTCGGTTTACGGGGACGCATCGATACTCCTTGAACAGTTTTGAATAGTTAATGTTCTCATCGACCTAAATGGCCAGCGCCTCTTCACGGGTTTCCGTCGGAGGGGCCGTTTCCGATTTGGCACGCTGCGTCCGCAGCCGGGAATCGACGATCAGCGTCAGGTGGCGCAGAATGCCTTCGGTGATGTGGTAATGGTCGGTGAGGGTCTTGATGACCGAACCGGTGTGTTCAAAATCGATGGTGACGTAAACGCCGTACGTCCGTTTCTGGATCGGATAGGCGAGCTTGCGTTTACCCTGTTCCTCGACTTTCAGGATGCGGGCCTCGCCGGTCGTGAGGATTTCTTTGACTTTCTCGACGATCGACTTCACGACGTCGTCGCTGAGTTGGGAATCGATGACCATCACGGTTTCATAACACCGCGGCTGGCCGGGTTCCCCTCTTCGTGTTTTCTTCGACATGGAGACTCCTACGGTCTTTCGGTGTAAGCGTGCGGAAGCCAAACTGCCGCTTCCGGAACTTACACAGGATTTATGGTTTAAAGAACTTTTACTTGATCAGCGGCGCAATGACAAGCGCGACGACCGACATTAATTTAATCAAAATGTTGAGCGACGGACCCGCCGTATCCTTGAAGGGATCTCCGACGGTATCGCCGACGACGGCCGCCTTGTGGGGATCCGATCCTTTACCGACGATCTCGCCGGATTTCAGTTTGTATCCGCCTTCAAACGATTTTTTCGCATTGTCCCAGGCGCCGCCTGCATTCGCCATAAAAATAGCGAGCAAAACGCCGGTCACGGTCACACCGGCAAGCAAACCGCCGAGCGATTCCTTACCGAGCCCGGGCATAAAACCCACGGCGACCGGCACGACCACGGCCATGAGGCCGGGAATGATCATCTGACGAATCGCCGCCGTCGTGGAGATATCGACACACCGTTTGTAGTCCGCACGGGCCTCGGGTTTGCCTTCGAGCAGTCCGGGAATTTCTTTGAATTGCCGGCGCACTTCTTTGATCATGTCCATCGCGGCGCGGCCCACGGCGTTCATCGCCATCGACGAAAAAAGAAACGGCAACATACCGCCGACGAACAGGCCCGCCATGATTTTTGGATTGGCCAGATCCAGGGTCGTGATACCCACCTGCGTCATGTACGCGCTGAAGAGCGCCAGCGCGGTCAACGCGGCTGACGCGATGGCAAAGCCTTTTCCAATCGCCGCCGTCGTATTGCCCACGGCATCGAGTTTGTCCGTCCGCTGACGAACGGCCGGTTCGAGATGGGCCATTTCCGCGATACCGCCGGAGTTGTCGGAAATCGGACCGTACGCATCGACGGCGAGTTGGATTCCGGTGGTCGACAGCATACCCAGCGCGGCGATCGCAACGCCGTAAAGTCCGGCAAAATAGTACGAACCAAGAATCCCCGCCGCAATCAGCAGCAACGGAATAGCCGTCGACTGCATGCCTACGCCGAGCCCGGCAATAATGTTGGTTGCCGTACCGGTCACAGACTGCTCGACAATTCGGTTGACGGGACCTTTACCGGTCGCGCAATAATGTTCCGTCGAAATGCCGACGAGCACGCCGATGACCAGTCCGAAAATCGTGGCGCCAAAAACGCCAAGCGCCGTGACGGGGCTTCGGCTGACGGTATCAATCAGGACGGTCGCCGGCCATAAATATTCAATGACAAAATAGGATACGATAAGCATGAGGACAGCGGCTCCGAACGAGCCGATGTTCAGCGCGGTCTGCGGGTTACCGCCCTCCTTGGTCCGAACAAAAAACGTTCCGACGACGGACGCGAGAATTCCGACACCGGCAAGAACAAGCGGCAAGAGGACCGGTGCCAGACCATTGTACTCCGGACTGGCCGCCACGATCGCAGCGCCCAGAATCATGGTTCCGACGATGGAGCCGACGTAGGATTCGAACAGGTCCGCACCCATGCCTGCGACGTCGCCGACGTTGTCGCCGACATTATCTGCAATCACGGCCGGATTACGCGGATCGTCTTCCGGAATACCCGCTTCGACTTTACCGACGAGGTCTGCTCCGACGTCCGCCGCCTTGGTGTAAATGCCGCCGCCCACGCGAGCAAACAAGGCGATCGACGACGCACCAAGCGAGAAGCCGGAGATCACGTTGAGCAGTCGAACGACGTTCAAATGCCAGTGATGGGCATCCGTCGTCACGAGGTCCGTATTCATCACGTTAAACACATTTCCATACAACATGAAAAGAAACGACAGACCCAGCATGCCGAGACCGACGACGCAAAGGCCCATGACCGAGCCGCCGGAAAACGCGATCTGAAGCGCCTGCGGCAGTCCGGTCCGGGCTGCGTTAGCGGTCCGGACATTGGCCTTGGTGGCCACTTTCATTCCGAAAAATCCGGCAAGCGCCGAACAAAACGCGCCGACGACAAAAGAAAGCGCGAGCAGCGGGCTCGAATCTTCCTTGTTTATATTGGCCAGGGCCAGCAGCGCCGCCACGGCTATCACAAAAATAGACAACACTTTATATTCACGCGTCAGAAATGCCATGGCACCTTCGGAAATGGCCTTTGCAATTTCCTTCATGCGGTCCGTTCCTGCGTCCTGACGGGAAATCCAGTTCGCGCGCATCCAGGCAAACACGAGCGCCAGCGCCGCGCATCCGATTCCGATCCATATCAACGTCTGATCGTTCACAAACTCCTCCAGAAGGGTTTAGGAATTGGGGTTTTCATTCAACATCAATCGATTGTACCGGTTCATCGCGTAATCGATGCCGCGATCGAGATAATCGACGAGGGCCTCGCCGGCCGTTTTAACAACGTCTTCCATGATCTTCGCTTCATCCGGATCGAACGGCGACAGCACAAAATCGGCCAGATCGCGTTCCCGCATCCGGTCGTTCGCCACGCCGATCCGCAGCCGTGGAAATTCATCCGTGTTCAAATGATAGATGATCGACTTCAATCCGTTTTGTCCGCCGTCGCTGCCGCCGGTCCGCATCCGGATTCGTCCGACCGGCAACGCCACATCGTCACACACCACCATGACGTGGCGCGCGGTGATTTTATAAAACTGCGTAAATTCACGAACCGCAATCCCACTGTTATTCATGTACGTCAACGGTTTCAACACCCACACCCGGCTGCCGTCGCGATTCCATTCCGCCACGTCGTACTCTCCCTTGCCGGCACGGAAGTCGAGACGAAACCGCTGGGCCAGGTAATCCATGACCACAAAACCCGCGTTGTGGCGGGTTTTGGTATAGGAATGTCCGGGATTGCCGAGACCGACAAGAAGATCCATCCTCGGGAGAAATTATTTCTCCTCCTCTTTCGGTTCTTCTTTGCCTTTCCCGCCGACGAGTTCCGGCTCGGCCGGGACCGCCGCCGCTTCGGTCGGAGCGACTTCCGCCGTTGCGGCTTCAACCGCTTTCGGAATGACGACGGTGCAAACGGATTCGCTGAGCGGGTTCAATATCTGGATTTTGTCAAATTTCAAATCGCGGACGTGAATGCTGTGCGCCACGTCGAGTTCTTCGACGTTCACTTCCAGGTGGCCCGGAATATCGTCGGGCAAACACTTGATGTGAAACGCGTTCATATCGTGTTGCAGAATGCCGCCTTTGTTCTTCACACCGGTGGGCGTTCCGACGAATACGATAGGTACCCATACGTCGATGGGACGGTCGGCACGTACACTCATGATGTCCACGTGCGTGATCTGTCCGGTCACGGGATCGGTATCGTAATCGCGAACCACCGATTTTGATTTCTCGCCGTCGAGTTCGAGTTGAACGAGCGTGTGTTCGGTCGAAAGAAATTTGACCAGGGTTTTGGCGTCGACGGAGATCAACGTGCTTTCACGTCCATGTCCGTAAAACACGCCCGGTACGCGCCCGCATTGACGCGTATGCTTGGCGGAATGCCGTCCCTGCTCTCTTTTTTCGGCTGTTAAAACAATCGCTTCCATGATCTGTCCTGTATTTTGGTTATAAAAATTTTTCAGTGAAACAAAACGCTGATCGATTCCGCCTTGTGGATCCGCTGCATCGCGTCGGCAAATATATGCGACACCGTGACGACTTCGATTTTCTCGCACACGTGCCGCAGGGGAATCGTGTCGGTCACCGTCACCCGTTTGATCGGCGACTCCATGATTCGTTCGATCGCCTTGCCCGACAGGAGCGCGTGCGTGCACGCCGCGTAGATGTCCCGGGCGCCATTATCTTTGAGCGCCTGTGCCGCCTGGGTCAGCGTACCTGCCGTATCGATCATGTCGTCGATCATTAGTACGTCGCGGCCTTCGACGTCGCCGATGATATTCATCACCTCGACGGAATTGGCACGGGGCCGTCGCTTGTCGATGATCGCGAAGTCCGCGTGCAACCGCTTGGCATACGCCCGGGCCAGCTTGACGCCGCCGACGTCCGGCGACACGATGACGGCATCGGAAGTCAATTGTTTTTTCCAATGCTCCGTGAGGACCGGCGACGAATACAAGTGATCCAGCGGAATATCAAAGAACCCCTGGATCTGAGGCGAATGCAAATCCATCGTCAGGATCCGGTCTACACCCGCCGTGATCAGCAGGTTAGCCGTCAGCTTGGCCGTGATCGGCACGCGGGGCTGGTCCTTACGGTCCTGGCGCGCGTACCCGAAGTACGGAATCACCGCCGTGATGCGGTGCGCCGAGGCCCGTTTTGCCGCGTCGATCAGGATCAGCAGTTCCATCAGATTATCGGCCGGCGGAAACGTCGGCTGAATAATAAAAAGGTCGTGACCCCGGATGTTTTCAACGTACTTGGCGAATATTTCGCCGTCGCTGAAATTGTAAATTTCGACCTGCGCCAGCGTCGTTCCGAGATGCGAGGCAACGGCCTCTGCAAACCCGTGATTGCTGCGTCCCGCCACGACGGTAAACGATGTTGTCGGATCAACCATGTGTAATGATGCACGCGTCTTGTTTTGTAATGATGCCGATCATATTCGGCGGTGCTGGGGTGCAATCCCGATGGATCGGGACAACATGTCGGGAGAATGGAGAGACCAAACCCCTTTGCCTTATCCCGATGGATCGGGACTACACCCCGTCAAAATCAATTTCTCGATTTCAACGTGACTCTTCAAAATTTTCAAATAACGTTCCCGCTTCGCCGCCTCGGATCGAGTTGGCTTTGTCCACCTGTTGCGGCCCTCGTTGTGAGCGGCAACGCGCTTGTCTCTGTCTCCCGTCTGACCGATGTATAACGATCCGTCTTTTTCACTTTTAAGAACATAGACATAAAGCATCGCTGGGGTGCAAGGATTCGAACCTCGGAATGGAGGGACCAAAACCCTCTGCCTTACCACTTGGCTACACCCCAAAAAAATACCCTGTGGATCAGACGAAACGACCGACGTGAACAAAACAGTCCTGAAACAAAGCCGGCCATTGTCTCAAATCCGCGTTTTCTTCAAAAATACCAAAGACCGTTGCGCCACTGCCGGAAAGGCGGGCTAATTTGGCGCCCTTTTTTTCCAACTCGTCCCGTATCATTTTGATTTTTGGGTAAGTTTCGAAGACCAGGGGCTCGAAGTAATTCCCAAAAAACAAGGGTTTAGCCAAAAGTGCGCTAAACTTAATAGATTCGACCCTGTTTGTCAAGCTGAAACTTCCCTGTAAATCCGCGTCTGATGCGCACTTACGGGCATAATTCTTATACGCCCATCCGGTATCAATAGGGATGCCTGGATTGACCAAAACGACCTTTTCCAAGAGCGGCCATTCAAAAAAATCGATGACTTCCCCACGGCCTGAACCCGTTGCCGTGTTCCCCATTCCCAGATACGAGGCGACGAAAAAAGGAACGTCCGATCCCAACTCCGCTCCGGCCCGGACCAGTTTTGCCCCGTCGATGTTGAGTTGAAGCAGATTTTGAATACCGACCATCACGGCGGCCGCATTGCTGCTTCCACCGCCCAGACCTCCACCTATCGGGATTTTTTTTTCAACATGAATCCGAATGCCAAACTTTTCCCCGGCCAACTCCTGCATTTTTTCCGCGGCACGGTAACATAAATTGGTCCCGTCACAGGGCAAGTCAGGGCGCGAGCAGGTCAATTGAATATCGGTACCGCTCAGCGGTTCAAGTATGACTTCATCGGTAAGGTCGACGAGTTTGAAAACAGTCTCCAGTTCGTGGAAGCCGTCCGGCCGCTTGCCCTTGATTTTCAACCCAAGATTGATCTTGGCAAAAGATTTCATCACCGTCGGTGTCATGGGCAAAAAGATTGTTTTTTTTTGTTACTTTTCAAAACGGTCTATTGTGCTCACCGGCGACGGGCGCGGGATTGTCCCTGACCCTCCTGCCCTGAACGTTTGATTTTTTCCCCGCGATGCCTTATACATAAGACATGCGTTTTCTCGTTCTCCCCATTTTACGCTGGGGCGTCGCCCCGCTGGTACTGACCGGGCCTCTTGTTTTTGCAAGGCCCCAAGGGTCCATTGCCGACTCCGGCAACGCCGACCGCGGCGCCTGTGTACAAAAAGCCAAACCGTCCGCCCAGCGTGAGATCGTTGCGACGGGACCGTTCGCGGCCGTGTCCCCGGACAACGTGACGATCCGGGATTCTTCGTTCCTCCTGACAGAACTCTTACGTCCTGTTCCTGCCAACATAACCAACCCCCCTGTTTTTCTTCCCCGTCGCGGTCCTCCACAACGACCGTAGACTGTTTTCCAAAGACTTTTTTTACTTACGAAATCGAAAGGAGGGTCTCATGGATTCCTCTACTCCGAAATACAAAGCGTATTCACTTCAGAACTACCGCGATATTCCGCAATTGCACCGTTTACCGGGCGAGGTCCTGTCGGCAATGAACGTTGTCGGTCACGTCCTGCCGTTCAAGACCAACAATTACGTGATCGATCACCTCATCGATTGGAAGAACGCACTTGACGATCCGATGTTCGTGTTGACGTTTCCCCAACGCGGCATGTTGCTGCCCGAATATTACGACGAGATGGAAAGGACGCTCGCCAACACAACCGATCGCCGCGACGTCCAGGCCACGGCCAACAAGATCCGGTTACAACTCAACCCTCATCCGGCGGGGCAGCTCGAACACAACGTGCCGCTCCTCGGCGACCAGCGGCTGCACGGCTTACAGCACAAGTATCGTGAAACGGTATTGTTTTTTCCAAGCCAGGGGCAGACGTGTCACGCGTACTGTACGTTTTGTTTCCGGTGGCCACAGTTTGTCGGTATGCACGAGTTCAAATTTGCCTCGCGTGAGGCCCAATCGCTGGTCGACTACGTGGGTGCGCATCCCGAAGTCATGGACATTCTGTTTACGGGCGGCGATCCCATGATCATGCGGGCCAAACATCTGGCCACGTACATCGAACCGCTGTTGTCGAACAATCTGCCGAATCTCCGCCGCATCCGGATCGGCACCAAGGCGCTCAGTTACTGGCCGTACCGTTTTACCCACGACGACGATACGGAAGAAATGATGACGCTGCTCAAAAAGATCATCGATGCCGGCAAGCATCTCGCGATCATGGCACATTTTAATCATCCGGTCGAGCTGTCAACCCCCGCCATTCGCGAGGCGATCCGGCGTTTGCGCGGCATCGGCGCGGAAATTCGCACGCAGTCGCCCGTGCTGGGTCACATCAATGACTCCGCCGAAGTCTGGGCGACAATGTGGACCGAGCAGGTCAATCTGGGACTGATCCCGTACTACATGTTCGTCGTGCGCGACACCGGTGCACAACATTATTTTGGCATCCCCCTTGTCAGGGCCTGGGAAATTTTCCGCGACGCGTATCAGCAAACGAGCGGACTGTCCCGCACGGCGCGCGGGCCGAGCATGTCGTCCAATCCGGGCAAGGCCCAGGTCCTCGGTGTTTCGGAGATCAACGGTGAGCGCGTGATCGTGCTGCGTTTTCTTCAGGGACGAAACCCCAAATGGGTGCAGCGTCCCTTCTTCGCGAAGTACAACGACCGCGCCATGTGGATCGACGAACTTGAACCGGTGAATGGGAATAGATTCTTCTTCGAGGAGGAGTTAGAAAACTTCTACCGGGAGAAAATCGACACCGTCACTGTGGATGATTTTGAATAGCCGGTATCGGCCGGAACCACCGCAGTGCCCACTCGCTTTTCAGGACGAGAAAAACAGAGGCCGCGATCAATACGGCATCCAGCCCGACGTCCAGCGGGGTCAGGGGATCGGAATACCCGAAACATCCGCAGTCGATCTGCAGGCCGCGCATCAACGCACTGACTTTGGCGACGGCAAATATCGCCGATAATACGGTCACGATCGCGGCGGCCGGACGCAGCCACACGCCGATCAGTATCAACAAACCTGCAATCGCTTCCATCCATGGCAGCCACACCGCAATTCCTTTGGCCACGGACCATCCTACAAGATCGTACGCCAGAATGTCGCCGGCGAAATTTTTCGCATCCAGGATTTTAGGATAAGCCGCCGTAAGAAAAACGGCCGCCAGCCCCAGTTGTACGACGATAGCCGCCAGCCGTGTCATTGTGAACTTTCCACCGGATATCCCGCGTCCAGCCAGTCGACCATGCCGCCGGTAAAAATGGCGATTTTTTTGAACCCCGCCGTAAACATGGCCCGCGCCAGCCGATGCGCCTGATCGCAACGGCTGCTTTTGCAGTACACGATGTACGAGCGTTCTTTGTCCATTGATTGCAGTACCGGATTGACCTCCGCATTTTTGAAATAAACGTGCAAGGCGCCGGGAATGTGCTGCTGTTTGTAAAACATCTCATGCCGTGCGTCGACAAAAACGCCCTCCTTGCGCTGGAACCATTCGTAAGTCTGCGTGAGCGTCAGTTCCGTAATGCCGTCTTGTAACGCCGGTTCGGAGCCGAATCGCACACCCTTGGGGGATAACGAATTCAACGTAAATCCCAGTGCGGCGGAAACCGCGGCGATCGTCACGGCCTGAAACAGGATCCTCGAATTACGCATGGACAACCTCCTTCACGTTGCCTTGCAACGCCCGGATTCTCTCTAATACGGGCGGATGGGAGTAGTTGACAAAAACGAACGCCGGATGCGGCGTCAGATTGGACAGATTGTCTCTGGATAATTTTTTGAGTCCGTCGATCAGTGCGTTCGGTTGGCCGGTCGATTCGGCGGCAAAACGGTCGGCTTCGAATTCGTGCCGACGCGATACGACATTCATTGCGATCCCCAGCAGCAACTCGACCGGAGAAAAAAGCATTCCGAAAAACACCAGCCCGGCATACACCGACGGATGATCGACGTAAAAGGCATCGAAAAGTCCTCGCTCCTGAATAAAAAACGAAAGCAAAAAAAGCATCACGCCGGTATGAAAAAAAGCGACGATCATGCCCTTCACGATGTGCCGTTTCTTGTAATGGCCGATTTCATGCGCCACAACCGCGGTCAATTCATCGACCGTATGATTGCGGATCAACGTGTCGAACAGCGCGATGCGTTTGTTTTTTCCAAAGCCGGTAAAGAACGCGTTCGACTTACTGGAACGTCTCGAACCGTCCATCACGGTGATTTCCCTGAGTGGAAATCCGACGCGTCGCGCGAGGCCGACGATGGACGTTTTCAACTCGCCGTCTTCGAGTGGCGTAAATTTATTGAACAACGGCATGATCCACGTCGGCGCGATATATTGCAGAACAAGTCCGACAACCGTCACGGCCGCCCAGCAGTACAACCAGGCCATCGATCCCGTCGCTTCAAAAAACCACAGTACGCCGGTCAAGATCGGTCCGCCGATCGCGAGACCCAGCAACAACCCTTTAATACGGTCGGTAATGAAAACCTTCGGCGTTGTTTTATTGAATCCGAACCGCGCTTCGATACGGAACACCCGATAGATCGAGAACGGCAATGCGAGCAGACTGCGCGCGGCAAGCAAAATGCCTATGAAAATCAGGCCGGAGGGGATCGCACCCAGACCCATTGAACGTACCCGGTCATCCAGCCATGCGAAACCGCCGGAAAACCAGAACGCCAGCACAATCGCCAAATCGATCATCGACGCCCACGCACCGAACCGTGTATTAACGCGGAGGTATTCCTGAGACCGGCGGTAGACGTTTTCATCGTACGTATCTGCAAATTCTTCGGGCAGTTTTTCACGAATGGCCCGGATATTGAGATAATCGGTAATCCACTCGATCAACTGGGCACCGAGCAAAGTGAACAGGATGATGGCGGCGTATGCATTCATAAGCGACGCCAATATATGAAACAAGCCCGTTTCATGCCAAATTTTCCGGTGTAACCGACTCCTGCGATCAAACGTATACAAAGCCACACACGAAAGGACTCGCCATGAAAAGTATCCTGTTTTTAATGGTCGCGATGCCCTTATGGGCCCATGAAGAAGAACGTAAACTGACGCTGCCGGCGGAGGGGATCGAGGGAATCGAAATTCAAAGCGGGGCCGGGTTTCTCGTCGTGGAGGGCGGCTCCAACGACATCACCGTCCAGGCAACGATCCGGTTGCGCGGGTACGACGACGATGAGGCGAAAGAATTTTTAGACCGGTACATGGAACTGACGCTGGAAAAGCGCGGATCGTCCGCGATACTCAAAAGCTTTTTCAACGATCGCGATTGGGGATGGAACTGGAAAGAAAAAGGCATCGACCTCACGGTTCGCGTACCCAAACGGTTCCACATCGACGTCGAGGATGGATCGGGAAGCCTCGAATTGAAAAGCGTTGACGGACACGTCCGGATCGACGACGGTTCCGGCTCGATCGATATCACGGACGTCGGCGGTAACCTGCGCATCGACGACGGTTCCGGCACGATTCAGGTCAAAAACGTGCGCGGCGACGTCAACGTCTCCGACGGCTCGGGCAGCATGACGCTCGTCGATATCGACGGTACGGTCAAAGTGTCCGACGGCTCCGGATCGATTGACATCGACCGGGTCGAACACGACGTGATCATCCGTTCCTCAGGCAGCGGCGGACTGACGATCAACAACGTCAAGGGCCGCGTCGAACGCGACGATGACGACCGCAAGCGTCGATGGAGAGAGCATGATGAACATGAGGAACGTGATTGGGATTAAACTGAGCGCTGAAATCTTCCTGATTTCCAAAACGCCGCTCTTACATGTTTTGGTTGAGATACTGAACCAAGTTCATCATGACGGGAGAGCATCACGTGTGTCACCGAACTTGTACTGCATCTCGGAAACCCGGCTGCTTTTAAACCGACGCCTTCAACCGCAGACTGTTCAACACCACCGACACACTGCTCATCGCCATGGCCGCGCCGGCGATCATTGGATTGAGTGTAAATGCCGGATATAACACGCCCGCGGCGATGGGAATTCCTATAATATTATAGATGAACGCCCAGAAAAGATTCTGACGGATCACGCGTACGGTATCGCGTGATATACGAATCGCAGCGCGTACATGGTCGAGATCGGAATGCATCAACGTCATCTGCGCGACGTCCATTGCGACGTCCGTTCCTCGCGCCATCGCAATACCGACGTCCGCCTGAGCCAGCGCCGCAGCATCGTTGATCCCGTCGCCCACCATCGCAACGACGTGGCCCTGCCGCTGGAGGTCCTTGACGATCTCGGCTTTTTCCGACGGCTTGACCGACGCTTTGACGTGGTCGATGCCGACCGAAACAGCCACCCGGTGCGCTACGGCAGGACGGTCTCCCGTCACCATCCATACGTCGAGACCCATTTTTTTAAGATCGGCAACGGCTGACACTGAACTCGGTTTGACCCGATCGGAAATCGATGCGAGGGCAACGAGGCGCGTTCCGTGTGCGAAAAGCACCGGCGTTCCCGACTCCGATTCCAATTCTTGGATTCGTGCCGTGTCGAGTTGGACACCGAGACCGTGCAGCCATTCGGCGGTTCCGGCTCGCACGATGTGGCCGTCGACATTTCCCTCCACACCCATTCCGGGCAGTGTCTTGAAATCGCTGATGTCCGTGGCCCGATCTCCATTGAGATAACGGACGACTGCTTTCGCCAGCGGATGTTCGGAATGGCTTTCGAGTGTGAACAGCGCCTGACGAACCGAGGGATCATCCGACAGCCATTTCCAGCGCGTCACTTCCGGCCGGCCTTCGGTAATCGTTCCGGTTTTATCGAGTACGATAGCCGTCACTTGCCGTGCCCGCTCGAGACTTTCCGCATTTTTGACGAGAATCCCCATCTGTGCCGCGCGTCCGACTCCGACCATAATGGCCGTCGGCGTGGCGAGACCGAGCGCACACGGACACGCGATAATCAACACCGTGACCAACGAAACCACCGCCCGCGTCATTCCGGGTTCGAGGACGAACCATGTGGCGGCGGAGAGAAACGCAATCACGATCACGGTCGGAACAAACACCGACGCGACTTTATCGGCCAGACGTTGAACGGGCGCCTTACTGCCTTGCGCCTCCTGGACCATTCGGATGATTTGGCCGAGAACCGTGTCGGCGCCGGTTTTTGCCGTACGAATTTCCAACTGCCCCGTCTGATTGATTGTACCGGCGTACACGACATCGCCGCTGTTTTTAACGACAGGCTCCGGTTCGCCCGTCAACATACTTTCATCGACGTAAGAATTTCCGGAAACGACGACGGCATCGACGGGGATTCGCTCCCCGGGCCGAATGCGGATCCGCTCTCCCGGTACGACATTCTGGATGTCGATTTCTACGGCATGCCCGTCGCGAAGGACCGTCACGGTTTTCGGCTGCAGACCGATCAGGCTGCGAATGGCGCTTCCGGCCCGGCGTTTGGCGCGTTCTTCGAGGACACGACCGAGCAGGATCAGCGCGATGATCACATTGCCGGCTTCATAATACACGTCGGGTGTGAATCTGCGGGAGGTCATGAAATCCGGGTAGATTGTGTTGAACGCACTAAACGTGAAGGCTATGCCGGTACTCATCGCTACAAGCGTGTCCATGTTGGTCGTGCGATGCCGGATCAGTTTCCACGCGTTGATAAAAAATTGCCGCCCGGCCCACATGACGGGAAGCGACAGAACCAGCCCGATCCACGGTGCGAACGACATCGTATGGAAGAACATCCCAATCACGACCGTCGGCGCAGCGAATATCGCGGCCAAAAACATGTTTCTCTGCAGCGTCCGCAGAGCTTCTTTTTCTCGACGCTCGCTTTCATCCGGAGATTCCATCGGAACCTCCAGGGAATATCCGATGGACCGGATCACCTCTTGCATCTGCGGCACAGTAATGAGCGAAGGTAAAAAATTGACCCAGGCCGTCTTGGCAGCAAAATTGACGTTGGCCGTTTTGATGCCCGGCTGTGCGCGAAGCATGGATTCCACGCTCGCCGCGCAGCCGGTGCACGTCATGCCGTGGACGTTCAACGTCAGTTTTTCAGACAAAACGCGATAGCCCGCCGCTTCGACCGGTTCGATCAGGTTGGCGAACGGGAGATCGTCGTGTAGGATGGTAAGAGAGACGTGTCCGTTTTCAGTCCGAGCGCTAGCTTCGTAAATTCCGGGTTTGCCGCTGAACGCTTGTTGCACACGCTCAACGTCCGACGAGGACAACGGGCCTTCGAGCGGGATCTCCGTTCGTGCCGTTTCCTTTTTCCGGAGGGGTTTGATGGAAATGGGTTGAGTGATCATAAACCTTTCGATGGTATTTCGTGAGCAGTTGCTTCGAGTTCGTACCCGATCGAATGAATTGCGTTTTTCATTTGTTCGACCGTAACCGCATCGGACTGGAAGTTGACATGGGCGGTTTTGGTCTGCAGGTCGACCCGCACATCCGCGACGCCGGATAACGATCTCAGCATGGATTCGACGCTTGCTGCAGATCCTATGCATGTCATGTTTTTGACGTTGAATGTCGTTTCGACATTTGTGAGGGAAGTTGAGTTCGTAACCATTATTAGCTCGTGTTTTCTGGTCTAATATAGTATCGGCCGTCGAATCCGGCGTTATACAATTTTCTTGATTGTTTGTACGGGTGGGCAATCTGTGAGGATGAGCCTGGTTGAAACGTGCATGCAACGTCTCAACCGTAACTGTACCGTGAACTGTGAGTTCATAAAATCTCGAACTTTCAGGACGCCGTTATCCGTCCTTGTCAGGCCTTGAGAAAAACGCCGCCAGGAATCTGAGTTCGCGCGTCAAACATGAGCGAAAAACTTGTCCGAGC
>CAYZJB010000063.1:0-17517 GCA_964478735.1 uncultured Bacteroidota bacterium | reverse complement strand
GCCAAAAACTCCTTGCGCTTCCTGAGGCCTTTCGATATATTTTTTTCGTCCAATCACTTCTCTTCCTTTTGTTCTTACATACAATCCGGGACTTGCAACGTGTTCAAAGATCTGACCCCTCCCACGCGCGGCGGAAAAATTTCGATCAGTGGCGGTACACTTCATGTACCCGATCAGCCCATCATTCCCTTCATCGAAGGCGACGGTACCGGACCGGATATCTGGCGCGCTTCGCAGCGTGTTTTCGACGCGGCCGTCAAAAAAGCGTACGGCGGAAAACGCGAGATCGTCTGGCTCGAAGTTTATGCCGGACAAAAGTCGTTTGATAAATACAAATCGTGGTTACCCGACGAAACGATCGCCGCGTGTAAAGAATATCTCGTTTCCATCAAAGGCCCGTTGACCACGCCGGTTGGCGGCGGCATCCGCAGCCTCAATGTCGCCCTGCGGCAGACGCTCGATCTGTACGTCTGCCTTCGACCCGTCCAGTATTTCAAAGGCGTTCCCTCGCCCGTCAAACGGCCGGAAAAAGTCAACATGGTGATCTTTCGTGAAAATACGGAAGACATTTACGCCGGGATCGAGTGGCAGGCGGAAAGTCCGGAAGCGAAAAAGATCATCGCCTGGCTCCAGAAGGAAATGGGCGTCAAAAAAATCCGATTCCCCGAGACCAGCGGAATTGGCATCAAGCCGGTCAGCGCGGAAGGTTCCCGTCGTCTCATCCGCGCCGCGATTCAATACGCCATTGCCAACAAAAGAAAAAGCGTCACACTCGTCCACAAAGGCAATATCATGAAATTCACAGAAGGCGCTTTCCGCGACTGGGGATTTCAACTGGCCAAAGACGAATTCGGCGGCAAGGACCTCGACGGCGGCCCGTGGGTACAGTTACCGCAGGGCATCGTGGTCAAAGACTCCATTGCCGACATCACGCTTCAGCAGGTGTTGACGCGGCCCGAGGACTTCGACGTCATCGCGACGATGAATTTGAACGGCGATTATCTTTCCGATGCCCTGGCGGCCCAGGTCGGAGGCATCGGCATCGCGCCGGGCGGAAATATTAATTACATCACCGGCCATGCCGTATTCGAAGCCACGCACGGTACGGCACCCAAGTACGCCAATCAGGACAAGGTCAATCCCGGTTCGGTCATTCTGTCCGGGGAAATGATGTTCCGCTACATGGGCTGGACGGAAGCGGCCGACTTAATCATCAAGGGACTTGAAACATCGATTGCCAATAAAACCGTAACCTACGACTTCGCCCGACTCATGGACGGCACAACTGAAATCAAGTGCAGTGAGTTTGGCGATGCCATCATCAAGAACATGTAAGGAGGAGAACGACCATGTCTGAACAGACCCCCGGCGCTTCACGGCCAGCCCCGACGCAGGAAGAAATCGAAAAAGGTAAAATCATGGCCATCCTTGGTTATCTCGTGTGCTTCATTCTCCCTATTCTTGCGGCACGCGATAACAAGTTTGCCATGTATCATCAGGAACAGATTTTTATTATTTTTATTACCTACATCATCGGTTACATCCTGAGTTTCGTCCTCATTGGAATCCCAATCGTGATTTTCGCTTTCGTGCTCTGGATCATCGGTTTGATCAAGTGTGCGCAGGGCAAGTGGGATCCGGTACCGTTGATCGGTAATCTCGGTACGAAATTCAATCTCGTGAAGTAATGCACTCCGCGACCCGTCGCGAGAAATTGGTCTGGGCCGGCCTGTACGGGGCAGTCGTGATCGGCTGCCTCGTCGCCGAGCCTTTTGAAAAGGGTCGCTTTTCGATCTGTTTTTTTCACACCCTAACCAATCTGCCGTGTCCGGGCTGCGGCCTGACGCGAAGTTTTGTCTGGCTCCTGCACGGCGACATCGTGCGATCGTTGACGTTCAATCCGTTCGGCATTGTGATTTTTGCGGGCTGGACGTGGAAGACGCTCGCCGATACCTGGGGCTTGATCACGGGCCGGGATTTTCATCTGCTCGAAGAATCCGGCCGACGTCACGTTCGTCATACCTTTGTCGTTTTTTTTCTCGTTTTCGGCCTTGTACGCATGCTTTGGAATGTTCATGAATTGTTTTTGTTTGGAGAATGGAGAGTCTGGTTAGCTTCCCTTTAATTAACCCAACACCTTCCAAACCAACAGGAGGAGAGAGTCATGACTGAACAGGCAGCAACACAGAGTGCGTCCGGAGCACGGCCCACTTTGATCACGATCCTCTGCATTTTATCGTTTATCGGCGGAGGACTCGGAATTCTTTTCGGAATTTTGCTCGCCGTGGGATCCGGCGTGGCGGGCGGTATGCTCGCGGACATTCCCGGTATGGGTGCGATGGCCGGGGGCGGAATGACTTACGGTCTTATTTCTCTGGTTTTATCGGCAGCGTCGTTTTTTGGCTCCCTGCAAATCTGGAAGATGAAAAAAATGGGCGTATATCTCTATGCTGCCGCGCAGGTGGCGATGATTATCCTTCCGATCGCGTTCTTTGGCGGACAGGCATTCAGCGTGTTCGGCGTCGTGATCACGGTGGCCTTCATCGCGGGCTACTGGTCGCAGATGAAGAACATGTCGTAAAGACTTGCTCAAAAGGGCTGAGTTAAACTCGGCCCTTTTTCTTTTTTCTGTCTTCCAAGAATCTTCATTTTAATAAAAAATCCAACCGGCTTCCGGGCGAAAATTCCGTCGGCGTCTGTCCTTTTCTGAATATCCGCGCGGCATACAGTCCTTTGAGTTGAACGGAATGACCTTCCACGCGGAGCATCGTTCCCTCCCGTAAACCGACAACCGGGTAATCGTTTTCCTCGTGAAACTCCATGATGCGTTGCTCGCGGGTTTCGCCTTGGTGAGTCGAGCGGGGATCCGCATCGAGATAATGCGGGTTGATGTTAAAAGGGACAAGACCCAGCGCATCGAACGTCGGCGGATACACGATCGGCATATCGTTGGTCGTGCGGATCGACACGGTGGCGACGTTGGTCCCGGCGCTGGCGCCGATATAGCGCATGCCCTGACGAACACGGGCTCTGATGGTTTCGACCAGATTTTCCTCGTAGAGCTTTTTCAGAAGGCGAAACGTGTTGCCTCCGCCGACGTGCAGGGCCGGACAT
The DNA here is from genome assembly GCA_964478735.1 of uncultured Bacteroidota bacterium. Lineage (GTDB taxonomy): Bacteria > CLD3 > CLD3 > SB21 > SB21 > CAYZJB01. Next base: position 14,403 of record CAYZJB010000063.1, on the reverse strand, counting down.
GCGGCAAGCGCCGCGGCTTTGTCTTCATACTCTTGGATACCCGTCACACGTACGTTCATCGCCGCGTAACGGTCTTTGGTTTTGGACGTATACCCGTTCCAGTCGGCAAGCGCGTACGGCACAAAGATCACGTCCCGGATGCCGCCGAGGAAGTCGGCAACTTCTTCCGCACAGTGATCGAGATATCCGCCGCCGTGCTGGGTGGAATTGGAGATCAGGAGGAGGTGCATGGTCGTGCTTGAATTTCGTTTGATCAGAGTACTCAAGGCGTACAAAAAGTTCAAGCACCGACGAATCGATCAACGTCCCTTCAATGCCGGTGCAGGTCCTTGTGCATGATCTTACGCGTCTCGTTCAGACGGTCGTCGGGCGGCAGTTCCGACAGAGTTTTCTGAAGAATTTCGTCGTTTTCCGCACGGAGCAGATGAATGAAATACTCGATCACGCTCGGCGGAAACAATCCGTCACGCTGGTACAAGCCGCGTTTTTCATTCAAGATTCGCGACGATTCGACGCAATTGGACGGAATGCGGGGTAGTTTGTCAAACACTGCCGGGTTTTTAAAAATATTTCCCTGGACGTATAACGTTTCAGCGGTCTTCAGGCTTTCGTCGTGGGTCAATCCCCACTCCGTCGCCATCACGATTCCGGCAAGAAACGCATGAACCAGTGCGCTGCCATCGGCCGTACGAAGTTCAACCGTTTGCATCCCGCACGGCACCGCACCGGTTTCTTCAGTCTGCGGATTGATGACCCGGGCGAGATGGGTTGCCTTCGTCCAGCCGAGCGGCACGCGGATCATGGCACTGCGATTCATATCGCTCCAACACACGCGTGTAGGCGCCTCCTGATCCGGCACGAGCCGCAGATACGACGAAGCAGCCGTATTACCAAACGCCGTCAGGGAGTCGGCGAACGTACACAATCCGCCGATCACTCTCCTTGCATCCGTCGAAAGTTGCCCCGCCCGGTCGAGCATGGCATTTTTCTCATCGCGCTGTAATTCAATATGAATGTGCATGCCGTTGCCTGCAATCCCCTCTTCGATCTTCGGCGCAAACGTAGCCACCGCCTGATGACGGTAAGCGATGTTCCGGATCAGCCATTTGGCCAAAACCACGGCGTCCGCCGCAGGAAGCACCGGCATCGGTAAAAATTCAATCTCCATCTGTTCGGCATGACGGCCGTTGATTTCCGGCGTCGCGCTGTAGACGTGCTCGACGTAGCCGACTTCGCTGTGCGCGTACTTGACGCTGCCGGTCATCTGTGCAAGTGCCCTCATCATTTCATCCAGCAGTTGCCCGCCTTTGATGAAGGGCGATGCCGCATGATACCCTTTTTGCTTGGATGCGTGGTACAGTGGATCGTCGTCACGAAACAGAAGATAAAACTCGAGTTCGCCGAACGCCTTGAGCTGTACTCCGCACGTCTCTTTCAAATGCCGGTCGGCCTTAAGCAAAATCGTGTCCGGTGCAAAGGGCGCTAATTGGCCGTCCGGCGTCAGGTAACGGCAAATAAAGTCAAGACTTCCGCTCTCAAATGGATTGAGAAAGGCAGTCGAGTAATCCGGGACCACGTACAGGTCGGAAAGGCCCGTATCCACCAGGCCTTTAAAGATAGACGATCCGTCGACGCGTTCGCCGTCGGTCAGGATTTTTTCCGCTCGATACCGGTCAAACAGAGGCAATCGTAGTTCTTTTAATTTGCCGTCCAGCCCGGTGTAATGAAAAACCAGTTTTTCGATTGGCTTTTCTTCGATGATCCGGATCATGTCCATTCGGGTCCAGGATTCCGGCATTTTATCGAGAAATCGAATCAGGGGATTGGATAGGGGGTAGTGGGTGGTCATATCGGTTTTCTGATCGGTTGACTTATCTCCATCATATATAACATTGCGAGTTGGGTTTTTTAACACCATGCGATTGATCAGCATTTCAAACATTGCCACAAGGCAACTTTCGATGGTTGACTCGAAATGCCGTCCAAACATCGAAAAAACTCCAAAAAACCAACCTATGTCTTCCGGGAGACTGACGCCCGTCATGGTTTAGCCCGTCCGTTTCGTCCATTTTGTGCGTTGTCACATCATGGCAGTCGCACGTCCCACATTTCAGACGAGAGAATCCGTTCTCTGTGCCCATTGCGGACAGGAGTGTATTCAAACGGTCGTCGGACCGGGGGAAAAGCCGTTTTGCTGCGACGGTTGCCGATGGGTTTATACCCTGCTCGCCGATCACGGCATGGAGTCGTATTACGATCGGGCCGTTCAACGTCCCGACCCGCCGCGGCGTGCGCGGTTTGAATCGCTCGACGTACCCGAATTGGCCCGGCGATATGTGATCTACTCGGACGACCAACTGACGCGAGTCGTGCTCAAACTCCCTCAAATTCACTGCACGGCATGCATCTGGCTATTGGAAAATCTCGATCGTCTCGAGCCGCGCATCTTGGACAGCCGCGTACATTTCATCAATCGCACGGCGACGATCACTTTCCGGCCGTCGAATATTTCGCTGCGCGAAATTGCGGAGTTTCTTTCCGCGATCGGTTACGAACCGGATCTGCACCTCGACGGCGAGAAAACAACGTCCGACCGATCGCTGACCATCCGTCTCGGCGTGGCGGGATTTTCGTTCGCCAATCTGATGCTGCTGGCATTGCCCGAATATCTCTCCCAGGGCAGCATGGAAAGCGATCTCGCGGTTTTTTTTCAGTGGATCAGCTTTTGTTTCCTCCCGTTGATCGGATACGCGGCGATCGAGTTTATCCAACCGGCGTGGCTGGCGCTTCGTCGGCGACGGATCACGATGGACGTACCCCTGACCGCCGCTATTCTCTCGCTTTTCGCTCGCAGTACGGTCGATTTGCTGACGACACAGGGGACGTCGTATCTCGATTCGCTGGCCGGACTCGTGTTTTTCCTGCTCCTGGGCAAAGTTTTTCAGAAAAAAACCTTTCATGCACTTTCATTTCAACGTCACATGTCGTCGTACCTCCCGATCGCCGTCACCCGTCAAAAGGGTGAACACGAAGAGACGATCGCGGTGGAAACGATTGCACCGGGCGATGTTTTGATTATCCGGCACGGCGACCTGGTTCCCGTCGATTCCACATTGCTCGACGGCGAAGCGCTCATCGATTACAGTTTTTTGACCGGAGAATCCGATCCGGTCGTACGGCGGTCGGGTGATTTACTTTACGCAGGCGGACGGCAAATGGGCGGCGCCATCCGTATCGCTTGCGTTCGAGCGTCCGTTGAAAGTTATCTCGCCGAAGTCTGGCAGCCGAAGAGGGAACGGCAGGAGCATCGCTTGCAGACGTGGTCCGACCGCGCGGCAGAATTTCTAACGGCCGCCATCCTCGTTCTGGCGCTCGTTGCCGCGGTCACGTCGTGGATACAAACCGGCTCGGCGTCTTTTGAGCGAATGACGGCCATTCTCATCGTTGCGTGCGGCTGCGGCCTGCCGCTGTCGATCCCCTTTACGCTCGGCACGGCGCTTCGCATCATGGCGGCCCATGGCCTGTATTTGAGAAGCGCTGACGTCGTGGAGCAGATGACCCACGTTGACGCACTCGTGTTTGACAAAACCGGTACTCTGACGTCGCCAAACGACGCCGACGTCGTCTATCACGGACAGCCTTTTTCGGAAGGCGAAGAAAAGGCGGTTGTGTCGTTGCTGCATCAATCGTCGCATCCCATGAGCCGCCGGCTCGCCAGATATTTCGGCCCGGCTCGGACGCTGCATGTGTCAGATTTCATCGAACATCCCGGACGCGGCATTCAGGGAACCGTCGGCGGCTATTCCGTTCGTCTCGGATCCCGCGCATGGCTGATGCCGGAGGAGGAATCCGTTGCCCCGTCTGCATCGATGGTCTTTTTGGAAATCGATGGCCGATTGAAAGGATCGTACGCGTTACGGTCGGCGTATCGCGACGGCGTGAGAGAAACCGTTCGCCGTCTCGATGGAATTCCGATGGCCGTTTTATCCGGCGATCATGACGGTGAACGGCCGCGGTTGGAATCGATTTTTGGAAAACAAATCGACATTCGATTTCAACAATTACCGGCCGACAAACGGGCCTTCATCGAATCCTGGCAAACCGACAAGCGGCACGTACTCATGCTGGGCGACGGAATCAACGACGCGGCGGCGTTGGAACAGGCTGACGTCGGACTGGCCGTGGCCGAGCGTACGACGGCCTTTACGCCGGGATGCGACGGCATTTTGCAGGGCCATGCGCTCCGTCGCCTTCCGGATTTTCTGGAATATGCACGCAAAAGCCGGACGACGCTGTTCAGCGCGTTCGCGCTGACGATCTTATACAATTTCATTGCGATTGCATACGCGTGGCAGGGGCAATTGACACCGGTCGTCGCGGCGATTTTAATGCCCATGAGCTCGATCACGGTCGTCGCGTGGACGGTCGGATGGACGTGGTGGAAAGGACGCGTGTTGCGGACATGAGCATCCTCGTTGTTTTGATCATCGTCAGTCTGGTCGTGGCCGGCGGATTTTTGGCCGCCTTTTTGTGGGCGGTCCGCAGCGGACAGTTCGACGACGCCCATTCCCCTTCTGTACGAATTTTAGAGGACGAAACTAAAACCGATTCAACCAAGGAGAACCGTTAAATGGAAGACACCAGAGTGCAAACGGGCACGCGGGATTTCATCGACACGATTCGCTATGACAATTCCATCGTCCGGCTGTTTACGATGGCCTCCCTCATCTGGGGTGCCGTTGGTATGCTGGTCGGCTTGATCATCGCGATCCAGTTGTATGTGCCCGCGTTGAATCTCAATATCCCGTGGCTGACGTTCAGTCGCATCCGCCCCGTGCATACCAACGCCGTGATCTTTGCCTTTGTCGGCAACGGCATTTTTATGGGCGTGTATTATTCCCTGCAGCGCCTGTGCAAGGCGCGCATGTTTAACGACACGTTGAGCAAGCTGCACTTCTGGGGGTGGCAATTGATCATCGTCCTCGCGGCGGTCTCGCTGCCGAGCGGATGGACGACGAGCAAGGAGTACGCGGAACTCGAATGGCCGATCGATATCCTCATCGCGGTCGTCTGGATCCTCTTCGGCATCAATATGTTCGGCACCATTGCGAAACGGCGTGAAAAACACATGTACGTCGCGATCTGGTTTTACATCGCGACGTGGGTGACCGTCGCCGTGTTGCACGTCGTCAATTCGCTCGAAATTCCCGTCAGCCTGACCAAAAGTTATTCCGTTTTCGCCGGCGTACAGGATGCGCTGGTGCAGTGGTGGTACGGCCACAATGCCGTCGCGTTTTTTCTCACGACGCCGTACCTCGGGCTGATGTACTACTTCATGCCCAAGGCGGCCGATCGCCCGGTGTATTCGTATCGGTTGTCCATCATCCATTTCTGGGCGTTGATCTTCCTCTATATCTGGGCGGGACCGCATCATTTGTTGTATTCCGCACTGCCCGACTGGGCGCAGTCTCTCGGGACGGTGTTTTCGGTCATGCTCATCGCGCCATCGTGGGGCGGTATGTTGAACGGACTCCTGACGCTTCGCGGCGTGTGGGACAAAGTGCGCGAGGACGCCGTATTGAAGTTCATGGTCGTCGCGGTCACGGCGTACGGCATGTCGACCTTCGAAGGGCCGATGATGTCCATCAAGAGCGTCAACGCGCTGTCGCATTTTACGGACTGGACGATCGCCCACGTGCACATCGGCGCACTCGGATGGAACGGGTTCCTGACGTTCGGCATCGTCTATTGGTTGATCCCGCGACTGTATAAAACGACGTTGTATTCCAAAAAACTGGCCAACGCGCATTTCTGGATCAGCTTTCTCGGGATCGTTTTTTACGCCGTGCCGATGTACTGGTCGGGCATTACGCAGGGCCTCATGTGGAAACAATTTACGGCCGACGGTTTCCTGCAGTATCCGAACTTCCTCGAAACGGTCACGCAAATCATTCCGATGTACGTCATCCGATCGGTCGGCGGAACGCTGTATTTCACCGGCATTATCATCCTGTTCTATAACATTTATAAAACCATGAAGCAGGGCTCGTTCGCCGCTAACGAAGAGGTCATGGTCATCGCGAAAGTCGAGCATCACGCACAGGAAATGGGCCACCGCTGGATCGAACGCAAACCGGCTCCTTTTTTTGCCGCGACTTTTGTCGCGATCATGATCGGCGGCGTGATTGAACTGATACCGACGTTCGCCATTCAATCCAACGTGCCGACCATTGCGAGCGTACAACCGTACACGCCGCTCGAACTGGAAGGCCGCGATCTCTACATTCGCGAAGGCTGCAATACGTGCCACTCGCAGCTCGTGCGGCCATTTCGGTCGGAAACGGAACGATACGGTGAATATTCGAAGGCTGGAGAATTTATATACGATCATCCTTTCCTGTGGGGGAGCAAACGCATCGGTCCCGACCTGCATCGCGTCGGCCGGAAGTACCCGAATTCCTGGCACTACTTCCACATGATCGATCCGCGAACGATGTCGCCGGAATCCATCATGCCCGCTTATCCGTGGCTCGCCGAGAGCGTGTTGAACACCGGCGATCTGCCGGCGAAAATCCGCGCCATGCAAAAACTCGGCGTACCGTACGTCCAGGGTTACGATGAAATTGCGCTGGAGGAGCTTCAGGCCCAGGCGCAGACGGTCGCCGACGACCTTAAAACGGCCGGCGTCGACATCGATCCGAATACCGAACTCGTCGCACTGATCGCGTATCTGCAGAGACTCGGAACCGACATCAAGGCACAGTAAGGAAAAACGCAATGTACAAAAACATTTTTGGCCTGATCGATGGAATTTCCATGTATCCCATCGCGGCGCTGCTGATTTTTATGACCGTGTTTGTATTCGTGCTCGTCCGGATCATTCGGATGACGAAAAACGAAATCGAGTATCTCGAAAACCTTCCTCTCGAAAAACGCATACCGTTTACCCAAATGGAGTCCGTTGAATCATGAGCCAGGAAATGGATAAACTTTTTGATCACGACTACGACGGCATTCAGGAATATGACAATCCCCTGCCGCCGTGGTGGGTGACGCTGTTTTATATCACGATCTTCTGGGCGGTCATTTATCTTCTGTTTTACCATGTTTTTGAAATCGGCGACCGTTCGGTGGATGAGTATCAGAAGGAATACAATCCGCGATGGACGAAAGAACTCGATCCGACGTACCAACCGACGTCGTTTCTACCGACGTATCGAAGTCCTTACCTGGGCGGCGCCCGGGACCTCACGCCGCGCATGCAGGCGGAGTTGTCCGGAAAGACGGCCGTGGTCAAGGTCGAAGAGCCGGAAATCGTATTCGATTTCGAGCCGCTCACGGCGGGGGCCGATCTGGCCGCCGGCAAAACCTTGTATGAGAAAAACTGCGTCGTGTGTCACGGCGCCAACGGCGAAGGCGGCGTCGGGCCCAATCTGACGGATAATTTTTTCATCCACGGCGCCGGATTCAACGATATGATGAAGACCGTGACAAAGGGCGTACCGGAAAAAGGCATGCTGGCGTGGGGCAAACTGATCAAGCCCGACGAAATTCACCTGGTGACGAGTTATATCTTTACCTTGAAAGGCAAAAATGTTGCCGGGGGCAAAGCGCCGCAGGGAACGGAAGTCAAGTGAAGGAAATGCTTTCCAATACGCGGGAGGAATTTCGCGATCACGTCTCCAGCATCAGCAAGGAAGGCAAGCGCATCTGGATTTATCCGCGCAAGCCGAGCGGACGATACACGAGACTCCGCACGTACTTTTCCTGGCTTTTGCTCGTCCTCATGTTCGGTTTGCCGTTCGTCCACATCGATGACCGGCCGCTCATCCTGCTCAACGTCGTCGAGCGGAAGTTCATCCTGTTCGGTCTCGTTTTCTGGCCGCAAGACTTGCACATTTTCGCGCTGCTCTTCCTCAGTCTGATCGTCTTCATCGTCGCGTTTACCGCGGTCTTCGGACGCGTGTGGTGCGGATGGGCGTGCCCGCAAACGGTCTTTATGGAAATGGTTTTCCGTAAAATCGAATACTGGATCGAAGGCGACGCTCCTCGACAACGCGCGCTCGACGCCGAACCGTGGACGGGTTCGAAAACGTTCAAAAAGTCCGTCAAACACATCATCTTTTTTGGACTCTCGTTTTTGATCGGCAATACGCTGCTCGCTTATATCATCGGCGTGGAAGAACTCCGGCACATTGTCACGGATTCGCCGGCCCATCATCTGGTCGGACTGACGTTCATGATCGGATTCAGCCTGCTTTTCTACGGCGTGTTTGCAAGGTTTCGCGAGAACGCGTGTATTTACGTCTGTCCGTACGGCCGGCTCCAATCGGTTTTGCTCGACCGTAATTCGATCGTCGTCATTTACGATCACAAGCGCGGCGAACCGCGTTTGCCGATCCGGAAGGGCCACGCTCAATCTGGGGCGGGGGATTGCATTGACTGCAAGATGTGCGTTCACGTTTGCCCGACCGGCATCGACATCCGCAACGGTACACAAATGGAGTGCGTCAACTGTACCGCGTGCATGGATGCGTGCGACACCGTCATGGAGAAGATCGGCCGCCCGAAAAAACTGATCCGTTACGCGTCGGAAAATTCGATTTCGCTGGGGCGGAAAATCAAGTGGACGCCGCGATCGATCGGGTATACGGCCCTGTTAGGCGGACTGATCGTTTTGAGTACAATCCTGATTTCCCAGCGAAGCGACATCGAAGCGACGGTCCTGCGCGCCAAGGGCGTCTTGTATCAGGTCCTCCCCGATGGAAAAATCAGCAATCTGTACACCGCCAATATCGTCAACAAAACGTTCGACCCGCTCGACATGGTTATCCGCGTCAAGGACCTGCCCGGTGAAATCCGTCTGGCCGGTCGGGACAGGCTTTTACTCGGACCGGATGAACTGACGGAACTGACTTTTTTTGTCGATCTGCCGCGCCGCGCGATTAACAAAACGCACACGAGGATCCAACTGGAGTTCGTGGCCGACGGCCGTGTCGTGGAAACCATCGAAACCGCGTTCATCGCACCGACGGTCAAATGAAAGGATGAAATATGAAATGGAACTGGGGTTGGAGGATGGCTGCGTTGTACGGCTCGTTCGTCGTGCTCAATGGTGTCATGGTTTTTATATCGGTGAGGCAGGACGTCGATCTCGTCGCGCCGGATTATTACGCACGCGAACTCCGTTACGAGGAGACGATTCAAAAATCGAAACGCGCGGCCTTGGCGCCTATCGATTGGAAGCTATCCGGTCGGATCCTTACGGTTGTGTTTCCCGAACCCATTTCGTCCGGAACGATCCACATGTATCGTCCGTCCGACAGCCGGATGGATTTTCATGTGCCGATTCAGACAGGTCTGGGCAGAACGCTGGTCATTTCTCTGGATGGCAAGCCGGCCGGCGTTTGGAAAGTGATGGCCGACTGGTCGGTCGGCGGCAAAACATTTTATGAAGAAAAGCGATTTTATGTTGAGTAAGGAATGACGATAACCGTCGGAGCGAGTTCATGTGACCCGGGTCGTTCCCTTCGATTTACTCAGAGAACGACCGCAAACCAACGATTGCAAGGTTCATGATCTGGGCGGCATTCACATTAGGATTGCTTGGCAGTTTTCACTGCGCGGGCATGTGCGGACCGCTGGTGTTGGCCGTTCGCGGTGCGGGTACGGGAAGCGCCGGTGCCGCTTTCCTGTACCACGGCAGTCGCGCGCTCACGTACGTCATGCTGGGGATCGCTGCAGGCGCGCTGGGACAGTCGATCCAATGGGCGGGCATTACCCGATGGCTTTCGATCGGACTGGGCACGGCTATTCTTCTGGGTCTGGTTTTGTCCCGTATTCGCCAATTCTGGAATTACGGCACTGTGGGCTTCAGCGGTTTTCAGAAGGCATTCCGATTTTTTGTATCACGACAGAATGCGGCCGGTATTCTCGGGCTTGGACTGCTAAACGGTTTGCTGCCTTGCGGTCTAGTGGTGGCGGCGCTTGCGACGGCGATCGTTACGGGTGACATATTCACGGGTGGGTTGACGATGGCGGTATTTGCACTGGGAACATGGCCAATGATGCTCGCGATTCATGTGGCGAAAATTCCCTTACCGGCTTCTGTAAGGCAAAAATTCGTTGCTCTTTTTCCTGCCGTTCTGATGCTGACCGCCATTTTGCTGATTTTACGTGGCATGAACCTCGGCATTCCGCTCATCAGTCCTGCACTCAGTACGGGTACGAGCTGCCATTAGACTCTGTATCCGCAACATCTACGTTTTTTGCGTAGATATTTACATGCTTCCGGATTTCTAGTGGGTGAGTTTTCCCAGCATGTATGGAGGGAGCAAGGGGAGGGACGGGGTGGGGTTATGAGAAAAGCCGTTACGGCTACGATGTTTCTCGCATTTTCTCCTTGAGGATTCTATAGTAAGTCTTAGAGAAAAAATCGCTCTCTGCGTGCTCGGTACTCCTTCATTGGTACAGATGATTTTCACGCTAACGGCTTTTGATGCTCTGAAGGAACTATATTTCCGGTTGAGTATTTGACTTTTTCCTCTACTTTTGTCAAATGCGAAACGGAGCAGTACGTTTGCGTAGTTTGCTTTTCATCTCAATGCTTCTGGTTTCCTGCACGCATCGGGAAGTTACCGTATACGACCAATCGACAAGGCCGGCCATCAGCCGATGGGTCGGCACCCAACAGCTTATGCGCGTCCTCTATCGCGAAGACGGGACCCGGCGACGATCGGTCAAAGGCTACCTCGAAAAAAGCGGGACGGATCAGTACGTCGATCTTTATCTGTACGACCAGTCCAACAGCCGGGTCAGCCAGAACCTCGTCCCGATCCGGGTTGGTGACATCGAAGAACTACACGTGATCGAGTATGACGGCACGCGCCCGTCGGAATGGATCGTCATCGGCATGATGAGCGTCGGGCTGGCATTTATCCTATCGCTTTCTCTGGGTTGGGCCAAATAATGCCGATACGCCGGAAGTGGGTGCTCCACGTCATTTTTTACTTTCTCACCGCCGTGGCTGCCGTGATCGGTACCGCGATCTACGGGTACTACGAAAAACTCCATCCGGTCGAGGAGAAAATGATGCTGTCGGGTGTCGATCTTAAACTTGCACGAGACAGCATCCATCGGTATCAAAAAATTTCCGAAACCCAGGCGGAAGAGATCGAGCGGTATCATAAATTGATCCCTCCGGGCGGTGGCTTTTCCTACCCGTCCAAAATCTCCCACCAGTTTTACATTTACGGCCGCGACCCGGGCCGGTATCTCGAAATGGCGTTCGATGCCAACAAGTACTTCTCGCACCGGCGGCGAAAGCAGGGTCTGGGCTTCCAGCGCATCGTCGACTCCTCCACGCCGCACGAAAATTTCCTGTATGAAATTCTCGACAGCCTGCACATCGTTCCGAACGACACGAAGCATAACGACGAAAATGCCCAGAAGATTTTAAATTTCGTCAACAGTATTCCCTACCACGAGAAACAGGAATATTACGTCAAGATGCCGATCGAAACGCTTGTCGAGGGACGGGGCCACTGTGCAGACCTGGCCGTGTTGATGCATTCATTGATGATTACCGCCGGTCTGGACGCCATGATCGTCTTTCCGACCAATCTTGACAGCCTCGATCACGCGATGGTCGGCGTCACCGGGAGCTTCAACGAGGATCGAACGCGTACCTATTTCATGTACAACGGAAAGAAATATTTTCTCTGCCAGCCGACCGGAACCGACGACAAACGATATCCCATTCTTCATAAGGTCGGTTTTTCAAAAAATTACCCTTACTCGATCGTTTATCGCGATTCCATCACCATCGTCGATAATAAGAAGGAATGGTTGAAGCGCGGAGGCTGAGGATTCGCGCAACTTTCTGATCGCGATGGAGTAAAACCAGAAGTTTCCGAGATCAAAGCGAGACCACGTCCTCTCGTGGCCGTTCTATCAGGAGTTTGACGTATGCCCAAATGGATGTCGACCTTCGTCATGCTGTCCTCCGTCGTTTCTGCCGCCGCACAAAGCGAATACATTGTCGACCTGTCGAACGCGGTGCACCACGAAGCCCGGATCACTGCCGTCTTTTCCGATGTCACAGCCGACACGCTGGTTTGCCTCATGTCGCGATCGTCGCCCGGACGATATGCATTACACGAATTCGTGAAAAACGTTTATTCGGTCGAATTTCGGGACACAAATAAAAAGACTTTATCCGTCATTCGAACGAGCCCATACGAATGGCGTATTCCCCACCCGCCAAAACAAGTCGTATTGACTTACACGCTGTTCGGCGATTATGCGGATGGAACGTATACGCAAATCGACGCGTCCCACGCCCACCTCAATGCACCGGCAACATTTGTATGGGCCCGCGGCCTTGAGGATCGCGACCATACGGTGACCTTCGTTCTTCCGGCAGGAGCGTCGTGGAAAATCGCGACGCAGCTGGATCGCCGCGGGAACCGGCTGTACGCCCGGAACTTCCAGTATCTGATGGACAGTCCCATTGAAGTCAGCGATCATGCCGTCGGTACGTACGAGGAGGACGGAATCATTTTTGAAATCGCGCTTCACAGCGATTCGACGGTGGGACTCGAACATTTCAAGTCGATCGTCCATGCCGTCACGAGTGAAGCCAGACACGTGTTCGGCGAATTTCCGTCGTTTGACAGCAAACGTTATACGTTCATCGTCGACATGCTGCCCACCGTTCAGTTCGACGCGATGGAACACAGAAATTCGACTGTCATCACCCATGAGGGGCGGTTTCCGTCCCGGTGGCGAAACGTGCTGTCCGCATTTTCACATGAATTTTTTCACGTATGGAACGTCGAACGGCTGCGGCCCCGGTCGTTGGAACCGTTCAATTTTATGCGTGTCAATATGAGCGGCGAACTGTGGCTCGCGGAAGGTTTTACCAATTATTACGACGATCTGATCCTGAAACGGTCCGGTACGATGAACATCGAAACGTACGCGGATAATCTTTCCCAGCCGATCAATGCCGTCCTACTGGCGCCCGGACGCCATATCCGTAGCGCCGTTGAAATGAGCGAACAGGCGGGCTTCGTCGATGCGGCGCGGTCGGTCGATGTGACGGCATTTTCAAACACGTATATTTCCTATTATACATACGGCAACGCGATCGGACTGGCGCTGGATTTGACGCTGCGGACACGGTGGAACAAGTCGCTCGACGACCTGATGCAGCGGTTATGGCAGGAATTTGGGCGAAAGGAAATCCCTTACACCAACGACGACGTCCGGCGTTGTCTGGGTCAGCTCACGAATGCGGCGTTCGCCGACTCTTTTTTCTCACGTTTTATCTTCGGCCGGGACGCCGTGGATTACAAAACGCTGCTTGCCTCCGCGGGTTTGTTGCTGCGTCCGTCCCACCCGACGCGATCATCGATCGGCCTCTCGCCCTTTGCGGGAAACACCCTGGCATTGAACGATTATCCGTTAAAAGGTTCCCCGCTTTACGCCGTCGGCATGGACCGGGGCGATACACTGACGTCCGTCGACGGCACGGCGGTAAGCGATACCGCGGCGTTATGGAAAAAATTGAATGAAAAAAAATTCGGCGATTCGTTGACGATCGGATTTCGCCAGATGGGAAAAACAAAAACCGGACGCATTCGACTTGAACCGGACCCAACCCTGGAAGTGGTCACCTACGAAAAAGCAGGATTGACCGTTACCCGGTCGATCGTGCAATTTCGAAAGGCGTGGTTAGATTCCAAATCAGGACGCGTCCCTCCTGTGCTGGTTTGTGAGTCGTGCCGGCGCGAATATCCCGCCGAGTGGGTGGCTTGTCCTCTCGACGGCTCCAAACTTGTGTTACAGACAAAGTAAGTACCGCCGAACACGGTGTTTTCTCTGTTATGAAAAAGCATCGCTGCAAATAAAATCTGCCCCTAATGGGGACTGTTTTGCTCGAAAATAATTCGCTTCCTTTCGCGGTTATCAACCTGGCGGAGTAATATGCGATCGATTGTGTTGACTGCAGTTCTGTTTTTGTTGGCTGTCGACGATAACGTGGATCGAAATGCGATATTTCAGCAACATTACCGTGCGGCCATGCAGTCCTACCGGCAAAAAGACTATCCCGCAATGATCCGACATCTTTCCGCGGCCGATTCGATGCGCCCGAATACGCACGTCGTCGTGTATAACCTGGCTGCGGCCTATGCACTGAACGGCCAGATCGAAGAGGCGTTCCACCATCTGCGCCGTTCTCTCTGGTTGAATGCGGATTCCGGATTCACGAAAGACGAAGACCTGGCGGCGCTCAAAAGTTCGCCGAATATTGACGACTTGGTGAGCAGCAGTCGTTTCTTTTATAGCAGGCTGTTGAAAAATTTAGCGCTTTTGTAGAAGTCCTCATTGGTGAGACGT
>CAYZJB010000062.1:2792-20547 GCA_964478735.1 uncultured Bacteroidota bacterium | reverse complement strand
AAATGGCACGGCGCTTCCGGCGCACGTTAAGGCGTATCGGCTTGGCGTCTAACGTGGTCCGCCCGCACGGACATATTCAAATTGCATAAAAGAATTAAGCATGTACATTCAAATCACTCATCACCCTAAAACCCGGAGGAAACTCATGAAGATTCAATTTCTTGTCATCGCCCTTTCGGCCGGTCTTGCCGTATCGTGCGGCAAAAAAGCAGACGCTCCGATGACCAAACTGGCCAGCCAGGAAGTGACATACGAAGCCGACAGCGTCACCATGAAAGGCTATCTCGCGTGGGACGATGCAAAGCAGGGCAAACGCCCCGGAATTCTTGTGGTGCATGAATGGTGGGGACACAACGCGTATGCACGCAAACGGGCCGACATGCTGGCCGAAATGGGATACGTGGCCCTGGCCGTCGATATGTACGGCGACGGGAAAACGGCCAGCCATCCGGACGATGCTATGAAATTTGTCGGTGAAGTGATGTCGCGCGGACCCGGAGCGATGGAACGATTTACAAAAGCAATGGAAGTTCTGAAGTCCAATCCGAACGTCGACGGATCGAAAATCGGGGCGATCGGATATTGTTTCGGAGGATCGACGGTACTCAATATGGCACGGCAGGGTGTGGATTTGAAAGGCGTGGTCAGTTTCCACGGCGGTCTCGGCGGGCTTCCACCGGCGAAAAAAGGCGAAGTCAAAGCACAGGTCCTCGTGTGCAATGGCGCGGCAGACGAATTCGTAACGGCGGACCAGATTTCGTCGTTCAAGGCCGACATGGACTCCGCCGGCGCCGCTTACACGTTCAAGAATTACGAAGGCGCGATCCACAGTTTCACCAATCCCGGTGCCGATTCCCTCGGGCAAAAATTCGGCATGAAGATCGGATACAGCGCTGCTGCCGACTCCGCATCGTGGGCGGATATGAAGGCGTTTTTTGGTGACGTTTTGAAATAGTCGTATGAAAAACCGGTCGCTGAGTTCATCTCGGAAGCGACCGGTTTTTTCGGCTCGAGCGTCCGGTCATTTCGACAGGCTCAATGACCGGTTATTTTATTTATATAATATATAATAATACTTGCTTTCATGGCCATCCTGTCCTATATTAGCCCCGACATAATGGATCAGGCTTGAGTCGCTTTCTGGACCTTCCTTCCGTGCTTCACCCGCCACGTTAGCACCCTCAGAAAATTACTCACCACGATTAGAAACTGTCCCGAAGACCGGATCGTGCATAACCCGTTCGGGATTCGGAAAAACAAAATATTATCACGGCGACCGCACGAAGCTGCCGCTAACAGCACGGGACCTGCCGACAGTAGAAAGAGCATTAACGTATGCCATTCAAAAATCTTAGCATCATTGAACCCATCCTGAAAGCGCTGCACGCCGAGGGATACGAGAAGCCGACGCCAATCCAGGAAAAATCCATTCCGGTCGTGCTGGAAGGCCGCGACATTCTCGGTTGCGCCCAGACGGGTACCGGCAAAACTGCCGCTTTCGCGATCCCGATTCTGCAAATTCTGCATGCCTCGGGAACCGGTTCGCACCGCCAGCGTCCGATCAAGTCGCTGGTCCTGACGCCGACGCGCGAACTCGCGCTTCAGATCGGGGAAAGTTTCACCACGTACGGCCGGCACACGGGCCTCCGTTCGGCCGTCGTTTTCGGAGGAGTCTCGCAGCACTCACAAGTGTTGGCGTTGCGCCAGGGCGTCGACATCCTGATCGCCACGCCGGGACGGCTTCTGGATCTGATGAATCAGCGCCTCATCAACCTGAGCCAGGTTCAGCTGTTCGTTTTGGACGAAGCCGATCGCATGCTGGATATGGGATTCATCACCGACGTCAACAAAATCGTTGCGAAACTTCCATCAAAGCGTCAAACGCTGTTGTTCTCCGCGACCATGCCGTCGGAAATCCGCAACCTGGCTCATGCGATTTTGAACCAACCGGTTCAAGTCGCTGTCACGCCGGTGTCGTCGACGGTCGAAGCCGTTCGCCAGGAAGTCTACCTCGTCGCGACTCACAACAAACGCAGTTTGTTGGTTCATGTCCTCGGCAATTCCAATATCACCAGCGCGCTGGTGTTTGCGCGGACCAAACACGGTGCGGACCGCATCGCGAAAGACCTGCACAAAGCCGGCATTCGAGCCGACGCCATTCACGGCAATAAGTCGCAGGGCGCGCGTCAGCGGGCTCTGGATAATTTCAAATCCGGCCGAACGCGTATTCTGGTTGCGACGGACATCGCTGCGCGTGGTATAGACGTGGAAAATATTTCGCACGTGATCAATTTCGATGTTCCGAACATTCCCGAAACCTACGTGCATCGTATCGGCCGAACCGGCCGTGCGGGCGCTTCGGGTGTGGCCATGTCGTTTTGCGGCGTGGAGGAACTCAGTTATCTCCGCGATATTCAACGGCTCATCGGCAAAACAATTCCGGTCGTCGACAATCAACCGTATGTGCTAATCCGTCCGACGGAAGCGATGCTGGCGGCGCCAACGCCGCGACCCAAGTTCTCGGGTCGGCCCCGTGGACGAGGGTTTCGCCGGCGACGATAGTTGGAAGACTCAGACTTGCAATGGAAATTGCCAGCAAAAAACCCAGGGTGCTCACCCTGGGTTTTTTGTTATGACATCTTATCGGCTTAGCGAGTGATACAAGACCACCAGCAACAGGACGAGCGTCAATACTATAATCAGCAGGTACAACCTTTCTGATTTTACGCGCTCAAATCTAATCATCGTACGACTTGGTAAAAACCGACCGGCGTTTCATCATACCTCTTTCAGCGATTTGAGTTTTCAAAAGGCAACGCCCAGCTTAAGCGAGAACGTATTGATCTTTGCGAGATTATACTCTACCGCAAGCCTGGCGATGGAAATGTCCGCGACCACGCCCACCATACCTTGAACACCCAACACATTTTCGTCTTTGAGGTCGACCGCACCGGTTGTCTCATGCGAGCTGGCCAGATAGACTGAAGCGCCCGCATAGGGTGATACGGACACCCGGTCGGACCCTATTCTAAATTTTTTGCTTCCCAGCACATCCAGACCGTAAACCGTAAAATCGAGGTCTTTTGGGCCGTACATTGAAACAAAACTCAAACGGGTAGAAGCCGCCAGTTCTTTTTTAGAATCATCGATAAAGGTGTATTGAACCTGTCCGCCCCAAAATCCATAATTGGCCCCGGGACTTTTGGTCCAGTATGCACCGACGTCAACGTGATCCGCTATGCCGGTGCGAAACATCAACCCCGGAATAGCCAACGGCTCACCCCCCGTAAGCCAGTGGGCGGAATCCGGATGAACAAACGTATTATTCCACGCGTCCTCCGTTTCGTCAATCCCTGTACTCCATTGAATGATCGCCAATTCATAGTTCCCCACGCCGATCGGTTTTGCGTCCGTGAGAGAACGAAAGTAAGTCACCAGACCGGCTTCTTCCGTAAACTGGTGCCAGGCTTTTTGCGTCAGCGCCGGATCGAGTTGAAAAGAACATTCTTTCCACTTGGGGTTGACGTGGAGCTTTACCTTGCCCTCCTGTGCAAGAATTGCAGTCTGGGGCAAAACGAAAGCCGTTACCCATAAGATGATCCTTTCTCTCATAAACCACTCCTTTGATTTTGACAAGATTAACTTCACGAATGCAAAATACACCGGGAGAGCGACCGAATCGCCTCGCCGTGAAAGCTGGCACGACCGTATCGGCACTCCCTTACAGGCTGAAACGATGAGGTTGTGCGTTAACCTATTGTTTGGAAAGGGCGGTGAAGTATTGCGAAGGGGTCTGGCCGGTGGCTTTTTTAAAGTAGCGGTTAAATGACGATTTGGAATTGAATCCACAGTCAAAGGCAAGGGCCAGCATCGTGAATTGCCGGTTTTTAGGATCGGATGCGAGTTTTTTGAATTCTTCCAGACGATACCGGTTGACAAAATCGTAGAAGTTCATACCTGCTTTGGTATTGATGACTTGTGACAGATAGTTGGGATGAACCTCCAGCCGCACGGCAAGATCATCAACGGAGAGATCGCTCTTTCGATGCAACGCTTCATGTTGCATGAGGCGAATGAGCGTTTCGTACAACGTGGTCGCTTTTGCTTCGGTCAATCCTGACTTTGCGTATTTTCCTTTTTCCGTCGGTTCCGGTGCGGTCTCGGCAAAAATCCGCGCTTGACGGATTCCGAAAAATCCGATCAGAAATACGAAAACGGCCACCCCTCCAAAAAGGACCGTTTCGTCGGAAACGAAAATCAAAATCCAGATCCCAGCAAGACCCCAGATGAGTACTCGGAGCCACTGCAGATCGATTTTAGTCTGGTAAGAAAATTGATCCAGGATTCGGTTAGCATGCTTTTTAAGAAGAAAAATCGACCATCCGATATACACGATTCCGGAAATTGCAATGGCAATCGTCATGACGGCTTCGAACGATTCATGACCGGCGCCGTTGTTTTTATAGACATAAATTTTTTGTTCCGCCGACAGGAGGAAAAAGGGAAGTAGGTAGATGTACGTCAACAGCGCGGGTAAAAAATGTAGCAGTGTGATTTTTTTATTTCCGGGCCACTGATCCGTGACGGCGGCGACGTACAGATATAAAAAGACGCTTTGACAGAGCGGGAGGGCTTTCTCTATTCCGAGCAGGAAGGGATAATCGTAGATCGCGTCGGTCAGCCAGAAATAAAACAGGAAAAGATGCAGACTGATAAAAAACATCCACAACGCAAGAATTCTGTCTGCGTCGGATTTATCTCGCTTGCTGAGCAGCAGAATCTCGATGAAAACGGCGAGGCTGATACCGGCAATGAAGATCATGGAGGTCGGTCTCGTGGCGTGTCGATACGGGTATGATGGTCAACGATTTTTTTTATCCAAGAGGGATTGAAGTTCCGAGATTACTTCCAAGTCTTTTACGCGTCCTGCAGCTCGTTTGACCTGTATCAGTTTTTCCAATCCGAGGCAAAAACAATCGACACCGAAGACATGAATTTTTTCGCGATGCGGGAGCAATGCCTCGTAGCTTCCCCCGCCTGCGATTTCGCCGAATAAATCGAGGTTACCCAAGGAAGTTGTCAGCGTGAAGTTCAACCCGGCCTTCATCGTTGCCGCATCCAATCGAAAAGGCAAACCCGGTGGAGAATCACGCAGATAAGGACTGAACGGAGCCAGCGCATCGACGATACGGCCGACGTTCTCGTCGTCCCGGGCATACACGACGTCGAGATCGAACGTCAGGCGCGACGAACCGTGCACGGCTGCCGCAACTCCACCGACCACGATGAATTCGACTTTATTCCTGACTAGTTCCGGAATCAGACTTTGATGTTGAACGGCCATTCCTCAACACCTTGCCCGCGCTTTGCAATTCCTCATAAAATTCCTGCCAGCGTTGTAACTGCAGAATCCGCTCTTCGACCGTCAGTCGTAAATTAGCTTCCAAGAGGGTCCTATCGACGTCACGCTTGTAGACATCGATTACGGCTTGTATGCTGTCTTTAGATTTGTCCACGCCGTGCCTTCTTTTTAGCAAAGCTACAAAATGCACGTTGGAAAAGAAACTTCTTCCTTTGTTTAGTAAGGTCAGTGCTAGGAATCTAACGAGAGGTTGGAGGAACGACGCGAATACGTGCGTCGACGACGGTGAGCCGGCTTCCGTCGGCCATGACGGGATTAAGATCGAGTTCGATAATCCGGTCACACGCCGAAACCAGTTGCCCGATCCGTACGATCAATTGCGCAAGCGCCGTTTCATCGACCGCGGGCCGTCCACGGGCGCCTTTCAGGAACGACCGTTTGCGCAGTCGTCGAATCATACCCATCGCCTCGTCGCCATCGATCGGAGCGAGCGTGGATTGAATGTCGCAGAAATATTCAACGAATATTCCGCCCGGTCCGACGGACACGAGATGGCCCCATCCCGGCTCGTACACGGAGCCGCAAAAGATTTCCGTGCCCGTCATCATTTTTTGAACCACGACACGGTCGGTGTGTTTTTGCAGGCGGTCAAACGTCCGGAGCGCTTCACCCTCGGTCATGATGTTGAGACACACCGCCCCGGTATCGGACTTGTGCAGTATCCCTTCGGCCTTCATCGCCAGCGGATATCCGATTCGCCGCACCGCCGACAATACGTTCTCGGCATCGTCGACGACGGCATAGGGCGCTGTCGCGATCCCGAATTCGGAAAGCAGCTTGCCGGTATGATCGGTATCCAGCCAGCCGGCGCGAGTGAACACGTGGCGTCGATTCGATATCGAAACTTCCGGCCCGGCAGGAGACGTTCGTGCGACTTGTGCGAGAGCGTGGGCCAAGGCGGTCTCGTCGGGAAAATACGCGTGACCGCGGCTGATGAATTCCGCCACTTCGCGGTGCGCCGTCAACGTTGACGGTAAAACGGGGAAAATCGGTTTACGCTGCTCCCGGATTTTGAGGTCCAGGACGCGGTAGGCGTCGTCAATACTCACCAGTCCGGGTGTTCCGAAAATGACGGCGATCGAATCGATAGCGGCTTCGCCGACGGTATCGATGATCTGGCCGAGTTGTTCAGCCGTTCCCGTCGCGAGAAAGTCGATCGGGTTGGATACGCTCGATCCCGGATGCAGGCGCGCGAGCAGTTCGGAAAATCGCGGACCCATCAGATGGGGCACGTCAAATCCGTTTTTCGACAGTGCGTCCGTGAGCATGACGCCGGGGCCGCCGGCGTGCGTGACGACGGCAAACCGCTCACCGACGTGGGCCGCCGTCTGCAGAACGCATGCAACGTCGACCAGTTCCTGTCGGCCGGTGCACCGTATGATCCCGGCTTTTTGAAACAGTGCATCGACAAAAACATCGGGACTTGCCATGGCGCCGGTGTGCGACGAAGCGGCACGACTGCCCGCGTCCGACGAACCGGCCTTGATCGCCGCGATGCGCCAGCCTTTGCGGGAAAGCGATCGGGCGTGACGGAGCAGCAGGCCGGGCCGGTCAATGCGTTCCATGTACAGCAGAACAAGATGCGGGTTGGAGTGCGCAGCGGCCGTTTCGTCAAGATGCGCGAGAACGTCCTCGATTCCGGTCTGCGCGGAATTACCAACGGAAACGACGCTGGCGAACCTCACTCCACGCGGAATGGCCTGTTCCATGATAAAACACGCCGTCGCGCCTGAACCTGTGATGAGATCACAGCCACTAGGATCAAACGGCGGAATCGGTTCGGTAAATACGCCGTGGTAATGTGAATTCATGATGCCGATGGAATTCGGGCCGATGAGCCGGCCATTCCGCCGTTCGATCAGGCCGCGCAGTTGTTTTTCCAATTGTATGCCTTTGGCGTCGAGTTCACTGAAACCGGCGGAAAGGACGATAAAATTGCGCGTGCGCTCCATTTCCGTCACGGCCTGAACGGCGGCTTCGGCCGGAATAGCAAGTATGGCGACGTCGACCGGCGGAACGTCGGCGGGGTGCGTCAGAGCAGTCAATCCCTGAATGGGAGACGTCCTGGGATTGACGGGATACACGGTTCCATCGAAAGAACCTGCAAGAATGTTGGCAAGGACCTTCCCGCCAGGTTTTTGGATGTCGTTGGATGCTCCAACGACCGCGATCGAAGATGGAAAAAACAACTCGTGAGGTAGCATATCTTAAACTGCAGGAGTCGCGCCTTAGAGGAAATGATCCCAGTCAGGACGGAAACATGAGATTATCAACCATCGGACCGACATCTTAAAGATGCCCACGGAAATCAAGGCGTCGAAATAGTTGACTTTTGTCATAAAAAAATAGGGTGTTGTGTAATAATAATGTAAAAGGTCGGAATCACCTGTGTGAGTACATTGACACACATACGAACACACATTACATTGACCTCGAAGTTGATAAAATTCAGACGATTATAACACGTCATTCATGAATTTAATAGTTATCGGAATCAATCACCTGACGGCGCCACTGAACGTTCGTGAGG
Organism: uncultured Bacteroidota bacterium; assembly: GCA_964478735.1. Taxonomy (GTDB): domain Bacteria; phylum CLD3; class CLD3; order SB21; family SB21; genus CAYZJB01. The sequence continues at coordinate 12,595 of CAYZJB010000062.1, read as the reverse complement.
GTTTTGCGTTTTCCGCAGACGAGATCCGTGACGTTTCACAACAATTGACGGCGACGTATTTCTCCGAATGTCTTCTGGTCTCGACCTGCAATCGTACCGAAGTTTATGGGATTCCCAGCCGAACCGCCGATCCGTCGGATGTCATTCGCGTGCTGGCCGATTTTAAAGGAATCGATCCGATCCGCCCCAAACATTTTTATCTGTATCATGGTGAAGACGCCGTTCGTCATCTGTTCAAGGTCGCGTGCGGGGTCGATTCGATGGTGATCGGCGACGTCCAGGTACTCGGTCAGATCAAAGAAAGTTTTCAGCTGGCTGATGAAGCCAAAACATCGGGGTGGTTTTTGCGGCGCCTGATGTTGTCGACGTATCATGCGGGAAAACGGGCGCGAACGGAAACCGAAGTTTCCAAGGGGACGGTTTCCGTCAGTTCAGCGGCCGTCGAACTTGCGGCCGAACATTTTGGCGATCTGTCGGCGCGAAAAGCGTTGATCATCGGCGCGGGCGACACGAGTAAACTATCCGCCAAGCATCTTCGTACGCACCGCATCGGTGAACTGGTCATTGCCAACCGCACGCGTGAACACGCCGAAATGTTGTGCGGGCTTGTCGGAGGAAAAGTCATCGCCATGGACGAAATTCCCGCCGCGCTGGCCGGCGTCGATCTGGTCATTTCGTCCGTTCACGCCACGGCTTCGGTGATCACGCGGGAAATGGTCGAGTCTTCCGGCCGCACGGGCGATTTGCTCCTGCTCGATCTCGGCGTACCGCGCAATATTGACGAAACCGTCAACGGGCTTCCCGGCGTGACTCTGCACGATATCGACCGGCTGTCGCAGATCGTCGGCGAGCATCGGCGTCAGCGGGACGCGGACGTCCCCAAAGTTGAAGCCATCGTCGAGGAGGAACTGGACGAATTTCGCCGGTGGTTCCGTACGTTAAAGGTTCACCCCACGATCGAGGAACTGCACTCTCGTTTTGAATCCGTACGAAAAGACGAGCTCGAAAAATATCTGCATCGCTTTTCCGACGAAGACAAGGCGCTGGTCGACATGATCACGCAGCGAATCGTACGGAAACTGCTGCACTGTCCGACCGTTTCTCTGAAAGACTCCTGCCATGCAGATCCCGCCGCCGTCCACGAGCAATTGCACACGATCCGGCATCTTTTTGGCCTGACGAAAACGCCGTCCTGATATGAGGACACGCATTGTCATCGGTACGCGCGACAGCGATCTGGCCCTATGGCAGACGCGCTGGGCGGCCGGACAATTGAAACGCCATCATTCCGGACTGACGGTCGACACGGAAATCATCAAAACAACCGGCGACAAAATTCTGGATTCGCCTCTTTCCAAAATCGGCGACAAAGGTCTCTTTACGAAAGAGATCGAAGAGGCACTGCTCGACGGAAAAATCGACCTCGCCGTGCACAGCCTGAAAGATGTGCCGACGGTTCTTCCGGACGGACTTACGCTCGGTGCGATCGGACCGCGTGAAGATGTCCACGACGTTCTCATCACGCGCGCCGGTCGGGGTCCATCGACGCTGAACGATCTGCCGGAAGGCGGGCAAATTGCGACCGGCAGCTTACGCCGCAAGTGCCAGCTGCTCGCTTTTCGTCCCGATGTACGGATCATCGATATTCGCGGTAATCTGAACACACGTTTCCGAAAGCTGGACGAATCGGCGTGGGACGGCATGCTGCTCGCTGCCGCAGGTGTACGTCGTCTCGGTTGGGATGACCGAATCGCGGAAGTTATTTCCACCGACATCGTTCTTCCTGCGGTCGGACAGGGCGCAATCGCTGTGGAAATTCGCGAAGACGACGTTGAATTGAAAACTCTGCTTCAACCGTTACACGACAACGATACGTACACGGCGACCCTGGCGGAGCGGTCGCTGCTACGAAAACTCGAAGGCGGGTGCCAGATTCCCGTCGGCACATTGGGCCGTCACGTCGACGGCGCGTTACAGCTTGACGCCATGGTCGGAAGTCTCGACGGTACCCGAATCATCCGCGACCGGATGAACGGTGATCCGGGCGCGGCGTACGAACTCGGCATGGCGCTTGCGGAAAAGCTGCTGTCTGCCGGCGCCGAGGTAATACTCAAACAAATCCGGTCCGGAACCGATGCCCAACCGTAAGTCGACTTTAAACGAAAAGACGATCGTCGTCACGCGTCCGCGGAATCAAAGCGACACATTCGGCGATTTACTGGAAGTACGGGGCGCTCGCGTGATATTTTTTCCGACGATCGAAATTAGTCCTCCCAAGTCGTGGAATGCGTGCGACGCGGCGATCTCCGGTATTCCGTCGTACGACATGGTCGTTTGGACGAGCGCCAATGCCGTCCGTATGTTCTGTTCGCGTCTCATCCAACTCGGAGGCACGCCCGCCGACATGGACGGCATCCGAATGGTCGCCATTGGACGAGCCACGTTGGAATCGTTGCACGCCTTCGGATGGACGGCCGAGATATTCGACGATGTACGTGAGTCCGAAGATCTGATCCGGCATCTGAACGTCGAAAGCCGACGCGTGCTGTTTCCGCACGGCGATAAAGCCGTCGACCGGCTTCCGGAACTTTTACGGCAACGACACAATCATGTTACCGACGTTATCGTGTATCGTACGCAGAGAGCCCTTCTGCCAAACGCCGATGAACTTCGGGATAAAATTGTAAAGGCCGATGCAATCACGTTTTTCAGTCCGTCAAGTTTCGAGAGTTTTCTGGATTTTTATCGACCGGACGTTCAAACGATACTGGCCGCCATCGGGCCGACGACCGCCCAGCGAATCCGCGAAGCCGGTTATCCGTGCGCGATCGTTTCGGAAAAGCCGGACGTGGAATCGATGATCCAGGCTCTCGAACGTTATTTCGAACCCGCGGTGGTGACATGAAGTTGCAAAACGATTTATTACTCCGGGCCTGCCGCCGGGAGCCGGTGGAGCAAACGCCCGTCTGGTTTATGCGTCAAGCCGGCCGCTACTTACCGGAATACCGCGCCGTACGCGAGCGAGTAGACTTCCTGACCCTGTGTAAGACACCGGAACTCGCCGCGGAGGTCACCATCCAGCCCGTCGACCTTATTGGAGTAGATGCCGCAATCATTTTTTCCGATATTCTCGTCGTTCCCGAAGCGATGGGCATGACGCTAGTCGTCGAGGAAGGCAAAGGAGGACCTCAATTTCCCGAGCCAATCCGTTCCGGGACCGACATCGAAAAATTGCCGCTTTTCGATGCAGAGAATGGCCTTCGTTATGTCATGGATGCCCTGCTTCTGACGAAGAAAAATCTCGCGTCACGCGTTCCACTGATCGGATTTTCCGGTTCGCCCTGGACGCTCGCAACCTATATGGTCGAAGGCCGCGGATCAAAAAATTTTCGCCACATCAAAGAGCTGATATTCACCGACCCTCGGGCGGCGCATCGGCTGTTGGAAAAACTTGCCACGAACGTTGCGGCGTATCTCTCGGCACAAATGCGCGCGGGCGCCGACGTCGTCCAGATCTTCGACACGTGGGGCGGTATCCTTGCGATGGACCATTTTCGCGAATTTTCGCTTCGATACATCCGGCAGGTTCTGGATCAACTCCCCGCGGAACGAACACCGGTCATTGTATTTTGCAAGGATTGCGGCCATTCGCTGGAGCATATTACGGAACTCGGCGTGGACGTGGTCGGGATCGACTGGGTGACGGACATCGGCGATGCGAAAAATCGGATCGGACATCGATCGGCGTTGCAGGGGAACATGGATCCGTGCATGCTCTTTGCGTCGCCCGAACGTATTCAAAAAGAAGTCGAAACGATTCTGGCAAAGGTCGGACATTTCGACGGGCATATTTTCAATCTCGGCCACGGTATTTTACCCGAGACGCCGGTGGAAAACGTGAAAACGTTCGTCGAATCCGTCAAAACGATGAGCCGGGCATACCACAGTGAAAAGGGGAGGGTATGAACCAGTTCCATCGCATCGACACGGACCTACTGCGGCGGTATGACCGGCCAGGACCTCGCTATACGAGTTATCCGACCGCACCGCTGTTTTCAACGGATTTCGGCCCCGACGATTATGTTCGTGAAATCGTCGACACCAACCGTGACTCCGCGGGCGCGGATCTGTCGCTGTATTTTCACTTTCCGTTTTGCGACACGCTGTGCTACTTTTGCGGATGCACGATGCTGATCACTCATCATCGTGAACAGATTGCCGAGTACAACGAGTATCTCAAAAAAGAAATGGCGCTGATCGCGCCGATGATCCATCCGTCGCGACGCGTGACGCAACTGCACTGGGGCGGCGGAACGCCGTCGTACCTCGAACCGGACGAGATCCGTAACGTCGGGGCGGCGATCCGCGAGGCCTTTACGATCGCCGAAGGCGCGGAATGCGGCGTCGAGATCGATCCGCGGGAATTGACCGAAGATCACATGAAAGCCTTCCGCGAAGTCGGGTTCAATCGCATGAGCATCGGCGTGCAGGACATGGACCCGCGGGTCCAGAAGGCGGTCAACCGCATTCAACCGGAATCCGTCACCCGCGACGCCGTCCGATGGGGCCGCGAGCAGGGATTTCAAAGCGTCAACATCGACCTGATTTACGGATTGCCGTACCAGACCGTCGAATCGTTCGCCAAAACCGTCGATGCCGTCATCGCCATCGATCCCGACCGGCTTGCCGTTTTTAATTATGCTCATGTGCCCTGGCTGAAAAAACATCAGAAGGTCATCCCGGTCGAGCATCTCCCCTCGCCGGAACAGAAACTGGCGATCTTCAAAATGACGATCGAGAAACTGCTCGACGCCGGTTACTGGAACATCGGCATGGACCATTTTTCCAAAGTGACGGACGAGCTTGCCGTCGCACAGCGGAACAAAACTCTGTATCGGAATTTCCAGGGTTACTCGACCAAGGCCGGATGCGATCTGTACGGCTTCGGCATGTCGTCCATCGGACAGTTTGAAAAGTCATACCATCAAAACCATAAAGTCTTGCCCGAGTACTACAAGGCGATTGGGAATGGCCGACCGGCGACCCACGTCGGCTACCGCATGACCCCCGACGATCATGTACGGAAACACGTGATCATGCGAATCATGTGCGACATGGAACTGGATTACGCGTCCGTCGAAAAGTCGTTTGGGATCCGCTTCCACGATTACTTTCCGGACGCACTCGACGCGCTCCGGCCGTTTGCGGAGGACGGACTGATCGAGCTGTACGCGGGCGGTTTCCGCGTGGTGGAACTCGGCCGCCTCATCGTGCGAAACATCGCGATGATTTTCGATGCGTACATCGATCTCCTGATGAAAGAAAAGCCGATTTTTTCGAGGACGGTATGAGAACGGCCGTCGTGCTTCTGCAGCTTGGCGGTCCCGATGCACTCGACGCGGTCGAACCTTTTTTGTACAACCTTTTCATCGATCCCGATATCATCGACCTTCCGGGTGCTTTTTTATTTCGGAAGGGCCTCGCCCGTTTGATCAGCCGCCGTCGTGCTCCAAAAATTCAAGAATTGTACAAAGAGATCGGCGGGCGTTCTCCCATTCTGGAACAAACGCAAACGCAGGTCCGTGCGTTACAGGCGTCGCTTGGATCCAACGGTTTTACCGGCGACGTTTTCGTCGCGATGCGGTACTGGCACCCGATGACCGATGCCGCCGTTCAAAAAATCGTCGTCGGCCGGTATGAGCGCGTCGTCTTGCTTCCGCTGTACCCGCACTATTGCCGGGCGACGACCGGATCGAGTGTCAACGAGTGGAACCGTACCGTGAAACGGTTGAGACTCACCGTACCGACGCAACTCGTCCGCGAGTATCACGATCATCCGATGTACATCGACGCCCTCGTGGACAACATCAACGCGACACTGGAACGATTCGATCCTGCCGAGCGTCACCATGTACACCTCCTGTTCAGCGCACACGGGACACCGATGAAACTCGTTCGTGAAGGCGATCCGTATTCCCACCAGATTCGCCGGACGTTCGGGCTCGTCGTCGAGCGCGGCGGATGGGGGCTGCCCCATCATTTATGTTTTCAAAGCAAAGTGGGTCCGCAAAAGTGGCTCGAGCCGTCATTGACAAAAACGATCGACGATCTCGCGAATGCAGGCGCCCGACACCTGCTCGTCGTACCCATTGCGTTCGTCAGTGAACACATCGAAACGTTGTCCGAGATCAATATCGAGGCACGCCGACAGGCCCATGCGCTGGGTATAAAACGATTCGAAATGATGCCCGCGCTCATCGATCACCCGAAATTCATTTCGTGTCTTACGGAACTCGTTCATGCCGGAGGGGAGCGGTTGTCATGAACGAATCGGTCATCGTCATCGGCGGAGGGATTTCAGGGCTCGCAACGGCATGGTGGCTGGCCAAAGCCGGCGTCGACGTGACCGTACTCGAAAAAAACGCAGAGGTCGGCGGGACGATGAAAACCGTCCGGCACGATGGATGGTTGATCGAAACCGGCCCCAACAGCGCTCTGGAGACGACACCGTTGATCCAAACCTTATGTGAGGATACGGGAATTTCGGACCAAAAATTGTACGCGAATGAAGCGGCGAACAATCGGTACATTTTGCGCAACGGCGTTTTACATGCACTGCCGATGTCGCCGGCGAAGCTGCTTCGAACCCGGCTCTGGAGCGGACGGGCCAAACTGCGCATTTTGAAAGAACCGTTTGTCGGGCGCGCGACGCGCGAGGAGTCGATCGCGGAATTTGTCGAACGGCGTCTGGGGCGCGAGTTGCTGGACTACGCGATCAATCCGTTCGTTGCGGGCGTGTTTGCCGGCGATCCGTCACGGCTGAGTGTGCGGGCGGCATTTCCAAAACTATATGCGCTCGAAGAAAAGTACGGCAGTTTGATCAAGGGTCAGATTCGCGGTGCGCGGGAACGCCGCCGCCGCGGAGACATAGCGAAAGACCGTGCGCGATTGATCTCATTTACCGACGGTATGGAAACGCTTCCGCGGGCGCTCGCGCGTGCGCTGGGCGATCGGGTGATGACGCGCTCCGATGTCGAATCGATCGCACCGGTCGGTGGTGAATTTCACGTGACCGGCCATCGCGAAAATAAGCCGTTCACGCTCACCTGTGGTCAGCTGATTTTCGCCGTGCCCTCGTACGTCGCGAGTCGCTGGGTCCGGCCGTTGGACGACAATCTGGCTTCCCGTCTGGATGCGATCGACTATCCTCCGGTGGCTGAAATTTATCTGGGGTATCGTCGGGACCAAATGGGGCGTGAGCTGGACGGGTTCGGGTTTCTGGTGCCGGAAAAAGAAAAACGTTCGATTCTGGGCACCATCTGGTCGTCCGTGTTATTTCCCAACCGCGCACCCGAAGACCATGTCGCGCTGACCACATTTGTCGGTGGCTCGCGGCAACCCGAACTGGCCATGCGGAGCGATGAACCATTAATCAATCTTGTGCATGCCGAACTCCGGGCGATTATGGGAATGTCCGGCGATCCCGTGTTCGTTCGTGTATCGCGATGGGATCGCGCCATTCCGCAATATGCCCTCGGTCACCTGGACGTCATGTCGGCAATCGAACGATTCGAAAGTCGATACCCGGGAATGATGCTCAGCGGTAATTATCGGGGCGGCATTTCCGTCGGCGATTGTGTGATCCAATCGCGCGCTGTGGCCGACCGGATTCTCGAACGACGGCATCAACGTTTTGAAATTCAAGGAACCCTCCGATGACCGAACCTTTCAAACGATTCCGGCGACTGCGAATGAACGAATCGATCCGGTCCATGATTCGAGAAACGCACCTTCGCAAAGAGGATCTGATTTATCCCCTGTTCGTCGTTCCCGGAAAAAAAATTCGTAAAGAAGTCCGTTCGATGCCGGGCGTTTTCCAATTGTCGGTCGACGAAACCGTGAAGGAGTGCGCCGAGGTTGCGGAACTCGGTATTCCGGCCGTCATTCTGTTCGGTATTCCCGAATCCAAAGACGACGTCGGTTCCGGTGCGTACGATCCTCACGGTATCGTACAGGAAGCGGTGCGGGCAATCAAAAAGGACCTTCCGCCATTGATCGTGATCACCGACGTGTGTCTGTGTGAATACACGTCACACGGACACTGCGGAATTTTGAAGGGTGAAGAGATACTCAACGATCCGTCCGTCGAATTGCTGGTAAAAGAAGCGTTGACCCATGCCGACGCGGGTGCCGACGTGATTGCACCGTCCGACATGTTCGACGGACGTGTCCGTGCGATCCGGCGAGGATTGGACGAGCGTGGATTCGTCCATCTGCCGATCATGTCGTACGCGGCCAAGTATGCGTCGGGATTTTACGGGCCGTTTCGCGACGCGGCGGAAAGTGCGCCGCAATTCGGCGACCGGCGTTCGCATCAAATGGATCCGGGCAACTCCGACGAGGCATTGCGTGAAGTCGAAGCCGATATTGCCGAAGGAGCGGACATCGTCATGGTCAAACCGGCGCTGTCGTACCTCGACGTCATCCGGCGCGTCAAAGAACGGTTTCAGATGCCGACCGCGGCGTACAACGTCAGCGGAGAATACGCCATGATCAAAGCGGCCGGACGCAACGGCTGGATCGACGAGACGCGGGTGATGTTGGAAACCCTGTTGAGCATGAAACGGGCGGGTGCGGACATGATTCTCACGTACTTTGCCAAAGATGCGGCACGGAGGCTCTGACGATGAAAACGACGACGTCCGATTCTCTTTTTGAACGAGCCGTGAAAACGATTCCCGGCGGCGTCAATTCGCCCGTGCGGGCATTCAAGTCCGTCGGCCGAAATCCGATCTTCATCAAAAAAGCGGCCGGATCCAGGCTGTGGGACGAAGACGGCAACGAGTTTATCGACTACGTCGGTTCATGGGGTCCGATGATCCTGGGACATGCGCATCCGGCTATCGTCGAGGCCATTCAAAAAGCCGCCGTGGATGGAACCAGTTTCGGTGCGGCGACGCGGCGTGAAGTGGAGATGGCGGAACGTATCTCATCGTTCATGCCGTCGATGGAAATGGTGCGGATGGTCAACTCAGGAACCGAAGCGACGATGAGCGCGATCCGGCTGGCGAGGGCGTTTACGGGTAAAACGAAGATCATCAAATTCGCCGGATGTTACCACGGCCATGCCGATTCGTTTTTGATCAAAGCCGGTTCCGGCGCCATGACGCTGGGCGTCCCGGACAGTCCCGGCGTGACGGAGACCATCGGCCGCGACACGCTCACGGCGAGATTCAACGATGCGGGTTCCGTCGAGTCGTTGTTGAACGAACATCGCGGTGCGGTTTCCGCGTTGATCGTCGAGCCGGTCGTCGGCAACATGGGATGCATACCGCCGAAGCCGGGTTTTTTAGATGATCTGCGCCGGTTGTGCGATCGCGACGGGGTGGTGTTTATCATGGACGAAGTCATGACGGGATTCCGCGTCGCGCGAGGCGGCGCGCAAGATCTGTACGGAATCACGCCGGATCTGACGACGCTCGGTAAGATCATTGGCGGCGGCTTGCCGGTCGGCGCCTACGGCGGGCGTCGCGACATCATGTCGATGGTCGCGCCGGCGGGACCGATGTATCAGGCCGGAACGTTATCGGGTAACCCGCTCGCAATGGCGGCCGGGCTGGCGATGCTCGAGAACCTGAGCCCGAATGTGTACGAAGCGTTGGAAACAAAATCGAAAAGGCTGGAAGACGGCGTACGGAGGATCGTCAACGAGGGGCGCTTACCCATTACGCTCAACCGTGTCGGTTCGATGTTTACCATTTTTTTTACGTCGACACCCGTTGTGGATTACGACACGGCGAAAC
>CAYZJB010000062.1:0-2692 GCA_964478735.1 uncultured Bacteroidota bacterium | reverse complement strand
TGCGTTCAAAAAAACCGGACTGGCTCCTTCGCATGCGTTCGTGTTGATGACGGTCATTCGAACGCCGGGTATTCAACCGACGCGGATCAGTAAAATCATGATGCTGACGCCATCGACAGTCACGCGACTGATCGAAAAGTTGGAATCCAAAAAACTGGTGATACGGGAAACGGCCGGGAAGGCGACCCGGGTGATCCCCACCGCCGCCGGGAGAAAACTCGAATCCGTACTGCAATCGTCCTGGCTCCAGCTGTACGACGCCTATACTCACGTGCTGGGTAAACGGAAATCCGCCGACGTGACCTCCGCGATGTACGAAGCGGCCGTCGTTCTGGAGAAAGCAACTTAAAAAATTTTGATCAGATATTTGTATGCACAATCAAACACAAAGGAGGCCGTTATGAAGATCGGTATTATCGGTTCCGGCCAGGTGGCGCGAGTCCTGGCGGACGGATTCATCAAACACGGACACGACGTCACGGTCGGTTCCCGTGAAGCGTCGAAACTTAACGACTGGAAGGAAAAAGCGGGCGCAAAAGGGAAAACCGGCAGCTTCGAAGACGCGGCCCGGTTCGGTGAAATCATCGTTCTCGCCGTCAAGGGAACTGCCGCTGAAGATGCGCTGACGACCGCCGGAGCTAAGAACCTCAATGGCAAAACGATCATCGACGTTACCAATCCGATCGCCGAGGAGCCCCCGGTCAACGGAGTCATCCGATTTTTTACCGGTCCCAATGAATCCCTGATGGAAGACCTTCAGTCGTTGATTCCGGGCGCTCATTTCGTCAAAGCGTTCAGTTGTGTCGGCAATGCGTTTATGGTCAATCCACAGTTTAAAGACGGCCCGCCGACGATGTTCATCTGCGGCAATGATGAGAATGCGAAAAAACAGGTGACGGAGATTTTAAAACAATTCGGCTGGGAATGGGAAGACATGGGCAAGGCCGAAGCCGCGCGGGCCATCGAGCCGCTGTGCATGTTGTGGTGCATCCCCGGATTCCTGCATAATTCGTGGTCGCACGCGTTCAAGCTGCTGAAGAAATAGCGGGCAGTGGCCGGACGTATCCTTCTCGTTACGGGCGCATCACGTGGAATTGGATTCGAGGTGTCACATCAATTGTATCTAACGGGACACACGGTCGTCGCCGGTATGCGTAGACCGGCCGCACCGCCGGATTTTGTAACCGACGATCGTTGGATTCCAGTCGAACTCGACGTGACGCGCGAGGATCACGTCCGTCGCGCCGCGGAGATCGTCGAACGTCGATTGGGACGGCTCGATGTGCTAGTCAACAATGCGGGAATCGGTATCGGGTCCAAAGGCCTGACCGACGGCGATCTTAAAGACATGCGGCTCATTTTTGAGGTCAATTTTTTCTCGCCGATCATGCTCTGCTCCCATCTACGCGGCCTTTTACGGCAGAGCAAATCGGGGAGGATTGTGAACGTCAGCAGCGGTATGGGAACACTGGACGATCTGGCAGGAAATTACGCAGGGTACCGGCTATCCAAAGCGGGCCTCAACGCTCAAACGATCCTACTGGCGAGAGAACTAAAACGCGATCGTATCGATGTGGTCGCCGTCTGTCCCGGATGGGTGCGAACCGATATGGGCGGAACGATGGCGCCGCGGTCCGTCCGTAAAGGAGCCGAAGGAATCGTATGGGCCGCGACGACGCCCGCGATCCGAACCGGGAAATTCTACCGCGACGGAAAGGTCATCGATTGGTAGTCGTGGGTTACATTAATTTTTGAGAGGTACTTTGAATACGGCGGGCGGTGCGGCTTTTTCCGGATGGAATCCGTTTTTATCGTAGGCAGTCCACGGGCTGTTGGCAATAAAGTAAAATTCGTTACCGACGACAGTGCCCAGAGTCGGTTCATTGAGTTCCAAGGCCGCACGGGCGATGAAGTCGATCCGGCCGATTCGCAGACCCGTTTCGTCGAGAACCAGTCGCGTGATACGGAACGGGCGTACGCCGTTGTGAATGGCAATCAGCGTATGGCCTTGAAGCCGCAGTCCATCGATGCCGCGCAAGGCGGTCATGGGTTCACACAGAATCCGTTGAGTTTTCCGCGTTGCTATTTCGATCCGGTAAATTCCGGAAACGTAATCGGCTATGAAGAGGTAACGTCCGTCCGGTGTGACGTCGACCCCCTGGAGGTTCCATGCCGTGTCGATCCGATGCCAGAGTTCCATGCGGCCGTCGGCAATCCTGTAAATGTTCGGTTCCTCGCTATCCGAGACGTACACATCGCCATTGGACCCGACACAAAGATCGCCAAACACATGGCGGCCTTCGACGGTGTATGTTTTCTCCGACCGTCCGTTCTTGAGGCTGACGGCAATGACGGCCGCACGGCCCTTGAGGGAATCGTGGTAGTCGATGAATTCCGGCATGGCCGTCGTTCCGATCCACAATGTCCGACGCTCGGCGTCGACGCGCATTCCCATGGCGCTGTAGGATACGTGACTCCAGTTCAGATCGACTGTCCCGTTTTCAATTTTGGCGATCGTTCCTCTGCGTATACTTCCGGTAAAAAAAGCGCCCGAAACCGGATCGTAAGCGATTCCTTCTGGATGAAACGTCGAATCAAGTAGATGAAACGCTTCGGAGGCATGAAATTCGCGTCTATCAGGCTGTTGAAAAAGTCCTAATGAATATTTTTTCGTTCGTGCCGGAAGTGTGCT
>CAYZJB010000061.1:10006-21134 GCA_964478735.1 uncultured Bacteroidota bacterium | reverse complement strand
GACCAAGCTTCCCACTTTGACCTTGCTGCCCCGTAACCACTGATCGGTGGGAAGGGTCCAGTCCAGACCGACGTTGACGTCCCGATCGTCCAGATTAGAGAAAAAGCGCGTGTTTTTGGACGAACTCGCTGCTTCATAGACGTCCGTCGTTTGATTCAAGAAATAAAACGTCTGGCGGGTGTCGGGTTCATTCCGTTGCGCCACCGAGTAGGCCGCATGCCATTCGAGTTTGGAATTTGCCAGCGACTTGATCTGATGTTCACCCAGAAGTTGCGAAGAGAAAAGCGTTCGAGATGAAAAACGTAGCCGCGTTGCCCGCACATCGCCGGAGGAACTGGCGTTGACAAAGCCAAAAACTTCGGTGGCTTCGTCGTCGGATTGAAGATTGTACACGGTCTTCACGCCGATCTTGTTCATGGAATTCAGTTTGTAATTGACGTCCGCCAATGCACCCCACAGAACGGAGTAACTTCCTTTGAGCGCCCGATAGTCGTACGCCGGCGTTCCGTCGGCCAGAGGAAAGAATTCCGTTTCCCGGCGTTCGTTGAAGTCCTGGCTGTAGGTCAGCGAACCGAGAAATCCGATCGGAGATTTGTCGCCGTAGCTGTTGCCGACCGACACGCTGAAACCGGAATTGGGTCCGACCGTGTGGCGCATCGGACTCCACGTCGACTGAAATCGATCGTGGTACTGCGCGACCGTAGCAATGTCCGTCGTCTGGTCAAACCTGGGCACATTGGGTCGCTTGCGGGTTCCATCGTCGAAACCGAGAAAATCGGTACTGCCTCCGCCATAGCGAAGGACGTTGCCGAACGAAGCACGATTGACGCCTGCCGATAGTCCGGCGGAGACGTAGAGTTTTTCCGGAAATTCCTTGGTATGAATCTTGACCAGTCCGCCCGAAAAATCTCCTGAGATATCGGGGTTGTAGGTCTTGATCACGGTGATATTCTGCAGGGATCCGGCCGGGAAGATGTCCATCGGAATGATTTTCTTTTCGGCTTCCGGACTCGGAATTTCGACGCCGTTTAACTGCGCATTGCTGTAGCGTTCGCCCAGACCGCGGACGTAGACGAATTTGTTTCCGACCACGGTCAGTCCGGTCACGCGTTTGAGCGCGTCGCCGGCGCTTTTGTCCGGCGTCTTGCTGATCTGCTGGCTGCCGATCGCGTCGGAAACGACCACGGCTTTTTTCTGCTCGACAAGCAAGGCGTTCGCATTGGACAGGTCGGCCTTCGCCTCGATGACGACTTCCTCACCGACGATGCCTTCGGGCTGCAGCGAGATTTTGATCGCCGCCACCTGATCGGCAAAAACTTTGACGTTCGTGATTGTCGTCGAGGTGTAACCGATGTAACTGGCCATCAGGCTGTACACACCGACGGGGACTTTCGGCATCAGGAAGTTGCCATCCAGATCCGTACTGGCGCCCATGTTGGTGCCGACGATGACGACGTTGCATCCGATCAAGAGGTCGCCGTTTTGCGCATCGAGTACGCTTCCAGATATTTTGCCGTTTTGAGCTGAAAGAACTCCGGCGGTCAGCAAGAGGAGAAAGAAGGATTTCATAACGGTTTCCTGTGTATGGTTTCCACGTGCATATCCACGCGTCGCAAGTATACACGATCACCGTTAGGACCGGATTATCGAATCCTTACCGTTTGATTAAGAATGTTAACCGGGTGTTAAATCGCGGGCTACGGAGAAGGAAAAAGAGGAATGTAACCGGCCTCGCGGACGCATACCTGTCCTTCATCGGAAATCACCCAGTCAATAAAACTGCGGACGGGACCGGAAGGAAATTTGAGCGTGTTAAAGACAAGGTACCGGCGAATCGGATACGTATCGTTGCGAACGTTTTCTTCGACGGCTTCGATTCCGTTGACGCGCAGGGAACGCACCCTTTCCGATCCGTAGCCGAGGCCTCCATAACCGATGGCAAACGAATCGGCGGCAATCCGTTCGATCAAATCTGCCGTCGAGGCCAACGTCTCGGCCCGCGGTGAATACGCCGCTTCACCGAGCACGTGTTCTTTGAAATAATAATACGTGCCGGAACTCGGATTTCGCGTGACGACGTGAATGGACGCCCGCGGTCCGCCGACATCTTTCCAATTCTGGATGTCGCCGGTGAAGATACGCGCGATCTGATCGATGGTAAGATCGTGGATGGGATTGGATGGATGCACATAAACACTCAGTGCGTCGAGCGCCACTCGATGCGCGAGACCGACCGTACCGTATCGCTCCGCGATCTGATGAATTTCCGTTGCCGACAGCGGTCGTGACGACGCACAGATGTCCGACTTCCCGTCGATGAAAAGCTGGATACCCCGGGTACTTCCCCCGCCTTCCACATAGACAGCAATCCCTGAACCGGCGTTCGACAACATGAATCGCTCCGCCCAGCGCTGCGTGAGCAGTAGCATCGTGTCCGATCCGACGAGACGGATCGTGGGTGTGCGTTGCGGACGTAAACCGGGTATACAGCCGGCCAGCGTGACCGCCAGAACGAAAAAGCGGATCATCGTTTTTCCACGATGTTTTGCAGTCGGATCTGCAGGTACGGCACGCCTTTTTTCCATTGAATATCCGAGGGATCGTTGGCCAGCCGCAAGATCAGTTCCATCAAAATTTTCAGATGCTGAAGGACGGCGTCACAGTTCATGGGCTGAGCCGCGTCGTCTTTAGGGGAATGATAATAATCCGCGTACCAACGATTCATCCGCGCCAGTCCCTCGTCGCGGCTCGATGTTTCGTAGTCCAATCCCTCCATGACCATCAGGGACGGAATGCCCGACTGCGCAAACACAAAATGATCGGAACGGTAGAACGCTTCTGCGTACGACTGATCAAGCGTCGGGAATCGGACGGATAAATTGTTTCCTTCGAGCACCGTTTTGACCGTCGACTCCAGGTCCGACAATTCTGCGCCGATCGCGTAGACGCTGCGAAATTTTTCAAACGACGCGATTCCGTCGACGTTTACGTTGGCTACGGTTTTATATCGAGGAACGACGGGATGATCGCCGTAGTAAATCGATCCGAGCAGCCCCTTTTCTTCTCCGGTTGGAAATAAAAAAATCACGGAGCGCCGTGGACGATGCGACACGAACGTGCGTGCGATTTCAAGCACGGCGGCGACACCGGCGGCGTTGTCAAAAGCGCCGTTGTAAATGGAATCTCCGTCGACGGACCGCCCGATGCCGAGGTGGTCGTAATGGGCAGAGACAACCAGGTAAGTGTCTTTCAAAACGGGGTCGCTGCCCTCCAGCCAGCCGATGACGTTTTGAGAGACAAAATCGCGCTCATTGAAACCACCGTCGAATGACAGACGGACGTTCATCGGAAATGACGAAACGGCGCCGCGGCGGGCATCGTCAAGGATGTTTTTCAACGAAACAGGACCGTCGAGGAAGAGTTGTTGCGCCGTATTGGCATTCATCAACACGCTGAAGTGACCGGCCGGTTCATAATTCAGCGTGACGTCTTCTTGCGAATATTCCTGAACAACGGCGTGCCAGCTGCGCGCTCCCGACGGATTCCAGGAAATGATGACGCTACCGCGCGCGCCCTGGGACAGGGCGACTTTTCGTTTGGTCGACAAAAACGAGTGGCGGGTCGGCCGGGGTCCTTCGAAATAGGTCTCGTCACCGGACCAGGGCTCTCCATCGAGCATAACCGCGATTTTGCCGTCAACGTCCGCCTTTTGATAATCGTTGTGGTCGTATTCCGGCGCGACAATGCCGAAGCCGACGAAGACCAGCGGAACGGGCAGCCGGATGTACGTCTGGGCGCCCGACGTCAACATAACGTAATCGCGGTTGAGCTGAAGCCCGGTGGTTGTACTGTCGCCGTGCAATATCAGTCGTGACGTGGGCAGAGGGATTGCCCCGTGCATTGGAACCTGCTGAAAGTACGACCCGATCGACGGAAGCGGCCGTAGGCGCATCGTTTCCAGTTGACCTGCGATGTACCGTGCGGCTTTCCGTTCACCCTCCGTCCCGGTTCCACGGCCCTCCATGCTGTCGTGGGCGAGCGCCTCGACATGCCGGCGAAAATGGGTAAAATCCTGTGCACCGGCCAAACCGGTAAGCGGGAGCAGACAGAAAAACCACTTCATACCGAAACTTAAAAGAAAAAACGAAGCGAAGAAAGAAGTTTGGATATTGCGGTGGCTACAATGGATCGCCGCTCTCACCCTTGTAAGCAACATTAAGAAGTGAATCGACTTCAAAAGTCCAATAGTGGACCGTTTATACAACCGGAAAGGCAATCCCCAAAACCGTAACTACAGACGACCTTATATCCGTTATCGGTTTCAGTAACGTCAAGATCATTGCCATCCCCGATGCAGCAACCGCTTTCTGCAATCGCAATTCCGGGGATGGTTTTCAGTGTGTTTGCGAGTGCAAAGATGTTTAGCCCCTCCGGACTTCGAATGCTTAGCAAATCTGAATCCGTTCCAAATGGACCAAACGATTCAATGCTCAAATTGAATTGGTAGGGTAACGAATCAACCGTGTTATTTCCTGAAGGTAACCCGTCACGCAAATTTAGAACCCATTCAAAATGGGTAGAAGCGATCACACTTAGAATCTGGAATTAAGTTGGAAATGAATGTTAAGTGTATCGACAACCAAATTGCGCGTTGATGACGATGTGTTATAAATGGCTTCAAGGGTTTGCAACAATCGGGAGAGTTACTTTCAAAAGTAATTGAAAAAGGTCTAAAATAGAAAGCGGCGACTCCATAGGAACTACCAAATTTCTACAAAACCTATAGGAGACGCCAATGCGGGCGTATGCGAAAGTCATCGAAGAAACAAGCGCGATTCCGGATGCTGTGGGATGTTTGCTCAATACGTTGGTACTTGAAGGGGCTAAGGCGCTCGAAGATAGTTTCTCCGATAACGTAACATTTGTATTCATAAGTCATAGAGTTTTATATTCCTTTCTCCTTCGCCTCGTTCCAGAACACGTCCATCTCCTCCAGCGTCGCTTTTTTCATGTCGCGGCCCGCGTCGGCAAATTTTTTCTCGACGTAGCGAAAACGTCGGGTAAACTTATCGATTGTCCGGCGTAAAGCGTCTTCGGGATTGACCTCGAGAAAGCGCGACACGTTGACGATGGAAAACAAAACGTCGCCAAACTCTTCTTCTATCTTCTCGGCGGGCATCGATGCCGTCGCGTCCTGCAGTTCTCTCAGTTCTTCGAACACTTTCGGCCAGACGTCCTTGACGTCGCCCCAGTCGAAACCGACGCGCGACGCCTTTTCCTGGACGCGCGCGGCGCGGACCAGTGCGGGCAGATTCTTCGGCACGCCGTCGAGCACGGACTCGCGCCCTGTCTCCTGTAGCTTGATCTGTTCCCAGTTGTGCAAGATCTTCTCTGCCGTGTCCGCCTCGATGTTGCCGAAGACGTGCGGATGGCGCCGGATCAGCTTGTCGTTGATCGCGTGCAAAACGTCGACGAGGTCGAATAACTTCGACTCGGCCGTCAGCCGCGAATGAAACAGAATCTGCAGGAGCAGATCGCCCATTTCCTTACGTAATTCGTCGTACCGCCGCTCGTCGAGCGACTCCAGCATTTCGTACGCTTCTTCGAGCAGGTACGGGCGGAGGGAATCGTGCGTCTGCACGCGGTCCCACGGACACTTGGATCGCAGTTCGCGCATGATGTTGTACAGACGGCCGAATTCGCGGCGAACGTCTTCAGACCGCTCGTCGTCCGGTACCGGGATATCGTCGGTGTTGACCATCAGTTTCCCTTGAGCAGTTGCAGTACTTCCTGTTGAAATTTTTGCCGGTAGCGTTCAACCAACTGCTTATACGTCGCGTCGGACCGGATTGCATCGAGCAGCGGTTCTCTGTCGAGGCGGGCGAAATCGCGGAACCGAAGTTCAAACGCTTTTTCCAGGTACGACAGCGCCGTTTTGGTGTTTTTTTGCGCCGCGTATAATGTCGCAAAGTCGTAGTGGACGGCGGCGGCATTGGAGTCCAACAAACGTTCCTTTTCAAATTCCGCCGCGGCATCGGCAAATTTTTTCTGATGTACCAGCGACTGGCCGAGCAGGCTGCGCAGGTGCGGTTGGTCGAGATTGGAGACGCGCATTGCGCGGCGGGACGTCCGTTCCGCGTCGCCGAAATTTTGCGTTTTTAACTGCGCCTCCGCCAGCCCGGCCCACGCGACGACGCGGCCGGTATCGAGCTCCGTCGCCCGCGTATACACGACGACCGCGCTGTCGGCTTTGTCTTGTGCCATCAGGGTTTTGCCGAGTTCGATATAGGCGTCCGTGTAATTCGGATAAATCCGGATCGCCCGTTCGAATTCGACGCGGGATTTGTCCAGCTCCTGATTGCCGCGTAGCGCGAGGGCGAGATGGAAGACGGACTCCGCATTCGGGTAAATGCGGACGCTCTTCGTGATCTGCAATTGGGCTTCGAGATATTTGTTTTGCTTCAGATAGATTTTCCCCATCTGCAGATAACAGCGGCCGTAATTATAGCTATCGTCGGCGTACACCGCGTAGCGTTCATAATGCGTCAGCGCCGACTGGTACTGGCCGAGATGAAACTGCGCCTCCGCCAAGTAATAGGTCAGCCGCGGCATCGCGTACGGCGACGCGTGGAGAATCTGGAATTGGTTCAGCGCGTCGGATGGATTACCGAGATAATACAGCGCGATGAACGTCATCGCATGGCGCACGGCAAACTCTTCGCGCCGCGATAAATTGCCCTCGAGCAAGCGGTCGCCGAGCGAGTCCTGGATCGCCTGAAGGGTTTGAAGATTGCGTTTGTTCGACGACAAAAATTGCAGGATCTGGATCGGGTTTTCCCGCGCGTTTTCGAGCGATGGACGGTACGCAAGCGCGGTGATAAAATGGATCGCCGCATCGACGGCATGGTCCTGGTAGTAATAAATATTCGCCAGGCTCAAATGCGCGTACGCATCCGTGGGATCGATCTGCGTCAATTCGCGGTACAGCGCCTGCGCGAGGCCGATTTGCCCCCGGATTTCATAAATCCGCGCGAGGTTTTTCCGTGCGGAGACTTCGGAGGGATTGGTCGACGCCGCCTTTGTAAAATGATCGATCGCCCTGGCCGTGTCCTTTGACGCCATCGACAGCAGGCCAAGCAGGTTCATCGCGTTGCTCGAGGGGGCGTACGTACGGCTGGGATAACGTTTTTGCCACTCCGCCAGCGCCGCGTCGGCGTCGCGCCGCGCCGCCGTCATGTCTTTCTCAAGATAACGGCAGTACGCGGCCTGCACGAGCGCACCCGTGGCCGCCGGCCGGATCTCGCGTTCTTTCAAATACTCGGCGCGTGCGGAAACGACGTCGTCTTTATAATAAAAATATACGTCCGCCGTTTTTTCGTGTACGCCGTAACGTTTCGCATCGAGTGTCGCTGTCTTTTTCAGCGCGGCGATCGCTTCGTCGTACCGACGCAGTTTCACCAGCGCGTCGGCCTGCCATTCGACCGCGTCGATGAAAGCGGCATCCGCCTGGATCGCGCGCTGGAGCAGCCCGAGCGCCGAATCCGCTAGTTCCGGCCCGGTGAGCAACAGCCGCCGTCCCGAGAGCGCCCATTCATACGCCTGTACATTGGGCGTCACGTGAACGGATTTTTTGATCCGGTCGTACGCCGTGCGCGTGGGGATTTGCAACGCCTCGTAGACGTCGAACACGAGTTTTTCCAGGGTTTCCGGAATGTCGCTGGTTTCCCCAGCCGTGTACGTCGCGTCTTTTTTCGGAAACGTTTTGGCTCGGACCGCGGCAACGGTGACGACGAACTGAGTTTTTTCTTTGATCGCACGGGCCGATATGGAAATCACGGCGTCGACGTGCGGCCAGTGGGTAAACCACGCATCGGCCGCCGGCGATTCGTCCGCCCGTCGGACGTCGACCTCTTCAAATGCGGCCATCAGAAGCGCCCGGCGCACCGATTCCACCGCCCCCATGACGGGCCAGGAGTCGGCCGGCGTGACAATGACGGCACGGCCCGTCTGAGCTTGTAGTGTGGCGACGCTGATCAGGAGAAAGACAAATTTCAGCATACTTTCCTCGGGTTACGTTATCGAATGGCCTGACTCACGAGGGACAGCGACTGGTCGTAGCGATAACTCGTATTCATGTGGCCGTCGTCAAATTCCTCGTACCAAAAGGGAATGTCGTAGCTTTTCAAAATCGACGTAAAAATGCGGGCGCCGATGTGGAGGTGATACTCGTCGCGCGAACCGCATTCCATGAACAGCTTCGACAGTTTTTTCAGGTTGTTCAGATACAGCGGATTGCGGATCATGTCCACGGGATCGAACGTCAGCCATTTTTCCCACACGTCCTGCCGCAGACGCCCCGTCCGTTCGTCGAACGGCAGATCGAACCCCAGCGGGGCCGACGGATTGGGCGAATACGACGCCGACATCGCGACGATATTGATCGCGTCGATCATGTCGCGCGATTTTTTTGGCGATTCGTAGAATTTAACCAGGAAGGGCTCGAGTCCGCCGTACCGGCTGATCGCGTTGTAACATTTTGGAATATCCGGCTTGTACGCGTATTCGAAATACATGTCGCCGGAGGAACAGAACACGACGCGAAATGTATCCGGATACCGCATCCCGAGCCGCAGCGCGGCGAATCCGCCGCTGGATTTTCCCATGACGCCGCGAACTCCCTTCGTGCGGTACGACCCGTCGACGTGCGGCAGGATTTCGTTCATCAGATAATCTTCGTACGGTCCCTGGGCGCTTGAATTCACGTACTGGCTGCCGCCGTATTTTGTAAAACAGTCGGGCATGACGACGATGCATTCGTCCATGCGGCCGTCGGCGATCAATCGGTCGCATCGCTCGTCGATCGAGTAGCCCCATGCCTGCGGGGAGAGAAACATCGTTCCGAATCCCATAAACCCGCTCAGGAGGACGATGACGGGATAACGACGGTCTTCGGTAATGGAGTATGACGGGGGAAGATAAATCGCGAGTTTACGAACCGCGGGATCGCCGAGCGGATTGCTGCGGAGCAATTCGCTTTCGAAGTCTTCGATGATCACCTGGCCGCGTTTCATACCGACAAGAGTACGAACGGTGCCCAGTAAAAGCAAGCGGGTCTACTGGTCTTCGAGCTATTGGGCTTGCATTCGTGATAGCTCTGCTTACGGTAGAGAAAAACGGTCCGGATGATGCAGTTATTTCAGCTGTATTCAGGCATGAACAGGAAATTTGTTATCCTTTTTTTTCATGTCTGAATCTTTATCATGTTGATCAAGGAACGCCAGCAACGCGATCAATAACATAGGAGCGGCCAGCATCATAGCGCCGATCAATATCAGGTAGTCATTCATTTCCTTGCTCCGATTTTTGAGTCACATTGCAATAAATGCCTACACACCATAAAAATGTGCTGAATGAACCGTGGGTCATGATCCACGATAGTGACAAAGATTCATTTTGAACGATCTTGTCCAAGAATGAGAAAACTAACCATAACAATGCAAACTCTCTTAAGTCGCTACCTGCGGCATCCAGCAAAACCGATTTGTTCCTTGAATACCATAGCTTTACCCCTCGAAATAACATATTACTCCCCCTTCATGGCTACCACTTAAAGTAGATTCGTAACCAGAAAAAAGTCAATCATAATTTTTACGTAAATTACTTTACGCCGCCAGTTTTTTCTCCTCCACGGCGGGTTGCGTTTTGCCGTTACGGCGGAACGTAATCACGATCACGCCGGCGATGATGACGAGCGCGGAGACCGCCACACGGAGCGTCAGCGGTTCGTTGGCAAATAAATACCCCAGCAGCACCGCCACGAGCGGATTGACATACGCATACGTCGCGACTTTCGACGGCGCCACGTGGCGGAGCAGCCAGACATACGCGGTAAATCCGATCAGCGAACCGAAGAAAATCAGATAGACCAGAGCGCCGGTCGAATTCACACTGACGGCGGCCACGTCAAAACCGATCCACTCTCCGGTCAACCCACTCAAAACGAGCAATAAGACTCCGCCGCCGATCATTTCCATTGCGATCGCCAGCATGACGGTCGACGGCAATGGCGCCGAGCGGGAATACAACGATCCGGCCGACCACGTCACCGTCGCGATCACGAGCGCCAAGGCTCCCCAGCCGTCGATCCGGCCCGCACCCATGAGGTTTTCCGGACCGATCAGAACGATCAAGCCGACCATGCCGAGCGCGATCCCGGCGTAAATTCGCTTGCCGGGCTTGATCCGGTCGCCCCACTTCCAGTTGAACAACGCGATCCAGAGCGGAACCGTCGCCACGATCAATGCGGCGAGGCCGGACGGAACCCATTTTTCTGCGAGCGTTACGCCGCCATTGCCGCCGACCAGCATCAGCCCGCCGATGATGAATGCCGAACGCCAGTGCCGGCGCGTGAGAACGTCATCGCTGCGCGGACGCATCCACGCGTACATGATCACGCCGGCAACCAGATGCCGAAGCCCCGCCATGAGAAAAGGCGGCATCGTGTCAATCCCGATCCGGATCGCCAGGTACGTCGAACCCCAGATCAGGTAAACGGAAGCGAACGCAAGTATGATTTTAAGCGAGCGTGACATAAATTTTTTTCCCGTTGATTCGACGCCATCGCGACGTTTACGGGCGCCCTTCAGTTTGTTGTCAATATCGTTGCAACGGCGATCAGGCTGAAACCGGCGACGCGTTCCTGCCACAAAACCGCGCTTGGACCGGGCAAAAGCGAGGACCCTTTTTGAGCCACCCAGCTATAGACCGTCAGGATCACGTACTCTGTTGCCATGGCCGTGACGCCGAGGACGACGAACTGAGCGATCATCGGCTTTTGCAGATCGATAAACTGCGGCAGCATGGCGGTGAAGTAAATGATCGCCTTCGGGTTCGCCGCCTGCGTAACGATGCCGTCGAAAACAAAGCGGCTTCCGGGCGGTGTAGGTTTTGGCTCTACGTCACCGGGTCGGGCAAAAAACAACGTGCGGATGCCGAGGTAAATCAGGTAACCGATACCGGCCCACTTCAACACCGAAAAAATGACCGGATAGGACGCCAGCACTGCCGTCAGTCCCAGCGCCGATAAAATGAAATACAACGCGTTGATCGCCTCGATTCCGAGCGCGCC
>CAYZJB010000061.1:0-9906 GCA_964478735.1 uncultured Bacteroidota bacterium | reverse complement strand
TCCTCAAATCGATCCGAGTCGCTTGAACTTTCATTCTGAAGACCCACCCGTGATTTCATTGTCAGATGGCTGCCTTTCAGTACGGCAACATATCGAATTGCAGGATAATTGCCGATCAATTCTTCTATTTGTTGATCCAATAGATAATTATTCATATTACAAACAATAATAACGAAGATTATTCTATAATGTTCCGTATTTAAAGAGCCATATTCGTATTTTTTCGATAGTCCACATAAGTCCTCTTGCTGAATATAAACCGGTTTATGTCGGTATATCCACCCGGTTATTGCTTAAGTCAAGCAGGAATTTATTTATGTAAACCACTGTTTAAATTAAGCTTATTAAATAGTAACGTTGTCAAGGAGGCTACTGATAAAAAAAGGTTTGTTGGATCAAAAAACGAATCCGGCCATCGCATTTTGATAGAGTTTGAGTGTCTTCGTATCGAAACAGACAAAAATGACTTTTTCTGGAATCGGATGAGCCGTTTGATATGCTCTCACTTCATTTATCGCAATTTCACAGGCCCGATCGGATGGAAATCCATACACGCCAGTGCTGATCGCCGGGAAAGCAATCGTGCGGCAGTCGTGCCGCGTGGCCAGTTCCATGGATCGACGGTAACATGAAGCGAGCAATTCGTCTTCCCGATGCGTCCCGCCGTGCCAGACGGGCCCCACGGTGTGGATGACCCATTTCGCGGGTAGATTGAAACCGGGTGTGAGTTTCGCTTCGCCGGTCGGACAGCCGTGTAGCGCGCGGCACGCGTCGAGTAATTGCGGTCCCGCGCCGCGATGAATGGCGCCGTCGACGCCGCCACCGCCGAGTAAACTCGTGTTTGCGGCATTGACGATGGCATCGACCTTGAATGTCGTGATATCCCCCTGTACCGCTTCCCATCGCATGTCAGTCGATGCTGGCGACGCGGTTTCGGCCTTCGGATTTCGCCCGATACAACTGCTCGTCCGCTTTCTGCACGAGCGCCTCGATGTCCTGTGCGTCGTCCGGAAACGTGGCCACGCCGAGACTGATCGTCACGCGGCCGTTCGGCTGGGTTTCGGCGTTTGGGAATTTTTCATTTTCGATCAATTGACGGATTTTTTCGGCCAGTTTGAGCGCTGCATTTTTGGGTGTTTCCGGCAGTACGAGGACGAACTCCTCCCCGCCGTAGCGCGCCAGGATATCGGACGTTCGCGTTGTCTCTTTGATCAGGTCCGACACGCGCTTGAGCACGACGTCGCCGGCCGGATGGCCGTGCGTGTCGTTGTATCGTTTAAAATAATCGATGTCCATCATGATCAGCGACGTCTTGTACCAGTGACGTTTGGCGCGTTTGATTTCGCGCTCGAGCTGATGATGGAAATAACGGTAATTGTACAACTCGGTCAGGCCGTCCGTGATCGCCTGTTTTTCCGCGATCAGGTATGCTTCCTGCGTGTCCTCGACCAGCTGGATGTTTTCGATCGTTAGGCCGACGGTACGGACGAACGCCTGGATCATCTGGCGGAAAGAATCGTTCCACCGGCTTTCTTCGATTCCCAGCGCCAGCACTCCGCGCAGGCCGTACTGACAGCAATTGAAATAATACTGGCTGACCTCCTTCAATTCGCTCTCGAACGCCAGTCCGGCCGGATCGAGTTTGTAGATTTTTTTGTTCCACCACTTGCCGTCGCGGTTGAGAAACGCATGACAGTCCTGATTTTCGCATGCGAAGTCGTTTTCCGCTTTCGGCCGTCCCGTGATGGGAAGAAAATAAACGGAGTGTGAATGAAAACCGCGCAGCAGAGGTGTCGTTCGTACCACGAGCGCCTTATCGGCACGCTCGGCCGCGACGAGCCAGTTGTAATCGATCATGCACGGTTCCTGATAGTACACGAGATCGAAAAACGGCGGTTTGACGAACGAAATTTTTTCGCATTCCGGCGTGAGCGTTACCTGCGCGTGGGAAAAAAGGTCGAGCGTCAGATCGTGTTCGTTGACCACGAAAATTCCCGCGCTCTGAAAGCGCAGTTGCTCGCAGAGCATGCCCGGCAGATTGCGGTACAACGTTTCGCGACGAGAATAGCCGAGCAGTTGATGCGAGATGTGGTTGAATTCCATCAAGTCGGCATGGGCGGATTTGATCTGCGCGATCGATTTGTCCAATTTTTGATTCGTCTGTACGAACCGGCGGTTGGATTCCTGAAGTTCCTGGATCTTGTCCGTCAGACGCTGGACGAGGCGGCCGGTAAATTTTCGAAGTTCCGCTTTTTCGTCCGTCGTCTCGAGCCGGATGTCGTCGACCCGTCGGCGTTCGAGAAAGTCGGTAAGGTAGCTCGAGAACTGGTCGTACTCGACCGGTTTGGTCAGAAATCCGTTACAACCCGAGACGAATGCGCTTTGCCGGTCGCTGGGGTGATTGTTGGCCGTGATCGCGATGATCGGAATATCATGCAGCGACTCGGAATTTTTCAGTTTGATTGTCGCTTCATAGCCGTCCAGTCCCGGCAGGTGGATGTCCATGATGATCAGGTCGGGTTTTTCCGAGTACGCCTTTTCCAGACCTTCTTCACTGGTCACGGCTCCAATCATTTGATGGCCCATGCGCTCGACGAGCTTGCCGATCACCGCCTGGCTGACCGGGTCGTCTTCGATGTAGAGGATTTTTTTCAAACGGTCTCCACGCTTACCTGCGTCCGGATCAGTTCTTTCGGGATCAACGCCGGAAAAAACGCGACGATTTCCTGCGGTTTCGGCCGTCCGCCGGCAAAGCCGGTCACTCCCGGAGGACCGCTCGTCACCAGCGGTGCGATTTCTTTACCGAACCGGTCGACTTTTTTTCGATCGGCATCCTTGACGCCCAACCGGAGTACGACTTCATTGATCCGCTCGGGGCGTGGAACGATGCCTTCGTGACAGGAATCGACGCCGAGGAATTCGACACTTTTCTTTTCGAAACTGTGTCCGGCACGTTCCAATCGCTTCCATACGATGTCGGCGCACAATCGCGCCTTGTCGAGGGCGTCCGGGCCGCTGATCGTCAGTTGTCCCGACGCCTTGTACCCTTGAAGATAACTTGCACTGACTTTATAAAACGGTGTTGCCGGCGCTCCCTGAATGCCCGACACTTCAACGCGATCCTTGCCGTCTTGTTTCAACCGGATCGATATGAAGTCGGCAATGACGTCGGGTGTGATATATGCCTTCGGATCGCCCATTTCGTACAACAACTGTTCCGATACCGTGTCGACGGTCACCATGCCGCCCGTACCGTCGTGCTTCGTGACGACGAAAGTGCCGTCCGGCCGTGCCTCGACGATTGGGTAGCCGACGTTCCACAGATCCGGCACGTCCTGCCAGCGGGTAAAATTACCGCCCGTGCACTGGGCGCCGCACTCGATGATATGGCCCGCGACCGTCCCAGCCGCCAGTTTATTCCAATCGTTCCACGCCCAGCCGAATTCATGCACCATCGGTGCCATGGCCAGACCGGTATCCGTCGTACGTCCCGCGATCACGACGTGTGCGCCCTGATCCAGAGCCTCGGCGAGCGGTTGAGAGCTTATGTAGACATTCGCACTGAGAATTTCATGCCCGGAGGCTTTCAGTTGACGAAGACTCTCTCCCGTGTCCATATGCTTGAGGTCGGTTCCGGCGGTAAACCACTCATCCAGTTTTGACAAAATGTTATCGCCCGATACGGTCGCGATCTTTAACCCGCGAATGCCGATTTTACGTGCGACGGTGAATACCGCGTTACGGCATCCTTCGGGATTGACGCCGCCGGCATTGGCGATGACGCGAATGCCTTTTTCCATCAGTGTCGGCAGGATCCGTTCCATCAGGTTGACGAAATCCGTCGCGTAGCCGAGGTCGGGATTTTTTAACTTTTGACGCTGCATGATCGACATCGTCACCTCGGCAAGATAGTCGAGAGTCAGATAGTCCAGCGGCCCGTCTTTGACCAGCCGCACCGGTGCGTCGATACTGTCACCCCAGAAACCCTGGCCGTTGGCAATTCGAATCATCTTTTTCATGAAGCGCTCCGAACTCGGAGAAATTTGGGTGAGATGGAGAAAGTCGCGTTTAAGCGGCCGTTGAAAAAATCCAAACGAGAACCGCCACGGTCATCCTGAACCCCGATTCAGAACCGGGCTCAGGTTTTTTTCAACGATCCGCCAAAGTAGGAAGTGGCGTCGCGGGAAGCAATCCGTATTTCTACCGCCTCTGACGGTTTTGCAGCTGAACATCGGATTCATTTTCATAGTACTCGCCTGTACGAACCGACTTTTCAATTTCCCCGAGACTTTCGAAAATTTTAGATAAATCGTCGCACGACGACCCTTGGATCCCGCGAATCGTGTATTCGACGGAGCCGTCGGGACGGATCGTAAACTCGATTTCTTCGTTCACTGCCATTTGCGCATGACAAGCCGAATTTGCCTGTCTTCTCCCGTCGTTTCTTTGACCAGTTGAAAGCCCGCCTTGTTCGCCAGATCGACGACGCGTTGGTACGCGTAGCGTTGCGTCAATTGATCGAGAAAGGTTCCTTTTTTGGCCAGGATCATGTCGTCGCCTGCAAGCTCGAAAATGCCGTCGCGATTTTCGATGAAGCCGACGATGCCGAACGGCGTTTTAACGGCCAGGTCGACGTCGAACGTACGGCGCAGCAGGGTCTGTATCTTTCGCGTCTTGAGCACTTCGCAGCCGAGGTCTTTGAGTGCGGCCGTCAAGTGCAATCGGTTATTCAACGTTGTTTTGATGGATACGAATTTCGACATGAATCGCCTTTGTTTTCACAAGTCTACGACTTTTTTGTCAACGTTACAAGTACGAGACAACCAAAATTCTCAATATGATAACCGATTGAACACGTTGCAGCTGCACCCCAACGATCAAATCGGGTAATCGCCTCGAAAATTAGCCCGTCTCCGGTTTCTCCGGTTAACTTGACATTGAGCCACCTGACCGCCTATATTACCGCGCTCTTATGGGCACATCAACTTCACCATCGGACGCGCAGCACCGGTCGGTTTGACCTTCGGAATGGAAGAAACAAAAATACCACCGGCGTCCACGGACCTGACGGGCGCGACCGCGGAAGAACCTCCCCAATCGCATCCATCCGGAATCCGGTTGAGTCCTCTCCATGAGGAATTCCACAAGCTTGAACAGCGTTTGGAATCGGGTATCCGCAAGTACTCGCCCGCGGAAATTACCATTTTCGGTTTTACCACCGCGATCGCGCTCGGTTCCGTTATTCTCTATATCATCGAAAATGTGCATGGTGATGCGCTGTCGTACGTCGATGCGCTCTTTACCTCGGCGTCGGCGATCTGCGTAACAGGTCTGACCACCGTCGACTTCAGCCGGTTTTCGTTTCCCGGACAGATCGCCGTCATGGTCCTGATTCAGATCGGAGGATTCGGCGTGATCACGGCGTTTCGTTTGCTCTGGCTGGGCCGCGGCGAAGACCTGTCCATGGGATCGGCGCAAACGTTGGGCTCCGTGCTCGACTGCGACGGCAGGCAGCAAACCGTTCTCCAGATCCTCGCATCGACGGCCAAAATAACGGTCGCAGCGGAACTGGTGGGCTGTACCGTATTGTATTTTCTGGTTCAGGATTCCATCCATGACATGTCGCCCTTTTGGTTCAGTGTTTTTCATACCATTTCGGCCTTCAACAATGCCGGATTCGGTCTGTATCCGGACAGTCTCACGCAATTTCAAAACGACGTGTGGGTCAATTTCACCTTTGCCGGGATGATCATTCTCGGCGGGATCGGTTACCCCGTGTTGCTCGGACTCGAACGGATTTTGCTTCTCGGTCTCCATCGCGCACTGGGGTTCAGTGAGGCGCTCATGGAGATGGTGGCGATCCGAAAGCCCGAAAAGCTCTCGCTGGTTGAACCGTTTTATACCTTTGTCGACCGGCTGTATCTACGGTCCAAACGGTTGAACGAAGAACTTAAGGGCGTTGCAACGCCGCTCCAGATGAAGGTCGTCATCTACGGAACGATCCTTCTCATTGTGCTGGGAATGGTGTTCGTTTTGGCCGCGGAATGGTCCAATCCGGCGACCCTAGGAAAAATGCCGTGGGACATGAAACTTCTTGCAGCTTTTTTTCAATCCGTCACGGCGCGTACGGCCGGGTTCAATACGATCGATACCGGCCTGCTGGAAACGCGGACGGTGCTGCTGCTGATCAGCCTGATGTTCATCGGGGCAGCTCCACAGGGGGCGGCCGGTGGGATCAAAATTCCGACGTTTGCCACGATGCTCGGCTACATCCGGACGTCGTTCCGGGCCCGAACGCGCGTCACGATCTTCAATTACGTCGTCAGCAAGATTTCCGTCGGTAACGCCGTCAAGTTGTACGTCATGAGCTCGACATTCGTTTTGCTTTCCATTCTCGTCATTTCCGCGATCGAAGTCCGGTTTACCCTGACGCAACTCGCCTTCGAAGTCGTAAGCGCATTCGGCACGGTCGGACTCTCCATGGGCATCACGTCGTCGTTGTCCGTGACGTCGAAAATTCTGTTGATCGTCGTGATGTTTACGGGCCGTGTCGGACTTTTGACTATCGGGAGCGCGATCCTCAAACCGGCGGACGGAGAGACGCGGGTCGTCGTCGATGACGGGATGAAACTGCAGATCGGGTAAGCCGGCGAACCTCACTCACCGTTTCCCCTCTAATGAACAGAGTTCTAATACCCATGCTCGTCCACCTGCACCTTCCCACGGAAGGAACGGAACATGTATATGAAATAAACGACGACGAGCACGATTCCGATCCCCCACCAGACAAGTCCCGTGGCCAGTCCGTACGATTGGGCGGCGGAATTGTAAATGGTCAGGTCATGGCTTGGGTCCATCGACGACGGCAATAACGACGGATACATCGCAAACGCCGTTGCCGCCAAAGCCCCGGCGATAAACATACACGACGAGAGAAACGCTTTGAGCGACTGACCCGTACGATGGTAATACCCTAACCCGACGATACCGGCAACCGTCGTAAGCGGAAAGATCCATCCGATCACCGTATGCGCGTACCGTTCCCACATCGCCGGTCGCACGTATAAACTTGCCGATAGCGACATGATCAACAACGCGACGACAACCCAGCCGCCTACGGACACGACCCGACGAGCGCGGCGTTCGACCTCCCCCGTGGTCTTCCATGAGAGGTAGGCCGCGCCATGGACCACCAATACTGCAAGCGATACCAGACCCATCAGCACGGTAAACCAGTCCAGAACACCGGCATCCGGTTCGACGACAAAACGATTCCACAGCGGTAGAAAAAACCTTCCGTCCTCGACGAGGGGCACGCCGCGAACGACGTTACCCAGGGCGGCGCCGAAGACAAATGCAAGCAGTCCGCTTCCCAGCATAAAACTCACGTCCCAGAACGACTGCCACATCGGATGGCTGACGTGATGCCGCATTTCGATGCCGAGGCCCCGCATCATCAACAGCCATAAGACCATGATGAGCGGCAAATAAAATCCGCTGAACGCAACCGCATAGAGCGTCGGAAATGCAAAATACATTACACCGCCGCCGGCGATCAACCACACCTCGTTCCCGTCCCAGACCGGCCCGATCGCATTCATAACCGTCCGCCGCTCTGGGTTCCCTTTTGCGATCCAACAATGCAACGCACCGGCGCCGAGATCGAAGCCGTCCAGAACGACATAAACGGCGAACATCAAACACACGAAGATAAACCAGAGCGTTTCCATCAATTCAACTCCTCCATCCGCCGGGGTCCGGCATTCACCGTTTTCATGACGAGGAGAATAAAAAGGAGCCCGATCACGAAGTACATCCCGCCAAATCCGATCAGCGTAAAAAGCGCATTGCCCGCCGACACGACGTCGGACGACCCGTGCTCCGTCCGCATCAGTCCGTACACCAGCCACGGCTGCCGCCCCAGTTCCGCCGTCCACCATCCGGCCGTATTGGCGACGTACGGAAACGGCATCGCGAGGAATAGCGTCC
Organism: uncultured Bacteroidota bacterium; assembly: GCA_964478735.1. Lineage (GTDB taxonomy): Bacteria > CLD3 > CLD3 > SB21 > SB21 > CAYZJB01. The sequence goes on along the minus strand of CAYZJB010000061.1, from coordinate 1,917 downwards.
ACAGGATCCAGCGCCGGTCAAACAGGCGTCGTCGCCATAATAAAAATGCCGACAGCGCCATCAGTGCGATAAACAACGTGCCGAGCCCGACCATGATGTGATAACTGTAGTACAGCAACGGAACATTGGTCGGCCACGTGTCGCGCGGAAACGAATCGAGGCCTTTGACCTCGGCCTGCCACCGGCTGTAGGTTAAAAAACTCAATACCATCGGAATCGTAATCGGATTGTCGATACGAAGTTTTTCCATGTCCGGTTGACCGATCAACACCAGTTCGGCCCCCTCGCGTGTTTCGAATAAACCCTCCATCGCGGCCAGCGTCACCGGCTGGTATTGCGCTACATTTTTTCCCTGCATATCGCCGGTCGGAAATGCCGCCAGAATTGACGCGATGAGTCCGACCGGAACGGCAAAGCGAAGGAACGTCCGGCCATATTCCGCGTCTTTACCCGATAAAATATAATACGATCCGATACCGGCGACGACGAACGATGCCGTGATGAGACTGCCGATGATCGTATGCAGATACTGCCAGCCGGCCCACGGATTGAGCAGCAGACCCCAGAAATCGTTGACGTGTACGGAACCGTCGGCGGCAATCTCGTACGCCACCGGGTTTTGCATCCAGGCATTGGTCACAACGATAAAATACGCGGAAAGCCATGAACCCAGCCATACCATCACCGCGGCGCCAAGGTGTCCCCTGGGTCCGAGTTTTTTTTCACCGAACAAAAATAGGCCGAGAAACGACGATTCCAGAAAAAAGGCAAACATGCCTTCCATCGCCAGCGTCTGTCCGATCACGCCGCCGGCAAACGACGAAAACCGCGCCCAGTTGGTTCCGAATTGGAACTCCATGGGAATGCCGGTCACGACGCCCATCGCAAATCCAATGGCGAAAATTTTTGCCCAGAAACGTGAAGCGGCGCTCAAATCGGGGCGATTTTTTCGAATCGCCAGAAATTTGAAGACGACGATGAGAAACCCGAGACCCATCGTCAATTGCGGAAACAGATAATGAAAGGTAATGGTAAAAGCGAACTGAAGGCGGTGAACGAGAAGGGCGTCTTCCATGGCCGGTTCCTCCTACGGATCCGGACTAACGGTCTCGATTTTTTGGGAGGAATTCAACCGTGAATTTTTTCTACTCGGCCGAGAAAAAACTATTTTTTTCAGCCAGGATTTTTTCGAACTCCGTCGGCTCGACAACGGTCGCTTCATCGATCAGCATTACTGGAATGCCGTCGTCGATGCGGTACCGCCGCCGGCAGGAGGCGCCGGTACATAAAAGAGAGTCTCCGGTTTCAATCACGGGAGACTTGCACAGGGGACAGGCGAGGATTTTTAGTAGTTCTTTGGAAAGCACGTTATCCGACGAGTGCGCCGCAATTACCGCACAACCGGGCTTTGCGTTCCAGGAATTTCCATGCGCCGGTTTTTTCGGACACTTTGGACTCGACGAATTTGGCGTAAGCGACCGTGGTCTCCTGTTTGCACGACGGACAGACCACCGAATCCGCATGGGCCTTCACTTTGGCCAGCTTATCGAGAAAGGTTTGTTTTTTTGCCATAAGCGTACCTTATCGCGTCTCTTTGTGAAGGGTGTGTTTCTTTTCAAACCGGCAGTATTTCATCACTTCTAGCCGCTCGGCGTTGTTTTTCTTGTTCTTTTCCGTCGTGTAGCGGGACACCCCGGCGACAGTACTGTCTTTGCACGTCGTACACTCCAGTGTAATGACGTTGCGATTGCCTTTTTTAGCCATATTCGTCCTCTAAGAAATTATAAAATATGAACCTACGTTCGTTTATTGCAAAATGGGCACGAATATAGATTCAAAGCAGGCAAATGTCAAGAGCGGGCTTGAATCTGAATTCCGACATAGAAAGTGTGTTTCCGATCACGGTTGGCGGGAGGT
>CAYZJB010000060.1:0-21161 GCA_964478735.1 uncultured Bacteroidota bacterium | reverse complement strand
CGGAGGACGCAAAAGAATATTAAAATTCCCCCGGTAAATCAAGCGAAGCTTATTTGAGGAGCAGCATTTTACGGGACCGGGTCGTTGTCGGCGTTTTTACGCGATAGATATAGACACCGGACGTGACGGCCACCCCGCGAGCATCAAGGCCGTCCCATACGACCGTGTTATCGCCGATCGTAAAAGTCTGTGCCGCGAGGCGGCGAACATGCTGGCCCAGGGCATTGTAAATGTCGACGGTGGTAAATTCGGCTTGGGTAAGGAAAAAGCGGATGTGCGTCAACGGGTTAAACGGGTTCGGATGATTTTGATACAGCACAAAAGACGTCGGCGGCGGAATGACGACGTCCGAGCTGTCGGTCCATCGACGCTTGAACGCCCCGCGACCGTGGGTGGACGCGAAAAGAAGGCCCGATGCTTCATGATGAATCAATTCGACAACGACGGCGCCGGAGGGGAATCCTTCGTTATATGGCAACCACGTCGTTCCTCCGTTCAGCGTCTGGAATAAACCGGCATCCGTTCCAATGACCAGCCGGTTGTTATCGCTCGGATCGACGACAAGTGCGTTGACCGGAACGTCGGGTAAATTTCCGGTGATGTTCGTCCACGATCCGCCCTGGTTGTGCGTTCTCCACACGTGTCCACGAGTATCGTTGACGAGCCGCGAATAGCCCTGGAAAGTTGCATAAATCCGATCCGGATCGTTGGGATCGAAGACGATGTCGGAGACCGGGCGAAGCGGCATCGTCGAGACGTTGTCGATGCTTTGCCATGTCGATCCGGCATCGGTCGACAGTGTGATCGTGCCGTCAAACGTGCCCGCAGCGACGTAGCGCGAATCTTTCGACGACACGGAGACCGAGGTGATGGTGAACGGGTCTTGCGCCGTTAGATCGCCGCTGATCGCGTTCCACGACGAACCTGCGTTCGTCGTTTTGTACATGCGGAAGGTCCCGAGGTAGAGTGTCGACGGATCGTTTGGATCCATGGTAAACGGTACGTAGAACTCGCTTCGATCGTTTTTGTCCAGTCCGGAATTGATGAAACTCTCGGTAGACCATCGATTGGTGGTCTTCAATTGTGAAAAATTTTCTCCCTGGGTGTGGAAACGTTGAGAATACTGGACGTTGGGGTTGATCGGATCGATGGCCGTATGTCCGCCATCGCCATCGGACACAAGCGTCCACGAAAGGCTTCCGGACGATGTGAGTTCCGTGCCATTGTCCTGTGAACCTCCAAGGATCAAGGCCGTATCGGTCGCCGAGACGGCAAGTCCCGTGAATTGCGTGATCTGAAGCGTCGGGTTGAGATCGATCAGCGTCACGCCGCCGTCGTAGGATTTCATGATGCCGCCGTCACCGACGACGTAAAGCGTGTTTGGGTTCAGTGGATTGAAACCGATGCCCTGTTGGTCGGGATGGAATTTCCGGCTTGAGGTGTACCCCACGGTCAAATTCTGCCATGTCGTACCGCCGTTGGTCGTCCGATAAAGATCGATACCCCCGGCATAAACGACGTTCGAATTACCGGGATGGATGGCCGTGTAGATGTCGTAAAATCCCTGACCGGCGAAAAAGGTCAATCCGCCGGAGGATTGGTCGGGAAGGTTGGCATTGAACCAGTTGAGTCCTCCGTTGGTGCTTTTGAACATACCGCTGTCGGATCCGATGAGTTCGTTGGAATTATCGATTCCGTTCGAAAACAAACCGTACATGATCATCGGGTTGGTCGTGGAGATCGCGATCGACGATTTTCCTCCCAGCGTTCTCAAATTAGGCAGTCCGCCGGGTTGAGCCCCCGGCGCGCCGCTGGCGAGCAGAAACCACGTGGCGCCGGCGTTCGTCGATTTCCAGATTCCGTTTTGATTGGGCGTGATCGTGCGGCCGAGAACGGCATACATCGTATCGTTATCGACCGGATGTCCGATCAGTCCGCTCGGGCGAAATTCCGTGCCCACTAGGTTGGTGGCCGACCACGACGCACCACCGTTGACGGATCGGTAGATGCCGTTGACCGTCGGATCGGAGTCGTTGAAATAATTGGCAACGACGACGATGTCAGGATTGCGTTTATTGATGACGATTCCAGAAATGTGCGTGAGCGCGTCGCTCAAAAGATTCAACGCCGTCCACGTTTCCCCGCCATCCGTCGATTTCAATACGCCGATTCCGGAAATATAATCGGCATTAAAACTCGGCTCGCCCGTTCCGGCGTACCAGATATTTGCATCGGTCGGATGTTGCGCGAAACAGCTGATCGCGAGCGATCCGAGGTTGTCGGACTTCGGGTCCCACTTCAGCCCACCGTCCGTGCTCTTCCAGATTCCGCCGCCCGCCGTGCCCAGCAACACCGTATTGGTATCCGCATGGCTGACGGCAACCGCGAGCGAGCGTCCGGAGTAATCATGATAGCCCGTTCCCGTAATCGCCTGCGGGCCGACGGGATGCCAGGTCGACGCGGTTTCATTTTTTCGGAGACTGTGCATTTGGCGCGCGACGTCCTCACGAACCTTGACCAGGTGTTTTAACGGTCGCACACCGCCAACGCTTCTTCGCTTCCAGAACCATTCCGCACGCGCTTTGACGGTACGACCGTCCTCACGATATTCGGTATCTTGAGCAACAGCCTGACCGCTCAAAATGAACAGAAGAAGTCCGGTGACAGAAGTGTGCCGAATCACGAGGTGTCCTTTATTGACGAATGGTAAGTATCATAATCAAACTATGCCCCATGTATGTCAAAATCAATGACCCAAAGACGTAAGTATTTTATTTACAAAAATAAAAATTTTGTGATATGACCGGAAATCGTAAAAAAAAAAGCAAGTTGATCGGAGGATGAAGCTTTTCTACATTGAACCCGTCGTTATGAAAATCTTGATCCTCAACGGTCCGAATCTGAATTTGCTCGGTGAACGCGAACCCGACGTGTATGGAGGACGAACGTTAAAGCAGATTGAGGAGGGTTTGAAAAAAGCATTTCCTTCCGTTGATCTCGATTTCCGTCAGTCGAATATCGAAGGCGAATTGATCAATGCACTGCATGAAGTTCGAAAATCGCACGCCGCCGTGGTGTTCAACCCGGGTGCGTTTACTCATTATTCTATTGCGCTGCGGGATGCTATTGCCAGCATTCGCATTCCCGTCGTCGAGGTGCATTTATCGAATCTGTATTCAAGGGAGGAATTTCGCCGCCATTCCGTGACCGCGGGGGTCTGCGTGGGTGTGATCAGCGGATTCGGTGAAAAGAGTTACCATCTGGCGGTGCGGTCGATCCTCGAGAGGTTGGAAAAATAAAGGACCTGTCCCAAATGGGTAGTACATGTCATTCCGAGGAGCGTAACGAAGAAGGAATCTCGTTGTTGTAATTGATGTCATGAGATTGCTTCGCTTCGCTCGCAATGACCGCGGGCCCGTTTGAGACAACCCTTTGTCGGTTCTATCGTTTGCGGTGCTTTTTCGTTTTTCTATCCGGCTTTTTTTTCCCGGTCGACTTTTTGGTCGGTTTTGTCCTGGATTTCTTTTTTAATCCGAGCGCTTCAGCCATTGTGATTCCGATGTCTGCCGGACTTGTGATGACGCGGATGCCGGCCGCCTTGAGGGCTTTCATTTTTTCCGCCGCCGTGCCTTTGCCGCCGCTGATGATGGCACCCGCATGGCCCATGCGCCGCCCCGGAGGCGCCGTTTGTCCGGCGATGAACGCGACGACCGGTTTTTTGTAATTTTTCTTCACCCACGCCGCGGCTTCTTCTTCCGCGGAACCGCCGATTTCCCCGATCATCACGATCCCGTCGGTGTCTTTGTCTTCTGCAAAAAGTTTGAATGCGTCGATAAATCGCGTACCGATCACCGGGTCACCGCCGATTCCGATGCACGTCGACTGTCCGATCTTGAGAGCAGACAATTGGGCAACGGCTTCGTACGTCAGTGTTCCCGAGCGTGAAATAACACCGACACGCCCTTTGCGGTGAATGAACGCAGGCATGATCCCGACTTTGCATTTATCCGGAGAAATAACGCCGGGACAATTAGGGCCGACCAGATGGACGTCGGTTCCGCGGATGCGATGATAGACGCGTACCATGTCGGATGCCGGAATACCCTCTGTAATGCAGATGATCACCTTGATGCCGGCTTCAACGGCCTCAAGAATGGCATCCGCCGCAAACGCGGGCGGTACAAAAATAACCGACGTATTCGCTTTGGTCGCCTGAACGGCGTCCTGAACCGTGTTGAATACCGGGACATCGTACTTCAGTTTGTCTTTGTCGTTTCCTCTGTATTTTATGCCGCCTTTACCGGGCGTGACGCCGGCGACGACGTAAGGGCCGTATTGCGTCATCTGGCTGGTGTGAAACGTTCCTTCTTTTCCCGTGATGCCCTGAACCACCAAACGGGTCTTTTTATCCACAAGAATACTCATTTGAGATGCTCCATCAAATCGTCAAGCGTTGGTCTATGGTCAAGCGAATCAATTGCAGGATCACGTTACTCCAGATGCCGGCGATGACGTCGTCAAGCATGATGCCCCAGCCGCCGGGAAGCCGTTGCGCCGATGCTCCTCCGAGCCATTTCGTGATATCGAATAATCGGAAGAGGACGAAAGCGGCAAGAATCCACAGCCCGTGTGGAGGAAGCGTAAAAACCGCAATCCACATACCGACCACTTCATCGATAACGACGATCGACGGGTCGTGGCCAAACGCACGTTCCAGATCGGGCGCAGCCCAGATGCCGGCGAAAAAATTCGCCGCTATGATAAACAAAAAAATGCCGTGAATCAACAAGGAAGCGTCGTGCGGAAAGAAAACCCAATAAACGCCGGCAGCGGCCACGCTGGCCCATGTTCCGGGCGCTTTGGGTAGACGGCCCATTCCTGCAGCGGTACCGATCCACCAGGAAAGACGCATCCGGCGCTTAGAGCTCCCGTTGACGAAAATGGGCGACCCCGGGGATGTTTCTCAGATTATCTCGGTTCTGATAAATATAAACGATGCCGGAGAGCGCGGTGATGAACGTAACGAACAACATACCGCTGTAAATGACGTGATATTCCGAAAAAACCCGCACCGTAGCCACAATACCGGGATGAACGAGGGTGGAAAACCGCGCCTGGGACTCGAGACTGACGAAAACCAGCACGAGCCCGATCATGAACATTTGGAGGACCGTTTTCATCTTACCGAACAGATTCGTCATCATCGGTTTCCCACTGCGCATGGCGTAAGACCGGAGCAGCGTGATGAGGGAATCGCGCAGGACGATGATAACGACCATCCAGAGCTTGATCAGTCCGAGATAAACGAACGTCGAAAAAGCCGCGACCACGAGAATTTTGTCCGCCAGCGGATCGAGAAAACGTCCCCAGTCGGTCGAATAGCCGTGTTTTCGGGCGAGGTATCCGTCGTACCAATCCGTGATCGAGGCAAAGACAAAAATGGTCAGCGCCGCCGCTTCCCATCCGTCGGTCAAAACGCAGTAGATGAAAACAGGGGTGAGCAGGATGCGAAGCGCCGTCAGAATATTCGGAACGTTTCTCAACAACACCGTCATGGGCTACCAAAAACCATTGTGCAACAAGATATGCACGGATATATTACGCTCGCTAATGTAGACCATTTACGATTTTGAGGCAAGCTTTATGTTCCTCGAATTCCTCGATTCCGGGCCGTTCCCGGGCGATCGCAACATGGCAATAGACTTGGAATGGATGGAAAAAGTTGCACGGCGCGGCGACAGAGGGGTCATCCGGTTTTACCAGTGGCGGCCGTACTGCCTGTCCCTCGGGCACCATCAGTCATGGGACTCCGTCGATCACGAGCGATGCCGCAAGGACGGCATAGACGTTGTCGTCCGACCTACCGGAGGGCGGGCGGTCCTCCATGCGGAGGAACTGACGTACAGCGTGATAGTGCCGGTGGACGAATTGGGATCGGTGCACGACGTCTATCGACGAATCAGCGAGGCGCTGGCGGAAGGTCTGCGCGCCGTCGGCGTGCCTGCCCATGTGGCCCGGCAGGGTGACGATCTCCGGTCGCACTATCGCAGCGTACCGGGCGCGTCGTGTTTTTCCAGCAGCACGGAATATGAGATCCAGATCGACGGTAAAAAAATCGTGGGAAGCGCTCAGCGTCGCTCCGATGGCGCCATGCTGCAACACGGCTCGATATTGATCGGACCTTTCCATCGTCGTATTGTAAATTATCTGAAACTTACGCCGGAACAGCGTCACCAGATGAAAAACGTGCTTATCGAAAAGACCACAGAATTAAATACCCACAGGAACGTTGAGCTTGAAGCTCTGAAATCCGCTATTGCCCGGAGCCTTCGACGGCATTTGATGTCCGGAGCTCTGGATGGCTGAGAAAAGTTATTCGATCTATACGGACGGAGCGTGCAAAGGGAATCCCGGTCGCGGTTCCTGGGCGGCCATCGTCATCAACGATGAAAACGATCGCGTCGTTGCCGAGATCAGCGGGACATCTGAAATGACGACCAATAACATCATGGAGTTAACTGCGGTGATCCGGGGTCTTCAGGCCGTGTCCGAGCCCGGTCGTGTCACGGTCTATTCGGACTCCGCGTACATCGTCAATGCCTTTCATCAGCGTTGGATTGACAACTGGAAGCGCAACGGTTGGCGGACCAAAGATAAAACTCCCGTCAAAAACCGTGAGCTGTGGGAGGAATTGTTGAGAGCGTGCGGCTCTCATAAAGTTTGTTTCGAGAAAGTCAAAGGCCACTCAGGAGATCATTACAACGAACGCGTCGACTACCTGGCGAATGAAGCATTGAAATGAATGTTCTGGCCCGCGTCCGGCACGTCGCCGAATGGTTTATCACTGTCATTTGTCAATCGGTGCTGCGACGGTCGCCCCGTTTGATGGTTCCGTTAATCGGGGATACGTTGGGCTGGCTGTTTCGTTGTCTCCGGATCCGCTATCGCGTTGCCTTCCAAAACCTGTTCCTCTCTCTGCCCGTCCTCCCAACGAAAAAAATTTTAGCGCGGAACTATCGTCACCTGGGCCGGACTTTCGCATCGAGCCTTGTGCTCTCTTCATACGAAACCGATGTAACGCTGAATCTACCCGATCGTTTTTTCGACGACATATCGAGGGGAAGCGTGTTGTTGACCGGCCATCTTGGCCATTGGGAACTTCTTGGAAAAATACTGGTGAGAAACGGTGTCCGGCTGGCGGTCGTCGTTCGGCGGCAGTCGAATCCGAGGATCGATCGGCTAATCAATAACGAGCGCCGTACGTGCGGGATGCAGGTGGTGTACGACAGCGACCTTTGGGAAATGGTCCGATATCTTCGCCGCGGGTTCGCTGTCGGGCTGCTCGCCGATCAGGATTTTGGCCAAAATACGGTGCCCATCCGGTTTTTCGGCCGGGACTGCTATTCACCCAAAGGATTGGAATTTTTCTCTCGATTCGAGGTCCCGATGTTTTATTGTTCAGCGGTATTCGAAGCTGGCCGCTGGAAAATTACGGCGGAAAAATCCCGTATGCCGGCCGGTACACAGGCGCAGGCGTACGCCGACTGGTTGGAAGACATGATCCGGCGGTATCCCGATCAATGGCTCTGGCAGCATCGTCGATGGAAGGCATCCGTCAAAACCCTTGCAACTCAGTGGAACCCTGCGTTACTTTAGCCAAAAAATTACGTTCACGCTCATGAAACGCCTTCCTTCATCCGCCCTGAGTACCCCCGTTTCACAACCCCCTATCGACCGTGAGATTCTGATCGTCGACGACGAGGAGAACGTGCTCAGCGTGCTCCGGCGGATTTTTGAAAACGAATATGTCGTTCATTCGGCCACGTCCGGTGAAAAAGGCCTTGAACTGTTAAAGGCGAACGCGTCGAAGATCGCGCTTATTTTGTCCGACCAGCGCATGCCTCACATGAACGGTACGGAGTTTTTGAGCCGCTCGATGGAAATCAAACCCGATTGCATCCGGATGATCCTGACCGGCTACACCGACGTCAAAGACCTGATCGAGTCAATCAATTCCGGACGCGTTTTTCAATACATCACCAAACCATTTGAAGCGGATGACTTGCTCGTGACCGTACGCCGGGGTTTGGATTATTACGTCAAAAACAAAGAACTCGAACGTACTCATCGGAACCTGGAAGAGGCGTACGAACGGCTCACACAGGCGCAAGAACAACTGATCCAGTCGGAAAAAATGTCCATGCTGGGTCAATTGATGGGCAACATTGCACACGAGATCCGGAACCCGATCACCAATATCGCCAATTCGGCAAAATTGCTGGCCATGGACTGGGAATCCGTCAAAGAAATGTTGGAAGCCATGCAGAGCCGGTCGGCCAAAAAGATTCCTCTGGGCGATTTTATTCGTTCGTTTTCGACGGAACTCAAACTCGAGTCGGCCGTGGAGGACTTTGAAGCGGCGCTGCAGATCATCGATCACTCGTGTGAACTGCTCACGGAAATCGTCGAGGACCTCAGAGGATTTTCACGCATGGATAATGCGGAATTCGTACGAATGGACATTCACGAGCCCATCGAACGCGCCCTGGTTTTGCTTCGTTCGAAATTCAAACACGTGGTGAATTTCCACAAAAGCTTCTCCGCCGTTTCGGAAATTGAAGGACTGCCGGGGCCGATCTCACAGGTCATGATCAACCTGATCAACAATGCCGGTCAGGCCGTTTCCGCGAAAAACGGCGATGTCTGGATTCAGACCAGCCAGTCCAACGGCAGGGTGATCGTCTCCGTTCGCGACAACGGAGAAGGGATCCCGGAGCAGCTTCGGAGTAAAATTTTCGAGGCCGGCTATACGACCAAAACCGATACGGAAGGTACGGGACTCGGTCTCACGATTGTTCAGGAAATCATGCGCCGGCACGCCGGTCATGTGGAATTGCGGAGCGAAGTGGGCCAAGGGAGCGAGTTTATACTGACATTTCCAATCGACCAGCCTCGGGCATAAAAAAAGCCAGAGTCAAACTCTGGCTTCGTGTGCCGAAGGGGGGAGTTGAACCCCCACGCTCTTGCGAGCACTAGTACCTGAAACTAGCGTGTCTGCCATTTCACCACCTCGGCATGGCACGTCAATATAGAATTCTGAGAAAAAAGGTCAAGGGCGATTATGCCGTGATGTTTTCCATCAACCGGCGGATGTCGGTGTCGATTTCCACGACGTCGCCAAAGGCCTGTCCCAGGCTCTTCTTGATGCCGCCGTCGTCCGCCGCCTGGCTGATATCGATCGAGCCTCCGAGTTCGGCGAAGTCGTAGAGTTTTTCCAACGCCTCCATCAATTGCACGTCGATTCGGCTCGGATCACCGATTTCCCAACCGTATTCGTGGAGGAAGGACGCGCGGATTTGTTCGAGTCCCTCTTTGCGGGACGCCTTTTCGGCCTCTTCGAATTTCGCTTCCAGTTCACGGATGACACCAAGTTGCCCGTTCAGCTGAACTTTCTGCGTCTGCAGTCGAAGGTTCCGTATCTTCAACGCACCAAGCCGGATTTTCAAAACCTCACTCGTTGCGCGAGCAATGGTTCGGATGATCAGCGGGTATGTGGAAACAACGAGAATGAGTTGCGGGTGTTTTTCGATGTCGATCAATTTCGGCGGATTGACGGTCTCACGGATGAGTTTATTGAAGGCAATGACGATGTCATGCCACGTCTGAAGATGGATCAAGACCTCTTCGAGAGCGTCCGGCGACTGGTTTTTGTCATAAAAAATGCTGAGCGAGCTGGACAGCAGATCGGCCTCCTGGGGCACGGCCGGTCCATCCTCATCAGCTTCCAAAATCGCCGATAAGCGCGTCAACATCAGTTCAACTTCCGACTGCAAACGAGACATGCCTTCGCCCATGCGCTTCATTTCCTCGTAGGCAATTTCCTGGGTCAATCCCGGTTTATTGAGTACGTTGTTCAATTCAATGATCGCATCTTCGCCGATATACCGGTGTCCGTCCAGTTTTCTGAAAATATTCCACCGGATGGCGTCCCATTGTTTGGGATGAAGCCGTTTGTGGAGCGTTTCAATCTGCATTTTCACCGTGCTGAAGTCGCCGAGCGCCTGCAGCCGGGAGCGGGAACGATTGGGATGAAACCGGAGTTCTAATTCTCCGTAGAGCGCTTTAAGCTCTGGATTTTCAAGGCATTCCTTGATATAGTTCAGGACAGAAATTACATTTTGAAATTGCATGGCTACGCACCATGTGAAGGGTTAAATGTCTAAAAAGACGCACATAATATAGGCCGCAACCCTCAGATTATCAATATTTAACTTGAATTAACTTGATTTTTGATCGTGCTTATGCGTTTGACTCGGAGTTTTTTTCTACTGGCAGGTTTGACGATATCGAAATTCACCTTCGCACAGGAACGAATGGGTCTGGGAATCATTGTCGGCGAGCCTACGGGAATTTCCGTAAAAGGAAAACTTAACGAGGTAAGTGCGTTCGATGCCGCGGCCGCTTGGTCGTTCGGGGGTCGACGAGACGCCTTTCAATTGCATGCCGACTACTTGCGGCATAAGTATGACCTGTTCCGTCCCGAGAAAGGGAGGCTTCCCTGGTATTACGGCATCGGCGGACGCATGGCAATGGGCGATAAAGCCGTTCTGGGCGTCCGTATTCCGCTGGGGCTGGTTTACGAATTTGCCTCCGATCCCATCGATTTGTTTGTTGAAATCGTTCCCGTTCTCGACGTCGCGCCTTCGACGGGATTTCGACTCAATGGAGCGATCGGAGGGCGATTTTGGTTCTGAAAATCTTTTTCTACGTTATCCTGTTTTCGTCGCCCGGGTGGGGGCAGGTTCTGTTTCCATCGCCACTGAGCCCGCGCATCGCGAATTACCGGATATCGGCACGGTTACTTCCTGAATCCAAGCGTGTCGAGGGGTCGTGCCGATTGACGTGGCACAATATGTCTCGTGACACGATCGACCACCTTCAATTCCATATGTACCTGAACGCATTCAAAAATGAACGTTCGCTTTTTATGATAGAGGAGAACCGACGGCGGGGAAGAAGGGTGTCTTCGTTGGCCGATTCAAGCGAATGGGGATGGGTGGAGCTGGATAAAATAAGGACGACAGACGGGCGTTTGCTGTCGTGGCAATTCCTTTCACCGGTCGAAGCGCCGGATGACGAGACGGTGATCCGGATCGATTTACCGTTCAAAGTAAAACCGGGTGACAGCCTGGCGATCGACTACAGCTTTACATCCAAATTGCCGCGACTGGTGGCTCGTACCGGATATGGCGACGATGAATTTTTTATGATCGGGCAGTGGTTTCCAAAAATCGGCGTGTGGGAAAATGGAAGATGGAATTGTCATCCGTTCCATGCCTATAGCGAATTCTACAGTGATTTCGGCGTGTATGAACTTGAGTTGAGCGTGCCCGACCGTTTTGTCGTGGGAGCCAACGGAGTTCTCATCAACCAGATAACCCGGAACGGCGCCACGACGTATCGCTTCCGGCAGGAAGACGTGATCGACGCCGTGTGGACGGCATTTCCGTTTTATTCGGTGGATTCACAAGTGGTGCAATCGGGGTCCCGCACGGTGAAAATTTCATACCTCCTCGCGCCCGGTCGGGAAGAAAACATGCATCAATACCGGTCCGTTTCAGAGGCCATGTTCGAAACCATGAGCGCCATGATGGGGCCCTACCCTTATTCCGATTTGACGATCGTCGATGTCCCGGAGGGAGAGGTGGCGAGTGCGGGTGGTATGGAATATCCGACATTGATCACGACGGGGACATTACCGAATACGGGCCTTGTGCAGTGGTTGGAAAATCTTCGATGGCTGGAAATCGTAACGTTTCACGAATTTGCCCATCAGTACTGCCAGAGCATGGTGGCGACCAATGAATTTGAAGAACCGTGGCTCGACGAGGGACTCACCAGCTATCTGGAGCATCGCATGTTGGAAGCGTACGCACTGCACAAAAATATGGCCCGAGCATGGGATCCCTGCTCGGATTCCCTGTTCAATCACTCGATTATCACCGGAACAGTTATCTTCACAACCCGCGTTACGGTACCGTGATCGGTAAGGCCTGGGAGATTCCCAGAAGTCAGTATCAGACGATGGTGTACAGCAAGCCGGTTCTGATCCTGATTACCTTGGAGAGAATGCTTGGCCAAGAAACGATGGACCGGATACTGCAATCGTATTTCACCCGCTGGAAATTTCGTCATCCGACGACACGCGATTTTCTGAACGTCATCGAAGAAGTCAGCGGCCGCGATCTGGCATGGTTTTTCGACGCGTTTTTGTTCGGACGTTCCGTCGTGGATCATGAGGTGGTTTCCATACGAATGAATTCACGGTCCGGTACGACGGGATGGTACGGTACGGGAACAGAAAAAACGTACCGCACGGATGTCCGGCATGTGGATACCGTCGAATCGATCGTAACGCTGCGAAATAACGGCGACGTGGCTTTCCCGGTTCAAGTACTTATGGTTTTTGCCGACGGTGACTCCGTCCACCAGACGTGGTCGGGCTCACCCGGGACGACGGAAGTAAAATTTCAACATGCATCGAATGTGATCGCGGTTCACGTCGATCCGGAACGGGTCAACGTCCTCGATTTACAATTGAGCAATAATTCACGTTACGCGGAGCCCGAAACGACCGGTGTATGGGGACTCACCGTTCGATTCCTTGCCCTGGTGCAGAACGTCATTTTAAACCTGTTGGTCCTCGGATGAAAAAATTCTGGAATATCTACGCAAGCGCGTGGAAGGACACGTGGCAGGCGAAAATGCCGATCGCAATGATGGGGCTGATGCTGCTGGCCGGTGCGGGAATCATTGCCGTAAGCTTTCATGTCCCGCTGTCGCAATTTGCGGCGCGGACCAACGCGGGACGCGTGTGGATGCACGAACTGGACATGGGCTATGTCAACGAGTTTCTCAATCAACATCACGGATGGGTCCCAAGCTGGGTTGTTCAAATCGTCATGCTGGCTGCGATACTTTGGCTTGGTTATACATGGTTTGTCGGTGGCATGATCAGCCGGCTGGCGGGGTCTCAAATGCCGTATCACGTGGACGCTCGCCGTTGTTTCTGGCCGATACTGAGGCTCGGGATTTTCTGTATGGTGATCATCGTTTTGACGCTGCCCGCCGTTTTTTTTGGAGCGATCGGACAGGGAGTCATGTTGTGTCTATGGTTCACGGTCTTGATGGCTTCAGACGCGGCCAAGGTACAAATCGCAAACGGTTCAAAGCGCGTGATCAGGGAATTGATACGGGCACTTGCCGGATTACCGCGGATCGTCCGGCATTGGCTGCCCGGTTATGGAGTAACGGCAGCGGCCCTGGTCATGCTCTACGTCGGCGTCGATATTGTCGTGACCGAGATCGGGCGTGCGTCATCAGGAGCGATCATCCTTGCCTTTTTGCTCTCACAGCTTTTTATCTGGATGCGATTGGCGGCAAGGGTCATGTTGTGGAGTTGGACGATCCGCGTGTGGTCGATGTTCCCTGCGACCGCGCCATTGACGGAAGTTGTGTTGGATACAAAAACGGATAGCGGGTTTAATCGCGTGATTGCAAGTGCTGACGGAGGTAGGTCGTAATGAGGTGGTCCAGAATCATTTGAATGTCCTCGACCGGTCCGTATTCGCCTTTCGCCGTCGGTATGTGAAGACAAATCCGGCAACGGGATTTCATCTGCCCTCCGTCAAATCCCACCAGACCGATCGTAACGGCCTTCATTGAATTTGCATACTCGACGGCTTTGACGACGTTGGGAGAATTCCCGCTTGCGGAAATTCCGATGAGAACGTCTCCTTCCTGCAATAAGTTTTCCAATTGCGCGACAAAAATATTTTCATACCCGGTGTCGTTGGCCAGGGCCGTAATGGACGCGAGATTGTCCGTGAGGCTGATGGCGCGAAACGGCGTTTGACCTGGAACTTTTGTTCCGTTCGCCAGATCATTGACCCAGTGGGACGCGCACGCCGCGCTGCCGCCATTGCCGATGACAAAAATGGTCCGATGGTTTTCGTAAGCAGTCAGCAGTGCATTGACGATGTTTTCGATTTCCGTTCCGTCGATCTCGCGTAGCAATTCACTCAGATAGTCCAGATACCGGGCGGCGTACAGGGCGGCGGAATCGGTCGCGTGGAACATTTTTTCGAGTTCGTTCATACCGGAGTATTTTCCTTTTTTTCGACAATGGCCAGATAATTGGCCGAAAACCGTTTATCCAGCGCTGACGGTCGCCGGATTTTGGAAATTAAAAACATGAGTGCATGGGGGACACCGACAAATAATCTTCCCAAAAACCGTACCAGAGGGTTCCGGTGCATCGACGTCGGGATTTGAATGTAATTGACCAATAATTGCAGCCATGTAATCCAAAATGACTCAAGTTCGATCAGCTCCACAATATGAAGTTTGTTTTTTTGAAACAAGTGTTCAAGCCCGTATCGGGAAAAGCGGAAGAAGTCGCGGGGTTCCATATGGATGTTCCACATGAAAGGCAGGGAAATGAGGGCACGGCCTCCCGGGGACAGTATCCGGTGAATTTCATTAACGACCCGGTCGGGTTCTTCCACGTGTTCCAGTACCTGCGTGCACAGGACAGCGTTTACGCTACCGGACCGGATCGGAAGGTGGTCGGCACGGCCGATGACGTCGGCCTGGCGGATGGTGGCAGCGCCTTCATAATCGAGTCCGAAATACGGATTGACGGTTCCGTCGAATGCTTTCGCATACGGTTTTTCGCCGCATCCCAGATCCAACAACGTGCCGCGAAGGTATTTTTTGCCGTACGTCGGTATGGTCGTTTCATACAGACGCCGGGCAAACCAGTCGAATTCAAAAAATAGCATGTTCCATCAGCAGCGCCTTACTTGAGCAACATCATTTTTCTAGAAAACACCTTGTTGCCGGTTTGCAAGCGGTATATCTAATAATAGATAAATATCAGAGCTCACTTGGCGTCCGAGTCTATTCGCGAGTCTCCATTCGACCGATGAGGGAAAATATATGCTTCCCATCCAAGCGCCTTTTTGTTTCGTTGAAATTGCGGACCCATGTTTTTTGAGAATTGTTGTACAGATACGCCGGTTACTAAGCCCCAACATAAATGATCTTGCTGCCCTCCGGTTCGAACCGAAAATCGATGCGTCGTACGTCTCCGAGGGCGGATTCGACGTGTTTCATTTTTTCAGGGGGACAAAACAGCAGCAGAAATCCACCTCCGCCAGCACCCAGGATTTTGCCACCCAGAGCGCCGTGTCGGAGCGCCCGCTCATAAAGGATATCGATATACTCGGTTGAGATCGAACCGGTCAGTTGTCTTTTGAGTTGCCATGATTCGTGTAAAATTCGTCCGATGTCGCAAATGTCGGCATCGGATACCAGAACGCGTTCGATGTCATACGCATAGTCGCGCATGCGGGTAAGGACGTCGCGCTTATTTGCCGTTTCTTTTTTTTGTTCGGACAAAATGGAACTTGCCATCCGTGTTTTTCCCGTATAAAACATGGTCAGATGATCGTTGAAAAGCTGCCGTCGATGCGGGGGGCAAACGATGGGGTCGACAAAGACGGATTCGTCCGTTCGAAACTGGATCTTTTTCAGCCCTCCAAATGCTGCGATATACTGGTCTTGCTTGCCGATGGGTTCATGTAACACCTCAATTTCCAGATGGCAGGCCTCGCGGGCGAGTCGATCGGCGGTCACGTGCTGCCCTTTATACGCATAAAGGGCGTTGAGCAAACCGACAGTGAAACTGCTTGAAGAGCCGAGCCCTGCCTGTGCGGGAATGTCGGCAATCGATACGATTTCCAGGGAATCGGTCAATCCGACGTGTTTCAATGCCTCTCGAACGATAGGGTGTTGAATGTCATCAACATGCTCCACGATCTCCGTTTTGGAGTAGCTGACTCGTATGGTATGGTCAAAACGTTTGCCGACCGTGATGAACATAAATTTATTGATTGCCGTGCTGACGACGGCGCCGGTCTCCAATCGATAGAAGTCGGGTAAATCCGTTCCTCCGCCCGAAAAACTGACACGAAACGGGGTTCTTGAAATGATCATGAAAATAGTTCTGGATGTGACATAAAAAACGCTTCGATGATTTGAAGTCGCTCGGGCCGGCCAATATCATAGAATCTCTGCGAGGTCGGCCATCCCATCAACTGACGATCGTGGATAAGTCTGGGAAAAATTTGTTCTTCCAGTGAAACGACGGGCTCATTGCTGAAAAAGGTCAGGACTCTCTTTTGAAAAGCCGAGATACCCGCTTCAACATGGCTCAAAGAACGATCGTGAGTTTGTTTATCGTACCGGACGACGAGACCATCCGATTCAAGGCGTATGTTGCTTTTGACCGTAGTATCTTCACTTGAATTATCATAAACTACAACCATACCGACCTTTTCGGCCGTTTTGAAGTCCTGTGCGAATTGACCAAGATCGATGGGCAGAAACGAGTCGCCATAAACGATCATAAACTCATTTTCCAGAAGGTCTTTTGCGTGTCGTAGCCCTCCTCCGGTCCCCAGGGGTGCAGGTTCTTCCGAATATTGAATTTTGACTCCGTATTTTTTCCCGTCTCCAAAATAATCGCGAATGACATATCCGAGATAGCCGCTCAGTATGAGGATATCGGTAAAACCAAATCGGCGAAGATATCGAATTTGATATTCCAAATACGGTCTGCCGAGTATGGAGATCATCGGTTTGGGAATATCGTTAGTCAGCGGTCGAAGCCGTAATCCCAATCCTCCCGCCATGATGACGATCTGCATTATCGGATCTGCTCCAAAAGTTCCAATACGGCGACTTCGATGGCCTCGTCCGAGGTATAACGGCTTTTCCAACCTGCCCGCCCAAATTTTTCGGGCGACAGACGCACTTGAGGAACATCTCCCGGCCAGCCCCGGTCTCCGCCGGTATATCGTATTTCTACATTTTTTAATTTCATACCTCGAATGACCGTACTGGCAATCGTATCCACGGACGTCGCCCCGGGAGGGGATAAATGAACGTAATTTAAACGATCATGAAGACTCTGGAATCCAAAGAGCATACCGTCTACGCAATCCGATACGTGAAGATACGGTTTTGCCTGTTTTCCATTACCGAGAATTTCAAGTTGTCGAGGATTCACTCTCAGTTTTTTAATAAAATCCACCACGGCGCCATGCGTGCCGTTCTGCCCGACGATATTTCCAAAACGGAAAATCCATACCTGAAAACCATAATTATGGGAAAATGCGCTCAGGAGTCCTTCACAGGCAAGTTTACTCGCTCCATAGAAGGATATGGGAAACAGCGGGCCTTGATTTTCGTCAACTTCAACCGCAGAAGCTTCTCCATAGATTGCAGAAGTGCTTGCAAATACGATTTTTGAAATGCCCGTGCGGCGCATGGCATCCAGGACGTGATACGTCGCCAGCGTGCCGTTCTTAAGATCGTGATCGGTGACACGCCCTCCCAATCCAATGTCCGAATTCGCGGCCATGTGGAATACGACATCATGTCCGGATAACGCCGAGACGACACGGTCCAAATTAAGAAGGTCATCATGAATGAACGTGCAAGTCCCGTCGTCGATAAGGTGTTGTATAAATTCAATTCGACCGAGAACGAGATTATCGAATACCGTAACATGATATCCCTGTTGCACAAGTTTTTCTGAAAGATTGCTTCCGATAAAACCGGCTCCTCCGGTGACAAAGGCTTTTTTCATGACGAGCGGAGTTCCAGAATGTCGATCATGCGATCGGTATGAGTATCGATGTTGAATTGACGTTCGATTTTTTCGCGTGCAGCGAGGCTCATGCGGCGTACCATCTCGGGCTCGTCCATCATCAGCGCCAACTTTTGTGCTAATGCCGAAGCATCACGTTCATGAACCAGAAAACCTGTTTTTCCGTCTTCGATGATTTCGGGTATTCCGCCGGTGTAGGTCGAAATAGCGGGAATACCGCAGGCCATACATTCTTTGAAGACCTGTGGAATGCCCTCTCGAAGGCCATTACTTGATGCGATCACGGATGGAAGCACAAAAACGGAACTGGAATGAAATGCTTTTACAACGTCCGTTCGCGCAATCACGCCATGAAATCGGACGCAGTCCGTCAATTCGTAGCTCCTGACATAATGCTGCAGGTTCGGCAATTCCGGTCCTTTTCCGTAAATATTACAAACAAAACGGCGACCATCCTCTTTCAGAAGGCGACAGGCCTCAACCAGATAACGCAAGCCTTTATGTTCGACCAGGATTGCCAGAGACATGATGGTGAACGGGTCCGTCTGGATACGATCCACGGCGTGAAAAGCGGATATGTCGGTGCCCGTATAATTTACGACAATCCGCGATTCGATTTCGTTTCCATACAGATCGACCAAGAACGCTTTGTTATAACGATTGATCGACAGAATGCGGCTGGCTGCATATAATTTTTCTTTTCGCAGCGTGTTTCTCAAAAAAATATCTGCCGCATGAACGGTAACGAAATAACGAATGTTCCGCAATCGGCTGACAAAATATGCGTACGTACACGCGTAACTGGCGAAATGGACCTGGATCGTCCTGATGCCCGACGTTTTGATTTGAAAAAGCAACTGGGGAAATAACATCAGTACGCGCCAGTCTCTAAACTTAAAATCACGTCGCGATGATCCGAGCAGAAAAACAATAAGGCGGGCCATTCGTATCGGGTGAAGGACGATTGCCATACCGAAACGCACCCATACCTCGGGCTGGGCCATGCTCTCGTGAAGATACACCGTGCGGTCGGCAATTCGCATCAGCTCGTCACCGAGAAAGTCAGCCGAAAAGGTGGTTGCCCTTCTTGGACGGATGCATATCGGTAGTACGTTTACGCCCTTGCGTTCCAGATACTGAATTTCTTCCAGCATCCAAACGTACAAGTCTTCAAAAAGGTACGCGATCAAAGCGTGCGTCCGTATTTCATTTTGAGATAGGGCCCCTTGATCAACCACCACAGCTTACGTAGGATGAAGTGAGTGCGTCCCTCGACAATTGGCCGGTTTGGCCACGCGCTTTCGATGCCGAGTACGAGTTCATTGTAATCGCGAAGCCTGAAAATATCGTTTCGCTGAAATTTAAGAATAGAAAAGCCCGAAGATCGGCAGAGCTGTACGAAGTCATCGAGCGTGACTTCCTCGTCGACGACCTGAAGGATATCGGGCTGGTGTTGCCTGAAATACTGCGTGGCCTCATGATTGGGGATATTGATCAACACGATCGTCGATGGGTGACAGTGTTTTCGGATAACATTGAACAACCGGTCATGATGCACGCGCGGGATATGCTCCATGAAATCGAACATGGTAATCACGTCAAACGTCCGGTGCAGATCAAGGGTGAGTGCGTCATGAACCTCGAACAGGCCTTTCCGTACAAATCGCCTTGCGTAACGAATATTGTTTTCAGAAAGGTCGATTCCTGTTACCGATGCACCCTGTCTCAGAATATCTTGCGACGTGATTCCCGTACCGCAACCCAGTTCCAGGACACTCATACCCGATTTGACATGACGATGGATCATTTTCCGAATGTGAATATACCGTCGATTGTAAGACAGCCGGTCATGAAGAATATGTCCCTCGGTGAAATTCTCATAAAATGTTTTGATATGTTTTTCGGTAATCATGCGCGCAGATCCAGTTTGGGATTCCGAATAAAATTTATGACATCCGTCGTTCGCCGGATGACATCGACCATTCTGAAATGCAGGCGCTTTTTAAGGATAACAATGTTTAATAACGTTATAATCGCTGTGACGATGACGACCGACAGCGTGGTTCCGGTGCTTTGCCATAAGGGTATCAGGATGAAATACGAAGTCGACATCAGAAGGAGACTTAATCCATTGATCCACAGGGCGGTTTTTAACATGTCCATCGCGACGTAATAACTGGCAATAACTGAATTCCACGGCGCCAATAATGCGAGAAACGCAAAAATTCTTAACAAGAATGCACTCTCTGCAAAACGTCCTCCGAACAGCAATGCGATAATGGTATCGGAAAAAAACAAAAATGTAACCAGCGTCGGGACCAAACCAATCGACGAAAAACAAACGGCCTTTTCGAAGACGATACGGAGCGTGACCCAGTCCATAGCGCCATAGAGACGCGAAAGGGTTGGGATTAAGGCGGTTTGAACGATTTGTGAAAAAACATCGTATATGCGCGTCAATAGCTTTGCCGAATAATAGATTGCAATTTCAACGGGACTGCAAAAAAGAGAGATCAAGTGATTGTCAAGATAACCAAATAGAACAAAGGACCCGGTGCTGCCGAGATTAAGAGTTCCAAAGCGAAGCATATCCGAGCGGATAAGTCTATCCCCGGCACGGAAGGAATTCCAAAATGGCTTTCCAAGGGCGATGGATAGGACTGAGCTCACCAGTGATGAACCGCACAACCATGCCAGTACCTGCCAGGCTGTTAAAAGTTTTCCCTCAAATGTCAGATAAAGGATACCGCCGGCTGAGATCACAGCAAAGCTGAAATTGATCCAAAATACGTGCTGCACTTTATAAAGGGACTGGTAGAGGTGCTGAAAGTACAGACGTGGGATGAAAGTGAACATCAATAACGGGATTGCCGGGGCGTATGCATTCAAACCGTGAAGTCCGTACCATTCATCGCCAAAAACGGCTAGGAAGGCTGAAAAAAAGAGAAAAACAAGGATAACTCCACACAAGATCAGGATCGAGCTCTGCGCAACACCTTTGTCCAGGCTTCTTTCAGCTCCAAACCGCATCAGGGGCTGAAAGACGAACGCAACCAGAAGGGTGTTCATCATTAAAAAAATGGTCTGGTAGATTATAATATACTTTGCCAATTCGTCCGTCGGCAATGTCCGCACGATGGCCAAATTGGTAACCACTCCGTGAACCGCCATCAAGATCTTGTCTGTGCTAATCCAAAATCCCTTGTCCAGGTGCGAACTGAGTTTCACGCCGTGATCGTATTTCTATAAAAACTCGGCAAAAAGGATACAGAAAGCACTACGTAAATGCAAGCTAACGACCCGGAAAGCGATTAAAAAAACAGCAAAAGGGTATCGGATGAAGGCTCATTAGTTCAGCCGAGTATCTGCCATTGAATTACCTTGACTAATGAGGCAAAAAAATATATCTTGGGCGTCACGTTTT
>CAYZJB010000059.1:0-22592 GCA_964478735.1 uncultured Bacteroidota bacterium | reverse complement strand
ATTTTTCGGGATATCCAGCCTGCCTCATCGTTCCAGCCTTTGAGCTTTCTCAATTGCTTGAGCAACGTTAGGTCCCAGTCCGTCATCTTCACACGCTGCCAGCGCTCACTGACTCGAATCAGGACCGCGTAGACCAATTTTAGGCAACTCTTCTCATCAAAGAATTTCGGAATCGTATTCGTGCGCCGTTTCTGTTCTAAGAACGAGCGTTCGAGCAGGTTGGTCGTGCGGATCAACTTGTGATGGCCGATGGGAAACTGCATATACTGCACACACTCGTCAAAATCTTTTTGAAAACAATCGATCGCCGAAGGATACAAGCCCGCATAACGTTCGATGATTCCCTGGGCCAGAGTCTTGGTGACGGCCGGATCGGCTCGATCATGCCCTCGCCGCTCTTGAGGCGCTTGCGTTGATAGCCATTTCGATATCCCTCTTGACCCTCCTTGCGCCGCTCATCGCTCTTACGGCCTAGAGCATCAAGAACCTCCTTTTCCAGGATCTCCTGAATCATTCTCCGGCTCCCTTGACGAACCAACTCCGACAGAAAATCCCCCGATGGATCGGCTCCCCTTCTTAAAAGCTCTTCTATTTCATTGCGAATCCGATCCAGCGGCTTTCTTCATGGCGTAGTCTCCTGGTTTAGTTTTGTAATGCAATTCAATTTACTAAACCGCTACGCCATTTTTCTTTTTACAGGAAATTTAAGACATCAGCTTTTCAACAAACCTGCTAAGGCTATGGAACTTGTCAGAATGGAAGGATGATAGAAGTTCCGGATAGTCACGATCAATCGGCATAATTTTTTTAAGCGCAATTTTCTAATATGATGATGTTCAGGAACAAGCGGCAAATTTATTCTATACTTACAAAAAATCCCTTTCGTTGACATTCGCAGGGCTTTGGCCTATATTGCTGTGTTATGGTTACGATGGATGATGTGCGCAAGATCGCCGAACTCGCCCACCTGCGTTTTGACGACGCGGAATTGTCGAAGTATACCGAACAGCTCAACCGCATCCTGCAGTACGTCGATAAACTGAACGAATTGGACACCGACGACGTGGAGATCACGTACCATCCGATCGACTATCCCAACGTATTCCGCGAAGACGAGTTGCAGGAGTGTCTCAGCGTCGACGAGGCGCTGATGAACGCGCCGCAGAAAAACTGGCAGTACTTCGTGGTACCGAAAGTTGTCAGTTAAAGGCCAAAGGAGACGGGACTCGTCTCCTTTTTTTATGCCAATTTTTTAATCTAACGGTCGGGTCATGCCAAAAAAAAGTCAAACGAAGTACATTTTTGTAACCGGCGGCGTCATTTCCTCGCTGGGGAAAGGAATCGCTTCCGCAAGCCTCGGGATGCTCCTGAAATCCCGCGGATTGTCCGTGACGATCCAGAAATTCGATCCCTATATCAACGTCGATCCCGGGACGATGAGTCCGTATCAACACGGTGAAGTGTTCGTCACCGATGACGGAGCGGAAACCGACCTCGACCTCGGGCATTACGAGCGCTTCATCGACATCAACATGTCGGCCAAAAACAGCCACACCACGGGCAAGATCTACAAAGCGGTTATCGATCGCGAACGCCACGGCGATTATCTGGGAGCAACCGTACAAGTCATTCCGCATATCACGGACGAGATCAAAGACCGCATCCGCAGCCTTTCCGAATACGACGTCGTGATTTCCGAGATCGGCGGAACCGTCGGCGACATCGAAAGCCTGCCGTTTCTCGAAGCGATCCGTCAGTTCTGCCTCGAAGAAGGCCCCAAAAACACGATCAATATTCACGTCACGCTGGTTCCGTTCATCCGCGCCGCCGACGAATTGAAAACAAAACCGACGCAGCACAGCGTCATGCGATTGCGGGAGATCGGTATTCAGCCCGATATCTTGTTGTGCCGTACGGAACGGCCGCTCTCGTCCGAGATGCGGAAAAAGATCGGTCTGTTTTGTAACGTCGTGTCCGACGCGGTCATCGAAGCATCGGACGTCAAGTCGATCTACGAAGTCCCCCTCATCATGCACCACAACGGCCTGGATAAAATGGTACTCAAACGTCTCAGCCTGCGCCCGGAGGACGGCGACCTTTCGTCGTGGGAAAAAATGGTCGATAAAGTATATCACGCCGAACGTCACGTCCGGATAGCAGTCTGCGGCAAGTACACCGGGCTTCCCGATGCCTACAAGAGCATCATCGAATCGTTCGTCCACGCCGGCGTTGAAAACGACGCCAAAGTCGACATTGAGTGGATCGATTCGACGCGCGTAGAAGAGGAGGGTTGCGAACCGTTTTTCGGCCGCGTTGACGGCATCCTGGTTCCTGGAGGATTCGGATCGCGCGGGATCGAAGGCATGGTGAGCGCGATTCAATACGCGAGGGAAAAGCGCATCCCGTTTTTCGGTATTTGTCTCGGTATGCAATGCGCAAGCATCGAGTTTGCCCGGAACGTCTGCAAACTGGACGGCGCCAACAGCAGCGAGTTTAACAGGAAAACCAAATATCCCGTCATCGACCTGATGGAATCACAGCGCCAGGTGACGGACATGGGCGCGACCATGCGCCTCGGGGCGTATCCATGCGTCGTTAAGAAAGCCACGCGTGCCTTCCACGCCTACGGCGCGGAACTGATCAAAGAAAGACACCGGCACCGGTATGAATTCAACAACGAGTACATCCCTGTTTTCGAAAAAAACGGCATGACGTTCTGCGGGATGTCGCCCGATTACAAACTGGTCGAGATGATCGAGTATCCCCAACATCCCTGGTTCGTCGGCGTGCAGTTCCATCCCGAACTTAAATCCCGTGCGATCAAGGCCCATCCGCTCTTCCGTGAGTTCGTTCGTGCAGCCATCGAGCATCGCTTACGTTTGTCCGAGCCGCAGACGGCCGGGGTGAACCCGCGGATGAAGGCCGCCGTCGCCGTTTAAGTTCGACGAATGTCTTCACCGGTCCATACGGACTTTCTCATTATCGGCAGTGGTATTGCCGGATTATCCACGGCGTTGAAGTGCGCCGGGGTCGGCACGGTTGCCATCATTACCAAAAAATCAGACACCGAGAGTAACACGAACTACGCCCAGGGCGGCATCGCGTCCGTCATGTCTTCGGACGATAGTTTCGAACTGCACATCGACGACACGCTGACGGCGGGCGCGGGCCTGTGTCACGAAGACGCCGTGGAGTTGATCGTACGACAGGGACCGAAGGCCATCCGGGACCTGATCGAGTTCGGCGTACAGTTTACCCGTCAGGCGAACGCATTTGATCTGGGGCGTGAAGGTGGGCATTCGCGTCACCGGATCCTGCACGCGAAAGATCTGACCGGCCGCGAGATCGAACGGGCGCTCGTGCATGCCGTGCAATCGAACCCCAATATCCGCGTTTTTGAAAATCATGTTTGCCTCGAGGTGATCACGGAACATCATCTGGGCCAGCCTCGATCGGATCAAATCCATTGTTTCGGTACGTACGCACTTGAACCGGCGACCGGACGCGTCGTCACGTTTGCGGCGCGGATCACGATCTTATGTTCCGGCGGATGCGGGCACGTGTATCGTCATACGACCAACCCGTCCATTGCCACGGGCGATGGCATCGCCATGGCCTATCGTGCGGGGGCGCGGGTCGCCAATCTGGAGTTCATGCAATTTCATCCGACGACGCTGTATCATCCGGACGCGAAATCGTTTTTGATCAGCGAAGCGGTGCGCGGATACGGCGCTGTTTTGATCAATTCCGCGGGCGAACGGTTTATGGAAAAATACGATCACCGGAAAGAGCTGGCGCCAAGGGACATCGTGGCCCGCGCGATCGACGCGGAAATCAAAAAACGCGGCGATGCCTGCGTGTATCTGGATTTGCGGCATCTGACCCCCGAGGGGGTCCAAGACCATTTTCCGAATATTTATGAGCAGTGTCTGCGGCACAAACTCGACATCACACGCGAACCGGTACCGGTCGTACCCGCGGCGCATTACATGTGCGGCGGAGTGGTGACGAATTTATGGGGCGAAACGAACATCGATTCGCTGTATGCATGCGGAGAAGTGGCGTGTACGGGCGTTCACGGCGCCAACCGTCTGGCGAGCAACTCGCTCCTGGAAGCCGTGGTATTCGGCGATCGCGTTTTTCAAAGCGCCTCACGACGTATACGTGAAACGCCGCTTCACAACGATCTGCCCGACTGGGACGACAGCGGGACGTTCGATACGGAAGAGTGGGTGCTGATCGAACACAATCGGGCCGAGGTTCAACAGATCATGTGGGACTACGTGGGAATCGTCCGCTCCGATCTGCGGCTGGAACGCGCCGAACGCCGCATTCAACTGATCGTCAACGAGATCGAAGATTTTTACAAGCGTACGAAAGTCACGGAGGGGTTGATCGAATTACGAAATCTGGCGAAGGTAGCGAAGCTCATTGTTCGGTGCGCGAAAATGCGAAAGGAAAGTCGCGGCCTGCATTTTACGACGGATTACCCCGAACGGAACGACCGGGAATGGGCGCGCGATACGGTCATAACCACGTATGACAACGATTCACATTGACAGTGCGCGGATCTGATCGTTGAGCGAAGTGCGTAAGTTATCGCAGACGACATTGCAGAGCTGCAGGACCCACTTGTCCGTGATCCGGTAAT
This sequence comes from uncultured Bacteroidota bacterium, assembly GCA_964478735.1. Lineage (GTDB taxonomy): Bacteria > CLD3 > CLD3 > SB21 > SB21 > CAYZJB01. The sequence goes on along the minus strand of CAYZJB010000059.1, from coordinate 17,941 downwards.
AGGTGTAGAGGCCCTCTTTGCGGCGACGGACAAATCCGGCTTCGTAGAGTACGGCCAGATGTTTGGAGACATTGACCTGACTGGTTTCGACGGCTTTGACGATGTCCTGCACGGTCCATTCTTCGTCCCAGATCGTCTGGAGAATGCGAAGGCGGGTCGGATCGGACAGGGCCTTGAAACGCCGGGCCACCAGCTCAAGAGATTCAGACGGCAATTTTTCATGTTTTTTCATACTGAAATAATAATGCGGTCGGGCGAGTCCGGCAAGTGATATTTTCTAATATGCGCATATAGTACTTTGCTGATCAAACGGAGGATGAATGTTTTTCAGGCATGTTTATGAACGCGGTCTGGCGCAGGCGAGTTATGTGATCGGTTGTCAGGCCACCGGTCGGGCGATCGTGATCGATCCCAAACGGGACGTGGACACGTATCTCGATGTGGCCAAAGCGGAGCAGCTCACGATCACGCACGTTACGGAGACGCACATTCACGCGGATTTTCTCAGCGGCGCACGCGAGCTGGCCGCTTTGACGGGCGCGGAGATGCTCCTTTCGAAGGAGGGAGGTCCGGACTGGGCGTACGATTTTCCGCACACGGGATTGAAAGACGGCAGCCGGATTCAAGTAGGGAATTTGGTCCTCGACGTCTGGCACACGCCCGGTCACACGCCGGAGCATATCAGTTTTATTTTAACGGACGTACCAGCGAGTTCTCATCCCGTGATGATGTTTACGGGTGATTTTGTTTTTGTCGGCGACGTCGGACGTCCGGATCTGCTCGAGAAAGCGGCAGGAATCAAAGGAACGCAGGAAGAGGGGGCACGTCAGATGTTCCGATCGCTCGATCGTTTTCGCACGTTACCCGATCATATCCAAGTATGGCCCGGACACGGGGCCGGGTCGGCCTGCGGTAAAGCGCTGGGCGCCGTTCCGAGCAGCACGGTCGGCTATGAAAAACTGGCGAACTGGGCGTTGCAGATCGGTTCCGAAGACGCCTTCGTGTCGGCATTGCTCGATGGACAGCCGGAGCCTCCGAAATACTTTGCCATGATGAAACAACTGAACAAAGTCGAACGCAAGCTCGTGACATCGGTGCCGGACGTGCCGCGGCTTTCCGTCGATGACGTTCAGGCGGCCGTATCGCAAGGGGCCGTCATCGTGGATACGCGGGGCAACAGGGCGTTCGCCGAACGGCACATCGCGGGGTGCCTGCACATTCAGGATAACGATTCGTTTTCGACGTGGAGCGGCTGGCTGCTGGAGTACAGTGTTCCCGTCATTCTTGTTGCGCCGCCGCATCGCGTGCCGTCATTGGTTCGTGCGCTCTTGCGGGTCGGTCTCGATCAGGTGGCCGGCTATCTTCCCGATCCGGGCGAATGGGCCGATGCCGGATTGCCGACCGAGGACCTGACGACGTTATCTCCACAAGAAGTACATCAGTCGATGAACGACCTGATGCTGCTCGACGTGCGTGCAACGTCGGAATACCGTGCGATCCACATTCCAGGGGCGCGTCATGTTCACGGCGGTTACCTTCGGGACCGTCTGACGGAGCTGCCAAAGAATCGAAAACTCGTTTTATACTGTTCGGGGGGAAGCCGTTCCAGTATTGCCGCGAGTGTGCTACGTCGCCACGGTTTTACTAACGTGATCAATATGCAGGGCGGGATCAACCGATGGGTACAGGACGGGCTGCCGACCGAGCGATAGGCGTCGATTTATTTTGATGACGCCATCCGTATTTCAATACAAATTTTTATGAATAACCTGACTTTACCCTTGCCTAAAGTCGATGACGGCATTAACATGCCGACCCGACAACGGGTTTCTATGACAACGCAAGGAGAAGGAATGTTTTTGTTTGCGGCGCCGCTGGATTTTAAGGAATTGAATGAGCGGATCGAGGTGCTCGATGACATGGTCGGAAAAGCTGAACAGGGCGAAGTGGTGCGATGGCGAAATCTGTGGGCCCTGGTCGACGTGGTTCATTCGGCGTTCAAAAAAGTCCGTTATCCTTTCCGGGAGGAACGGGAGAAAGCGTGGTCGCGATTTGCCTCCATTCGTAAACGCGCGCACGTGGTCTCGTTGCGGGAGCGCGAAAACCGAAAAAAAACATCTCAGCCGTTGTACGAGCACATCGTTCAATTGATTGAAGCCTCCATGGTTGAAGAGGGACGTTTACGATTGAACGAGATGAAAATTCGCGGTCAAAAATTGAACGAGGCCCGCCAGTTACTCCACGACCGCAGAGGCGACATGCTGGCGGAACATAAACGCGTCTGTTTCGGTCGAATCCGGGACATTCAGAAGGCACACGATGCGTGGTGGGCCCACTTCCGAGAAGAACGGCACCGGCGGCAGGCCGAGTACGAAAAACACCTGGATGAGATCGGGGCCAATCTCGACGTGACCCGGCGGAAATATGATATTGCGTGTTCCACGCTGGCGGAACTTCGGAAAAAAGCGGATAAAATCATCGCGCGCCTTCATTTAGATCGGCAAAGCGAATGGACGGCAAACGCAGCGGAACAGATATCCAAAGTAGAGGCGGAGATGGCCAAGCTCGAGCACGACGTCAGAGAATATGAGGAACGGATCCGGCGGGCAGAACAGCAACTGGCCAGCCGACGCAAGGACACGGCCACTCCGGAGTCCGCCAACGTCGTTTCTGACGTATCGGATGAAGCTCCGGTCTGAAGGTCAGGCGATCGCCTTTTTTCGGTGACGAATATATTCGATCACCGGCGGAGTGACGGAGAGAAGGACGATCGCAATGATGACGAGTGAAAAGTTTTTCCGCACCACGGGCAGATTGCCGAAGAAATAACCTCCGTAAACGAAAACTCCCACCCACAGTACGGCGCCGATCACGTTGAATGAAAGGAAACGCAGGTAGGTCATTCTGCCGATCCCTGCGACAAAAGGGGCAAACGTCCGGATAATGGGGATGAACCGGGCAATGATGATCGTCTTGCCGCCATGCTTTTCGTAGAACGCGTGCGCCCTCTCGAGGTACCGCTTATTCAGAATTCTGACGTTTTCCCGGTGAAAAACTTTCGGACCAACACGGAATCCAATCCAGTAGTTTACCGTATCGCCTAAAATTCCTGCCGTGGTAAGCAATAAAAACAGCCAATGCGGATCGAGGGAGCCCAGGCCGGCGAACGTGCCTGCCGCAAAGAGAAGCGAATCTCCGGGGAGAAAGGGCGTTGCGACGAGTCCCGTTTCACAAAAAATGATGATAAAAAGAATGGCGTACGTCCAGCTGCCGTACGCGATGATCATTTCATGCAGATGAGCATCCAGATGGAGAAAGAGATCGATGAGATAAGCGATGGATTCCATAATCCTCGTGAAATTTTAGCGGGCGCAAGATAGAGAATATGGCCGGAATAGCAAAGGATTTTTCAGAGATGGAAAAGCATACTGAGCGAAAAGTCCACGCCTGACAGGTTGAAAGAGTGTCCGCTGACGTATCGTTCGTTTGATGTTGGGTTTTGGCCGCGAAGATCGAGCGTGACGTACGTGTAACGCACCGGCTTGATCGAAAACGATGTCGTCGAACGTCCGGTTAATCGGAATTGCGTGGATATGTGTCTTGTCCAGTAAAAGTCGAAATTCAGTCCCAACAGGCCGCCGACAATCGTACCCGACGCGGACCGTGTGAGTGAAGTGCCCTGACTGCAGTTTCCATTCTGGCAAAAAATGTATTCGTGCCGTATGTCCGTGTTGATTCGGGATAGCGATATTCCCGAATTGACGGCCACCTCAAATCTCGATATCGTGTAACGCACGGGAACCAGCACCAGGTGAGCCATGATCTGGCCCGAAAACCCCGAGATTTTTTCATAGATGTCGAACCGAGTTGTGGGGGCGGTCCGCAACGCCAGTTTATACCAGTTACTGGCCCTGTACGAAACAGGATGGGTCAGATTCAACTCGGCGCCAAGGCGAACCCTATCCGTAAAATTGTATTGTAGGCCCAACTGAGGGGTATAAATTTTTGGAACAGCAACAAAAGGATATTGCGAGCCGGTATAAGTCGTACGGATGATCTCAGACGATGAGAGGTTAGAGCTTGTAATGCCAATGGTTACATGCCAGCTCGAGTGGAATGACGAAGAGTCTCCATCGCTTTTCGCATAGCAGGCGGTTGCCGCCAGCAGCAAGCCGAAAAGACGAGTCAATCTTGAATCCGGGATATTTAAAGGTTGTTCAGGCTACGTTAAAATCGAATCGATTTCTATTACCCAAAAATGTCATTTGCTATTTGATGTTATTTATTAAGACCGGCGTGAAGCCGCCGGATCAACCGTTTGTCGAACCATTCAAAGGCCAGAATGATGACCAGAGCGAGGACCAGCAATTGAAAATGCCCTCCCACCAGTGCGGCGGCCTGCTCCGCGATGAGCGTTCCCTTTTCCCGGACGGCCGCGCCCCATTCTGCCAGCATCTCGGACTGGACGCCGGAAACCGGCATCAGCGTAAAAATAATCGTGGCGACAAGTCCGGACAGTCCGCCGATCCAGACCCACAACCATTCCTTCCAGTACGCACGGCGCTCGTCCCAGGCCTGGATCCGTGACATGACACAGTCGACAAAATGCGAATCGGGAAGCGACTCATGAGATTGTACGAGGGTCATCGCCATAAAACGGTACGTCTCGAGGCTTGAACGGCATACCGCACATTCGGTAAGATGGCGATCCACTGCCGCATCGGTCGAGAATCGGCCTTCGGCAATCTGCTGTAAAACGAGTTCGTCAATATGGTTCATAGCTGCACCGCCTCTCCGGCATAGCGGGCCAGGAGAAAGTCCTTCAATTTTTGCCGCGCCCGAAACAGGTAATTTTTGACCGTACCCTCGGGCATTTCCATGATATCGGCGATTTCAAGATAACTCAACTGGTCCACGTGATACAAGGTCAAAATCGTTTTGTATTTTCCCGGCAACCGTTCGACGGCGTCCTGGAGGATCCGGCTTCGGTCTTCCCGGAAGGCCGATTCATCGGGTGCGGTTTCATTGCCGGCATGATAGTCCATAAATGAAACACTGTCATCATCCGTCGCAACCAGATCGTCATAAAGGTCGGGCCGTTTCTTCTGCAGAAAATTGATCGCCGTATTGTGGGCGATTCGGGCGATCCACGTCGAGAATTTGGATTCGTCGCGAAACGATTTCAGGTTCTGGTAGGCTTTCACAAATACCTCCTGTCCCAGTTCCTCCCTGTCTTCGGTATTATCGATCAACCGTCCGATGACGTGCGACACCAATCGCTGATAGTCGTGAACGATGTGCCGAAACGCGTCGGTATCGCCCCCGAGGACACGGTCGATATAATGTCGTGCAGATTCCATAGGCGCCATCGGTAAACGAACAGACCGGCGGGTACGGTAAAAGTTGCAGGTAAAAGGGAGCAAAATCCAACCCTTTCTTGCAACCTTTTTTGGGAATACCTGTCGATTCGATTAGACCTAATTTGAAAGGACGCTTTCTATGCGTGATCTTGAAATTCTGATTCCCATCGCCTTTTTTGCGATGATATTCCTGATCATTAAGACGGTGACGGAAAATCGCACCCGCCGGCTTCTGGTGGAAAAGGGAATGGTCGATGAGAAAGTAAAACACCTCTTTGCCCGGAGCGTACGCGACAATCCGCTCACGTCTCTCAAATGGGGCATGGTCCTTATCGGTATCGGGCTGGCGCTTGCCATTGGAGAAATGTTCCCTCGCACGTTCAGCGAAGCCGCCGTCATGGGACTGATGATCCTGTTCGCAGGCATTTCATTCATCGTCTATTACGTACTGGCCAAAAAACAACAGACCGAATGATCAACGGAGCGGCTATGAACAAACTGATGCTACTGCTATCGGTCGGCCTGCTGGGCTGCCACATCCGGGATTGGTCCGATTCGGACAGCGGGGTATACCGTTACGAATCGTCAGGGTGGTGGGGATCCGAACGTGTGGAAGCGCTGGGCGACGTCGAATTCAATAACGACGGTACCGATGTTGCCTCCATCTCACCGGGCGGTTACCTGCGGATCGAAAAAAGGTCCTGGCTTCGTGAGCAGTCGTACATGGTCAAAAGTCTGGAGGACGGCCGCCTGGAGAAGACGCTGACGATGCAGCGTCAACAGGTTCCGATGGATGAATCGGCCGAGCGGTGGGTGGAGGAGATGATCAATCTCATTCAACAAAAGACGCCGATCGGGACCCAAGCACGTGCCCAGCGCCTGTACCGCGAACGCGGTGTCTATGCGTTGATCGACGACGTGCGACTTTTGGAATCCAATCAGGCGAAGCAGGCCATGCTGCATCGGGGCATCGAACTGGCGGTTGCGGATTCTCAACCGGTGCTGCCGTTGATCGTCGCCGCAGGCCGTACCATCGAAAGCAGTTCGACCCTGAGCGATTTCCTGATCGATGCGGCACGAATGGTACCGGAAGACTCGCTGCTCACCGAAGCCGTATTTGACGTCTGCGCCGACATCGAAAGCAATACGCAACGCAGTGAGACGATCCTTGAACTGGTCCGGATGCTTCGAATTCATTCGACGGCGGTGGACGAACTGCTGGATGCCGTCGATCAAATGACGTCATCGACGAAAAAAGCAGAGACGCTAAGGGGAATACTGCCCGTCCTGCGGCCGCATCGCGATCGGATCAGTCACCTGATGCGCGTCATCGGCAATATCGAGTCCAATACGCAGCAAGCGGACGTTTGGATGGATTTCCTAAGGCAGGATAGTCTCACCATCGACGAATACGTTCACATTGCCCGCACGGCGGACCGTATGGAATCCAACACACAACGCAGCATGGTATTGTCGACGCTGGTGCGACGATGCCCGCTTGATGAATCGATTATGGAAAGCGTGCTGAGAACGGTCGAAAACATGGAATCGTCGAGCGCTCAGGAAGACGTTCTGACGACGCTGCTGGAACGTCCGGGATTGACGAAATCGATTTTGCTGCGCATCGAACAAACGTGCAATACCGTGGCCAGTCAATCCGCTCAGTCCCGTATTCAACAAATGATCACGCAACGGATGGCGGAACTGGCGTCGTAACGCCGTGTAAGTTTTACAGCGCGTCGGCAACTCATTCACAAAAGCAACGTAGATACGGTGATCCGCTGAGAAGCGGATGAGCCGTTTTTTTTATTTTTCAGGAGTTTGACGTGACCATTCGTCTGTGTTTTATCGGATTGATGCTGGCAAACCCGGCGTGGATCTACAGTCAATTTATCGTTCGCGGATCGGTCGTCGATTCCATCACGGCCGAGGCGCTGCCCGTGGCCAATATCCAGATCGACGGGACGTTAAAAGGTACGATCACCAATCGCGACGGACGGTTCCAATTGCCCGTCGAATCCTTTCCCGTGACGTTGATCGTACGGTACATCGGATATCAAACGGCACGGGTGACGCTTGACCGGCCGCCGCTGAACGACGTGATCCTAAACCTTCGCGCGCTGTCGATCCAAATGCGGGAAGTGGTGATCACCGGAGAAGACCCGGCGGTGGCGATCATGCGTGAAGTCATTCGCCGGAAAAAAATCTGGCAACAGAAACTGAACACCTATCAGGCCGATGCCTACTCGCGACTCAATTTGAGTAACGATACCATGGTGGGCGCGGTGGCGGAACAGTTGTCGTCGGTGTACTGGAAACGCGACGAGGGCCTCCGGGAAATCATCAAATCGAAGAAGCATACCGCGAACGTCGAAAATACGATGACGTTCAGTTTGGGCGACGAGAAAAATTCGTTACTGAATTTTTATGACAGCGACATCCAGATCCAGGGTTCGCGTTTTGTCGGACCGACGCATGAGAGCGCATTTGATTACTATACGTTTCGGCTTGTGGGAGAACGGCGCGTCGGCGAACAGTTGATTTACGAAATCGACGTACGGTCCCGTTCCCGGTTACAGCCCGTTTTCGAAGGCCGTCTGCACGTTGTGGACGATGCGATGGCGATGATCGACGTCGATCTACGGCCGGCCGATCACGTCGTCTATCCACTGCCGATTCAGAAATGGGACGTCGCGTACCGCCAGCAATTCAGCAATTTCGGACGCGAGTTCTGGCTGCCGGTCGGTATGCACGTGGACGGCCGGATCAAAATTGCCATGCCCGGCCTGGAATTTCCAAACATCCATTACGATCTGCTCGCCGGATTCAGCAACTATGCGATCAACGTCGAAGCTCCGGACACGCTGTTTCAATCCAAAAAGCGAGTTCGTATCGACAGCACGTCGTTGAAAGACAGTACTTTATTCGAACGGACGACGGAGAAAATCCCGCTCTCGGAAAACGAGCGGGCCGCCTATGACTCCCTTAAAAAAGGCGACAAGATCGAACGGATTTTCAAACCCAGAGGTTTTCTCGCTCGTTTTGCCGACGATGACGACGAGGAGGGCGACACGACCGGAGCTTCGATCACGATCGGAAGCGTATTCAAAGGAGTGAGTCCGCGATTACATTACAACCGTGTCGAAGGGGTCCACCTCGGACTGAAAATTTCCCGTTCCATCGGAAAAAAAATCGACGGCGCCATCTGGGCCGGCTGGATGACGGCCCTGGACAAATCATTTATGGGCGCTCGTGTCGAATGGGACCTTTCAAAACGATTTTCACTGGGTCTGGAGGGACGCGACGAAGTACGGCCGCGGGTGGAGTCGGACGCGTACGATCTTTTTACCGCCAGCTGGAATCCGCTGCTCGGATATCGCGATTATTTCGATTACTACCGGTTTCGAGGCGGTGCTCTCTCGATCGGGTACCGATTTCCGGCCATGGATACAAAATTTCAGTTTGCTTGGAACGTCGAGTGGCACCGGTCGGTAGAAAAACAAACGGACGCCGACCTACTCGCGCGTCCGAACATCCAGAGGACCAACCCTGCGATCGAGGACGGTCGCCTGCAATCGGTGCGTTTTTCCGTGAACTATGGAGAAAGACATTTGCCCGCGGCGCCAACGTGGCAAAACGGAGCGACACTGGAGATCGAGCACGCGCTGCCGTCACTGCCGAATTCCGATTTCGATTTCACCCGCATCGAGGCCGCGGTCAATGTACGACTCCCGACGTTTTTACGGCGCCGCTTCCTGCCCAATGTACTCGACGTGCGGGCGGTTGCCGGTACGTACCGGGGACAGCTTCCGGCCCAACGATGGAGCATGCTGGACGGCGCGATGGGAACGTACACGCCGACGGCGACATTCCGAACGCTCCGCATGCGCGGGTATGAAGGGCAAAAGTATGCGGCGTTGTTCTGGGAACATCATTTTCGCTCGGTGCCGTTCGAACTGATCGGCTGGGACGCGGCGGCCCGGAAAGGCTACGGGTTCATCGTGTTCGGCGGACACGGACGGACATGGATTAAAAAAACAGATCTGGCGTCGCTTTCATTTAAGCCGACGTATCAGGACCGTTTCCATCATGAAGTTGGGCTTTCGCTCAACGGCGTGCTCGGGCTTTTCCGGATCGATGGCGCGTGGCGATTGGACCGGCCGGGCTTTTGGATGGGGCTTAGTGTCGCTAAAATTTTTTAGTGCCTTCGTCGCCGACGCGTTGTAACATCCGTCAAGATGGAATTTATTCACGTGACGAAAAAGAAGGCGTATGTTTACCCTCCAGACGACGAAAAATCTTAGCAAAACCGAACTGTACGACGAACTGACGCGCCACACCGAAGCTCTTTTGCACGGTGAAATTGATGCCATTGCAAATGCAGCCAATTTGTCGGCACTGTTGGTCCATACCTTACCGCAGGTCAACTGGGTCGGATTTTATTTTCATCGGAACGGCGAACTGATCGTCGGGCCGTTCCAGGGCAAACCGGCCTGTGTGCATATCGAGATCGGCAAAGGCGTGTGCGGTATGGCAGCGGCGAAACGGGAGACGATTGTCGTGGACAACGTTCACGAATTTCCGGGCCACATCGCGTGCGACAGTGCGTCGAATTCTGAGATCGTCGTTCCCCTGGTCGTGAATGATCGGCTTGTCGGCGTTCTGGACATCGATAGCCCGGAATTCAACCGATTCGATGCAATCGATCGCCGGGGCCTCGAATCCATCGTCGGGATTTTTTTGAAACATACGAACGTGTGGGTATAATAAAGGAATAGAGTTGGCTATAATTAATCTCAAAAACGAAATCTCGCCAAGATCGCAAAGACTTTGTGTTCAATAACATCAATAACATCAATAACAAAAAATACCTTTGCGAACCTTGCGAGATATTTTTGAGATGAGTTGTAGGAACCTTTCTGCCGTCTTGTCTACCGCCGACCGCGGATCAAGAAATGATGCTCGACTTTCGGTACGTATGCAATTTCTCTATGTCACTTCGCGGGTCGATGGGCGAGTTGTAAAATGACGATGCCGGCGACGATCGCGGTCATGCCGGCGGCGGTTTTCCAATCCATTGGCTGGGTGCCGCGAACAAGACCGAGTACGGTTCCCGCGACCGGAGAAACGGCAAAGGCGATCGCGAGCGTCACTCCTAAATTTTCCGACGTCGCGAGCGAGCGATAAAAACTCCACATGCCCAGGCTCCCAGCCACAATACCGCCGAAGACGACGATCAAAACCCAGGCCGATACGTCATCCGGCCTTTGGATTTCTTTCCACGCCGGAAGAGAGATGAGGCCGAGCACGATCACGGCAACGGCCGTACGTAGCGTGATACCGGCAATCGGCGGGATTCCCATGGCGCGCAATCCGGCTTTTTCGAAATATCCGCCCAGTCCCCACGCGAGCCCGGCAACCATGGCAAAAACGATATACTGTCTCATACGACCTCCGAAAAAATTTTACCAAAACCGTTCCCTTCGAGTAACTCAGGGAACGGCTGATGCCCTTTTAGAGGGCGAGTATATCAAATCTTGTCGTCAATTGCCTCAGGTAATCGGAGTTCTCGTTGCAGGCTACCGGATAACAGCCAATCCTCATTCAGCAACGATCCCCCTTAAAAGATCTCAACAGACGAATTGACTCCGCAGTATATCCATGGTAACTTCAGCCATGCTGGCAGCAATCTTCACCGCATTGCGCAGTCTCATATTCGCGAGTTCATTTGTCGTATTGTGGACGTGGGTTGCCCTTACGCTGGATCGACGATTTCCCGCGCCGGTCAACTTCCCGCGCGGGTTGAAAATACCGGGAGCGCTTCTGATCGTTGGCGGCGGTGTACTCGCGTTATCATGCATCGCATTGTTCGTCGTCAAAGGCAAAGGTACGCCGGCGCCGTTCGATGCGCCGAGACAATTCGTCGCCGTCGGTCCGTATCGCTACGCGGGCAACCCGATGTACCTCGGCGCGTTCGCCGTTATCCTGGGCTTCGGGTTGTGGATGAATTCGGCAACGATTCTCATCTTCGGTCTGCCCTGGCTGCTCCTGGCGCACTTCTTCGTTCTGGTGTACGAAGAGCCGGTCCTGAGGGAAAAATTCGGCGACAGCTACAAAAACTACTGCGCGACGGTACGGCGATGGATTCCAAAAAAACCAAAACTCTAACGCTGGCGATCACACGCGCGGTGAGCCGGTCGATCGCTCAGTGCGAACTGACCCACCTTAAGCGAATTCCCATCGATGTCGTCACGGCGCGTGAACAACACCGGGCGTACGAGAATGCACTCATTTCGGCGGGATGCGAACTACACCGGCTGCCGGAATTGCCGGATTGCCCCGATGCCGTCTTTGTCGAAGACACTGCGGTTGTCCTCAACGAACTGGCGATTATCACGCGACCGGGGGCGGAATCGCGGCGTCCGGAAACCGACAGCGTGGCATCGGTTCTGCGTCCGCACAGGAAATTATTCTATATCCGGGAAACCGGCACCGTCGATGGCGGCGACGTTCTGATCGTCGGCAAAACATTGTTCGTCGGGATATCCGGCCGGACCAACGAGGAGGGTGTCCGCCAGATCCGCGCATTCGTCGAACCGGCAGGTTATCGCGTCGTCGCCGTGCGGGTGAACGGGTGCCTGCATTTGAAATCGGCTGTCAGTGCGCTGAGCGAACGGACGTTATTGATCCATCGCAACTGGGTGAACGCCAACGTGTTCAGGGATTACACGCTCATCGACGTCCATCCGGACGAGCCCTTTGCGGCCAATGCGTTGTGCGTCGGTGGTCGCATTCTTTTTCCGCTGGCCTACCGCCGGACATGTGCCTGTTTACTGGAAGCCGGTTTCAACGTCCGTCAGATCGACGCGTCGGAACTGGCCAAAGCCGAAGGCGGCGTGACGTGCTGCTGCGTGCTGATCGATATCTAACCCCGTCGTCGCCGTTCCACATACCGAATCCCGATGAGCCGTAAAAAAAAGACCGGACGTTTCCGAAGGTTGATTCTCTCGGACAACGTACCTACTTTTGACGCGCTGTTTTTTAAACTCAGGGAAATCGTTTTATGTCCATTACGGTACGGCAATTGAACCAGAAAGAAATCGGCGAATTCATAAAATTCGAATGGCAGATCTATTCGGACGACGCCCACTGGGTTCCGCATCTGCTGATGGAGCGGAAGGAGTTTTTGGATCCGCACAAGAACCCATTTTTTGACCACGCGGATGTTGCGTATTTCATGGCGTACCGTAACGGGCAGGCCGTCGGTCGCATCGCCGGCATCGTGAACGAACTGCACAACAAGTTTCACCAGGACCAAACGGGGTTTTTCGGATTGTTCGAATGCCGCAACGATCCCGATGCCGCGGCCGCACTCATCGGGGAGGCGGAAAAATTTGTGCGGCAGCGCGGCATGACCGTTTTGCGCGGGCCCGTGAATTTTTCGACGAACGATGAATGTGGACTCCTCGTCGAAGGGTTCGATCGTCCGCCGATGATCATGATGACGTATAACCCTACATATTATATTGCTCTGTTCGAACAAAACGGCCTGGTCAAGTGCAAGGACTTGATTGCCTACCGGTTGGAAACACCTCCGTCCATTCCCGAACGCCTTCAGCGGGCCGTCGACCTGATCCTGAAGCGCAATTCCTTCACCGTCCGTACCTTCAACATGAAGGACTTTACGAACGAAGTTCAGCGCGTCAAAAAAATATACAATGCGGCATGGGAAAAGAACTGGGGGTTCATCCCGATGACGGACGCGGAATTCGATCACATGGGAAAGCAGATGAAGCAGATCCTCGATCCCGATTTTCTTTTTATTGCCGAACATCGGGGAGAGCCGATCGGGTTTTCGCTGGCCATTCCCAATATCAACGAGGCATTGATCAAAATTCGAGACGGCCGGTTGCTGCCGTTCGGTTTGTTCAAACTGCTGTGGAATACGCGTAAGGGTAAAATCCGGACGGTGCGCGTCATCACGCTCGGCGTTGTGCCGCAGCACCGTCATTCAGGACTCGACACCGTATTTTACCACAAGACGTTTGAAATGGGGATCCGCAAAGGAGTGCAGTGGGGCGAATTGTCCTGGATTCTGGAGGACAATGCGGCGATGAACCGGCCGCTGGAGCGCATGGGTGCGACGGTATACAAACGCTATCGTATTTACGAAAAAGCCGTGTCCGCGTGAAAGCCCTGATCACGGGAGCAACGGGGTTTATCGGCGGGCACCTGGCGGAAACACTGGTGAAACGCGGCAACAGCGTTCGCTGTCTCGTTCGTAAAACAAGCGACCTGACCGAACTTCGACGATTGCCGGTCGAACTGGCGGAAGGGGACATCACGGATCGCGAGTCGCTTGATCGGGCTGTCGGCGAAGTCGATGTCATTTACCATCTGGGGGGAATCACCAAAGCGAAGACCGAAGCCGCTTATTTTAAGGTTAATGCCGATGGTTCACGCCTTTTGTACGAAGCCTGCTTGGCCAACAATCCACGCGTCGCGAAGATCGTTCATGTTAGCAGTCTGGCGGCTGCCGGCCCGGCGGAACCCGGACGGCCTTTGACGGAAGACGACCCGGCGCGGCCGATCACATACTACGGCAAAAGCAAGTGGGAGGGCGAAAAATACGCTCACGAGTATTCCAAATATCTGCCGGTCACGGTGATCCGTCCGCCCGCGGTATACGGACCGAGGGAAAAAGACATCCTGATTTATTTTCAGTTGATCCATCGCCACGTGCGTCCGGTGCTCGGGCTCCGTAAAAAATATCTCAGCATGATTTATTCCGACGACCTGGTCGAGGCGATCATACGCGCGGGCGACGACCCGGCGTCGGCGGGACAAACGTATTTTGTCGACGACGGCAATATTTATACATGGCAGGACATCAGCGCCATTCTGTCTCATGTCATGGACCGATGGACGTTTCCGTTGTTCGTTCCGGAATTTGCCGTCCATGGCGTAGGACTCACGGCTGAGTTTTTTTCGAGATGGTCGAAAAATGCCTCTGTCTTAAACAGACAAAAGATCATTGAATTGAAACAATCGGCGTGGACGTGTACGTCGGCGAAAATACGCCGGGAGCTCGGCTTTCAACCGAAGTTTCAGTTTGAACAAGGCGCAAAGGTAACGGCGGAGTGGTACCGACAAGCGGGATGGTTGTAAAACCCTGAAGGGTAATGGGAAGTTTGAGGCGTTGGATGAACGTCTCACTAAAACAAATCTTTATCGAGAAAATAAAAAAAGCCCGTCAATGACGGGCTTTTTTTGATGACACATCGGGTCAGTTAAACAAATACCGGATACCGAACTGGACGCGCCAGCGGGAAAGGATGCTGGGATCGTCAATGTACGTTTTGCTCGGCCCGACAAAATTGAAAATCGGTTCGCCCGCTCCGTCGAATCCGACCAACTGAAGCGGCGTGGTTGCCGACGCGCTCGCGACTTTGCGAACGCCCCAGTCGGAGTTCAACGCATTGGCCAAGTTCAGCACGTCGAGGCTGAGCTGTAGGGTGTGCAACTGCGTGGCAGACTTGAAGTGAATGTCCTGGACGATACGCAGGTCGATGTTGCTGTACCACGGATTGACCGCACCGAAACGTTTCGCGATCTTGCCGCGATTGTTGCTCAGATAATCGTCTTGTTCGATAAACGCGTCCAGCGCATCCCATTGTTCCTGCGCCGTCATGCCGCCGGGAATGTCGGCCAGATTGATCTCCGACTGAGTCCGTGGAATGTAGATCAAGTCGTTTACGCCGAACCCGTCGCCATTGACGTCGCCCGCATAGGTAAAGGAATATCGATTTCCGCCGGCGCCGAGGAACGTGTTGCCTTCCGCGATTTCGAAGAACATGCCGACGCTGGTTGCAAATCGGTCGTTCCATTTATGTTTGTACGTGGCGTGGCCGACGATGCGATGACGTTGACCGAATTCGGAATAGCCAAGTTTTGGTTTGTTTGGATCGCCCTCCGTGGGGTTCTCAGTCCATAAGACGCTCGCGATTTCCGTCGATTTCATCACGCTCCTGGCGTCCATGAATGTGTACGATAGTCCCGAACTCAGACCGAAAGGAAATACTTTCCGAAACTGAGTCGTAACGCTGTAATTGTATCCCTTGCTCGTATTGTCGATGACGTAGATGCCGGCGCCCCCGTCTGCGTTCAGTTCCTGATTTGGTGCACCAAAAAATGGTCTGCCGTCGGCGAGAAAGTCGACGGGTGTGCGAATGTCGGCGTTTCGCATGTAGACCGCATTGATGTCCTTGCTGTAGATAAATTCCAACGTTCCGAGAATATCGTACGGCAGTTTGTGATCGACGGCAATATTGGTTGTCCATACCTGCGGCCATTTGAAGTCGTCGACCATGGCGTTGAGGTCGAACGATTGCGTCGGGATTTCATCGCCGGAATCCTTACCCGGGACGGCTGCGCCCTGTGCGGGTAGATTGGGATTGGCACCCGGAAATCACGTTACCGATCCATACGCGAAGGGAACCCGGCCGGTGAAAATACCGGTACCGCCGCGAACCTGTGTAGAACGATCGCCTTTGACGTCGTAGTTGAATCCAACACGCGGAGACCATAACGGCGATGCGCCGGGCAGTTTGGACTGGTCGACGGTCTCTGCCTCGTCATTCTCATCCAAAGCGGTCAATCCACGCGAGAAGGGATTGTCTTTGGGTTCTTTGAAGTACATCGGGAAATCCGCGCGCAGACCTGCTGTCAGCTTGAGTTTGTCCGTTGCGGAATATTCGTCCTGTACATAGATGGCAAATTGTCCAACTTCAATATCTTCTCCTTTAAACGGTACGTCTCCCGCCACAAAGGAATTGAAATCGGCCTGGGATGGATTATTGGGATCGGTTGCGGCAAGAAAATCGGCCACTGAATTGAATCTCGCCGTTCCCGGAAATAGGCCGTACGGCAGGAAAAACACTCCGTGCCGGAATATGTTGAATGAGTTGAAGAACTTGAAATACTCGAAATTCAATCCGGCAGTTAAAACGTGGGGTCCGGTAAAGTAGCTGAAATTATTGGTGAACTGCCACACGTCCTGGTCCAGAATATTGTGAATTGAAAACGGTTCATGACCGATTGTCGTGTACGTCACGCCGTTTTCGGCGATGTCGATCGTCGGGAAGGGCTCGCTGAATGGATCGCGGAAATCACGGAACCGATTGTAGCTGATAAAAAATCGGTTGGTGAACTTCGTGTAGTGACTGTTCAATTCCAGGGCATACGAGTTCAGCCCGTTGTTGATCTCGTATCCGCTGTTTTCAAAAGGAAGGGCTGTTTCATTCGGACCGCGCGGGCCGGGAGACAATACGAACGGATGCGGCGGTTTTTCCTGGCTTGCACGGAGCCGGTTGTACCGGAAACTCAGTTTGTGATTCTCATGCGCGTTGTAATCGAGTTTCAGAAGAAGTTTTTCATTGTTCGTCTTGTGGTTGTAGTTTTCAAATTTTCCCGGATCATAGTTGTACTCGTCGATCATGCGCTGCCGGATCTGATTCATGACCGATTCTTCGACGCGCGACACCCCGAAGCCGCTCTGGCCGTTGCTGCTCGCGACGAAGTTGGACGCGGGGTCCGTTCGACGTTCGAGCTCCGCGTTTGCGAAAAAGAATAATTTATCACGGATCAGCGGTCCGCCGATGCTGAAGCCCGAGTTTAAAAATGACAGATCGGGATTGGCAATGACGCCGCGATCACGAATTTCATTGCCCACAAAACTTTCATTACGGTAATACGAATAAATCGATCCGCGGAACGTATTGGTGCCGCTTTTCGTGACCGAATTGATATTGGCGCCGGTGAAACCGCCTTCGCGTATATCGAACGGAGCAATGGAAACCTGCCTGCTCGATCGCGTCGAACGGGACCGGTTCCGCGTTCGTTTGTCCGCCGGGCGCCGGATTGTCCAGGCCGAAAGAATTATTGAAGTACGACCCGTCGAGCGACAGGTTGTTGAACAGCCAGTTGCGTCCGCCGAAGCTGAAGCTTCCGTCGCTGCGCGGGTCGAGACGCGTCAGGTCCTGCGTGGAGCGTTTGATCGACGGCAGTTGCGACAGATCGACGGCATTGATGTACGTCGCCGCACCGGTCCGATCGCGATTCAAAATTGCGTCGCGTTCGGCGGTAATCACGACGTTTTCCCCTTCGATTGCCGTTTCGCTCAATTGAAACGTCAGCTTGACCGTCTGTCCGAGACTGATCTGGATGCCTTTTTCTTCCTGATCCTGATAACCGATAAACGAAGCCTTGACGGTGTACGGACCGCCGATCCTCATGTTGAGGATCGTGAATGCGCCGCTCGTCGTGGTGACGGCGCCATAGTACGAACCGCTCGGTTCATGTACGGCCGTGACATTGGCGCCGTACAACGGTTGGCCGTTGGCGTCGGTGACGGTACCGCTGACGGCTCCCGTCGTCACGCCCTGCGCGGACAACCGTGATGCCGTCAGGAATCCAAAGACCGCGAGGACGATCATCCTCCGTGTCCAGCCGGCGGGCAGTCTGCACTTTTCCATAAGCTCCTCCATGGTTTAGGGTGAGGTGTAAACGTTCCTCTGCTCTAG
>CAYZJB010000058.1:6000-22866 GCA_964478735.1 uncultured Bacteroidota bacterium | reverse complement strand
GATTCCGAGCGGAATCGCTACTTTAGCGAGATCAGGAAAAAGGTAGCGGCTCGATAGAGTATTGTCAAAGTTAAATTTTTTCGCCTACCTCCTCGGAAACATCCCGCCCCCGCCTTTGAGCAGCAGTTCCCTCATGCTGTAGATTCGCGACCAGAGTTGATAGACGAATAACACGCAGCCCGCGAACTGGATCGCCAGTCCTGTGGTAGGAGAAAATACACTGAGACAAATTCCGGTGTTGAGCAAAACCACAGCAAGTATCGTGACGGACGGACGCCCCCGCTCGTCGCCGGTAACGTTGCGGGGCAGGATCCAGTAGGCCGTGCCGAAAACGAGATTCAGCAGCCAGCCGTTGAGGCTCATCACGATATGCGCCCACCGCCACGGCCACAGCCACGGCATCGCCGCCAGACCTTTGTCGGCCAGTAGTATCGCACCCAGCGTCACGCCGCCAAGAAAATAAACGAGCGACAGCCGGATCAAAAATACGCTAAACGAGGGCATTTTGTTTGGTCCGAATCCTGGTCCAGATGACGATGACGTACAGGACGGCCGACAACCACTGCGCGACGGCTGAAAAAACAAGCGCAGGGGTCCGCCACCCGTCGTCCATTGCCGCCATCTCTCCCGCAGCTCTTGCAATCAACCCGGCATTGAGCAGAACGACCATCGCAATGAGCAAAACCGGCCGGTCGGGATCGTCGGGATGTTTGGGAAACATCCAGATCGATACGCCCATGATCATCTGTGTCACCCAGCCGAAGAGGAGTAAATGATAATACACGGGCTGCGGAACGAGTTGCACGCTCCACAACACACCGGCAAGACTGCCGATCACAAAATGAATCAGGCTGAGGCGAACGAGGATTCGGGAAATCGGCGGCATCAGACGGGCTCGAAGCGGGCGGTGAAATGTCTCAGGAAAGGCCGTTCGTACGTGATGCGGTACCCGCGCGCTTTTTCACGATGACGTTTGAGTTCCTCAAACACCTCGATGACGTAATCCACGTGGCTCTGCGTGTACACGCGCCGCGGTATGGCCAGGCGCACGAGTTCGTTCATTGCCGGAATGAGGTTTTTGTTTTCGTATTTGCCGAACATCACCGAGCCGATTTCCACGGCGCGAATTCCGCCCTCGAGATACAATTCGCATACCAGCGACTGTCCCGGATATTGCTCGACGGGCACGTGCGGGTAAAACGCACGCGCATCGACGTAGACGGCGTGGCCGCCGATCGGCATCATGACGGGAATGCCCATATCGTGCAAATGTTTGCCCAGGTATTCCGTGCTTTTGATCCGATAGGTAAGATAATGCGGATCGAAAACTTCTTCGAGTCCCTGTGCGATGGCCTCCATGTCGCGGCCCGACAATCCGCCGTACGTCGTAAACCCTTCCGTAATGATAAGCAGGTTCGTACACGCATCCGACAGGGCCTCGTCGCGCAGGGCGAGGAACCCGCCCATGTTGACCAGCCCGTCTTTTTTCGCGCTCATGATGCAGCCATCGGCCAGCGTGAACATTTTTTGCGCGATTTCGAGATAGGTCAAATGTTCGTACCCCCGCTCGCGATGTTGGATAAAATAACTGTTTTCCGCAATACGGCAACAGTCGAGGATCAGCAAGATGCCGTGGCGCGTGCAGACGTCCCGGACGGCGATCGCATTGGCCATGCTCACTGGCTGTCCTCCGCCGGAATTGTTGGTCACGGTCAGGATAACAGCGGCAATGTTGGCTTTGCCCTTTTCGCGAATCAGTTGTTCGAGCCGTAACACGTCGAGGTTGCCTTTGAATGGATGCTCTTCCTCCGTATGACGCACCGCGTCGATGGGACAATCGATGGCCGTCGCGCCGGTATATTCGATATTGGCGCGCGTCGTGTCGAAATGCGTATTGCTGATGAAAATTTTTCCCGGCCCTCCTAATTGTCCGTACAGGATGCGCTCCGCCGCACGGCCCTGATGCGTGGGAAGAATGTGCGGCATGCCCGTCAGGTTTTCGATGGCGCCGCGCATCCGCTCCCAACTCGTCGCACCGGCGTACGACTCGTCGCCTTCCATCATCCGCGCCCATTGCATGGAACTCATTGCCGACGTGCCGCTGTCGGTCAGCAGATCGATGATGACTTCGTGGGAGTGAAGAGAAAACGGATTGTAATGGGCCCGTTTCAGAAATCCCTCGCGCTGCTCGCGCGTCGTCAGATCGATCGGCTCGACGACCTTGATGCGAAAGGGCTCGATGATGGTATGCATAGTTTGGTTAAAGAGTTTTTTTACTCATCACCCGAATTTGTTTCGGGATCTCCAACACCCGCCGTTTACGGGCTTGTTAATCAAGGTATCCTCTCTGCGGTGCAATTCCATGATTGTCGTCAGCCGTTAATCCATTCCCTGAGTTTATCGAAGGGAACGGATGGAGATTTGCTTTTGTAGCAATAATTGGCCTCGATGGTCGTTTCGATGAACTCAACGACCGTCCGTTCCCTGAGTTTATCGAAGGGAACGGAACAGGCGTCGCTTCGATAAACTCGGCGACCAGAAATCAAAAAGGAATTCCTCGAACCAGCATCACGGCGCACGCAAGAATCAGAAGAGCGAGAATCAGGTTCGCCCGTCCAATCCAGCTCGCCGCTTTGCGATACGAAACAGCCTGCGGAGCATCTGGGTTTTCCTGCCACAATTGGGTGGCACGAGGACCAATATAGAAGTCATGGAAAGCGCTGATAATCAATACGATAGAAACCATTATAAGCTTATAAGCGAGCGCTGTACCGAAATAACCCGTCCACATTCCCGGGCTGAACCAGTCGGAGGGACCGAATCCGCGGTAAAGCAAGTTGGTCGCACCGGTCGCCACAAGTAATCCAAGCGTGAGCCATCCGACGTATCGGAATCTTAAACCGATCCACTCCACGATGCGAGGCGCCGTGCCGGAGAATTCTTTGTTTCGGACCATTGGAATCGCAACGAGCGCGAAAAAAACCAGGCCGCCAATCCAGACCGTCGCCGCGAGTATGTGGAAAAATACGGACAGGTAATAACCCAGCACGTCAAAAGTCCTTCCGCAAAAAAACGCGCCGTCCGGAAATGTACGGCAGGACGATCCACAACGCCGTCATGGCAAAAAGCATCGCATGACCCAGCGACGCACCCAAAAGACGCTGGAAAACAGCGCCGGTATAGCCCATCAGAGCCGATACGTCGAGCTGCATCATGATGTGGATCCGGACGAGATCGACCGGATTCAACATCGTGACTGTAGCAATGCCCATTTCCAACGGATAATCCGAAAAGTAATAAACCAGTAGAAGAATAATCCCGTCGTACAAAACGGTCAACACCAGCCAGACCGAAATGGCCAGTCCGATGCCCCTGGCTTTGTCGTCGTACCGCATCGTGATCCACAGGGCGATCGCGGTAAAGATAAACGTCAGCGCCACCGCATACGCCAACAATAGCCAGATGGCGGGCAGATTCAACACCCGGTGATAGGCCAGCGGAACAAGGGTTCCGACAACCATGCATAGCGACAAGGCACCGGCAATGGACAAATACAAAGCGGAAAAGATCGTGCTGCGCCGCAGCGGCTGAGACGCCAGCAGTTCGATAAATTCCCTCGAATTATAAATATGGATTCCGCCAAAAATGAGGCAAACCAGGGGTACGATCGTGATCAGAATGTTCATCAAACTCAAAATTGTCTTGGCATCGGAGCCGAGAAACCTGACGAGGCCGTCGGTCGCCAGTAAAAAAAATGCCGCGTAGGCGATCAGCCACTTGCTCCGCAGCAGGTTCCGAACCTGAATTTTTATCATCTGGCGTTTTCCAGACATGCCGGCCGTCCTTTCATCAAGAGGGCGATCGCCCGTTCCAGATTTCGTTCCCCCGTATGATCGAGCAGTTCATCCAGCGCTCCGTCGAATAAAATATGACCGTCGAGAAGAAACACAATATGATCGGCCAGTTCCTCCAGATCGCTGAGAATGTGCGACGTGATCAGGATCGTCTTGCCGAGCAGTTTTTCTTCATGGATCAGATCTTTGAGCGTACTGGCGGCGATCGGATCCAACCCCGCCGTGGGTTCATCCAATACGTAATGCGTCGGGTTGAACGCAAACGCGAGTAGCGCGCAGATTTTCTGTCGATTGCCGCCTGAGAGTGTTCCGATCGGCTTCTCCATTTCGCCCAGCAGGTTCAACTGGTGGAGCAGTTCGGGTTTTGCCAGTTTTTGTTCTCTCGTGTCTTCCAGCATTTCGAGGATTTCATAACCGGTCAGGTTTTCCGGCAGGGCGGCGCGCTGAGGCATATAGCCGATCTGACGACGATACGCGCCGTCCGGCGAGATCGGCCGGTCGTCGATACGGATGTCCCCGTGATCGGGATGAACAAGTCCGAGGATACTGCGGATGATTGTGCTTTTGCCGGCGCCGTTGGGTCCGACGAGACCTGTGACTTTTCCCCGTTCCACCGTCAGATCGACCTCGCGTACGACCGTGCGTCTGCCGTAGCGTTTGCTCAGTTGTCGTATGGTAATCATGATATCCTCGCCATTCGCGGATGGGCGTCCATCAGATTCGCCGGCGTCAACACCGGAAGAAACCGTTCGGCCATTTCAAGAATATTTTGTAACGCGCTGCGCAAAAGGATGAGCGATCCCGGATACTTGTCGATCAGCACGGCAAAAAGCCGCACGGGCCGATGGGGAACGTCGCCGATGCCGTCCCGGTCGATGTCGTAGCCGGCGTAGTCGCTCCAGTAGTTGCGGTCAAACAGGTTATGCGACGTCCGGCTGTTGGTCGTGACTTCAAAGGTATTGGAAATAAAATTATTATCGACGATGCGGTTGTCGGTCGAATTGGCCATGATGCGCATGCCCCATCCGTTGGACTCGAAGGCATTGCCGGAAATGTCGTTTCGATTGCACCCCTCGGCGTACAGACCGACGGAGTTGTTCAGAAATACATTATGAACGATCCGGCTCGCGCTGATGTCCTTTAGGAGTATCCCGAACGACGCCGCGCCCCAGTTCTGCTCGAACCGGTTTCTTTCCATCACAATGTGGTGCGTGTACATGACGGCGACGCCGGCGCTGTTGCGGATAAACGTATTATTCCGGTACACGCAGCTGTCGGAAAACATGAAATGCAGGCCGTACCGGAGATTTTCAAAACTTTCATTGGCCTCGATCGTGCACCGCGCGCTGAATTCGAAATAGATTCCGTCCCGATGGCCGGAAATCCGGTTTCCCCGGATCGTAATGTTTTTGCAGTCCCAGAGATGAATGCCGTTACCGGACGACGACTCGCGTTGGAGCGTCGACGCGATCGTATTGCCCGAGACGTCGCAGTCCGACGATTTCGATAAATAAACCGCAAAAAAATTTCCCTCGAAGCGATTGTCGACGACGCGGCAGTGACGGGCCGACTTGATTTTGACGGCAGCGTTTTCCTGCACGTAACTGATGCCGCTGTTTCGAAGCGTCAGTCCGGTAAGCGTCACGCTGTCGGATTCGACGGTGAAAATTTCCCCCTTTCCACGGACATCGATGACCGGATTTCCGATCCCGACGATCGTCAGCGGTTTATCGACGATCAGCCCGGTCGCGGGATAATAACCGGCATGGATCCGGATCGTATCGTGCGACCGTGCGGATCGTATGGCATCCGAAAGGCTCGTGTATCCGATTCCGACGTCGCGGATCTGCGCAGATAGGGTGTCCGCCGCGATAAGGAACGCAACGGTCAGTGGGAGAATACGCTGCATTATTTTCGACCGGAAATCCATCGTTACTGAGCCGCTCTTAATTGATCGAACGTACGAAGCAGGCCTCCGTGTTGTTCGCGTGCGGCGGCAGCGACGGATTCCTGTGCATACGCGGAAAGAAAACCGCCCATCGGACTGGGCAACGATTCACTTCGGAGAAAAACCGCCTGCTGGGCATCGACCCACGCCGACGGATTGTGGAAATCTTTCACCCATAACGAGTGGACGTTGGCGATATCGGCATGGCGGGACACCATACATTCGATGCTGTCGAATTTGAACACTTTGCCGTTTTGATTGACGATTTCCGCCGCAAAGCGAATATCCGTAATGACCATCCGGCAGTGATCGCAAACGTCCTGCCCGATGGCAATCTCGGCCGGGCCTTTGGCGCAGCCGATTACGATCCAGCTACCTAACCAGAGCAGCCGCATGGGTCCCTTTCACGGTTTGGGTTTTACGGGCGTTCCATTTCTCCTGTATCATCGCGAAAGCGGCGAGCGCCATGCCGAAAAAAATGGCAAAACTGCCGATGTACGGAAGCGACGTCGTCCGCATGTTGAGGAGCTGTTTCGTCCCGATCAGGGGCGGCTGATACGACATGCCGGGAACCTTGATGGGCGCCGACGGATCGAGATTGTGTCCGTAGTCGTATTCCCACAGATAAAAATCGACGAGCCCCGTCGTCATCAGAATGATCGCCAGGATCAGCCATACCGTGATCATGGAGACCCGTCCTTTCCACGCGACCCACAGCCCGGCCAGAATGAGCGTCCCGAGCAAGTAAGGCATGATTTTGAGTTCGGCAATCGTGTCCGGTGTAATTGTTTTCATTCCGATATAATGGTTCAACCCGTTGATCGTTTGAAGATCACCCGCCCGTTCCCCGGTCACGTTGTAAACCCAGATGTACATTCCCATGCCTTCCGGATACTGAGGCGCTTCCAGACTGATTTTCCATATCGGAAAGAAAAACGCCATGATCATGACCAGTGAAGCCGCCAGCATGAGAAGTCGTGATCGTGTTGACATGTCAATCCTTTCAAATCGGAGCGGGGAAAAATCCCCGCTCCCTTTCAAACTCGCTACTTGGCCCCGGTACCGAACGCGATCGGTACGTTGGCATTGGCCGCGGAAACGCGGACGTAGCCCTGCATTTCCTGGTGCAAAGCCGAACAAAAATCGGTGCAGTAGAACGGATAAATACCGATCGCCTGCGGTTCCCACACGTACGTGCAGGTCTCGCCGGGCATGATCAGCAGTTCTGACATCCGTCCGCCTTTGATGGCGAAGCCGTGAGGAATGTCCCAGTCTTGTTCCAGATTCGTAACGTGGAAGTACACTTTGTCGCCCATCTTGACGCCTTCGATATTGTCCGGCGTGAAGTGTGAACGTGAAGCCGTCATGTAGACGTGAATTTCATTTCCCTTACGCTCGACACGCGCTTCTTTTTCACCTTTCGTTACATAGGGATGCTTGTTTTTATTAATGTCGTAAACCTTCACTTCACGTTTGGTGACGAGTTCCGCAGCGATGCCTTGCGCATAATGCGGTTCACCGACCGTCGGAAAGTCGAGCAGCAGTTTCATTTTGTCGCCCGTGATGTCGATCAACTGTGCGGATTGGTTCAACTCCGGGCCCGTCGGGAGATAACGGTCTTTGGTGATCTTGTTCATCGCCAGAACGTACTTGCCCCACGGCTGACGGCTGTCGCCGCCGGGAATCATCAGGTGGCCGATCGAATAATACGTCGGGATGCGATCGACGACTTCCCAGGTGCCTAGCTTCCACTTGACGACTTCCGAAGAAAGGAACATCGAAGTATAGGCATATCCTTTTCCGTCAAATTCCGTGTGGAGAGGACCGAGTCCCGGTTCCTGTACTTCTCCCGCCATCACGGATTCATACTTGAGAACGGGAATGCCGTCGAAATCCGTTTCGAATTCCTTGTTCGCGATCGCCTGTTGTAATTTTTCGAATGCGAACACCGGAATCACGGTGGCCAGTTTTCCTCCGCCCACGATGTACTGTCCCGTCGGATCGACGTCCGCGCCATGCGGCGATTTCGGACACGGGATGAGGTAGACCATGTCCGGACATTCTTTGGGATCAAGCATCATGACGGTTTTCAGAATTTCCGATTTGGCGGAATGGGTCTCTTCATCCCACACGTTATGGTAATATTCGGTCTTCCATTCCTTGGCTTTGCCCTGCGCCAGGTATTCTTCGGCCTTCTTCCAGTTGACCGCCATGATGAAATCTTTGTCTTTCTGGCTGGCATTGATTTCGAGCAGCGTATGGGCCTGTTCGGTGTTGTAGGTGGAGAAAAAGAACCATCCGCTCGACGGACCTTTGCCGCAGTGGCTCAGGTCAAAATTGAAACCCGGCACCAGAATTTGGAAAGCAACGTTCATCCGGCCGTCCTGTGCGACTTTGACGAAGGACACCGTTCCTTTGAAATTTTCTTTGAACGTGTTGATCGGTACGTCCTTATCGGGAATCGGCACGCTGAAACGGGTCGCCGCGACGACGTATTCCGTGTTTTCCGTTGCAAACGGAGAGGCATGATTGCCGCCCGTATTGGGAATTTCCAGAATTTCAGCCGTTCGGAAGGTCCCGAGGTCGATGCGGGCAATACGCGGCGTGTTGTTCGAATTGATAAACAGCCATCGTCCGTCCGGCACGTCGTCCGTCTTGGACAGTTCCGGATGATGACTGTCGTCCCAGGGAATAAATCCATGCGACGATTGTAGCATCGGAGCGGTTTCCGGCGTGTAGCCGTATCCGTTTTCCGGGTTCTGGGCGAATACCGGAATCACGCGCAGCAGGCGTCCGCTCGGCAAACCGTATGCGGCCACCTGTCCGCTGAATCCGCCGGACAGGAAGGCGTAGAACTCGTCGTACGATCCGGGCGCCACGTAGACTTTGGAGGCAGCGTCACCGACGCCGATCATCTCCTGTTTCGGTCCGCAGCCCCACATGATCGCGACGACGCCCACGGCCGTCAGCGTGAGCCACAGCCAGGGTTTTTTGATCGTGTTCATATGAAATCTCCGTTGATTAGGGTTTCCCGCTCTTGTTTCGAGCAGTTCATTTTTTTCACTTCTTTTCCGCTGCCGCTTTGCGGAAGTATTCGAGAATGGCAAGCGCTTCATCGCGCGAGACGTTCTGGAAAGTCATCGGCGTCATGTATTCGGCCAGGAGCTTTTTCGTCTCCGGGTGCCGCTTGGTCATCTCGTCCGGATTCAGGATCATGTTGATGATGAACTCCGGTGTACGGCGTTTGGTCACGTCCCTCAGGGGAGGTCCGACGTATCGGTCGTCGAGCCGATGGCACGAAAAGCACTTGGTCTCGAACGTTTTTTCGCCGCTTTTGGCGAGTGCGTTGTTGAGTGGCGCCAGTTTCAATTCTTCCTTGATCGGTCCGATGCCGTGTTTGAGTTCAAAATCGCTGATTCCCGCCTTGGCCGGTTTGGCGGCCGTCTTGGCGGCATTGGCCGGAACCTTCTGGCCGTCTGCCGAAGAGCAGGAGACCAGAACGATTGCTGCGATCATGAGCACGAGAGTTTTCATGGTTGTATACCTCATGGGTTTTATTGTGAAGTGTGAGAGGACTTGCATGTCTACACCGTGTGGTAACTGAGTTTAGTTTCCAGTTCGGCGGCTTTGGGAAAGAGCACGTTGTTTTCCAGGTGAACATGGCGATGCAGGTTCGATTCGAATTCGGCCAGTTCCTTGTACAGGGTCTGGAACGTCATGCAAGCTTCCGGCGGACAGGTGTAGTCATTGGTCAACTTCCGGATCTGCCGCACGCCGTCGCCGGCGATTTCGTGTTCGACTTCCATCACGGAAATCGGATTCCGCACGCTCTGATAAATAGGAACCGGAAGGGGTTGAAGATTCTGCAGGGACATCACCATACGCCGGATATGAGGGAACAAGATTTTCTCTTCATTGTCCATGTGAATAAGAAGATCGGTGGAAATTTTCTGGAAGAGATCGGTGATTTTATGCAGGTTCGGGTACTTTTCGCTGTGAGCCAAAGCGACCTTTTTCAAATGCGCCGTAATCGTCGGAACGGCGTTGCGTACGTAACGATGGTGCTCGTTCTGGATATAGTCGCACAGCGTATCGGCATGCCACTGGTCAAAGCGATCGTCCTGATCCTCGTTGTGCGCCGGAATGGACAATAAAGCATCGATGACGTCTTCAAGATCGATGCCACTTTCTTCGCAACTTGAAGCCAACGATTTTTTACCGTTGCAGCAGAAATCCAAACCGAACCGTTCAAGCACGGAAGCAGCACGATAATCCCGTTTGACGATTTCCGACAACATGATTTCAGTGTTCATAAATTTCCTTTAGGAATTCGGACTATGTTATCTGTTATATACACAAATTTTTTATGCTGTTATTCTAAGATCACTGGATTTCAGTTTTTCCGCTACATCTTGGAGTGTCATGTTATGCAACGTTTTTCGCAGATCGTCCCTGATGTTTACCATGTGTTCGTGCAGGGCGCAAGGCTTGTCGAATCCACAGTTCGGTAACCCCAGTACACACTCTTTAAATACATCCAGTCCATCAATGGCTCCAACGATCGATAAGACATTGATATTACTGGGGTCACTTGCGAGTTTGACCCCGCCTTTTGCACCTCTTTCAGATATCAAAAGGTTTTGCTCTGTCAAACTCTGCAATATCTTACTTAGAAAATGGAATGGTATCTCCAGCTCTCTGGCTATCTCCCGGACCGATACAAAACCCTTATTATGAAGAGCTAGGTAGAGAACCGATCGAACTGCGTAAATACAACTTTTTGATAAAAACATATGCTCTAATTCAGATGTTTACGTCTGAATATATAACTCTTACTTTGCGTTGTCAAGTAATTTATTACTCAAGAAACCTTCTCGACCTCTTGATTAAGTTTCAGAGTCAGCACGGGGCAGGAAGCGACCCGGAGGACGTTTTCCGTAGTTGACCCCATCAGTAGGCGGTCCAGGCCGGTCAATCCGTGGGTGGCCATGATGATCAAATCGCAGTCATACTGTTCTGCGACTTTGACAATTTCGTGGATCGGACGTCCCGTAATGACGTGGTAGCACGCCGGCGGCAACGGTCCCGGCACGTCGCGGTAAAACGTTTGCAATTCATGACGCGACCGTGCATGTATGACTTCCAGTTTTTCGAGGACGACCGTTTCCACGCTCTGATAAAACGCGGGGTACGTCGGCGTTTCAAAAACATAAAGCAGATGGAGCGTCGCGCCGGCCTTGTTCGCCAGAATTTTCGCCTGGCGAAGCGCATGGCGCGAATGATCGGAGAAATCGACCGGCACCAGGATGCTTTTAAGATGTTCCGCCGGTGACGACCGACGGGTACGAACCGTTACGACCGGACACGGCGCCAGCCGTACGACTTCCTCCGCAACACTACCCATCATCAGATGGCGCAGACCCCGTCGTCCGTGCGTTCCCATCACGATCAAATCGATCTCATGTTCCCCGGCATACTCCAGGATCACGTTGGTTGCGGAAAAACCTCGTTGACGGGCACGCACGGTAGGAAGTCCGCGTGTGTCCAGAGCGTCCAGTTTGTTGGAAACTGCTTCTTGCAGTTTTCTTTGTGAGCCGTCCAATTTCGAAAGGGCGGTCTCATCCGACTCTTCGTCGTGTAAAATGATGGCATGCAAAATATGCAGCTCCGCACCGGCAAGTGACGCGTATGTCCGCGCATGTTCCAGCGCAATCATCGAACATTCCGAAAAATCGGTTGGAAAAAGTATTTTCTTTACGTCGAGCATCGACCTCATCCCCAGAAGGGTTTTAAGTGAAGATAGAAACCGGGTCACCCTCAACCTATGACATGTCCCCGTGTCAAGGCATGATGGAAATCAAGCAATGGGCTATGTTTTCACAAAAGAATTGGAAATTCGGATGCGTGCATCGGCGACGACGGAACGGCCTTTTTCCGACATGGCCATAAAAGGATTGATGTCCATTTCGATAATTTCCGTATGGTCCGTCACGAGCTGTGACAACCGTAACAGCGTCTGATAGATCGCATCGAAATCCACGGCCGATTCGCCGCGTACGCCTTTCAGCATCGGATACCCTCGTATCGACTCCACCATCTCCTGGGCTTCCGACAGGTTCAACGGTGCGATATTGAAGCTGATGTCTTTCAAGACTTCGACGTAAACACCGCCGAGCCCAAACATCACCAGCGGTCCAAAATCTTTGTCGAGATGCATGCCCATCACCAGTTCCCGTCCCTTCACCATCTCCTGCAACAGAATTCCGTCCGCCGTGATCTGGTGTTGTGCGATCGCCCGGTCAAAATCCGCAAACGCGTTTTCGATGTCCGATCGGTTCCTCAGGTCGACCTTGACGCCGCCGATGTCGCTTTTGTGTACGAGTTTTTGCCCGATCATTTTGGCGACGATGGGATGGTGGATACGCTGATGAAACTCCAGCGCTTCCGTCACGGCGCCGACCGGCACGACCCGCGAGGACGCGACGGGAAAACCGTACGCGTCGAGCACGGCATGTGCCGCGTTCCAATCGAGGTAGTCGCGCCCGGCAGCCTGCTGCTCGGCAAGGATCTTCGAGACCCGTTCCCGGTCGACGTCAAATTTCACGGGCAAACTGTCCGGCTTGTCCCGCCAGCGGCGATACTGGTGCATGGCCGCCAGCGCCTGCACCGCGGGCTCGGGGAACGAATAAACCGGGATGCGTCCCGTCTTCAGTTGTTCGATCGCGCTTATCGCTTCCCGCTGCGCCATAAAGCAAGCCAGCACGGTCTTGTCCTTATACCGCCGATTGACCTCGACGATGGCGTCGGCGACGGCGGACGCATTGATCATGATCGGCGGAACAAAAATCACGAGCACCGCGTCGACGTTATCGTCCTGCAAAACCCATTGCAACGCCTGCCGGTAGGAAATCTCGTTGGCGCTGGCGATCATGTCCACAGGGTTATGTACGCTCGCTTCCGCGGGCAGAAAGGCGCGTAGCCGTTCCTTCGTCTTTTCCGACAACTCGGCGAGTTGCATGCCGGCATTGACGATGGCGTCCGTGGCCATGATGGCCGGTCCACCCGCATTCGTCACGATCGCCACCCGCGATCCCGGCGGCAGCGGCTGTGCATCGAACGCAATGGCCAGGTTGAACAACTCGTCGATCGTCGCCACGCGCACGACGCCGCATTTTTCCAGCAGCGCATCGACGGCCACGTCCAGCGACGACGCGAGAGCGCCGGTGTGCGAGGAAGCCGCCGTCGCGCCTTGAACCGTACGGCCGGATTTGACGCACAAAATCGGTTTGCGCTTCGAGACGCGCCGGGCGATCTGTGTGAACTTCCGCGGGTTACCAAAACTTTCCAGGTACATCAGGATCAGGCGCGTTTCGCCGTCATCATACCAGTACTCGAGCAAATCGTTACCGGAAACGTCCGTCTTGTTGCCCATGCTGACGAACATGGATATTCCGAGGCCGATGTTCTTCGCAATATCGAGAATGGCCACACCGAGGGCGCCGCTCTGCGACATGAAACCGACGCCTCCGGCGAGAGGAGGCGTGGGAGCAAACGTGGCGTCCATGCGTACGTCCGGATGCGTGTTGATCACGCCCATGCAATTGGGTCCGATCATACGCATGTGGTACCGCCGCAGGATTTCGTGTAAACGCTTTTCCCTCTCCCGTCCTTCCTCTCCGGTTTCACGAAAACCCGCCGAAATGACGACCAGTCCTTTGATTCCGCGCTTGCCGCACGCTTCCGCAACGTCCAGAACCCCGCGGCTCGGCACGACGACAATGGCAAGATCCACCGCATCGGGGATCTCCGTGACGTCGGAATAGCATTTGATCGAATACACGACCTTGGCCTTTGGGTTGACCGGAAAAACGGTACCCTGGAACTCGTAGTCGACGAGGTTACGAACGATCTCTTTGCCGATCGATTTGTCCTTGCTGGACGCGCCGACCACGGCAATCGACGAGGGTTTGAAAATAGCGTCGAGGGATTTCATGCTACTCCTTGATATACCGGGCTTTGAACCACATTCGTGGGCCGAGGTTGACGTCGTCATGTCCATAATAGCCCCAACCCCTGATTGTGTATGTCGAATCGGTCGCGGCTTCCAAAAAATATTCTTTGCGTAGCGGATTCCGCTCGTCACGGCTCCACACGACCGTCGCGAGCCCAATCCGCTGTCCCCGGTGCACAATCACCTCGTTTGGTTTTTTGACAATACAGCGCAGTTTTCCCCCATCGACTTTATTGACCCCGATGCTCTCTTCCGTCCGGTCGGCATAGTGGTCCGTGATCGTCACGCGTTGGAAAAAAGGAGATTCCGACCGATAGGTCTGAGTAACCTTTACTGAATCGCGCGCGATTTTATCCGTCCATGAACTGAAATCCGTCGGCGACGAGGGCCGTGATGCGTATGCGGTGTCTTCGTAGATGTAAAATATTCCCTTCCACGTTCCGTCCCATGGCTTGAAGACGTCCGCAAAAGGCCGGTCGGCCTCCGTAACCGGTCCGGGCTGAAACGGATCCTGGTCTTTGCACCCCACGACGGCGATCAGGATCATGAGAATAATTCGCATACAGCTCTCGCTTTTTCTGAATATCGCCGTTGGCCCATCGGTTTGCAACTGCGGAGATATTGCAAAATCGGAGAGCTGTCTCAAAAGGTTCCTGGGGTCATTGCGAGCGAAGCAAAGCTATCTCCGTAATCGATGGAGACAATGAGATTCCTTCGTCGCTTTGCTCCTCGGAATGACATGTAGTTCCTCTTGAAACAGCCTCAGATTACTTATCCATGACGGGCGTAAGCTTTTTTCCGCTTTTCATCCATGACGGATGTCATGACGGCATGTTTCTATTAAGAATACCTTGACGTGTACTTAGTTCGGAAGGAATTGCCGTGAAAGAAAATTTTTTGATGATCGACGGGAACGAAGCGGCCGCGTTGATCGCCCATCGGGTCTCCGAAGTGGTCTGTATTTACCCGATCACGCCCGCCTCGCCAATGGGTGAACTGGCGGACGCGTGGACGGCCGAGGGCAAACCCAATTTATGGGGCGACGTACCCCACGTGGTCGAACTCCAGAGCGAAGGAGGCGCCGCGGGTGCGGTGCACGGCGCGCTGCAGACCGGCGCGTTGACGACGACGTTCACGGCGTCCCAGGGACTGTTGCTTATGATTCCGAACATGTACAAAATCGCGGGCGAACTGAACCCGCTCGTCATTCACGTGGCGGCACGGTCGCTGGCCACGCAGGCGCTTTCGATTTTCGGCGACCACAGCGATGTGATGTCCGCCCGCACGACCGGATTCGCGATGCTCGCA
Organism: uncultured Bacteroidota bacterium; assembly: GCA_964478735.1. Taxonomy (GTDB): domain Bacteria; phylum CLD3; class CLD3; order SB21; family SB21; genus CAYZJB01. Next base: position 7,745 of record CAYZJB010000058.1, on the reverse strand, counting down.
TCCGGCAACGTTCAGGAAGCCATGGACCTCGCCCTCATTGCCCACGCGGCAACGCTCGAATCGCGAATTCCCTTCCTCCACTTTTTCGACGGTTTCCGGACGTCGCATGAAATTCAAAAAATCGTTCCCGTGTCCGATGAAACGATTCGCGCGATGATAAACGATGACCGGATCCGCGAACACCGCCAGCGGGCCCTGTCGCCGGAAAATCCATGCGTACGCGGCACCGCCATGAACCCCGACGTCTATTTCCAGTCGCGGGAAACCGCCAATCCATTTTACAGGAATTGCCCGTCGATCGTACAGTCGATGATGGACCGGTTTGCCCGGATCACTGGACGCTCGTATCGCCTGTTCGACTACACCGGCCATCCCGAGGCGGAACGCGTTATCGTCATGATGGGTTCGGGTTCCGAAGCCGTGCATGAGGGGCTTGCCCTCGACGGTGAAAAAATCGGGCTTCTGCGGGTACGTCTTTTCCGCCCGTTTTCAACCACCGACTTTGTCCGCGCCCTGCCGTCGTCGGCCACGCGGATCGCCGTGCTCGATCGCACGAAAGAACCGGGAGCCGCCGGGGAGCCGTTATATCAGGACGTGATCACGGCGCTGGCGGAAGAAAATGCACTGGCCGGACGCCGCGTGATCGGCGGCCGGTACGGCCTGTCGTCAAAAGAATTTACGCCCGCCATGGCGAAGGCCGTTTTTGACGAACTCAAAAAGGACGCGCCGCTCAACCATTTTACCGTCGGGATCGACGACGACGTCACGTACACGAGCCTTGCCGTCGATGAAAACTGGATCACGGAAGCTCCCGAAACGTTTCGCGGAATATTCTACGGCCTGGGCGCCGACGGGACGGTGAGCGCGAATAAAAACTCGATCAAAATCATCGGCGAAGAAACGGATTTTTACGCGCAGGGATTTTTCGTCTACGACTCGAAAAAGTCCGGTTCCATCACGACCTCGCATCTTCGTTTCGGTAAAAAACCGATCCGGTCGACCTACCTGATCACTCGCGCCAACTTCGTCGCCGTTCATCAGTTCAATTTTCTCGAAAAATACGACGTGCTGGGAAAGGCCGACCCGGAATCGGTTTTTCTGCTCAATGCGCCCTTTCCGACGGATCGCGTGTGGGACCAGTTGCCCCGGCCGATTCAAGAAACCCTGATCCGGAAAAAAATCCGGATGTACGTGATCGACGCCTATGCCGTCGCGAAGGCCGCCGGCATGGGTACGCAGATCAACACGATCATGCAGACGTGCTTTTTTGCGATCTCTAAAATTTTACCGCGCGAGGAATCGATCCGGCTGATCAAAAACGCGATCGAAAAAACATACGGGAAAAAAGGAAAAGACGTCGTCGAAAAAAATTTCCGTGCCGTCGACGAAACGCTGGCCCATCTGCACGAACTGACGCTGCCCGACAACGCCAACGGGTCGATCGGAATCGCCCCCGCCGTCAGCGACAAAGCGCCGGAATTCGTTCGTCGGGTGCTCGGACAGATCATCGCCGGTCAGGGCGACTCGCTGCCGGTTAGCGCGTTTCCCGCGGACGGCACGTATCCGAGCGCGACGACACGCTGGGAAAAGCGTAACATTTCACACCAGATTCCGGAGTGGGACACCGACGTTTGCATCCAGTGCGGCAAGTGCGCGCTTGTCTGTCCGCACGCCGTGATTCGTATCAAGGCGTATCCGAAGGAAAATCTATCAGGCGCACCGTCGTCGTTTAAGGCGACGCCGAT
>CAYZJB010000058.1:0-5900 GCA_964478735.1 uncultured Bacteroidota bacterium | reverse complement strand
CGGTCAAAGGTTCGCAATTTCTCCAGCCGTTGTTCGAGTTTTCAGGCGCCTGCGCCGGCTGCGGGGAAACACCGTACATCAAACTCGCGACGCAGCTCTTCGGCGATCGCATGGTCGTGGCCAACGCGACAGGATGCTCGTCCATCTACGGCGGAAATCTTCCGACAACGCCGTGGAGTAAAAACCGGGAAGGCTTGGGACCGGCCTGGTCCAACTCATTATTTGAAGACAACGCCGAATTCGGCCTCGGTTTCCGCATCAGCATCGATCAAAAACAGAACCGCGCACTGTCGATCGTCAACCGGCTCCGCGGCGAAATCGGAGAAGCGTTTGCAGATGAAATCATCCATGCCGGCCAGGACGACGATGCGGGCATACAGGCGCAGCGTGAGCGCGTCGTTCGCTTGCGGCAGACGCTCGTCGGGATCCAAAACGCCGACGCGCGACAACTCGAATCGTTGGCCGATTATCTCGTTCGAAAAAGCATCTGGATCATCGGCGGCGACGGATGGGCGTACGACATCGGATACGGCGGTCTCGATCACGTGCTCGCGTCGGGCAAAGACGTTAACATCCTCGTCCTCGATACCGAAGTGTATTCCAACACGGGCGGTCAGATGTCCAAAGCGACGCCGCTCGGCGCCGTGGCCAAGTTTGCCGCAGGCGGAAAGACGACCGCCAAAAAGGACCTTGCTTTGCAGGCCATGTCGTACGGGAACGTGTACGTTGCTCGCGTCGCGATGGGCGCCAACGACTCGCAGACCGTGAAGGCGTTCGTCGAAGCGGAAAGGTATCGCGGTCCGTCCCTGATCATCGCCTACAGCCACTGCATCGCCCACGGGTACGATCTCAAACACGGATTGCGCCAGCAAAAACTGGCCGTCGAATCCGGCTACTGGCCGTTGTTCCGATTTCATCCTGACGGAAATGGAGAATCCGGCTTGCAACTGGATTCCAAAGCGCCCAAAATTCCGCTCGCCGATTATGTGTACAACGAAACACGATACAAAATGCTCACCAAGACGGACCCGGTGACGGCGCGGCGGCTGCTCGAACGCGCGCAGGCCGAGGTGAATGAACGTTGGAAATGGTACGAACACGTACATGCCTTTCATAAAGAACCTCAAACACCGGAGTGAACGATGGACCTGAGTACGACGTACATGGGCATGAAACTGGCCAATCCGATCGTCCCGTCGGCCTCTCCGCTGACGTTCGACGCGGACACGGTGCGGCGAATGGAAGATGCGGGCGCCGCCGCCGTTGTCATGTACTCGCTGTTTGAAGAGCAGATCAATCACGAAGTCGCGGAGATGGACCATTTCCTGAACATTCACAACGAAAGTTACGCGGAGGCGGTCAATTACTTTCCCGAACCGGAGGCCTTCCATAATCTTTATGCCGAAGATTATCTGGAGCACATTCACCGGCTGAAGCGGACCGTAAAAATCCCCGTCATCGCCAGTCTGAATGGCGTGTCGCCCGGTGGGTGGACGGAGTATGCAAAAAAAATGGAAAATGCCGGCGCCGACGCGATCGAGTTGAACGTCTACTACATTGCCACCGACCCCACAGTCACGGCCGCCGACGTCGAAGACGTGTATATCGAGGACCTGTGCACGGTCAAGGCAAGCGTGCAGATCCCCGTCGCGATCAAGCTCGGTCCGTACTTCAGTTCGTTCGCCAACATGGCGATGCGGCTCGACCACGCCGGCGCGAATGCGTTGGTGCTGTTCAACCGGTTTTACCAGCCGGACATCGACCTGGAAAAACTGGAAGTCGTTCCGAACCTCAAACTGAGTTCGTCCTATGAACTTCGTCTGCCGTTACGTTGGATTGCCATCCTGCACGGGAAAGTACGCGCGAGCCTGGCCGCGACGAGCGGAATTCACACCGCGCGGGACGTTTTGAAAATGCTGATGGCGGGAGCCGACGTCGCGATGATCGCTTCGGCGTTGATCAAGGAAGGCGTCGAAAAAATCCAGACGATTCTGGCCGACATGCAGACGTGGATGGAGGAAAACGAGTATCATTCCGTTTCTCAGATGAAAGGCAGCATGAGTTACCGCCACGTCGCCGAACCCGCCGCCTTCGAGAGAGCCAATTACATCAAGACGCTGCAGAGTATAAGGTAGGTTGGAGCTTTCTTCTCCCCCTTTCCCAAACCCCACTTTTTCTCCCCCTCTCTAAGTAGAGCCCGAGCGATTTGACTGACTGCGTTCTATTTCCGCTATCGTCTCCTCGATTTTCATCACCACCCCATCGATATTTTCTAAAGGGATTGGTTCCCCCTTTCCTAACCCGGCAAAGCCGGAATATCGAATTGAACACTTAACACAGAGGCCACCGAGCACGCAGAGAGCGATTTTTTCTCTAAGACTTACTATAGAATCCTCAAGGAGAAAATGCGAGAAACATCGTAGCCGTAACGGCTTTTCTCATAACCCCACCCCGTCCCTCCCCTTGCTCCCTCCATACATGCTGGGAAAACTCACCCACTAGAAATCCGGAAGCATGTAAATATCTACGCAAAAAACGTAGATGTTGCGGATACAGAGTCTAAAGGGGGTCAGGGGGATTAGTTCCCGATCGGAAACAGGATTGCAAGCACTTCCTCATCCGTCAGATTCTCAAATTCCACGTACCCCTGCGACACGGCAAAATACTGGACGGGCATGTCGAGCACGACGACGTCATCGGCGGCTTTTGCCAGTTCCGCTACGGTGCTCTGGCTCGCGATCGGAGCGGCCACGATGAGTTTTCCAACCTCCTGATGCCGGCACATTTCGATGACGACCTTGATCGTCGCGCCAGTCGCAATGCCGTCGTCGACCACGATTACCGTGCGGGCCTTGAGCGGAGGCAAGTTTTTCCCCTGACGGTAAACGCCGACGCGCCGTTCGATCTCCTCGCGCAGGATCACCGCGATCTCATCGACGACGTCGCTCGACAGATAGTCTTCGAACCCCTCTTCAAGATAACGCGTCCCGTCCTCCGCGATCGCGCCGAACGCCGCTTCGGGTTGGTGCGGCAGACCGAGTTTGCACGCGATGATCGGACATATCTCCGCCCCGAGCGCGAGCGCCACCTGATGCCCGACCTGGACGCCGCCGCGTGGAATGGCCAGAACGAGCGGGTGCTCCGGGACGTAGCATTGCAGCGCGCGCCCAAGCTGCTCTCCGGCGTCTTCACGATTGAGAAACATGTCAGCCCGTAGTGAACGTGGGTAGTATGTCAACCTCGGTTCGTATCGAATTGGCGATCAGACACTTGCCATGCGCGTCGTGCATAAGACGTCCAGCATCGGCTTCATCGGACTTCGATTCGAGCCCGACGACGGGACGAACGGTGATTTTAGTGAAACGATAACCGCCCTCGGTGAATTCCAGCAGCCCACTGGCCTCGGCGGCGTAAGACCGGAGGCGCAGTCCCCGCCGCTCGGCCAGTGCCAAGAAGGTCGTCATCGTGCAAAGATTCACGGAAGCGACAAACAGATCCTCCGGAGTCCACAGGCCCGGCCGGCCCTTGAATTCAGGCGGAGACGACACGGTCAGATCTGGTTTGTCGGGCGACGACAGTTCCCCGGAGCGCTCTCCGCTCCAGACGACGTTCGTCGTGTATTCAAAACTCTTGTACTTGACCCTCGGTTTCGCTCCCGTGGCCTGTGTCATGTCAGCGTCCTCCCTTTCGTCGGTTGATGCGAGTCAGATAACGTCCCATGTCGGGCAAGATGCGGTCAAAAATCGATGCCGTTTCCGCGAGCCGGGCGATCATGCGTTCGTCTTCGACTCGCGTCCCGTGTTCGAGTCCGGCACAGATGTCGTCGAGGTCCGCCGCGAGGTGGTGCAGCATCTGGTTGTAAAACACGAGGTTTTTGAACAGCGACGGAAATTGTTTGCGCTGCGTGAGATTCAACGATTTCAGATTGGCCAGCACGTCGTCGATGTCCTGCGTCAGTTCCGCCATGCGCTCGACCATCGATTCAAGATCGAATTCCTTTCCGCGAGACGAATTTTGACCCAACGACGCGACGAGTTTGTGAAGATGGTCGCTCAGCCGGTGAGCGCGTTCCGCCATGCGGCGGCTGGTTTTGGCAATCATATCATCGACCCCCTTCGTAGTGTCAGCACCGGGACACGGCTGAAATTGACGATATCCTCGGCGGTGCTGCCGAGGAAGACCTTGCGCAGGTCCTGTTGACCGTGAGTTCCGATCGCAATGAGATCGGCGTTTTCTTTTTTTGCGAGGATGTCGAGCCCGGCATGTATCGAACTGTGGGTAACGATTTCCGTCTGCAGCCGCAGCCCCTTCAGGTCGTACGACGACAAAAATTGCCGGAACGATTCTTCGACGACCGTCGTGTCGACACCTGATTTTTCGACGTGCGCGGCGATGATGTCCGCGTCGAATTCACGTGCCAGCGCGGCGACCTCGGGAAAAATCCTCCGGCTGACGCTGCTGAAGTCGACGCCGAACAGGATTTTTTGAAATCGATGCGCCGGCGCTTTTTCACGGATACTGAGGACGGGGCACGGCGCATGGCGAACGACGCGCTCCGCATTGCTGCCCAAAAAATAGCTCGACAGATTGCTGCGCCCCCGGGTACCCATCACGATCAGATCGACCGCTTCTTTTTTTGCCACTTCGACAATTTCGTGGTAGGCGCGACCCGCCGTATGGTGAAGCCGATAATCGATGCTTTTCGGCAGTTTGTCGGCAATTTCTTCAAGGTGCTTCTTCGACGTCTTCTCAACTTCGTCGGCAAAATTGACGGGGCCCTCATACCCGTACGACGAGGAGACATCGATCATGTGGGAATATTCATCGCAGTGAAACAGTAAAAGCGTCGCGTGATAACGCTCGGAGAGAAAAACCGCGTAATCTAAAGCCAGTGTCGCGCTGGGCGAAAAATCCGTCGGATACAGTATGCTCCGAATCTTCATGGCGTGCCTCCACTATCAGGGTACACAAAGACTGCGACCAAAAAAGGACGGATGTCAGGATTCGTGAGAACGGAACGTGAAAGGAATCAGTCGGAGAGATTGGCAGTCGTGATCAGCCGGCCGGTATTGAGGATCTTGATGCGCCGCCCTTTGAGTTCGATGATTCGGTCTTCCTGAAATTGGGACAATAACCGGATGACAGTTTCCGTGGCCGTACCAACCAGGTTGGCCATTTCTTCACGCGTGAGCATGACGTTGAGCGTTTGCCCGTCATGTTGGACGCCGGAAATTTCCCTAAGAAACAGAAGGGTATCGGCAAGCCGTTCCCGCACCGTATGGTAGGCCATTTTAATCAGACGGCTTTCATAATCCTGCTGCTCCTCGGCAAGCCGGCTCAGGATCTGCATGGCCAGACGGTGGTTTTCCCGCACCAGCTCGACGAATATGCGTCGGGGAATGAAACAGGCGGCGGTTTCTGAAAGTGCCGTGGCGCCGTGAGAATACAACGAGTCGGAAAGCAGCGATGTCGTACCCAACAGGGCGCCTTCCTTGACAAGTCGAAGGATATGTTCTTTACCGTCTCCGTTCATCTTGGAGAGTTTGACCAGTCCGGAATGAATACAAAAAAGCCCGGTGGGCTCCATCCCTTCGTAGTAAATGGCCTGTCCCCTGGCATAGATATTTTTGCACCGGTTGTCGTGGAAAATCCGGAGCTGGCTGGTAGACAGGTCGCGAAAAGCCTCGACGCACTCCGCGCAACCCTGACACGTGCTTATTTTCTCCGACGTTGCCCGCACCGTCTTGTCCTTCGCAGGAAAATTCAATGCTATGCAAGTGAAGCTTAGTGCAAAATCGATATGGCCGACAGAAGAAGGCTCAGGTAGGGAAATGACAAGTATCAGGAAAAACTAACCCGGCAAAGCCGGAATATCGAATTGAACACTTAACACAGAGGCC
>CAYZJB010000057.1:0-22960 GCA_964478735.1 uncultured Bacteroidota bacterium | reverse complement strand
TTTACCAGCGACCGAGCGGGCGGCGATAACATCTGGATCATGGATCGCGACGGGTCGAACCCGAAACAGGTGACAAAGGAAAATTTCCGTCTGCTCAATAACGCCGTCTGGACTCCCGACGGCCAGTACCTGATCGCGCGTAAACATTTCACCAGCGCACGTTCCGCGGGTGCGGGGGAAATGTGGATGTACCACATTGCCGGCGGAGAAGGCCTGCAGATGACAAAGCGCAAAAACGACCAGCAGGACGCGGGCGAACCGAACGTATCGCCCGACGGGCGCTATCTCTACTGGAGCGAAGACATGAGCCCCGGTCCGACGTTCCAGTACAACAAAGATCCACACGGTGAAATCTATAAAATCCGCCGCCTCGACCGGCAAACGGGCAAGATCGACAATCTCGTCACGGGACAGGGCGGATCGGTCCGTCCGCAGATCTCTCCGGACGGCAAGACCATGGCCTTCGTCCGCCGCATTCGATTGAAAACCGCACTGTGTCTGATGAATCTCGAAACGGGCGAACAACGCGTACTCTTTGACGGGTTGAACAAGGACCAGCAGGAGGCCTGGGCGATCTTCGGCGTGTATCCAAATTTTGCATGGACGCCCGACGGCAAATCCATCGTCATCTGGGCGAGCGGAAAAATCCACCGCGTCGACGTTGTCACCGGCCGCACGTCCGTCATTCCTTTCCGCGCGAAGGTCGACCAAAAACTCACCGAGGCGCTGCGTTTTGTACAGGAACCGGCGCCGAAGGAATTCGACGTTAAAATGGTCCGCAATCCCGTCGTCTCACCCGATGGGAAAACGCTGATCTTCAATGCCGTCGGCTATCTCTGGAAAAAATCGCTGCCCGACGGCAAACCGGAACGCCTGACGCGGGGAACGGATTTCGAAATGGAAGCGGTGTTCAGTCCCGACGGCAAGACGCTCGTCTACACAACGTGGAACGATTCCACAAAGGGCGCGATTTACAAAATGAAATGGGATGATCCGAAGTCGGCCGTTAAAATTTCCGCCGAAAAGGGGATCTTTCACGAACCGTCGATTTCTGCCGACGGACAAAGACTCGTCTATCGTAAAGGCAGCGGCAATCGCTACCTTGGCAATACGTTCAACCGCAATCCCGGCATTTACTGGATGTCGATGCAGGGGGGCGCGGCCGGTTTTGTCACCGACGAAGGACAATCGCCGCGCTTCGATCCGGCGGGAACACGCATCTATTACATGACCGACGACGGGACAAACAAGACCTACAAAAGCGTGACGCTTGCCGGACACGACGTCCGTACGCACCTCACATCGAAATACGCGACCGCGATCGTACCGAGCCCGGATTTCAAATGGGTCGCGTTTCAGGAGCTGTTCCACGGTTACGTCGCGCCGTTTCCGATGACCGGGAAGGAATACGATCTCGCCGGAACGAGCAAAGCGTATCCGGTATATAAATTTTCAAAAGACGTCGGCGATTATTTGATCTGGTCTGCGGACGGACAGCGACTGCACTGGCTGGTCGGGCAGGAATTTTTCACGCGCGACCTGAATAAATCGTTCACCTTCGTCGAAGGCGCGCCGGATTCGCTGCCGCCCGTCGATACGACGGGCATCAGAATCGGACTGACGCTGCCGTTCGATGCGCCGTCGGGTCGAGTCGCGCTGACCAACGCGCGCATCATCACGATGAAGGGCGACGAAGTCATCGAAAAAGGTACGGTCGTGTTGGATGGCAACCGGATCATCGCCGTGGGTGCGGATGTGCAGGTGCCGCCCGGTGCGAAAGTGATCGACTGCAGCGGTAAGACGATCATGCCTGGTTTGATCGACGTTCACGCCCATCCCGGCCACTGGACGTGGAGCGGCACGGCGCCGATGCAAAACTGGTCGTACTACGCCAATCTCGCGTACGGCGTCACGACGATGCATGATCCGTCGGCGTACACCGAAGGCGTTTTCACCCAGTCGGAGATGGTGAAAGCGGGAACGCTCGTCGGGCCCCGGATTTTTTCGACGGGCATGATCCTGTACGGCGCCGAGACGGACTTCAAAGTCGTGATCAATAATCTCGACGATGCGAAATCGCATTTACGGCGTCTGAAAGCCGTCGGAGCGTTTTCCGTCAAGAGCTACAATCAACCGCGCCGCGATCAACGGCAGCAGGTCATTGCCGCCGCGCGGGAATTGCAAATGAACGTCGTGCCTGAAGGCGGATCGCATTTCCTGCACAATATGACGATGGTGATGGACGGCCACACGGGTGTCGAGCATTGCCTTCCGATCGCGCCGGTATACAGCGACGTCGTCAGTTTGTGGAAGGCGGGCAAAACCGGATATACGCCGACGCTCGTCGTGGCGTACGGCGGACTGTCGGGGGAATATTACTGGTACGAAAAAACCGACGTGTGGGAAAAGACGCGGCTCCTGACCTATGTTCCGCGTTCAGCAGTCGATGCGCGATCGATCCGCCGCCAGAAAACGCCGGACAACGATTACGGCCACGTCGGCAATGCGAAAGTCTGCAAGCAGTTCACCGACGCCGGCATCAGGGTCAACATGGGCGCACACGGGCAGCTCGACGGCCTGGCGGCCCACTGGGAAATGTGGATGTTCGTCCAGGGCGGAATGACGCCGCTCGAGGCGATCCGCGCCTCGACGACCAACGGTGCGTTTTATCTCGGTATGGAAAACGACCTCGGGTCGATCGAGGCTGGAAAATTGGCCGACTTGATCGTGCTCGATAAAAACCCGTTGGAGAACATTCAGAACACGGAATTCGTTCGCACCGTCGTCGTCAACGGGCGCGTGTACGACGCCGAAACGATGAACGAGATCGGCACGCGCGAGCGCAAACGGTTCCAGTTTTATTTTGTGAACGACCTCGGCGGTACGATGGTCGGTAATGAACGGCACGGCTGTAGTTGTGGGGCGGGGGATTGAAAATGTATACTACCGCGAGCCGGCGTTTTTAATGAATTCCGCCATCGATTCAAGGTAGCCTTTGGGAAATACGGGGGCGAACAGAACATCCGGCCATCGGGGAATGCGCAGGCCGTGATCGGCGGCCGGATACACGATGAGTTGTGAACCGTCGTTGCGTCCGTTGACGATGTGACGCAGCAACTGCACGCTTTCATCGACGTTGACCAGCCGGTCGCGCTGACCGAAAATCCAGAGGATCGGAATATTCCGCCGTCGAACGAGAGGGAGTGGATCGAAATCGAAATTTCTCACCCACGGGTGGACGTGTAGTCGATTTAAGGGCGGCAGTGCGGCAGGCTCTCGGAATAAACTATTAAAATGTACGAAATAACCGAGTTCGTCGGCCCGTTGAATCTCCGCATGTTGTTTTCTCATCTGGACCAGTCGAAATAATTCGTCCCATCCCTTCCGATCGCGAACATACAGCCAGAATCGTCGGTACAGATCGAGAATCCAATTCTGCGTTTCCACGTCGAATCCGTCGGCGCTGAGGTCGCCCGTGAGGGCAAACGGGACCTGCTTCTCCGGCGAGACGGCGGGTGACGATACGTTGATGATGAATTTTACATCGGGCGAACGATCGGCGGCGAGCAGCGTGATCCAGCCGCCCTGGCTGATGCCCCAGAGTCCGACGCGCGACGTGTCGACGAAGGATTGGTTTCGCAGGTACGCGACGGCGGCGAGAGCGTCGCCGGACAGGTCGTGAAAGTCCGCGAGAAGATAGTTGCCTCCGGATTCTCCGCAACCGCGTTTATCATACGTTAGTGCGACGATGCCGCTGGCCGCAAAAAATTTGGCATACTCCCTGTAATTTTTACGTATCCCGGGCTCGGATCCGTGAATCAGAACAACCGCTGGAAAAGGTCCTGGTCCTTCCGGAACGTGAAGTTCTGCCGCAAGCCGAACGTCGCCGTTGTCGATCGTGACGTCGAGCCAGGGTAATTCGCCAATGACCGATACAACCATCAGGAGTAATGTGTTGAAGTTCATAGGCGAATATATCCGGTCGGATGTAGGAATGGAACAGAAATGCTATAGAATCCTATACGAATTTATTCAATCAATGTTTAATTTTTGTTTAAAAATTAAACAAATTTTACTTGTTTTTTAATCAAAAAAACCTTATTCATTTGATGAAAACAGTAAGAAATTAAGGAGATACTATGAAATCCATTCGTTTTAGCCTTGATATGTCGCCGGAACTTAATCAGAAACTGGAGGATTTGGCGGAAAAAAGTCATGCTTCAAAAAGTGACGTTCTGCGACGCGCCATTACGTTGCTTGAAGTCGCCGTTGAAGCTAAAGAAAAAGGAAAGAAGATCGGTATCGCAAGTAAGGAACAAACGCTCGAAACCGAAATAGTCGGGCTATAACCATTCCGGTCGGGTAATATCATGACTCTATCAAACACCCCGGGCCAGCTGGACCTGAATGATCTGGCCGGCAAAGGTAACCTCAAGTTGGAAGTTATTGACGATCCGGATATCAAACGTGCAAAGGCATCTCATACGATATGGAAGGACAAGATCCTCTTTGTCGTAATCCTGTTCGTCGCGACCGTCATATCCCTCGTTGTATTCGCTTTTGGTTTGTATTTTATCAGCAGTACGTCAAGTACTGCCGATCAAAGGGAATGGGGTGGAAAAGTAATTTTTTTGCTCCTCGGAAGTGTATTAGGATACCTCATCGGTAAAAAACCCGGCTCATCGGATTAGCGCAAAACTCCGTATGTCGATCGCTGATTGCGCTTGTCATGTCCAGGATTTTTTATCTGTTCCTAAATAAAATAAAAGGCTTTTTTCATGTTGCGTTGTATCACCGTTGGTTTACTGTTTTTGATCGCGTCCGTGGCGGCACAAACGCCGGCCGACCGGATCGGCCAGTTGATTCAACAGCTCAGCGCGGACAGCATGGATGGACGCGGCAATTTCAACGGCGGCCTGTATCGGGCGGTCGACGTCGTCGAGCGGGAATTGCGCTCGATGGGAGTCCGCCCGGTCGAAGCAAAAAACGGTTACCGTCAGGCATTCACGATTTATCAAGTATCGGCGCCGAATATACGCATCGTTCTCAACGACCGGGATATTGCCCTTTCGGATGCGATCGTGCAGTCTTCAGCGGAGCACGTCAACATCACTCAGCCCATCGAATCGATCTTGATTGATGAGGGGGACAATCTATTTGCTCATTTCGGTGAAATTTTGCAGCGCAGTACTCCTGTCGTCGCCTTGATTCACCCCGTTCATGAATGGGCCTTCCGCTCGGCAAAAAAATATCTGGACTCGAAATCTCACCATTTGTTCCTCGACGGAAAGGTGGCTCGGTTTTTCCTGTTGACCGGGGAAAAGTCGATCCGATCGCTATCGATTACGTCGGCCAATCGTGTCGAAAAAATCAAGCTGGTTAACCTGATCGGCATGATCCCGGGGAAACGCGCTGCGGAAAAGATCGTCCTGTCTGCGCATCTCGATCACATCGGCGTCATCAAGCCGGTCCACGGCGATTCCATCGCCAACGGTGCGGACGACAACGCGTCCGGCGTCAGCGCCGTACTGACCCTGGCGAAACATCTGGCAGCGACCAAACCGGAACGGACCGTGATGGTCGTGTTTTTTGCGGGTGAAGAATTGGGCCTGCTTGGATCCGAATTCATGGCGTCACAGGTCAATGCAGAGGAGATTGTCGCGATGGTCAACCTGGAGATGCTTGGAAAGCCGTCATCGTTTGGGCGCGGACATGCTTTCATGACCGGTTACGACCGGTCGACGCTCGGCAAGATTTTGAATGACGCCGTCGGCGAAACGCGCATTCATCCCGACCCGTATCCGGAACAAAATTTATTTTTACGCTCGGATAACGCGTCATTTGCTCGACTCGGCGTTCCGGCGCATACGATTTCCGTCACTCCGATCGACGTCGACAGTACGTATCATACGGTTCATGATGAGATCGGCCGGCTCGATCTCGACAATCTCGCGCGGGTCGTCGACATGCTGCAAAAGGCCATCCTGCCGTTGATCGACGGATCGCAGACCCCGAGCCGCGTGACATGGGACGAGTGAAACATGTCGTCATCGGGATCGCCGCGTTTTTGATCTCCTTGATCGCCGTATCGATCGTTGTGGTGATCAATCCGGTCTGGAGTTCTGGAGTCCAATCCATGAATGGATCCGTCGATCCGACCCTCCTTTGCCGGCACGTCGAAACCTTGGCGGCCGTTTCACCGCCCCGCAGTCATGTCCATCCGTCGTCGCTGAATGCCGCGGCGGCCTACGTGGAGTCGGAACTGCGTCGATATTCCGACCGTGTCGAATGCCAGTTTTTTACCGTGCACGGCGATACGTTTAAAAACGTCTCTGCGCTTTTCGGTCCGACCGAGGACGAACGGATCGTCATCGGCGCGCATTACGACGTGTGCGGCGATCAACCCGGCGCCGACGACAACGCAAGCGGGGTTGCGAGTTTGCTCGAACTGGCAAGGCTTCTGCGAGATACAGAGCTCCGGCGTCCGGTCGAGCTCGTCGCCTATTCGCTGGAGGAACCGCCGCATTTCCGCACGGAGCACATGGGCAGCGCGCACCATGCGAAAAAACTTTACGACGAAAACATTCCCGTGCTTTTGATGATCAGTCTGGAATGCATTGGATATTTTTCCGATCGCGAGAACTCACAGGCCTATCCGGTCGGACTTCTCAAATGGTTTTATCCCTCCAAAGCGGACTTTATCGCCGTCGTCGGCAATCTCGGCGGTTGGGCATGGGTGAGGGAAATCAAATCGAAAATGAAAACGGCTTCGAAGGTTCCGGTCTGTTCAATCAATGCTCCCGCATGTATTCCCGGTGTGGATTTTTCAGATCACATGAATTACTGGAAATACGGATTCGACGCGCTCATGATTACCGATACGGCGTTTTTCAGGAGTGCCAATTACCACGAACCGACCGATACGCCGGCGACGCTCGATTATGATCGAATGGCGGAAGTCGTCAGGGGGGTATACCGCGCCGTTGTCAACATTTAACGTCCGGTTCACCGACGTGAAACATTCCATCATGGCATTACAAATGTTTCAGCAACAACTAACCTTGCACTAATCACCGCGTTAACATGACGTGCGATCTTGCGTGCAATGCGACCGCCATTCACGCACAGCATTTTTGCACTCGTCGGTTTTATTGCATTCGGATGTGCCTCAACGTTCGTTCACCCCAACCCCATCCTGCCATTGCCCGCCAAAAACGGGCTTCGAATTGCGTTCGGATCGTGCAACAAACAATTCCGCGATCAACCGATGTGGGACCGAATTCTTGCCGCTCAACCGGATTTGTGGATCTGGATGGGCGACATTGTTTATGCGAATACGCGCGATTCCAATGAAATTCGACGCGCCTATCGGCAACAGTTATCACAGCCCGGATATCGGCACCTCCTTACGGCCTGTCCCGTCATAGGAATCTGGGACGATCACGATTTCGGTGAAAATGACGCCGACGGAAATTATCCACTGAAAGACATCAGTCAGCAATTACTGCTTGATTTTCTGCATGAACCCGCCGACTCGCCGCGGCGACGCCAACAAGGAGTTTATACGGCGCTGGACATGAAACGGGACGGCATGGTCGTCCGGATCATCCTGCTCGACGTTCGCTATTTCCGCGACGTGCCCGGGCCGGACGCCGACATTCTCGGAGAACTCCAATGGCAGTGGTTGGAATCGCAGGTCCGAAATAGCCCGGCCGATTTTCATTTGATCGTGACACCGTCAGTCCTGATCGAAGATCGCCACGACGGTGAAAAGTGGGCCGACTTTCCAACGGCACGCCGGCGATTTTTGAATTTGATCGAAACCACGCGTCCGAAAGGTCTGATTCTGCTGAGCGGTGATCGCCATTTTGCGGACGTATCACGTTTGTTCTTGTCGGACGGTGCGCCGCTGTACGAAATTACGTCGAGCGGTCTCACGCATTGCCGTCTCGAAAAAATCCGCAACCCGTTTGACGGCGCACAGAATCCCTACCGGACGCAGCATCCGTATTTCGGTTTGAACTTTGGCGTTCTGGATATTGAACCCCGCGCCGACGGCTGGACCGTAACGGCGTCGATCTGCGACGTTGACGGCAGAGTCCGGATGCGGGAAATCCTGGGCTTTACCGAAGGCCGGGTCCAAACCGCCGCGAGGATGCGATGACATCATGCGGATGGTTGCTGCTTGTCCTCGGTGTCGCTCCGGTCGCGGCCCAGCGGCCGGTAACGGATGAACTCAAACTCGACGCACACGGGAACCGTTCCTACCGGCAGACTATTTATCGACTGCCGGTCTGCGTCAGCCTGATGGCGGAGGGAACGTCGCTTCAGTACGCATGGCGGCCCGATCGTGGTGAAACCGTGGAGAGATTTACATGCGGGAAACTCTTGAACTGGCTGCGTATGCGGGAATTGACCCTGACCCCCGCGTTGATGGTTGAAAAGATCCGCACGCTGCCGGGACCGTCGCGAAAGTGGACGAACTGGTTGATGGCCGTCGACATGGCCGTGATGTTTTAGCTTTGCTCGCGCGCGAGCGGATACATGATTTGCCGCGCAAACGTTTTCGGAAACGATTCGTCGCCGCCGAAACCCAGTTCGATGTCTCGCCCACTTTCCGGAACATACGCGGTTCCGAATAGATAATCCCAGACACTCAACGACAGGCCGAAATTCGCGCCGTACGGATGTCCCGGCGCGGCGGCCTTGGCGTGATGCCAGATGTGCATTGCGGGATTGTTCAGGATCCAACGCAACGGGCCGTAATCCCATGCCAGGTTCGCATGATTGAGATGGCCGATCAGGAGCGCGACGATGTGGACCATAAAAAAATCCGTGATACCAAACCCGATCATGGCCAGCGGAACGTACTGCAGCGTTTTGTAAACGACGGTTTCCATCCAGTGGAATCGAAGATGCGCGGCAAACCCCATTTCTTTGACGGAATGATGGACTTTATGGAATTCCCACAGCCACGGCACGCGATGCAGCAGCCGGTGAACGTTCCACTGAATAAAATCGGCAATAACAAACATCGTCAGAAGCTGCGTCCACGCAGGCCACGCGCCGATTTCGACGGCGACGATGTTCGTCCCGCCAAAAAGGTTCAGGACATCATTGAATATCTCGACCGCGACATTGGACAGCGCATTGTACCCGACGAGTGAAAACAGGAAAAAATTGAAGAACATATAAAAACCGTCGAGCCAGAAATCCTTCCGGAATGGACCCTGATTTTTTCGCCATGGCGTGATCAATTCCATTCCCCACACGAGCAACGAGAGGGCGATCAGCCAGTAGAAATAATTATGATACCATGGAGCGGAAGAAAAAACGATTTCCGAAACCAGATAATTCCAGTAGCCCGCAAAGGAATGGATCACGATGTCGCTGTATTTTTCAATCATCGTACATTTTCTCTCCGCGTTTCAGCCAGTTGCCCCATGTCCGGTCGTACGCGTGAATTTTAGAAGTGGAGCCGGCGGAATCCACGACCGGCCGACCGCGATTGACCCAATCGAAAATCCCGCCGAACAGGTTATACACGCGATGAAATCCGGCCCGGTGCAGTTTTTCAGCGATCTTCTCGCTGCGATATCCGACCGAACAATAAACGATGACGGGCCGTGATCGTTCGATATCGTTGACGCGCGGTAGTTGGAAATCGTTGTATCCGATCCAACGGGCGCCGCGGAGATGGCTGATCTCGAATTCCGGCCGTTCTCTCGCGTCAAGTAAAACGGCATCGGTCATGGAATCCACCGCGGTACAATTGACGATAGGCACGGTATGGGACAACAGCGATTTTAACATGACATCCATCGCGGGGTTCGCCGTTTGAGCGAATGATGCGGCGGTCGGCAGCATGGCGATCAAAACAAAAATCTTTTTCATCGGCGGGCTTTTTTGGGCCGGACAGAATTGACTTTGGGCGAGACAAGGTTGTATGAATCGTCGATCCATTGCAAAATCTGACGGTCTGTCAGCGTCCCGTCGAGCAGCAGCGTATTCCAGTGCTTTTTGTTCATGTGATATCCCGGTCGTACGGCGTCATAGGTTTCCCGTAATTCGACGGCGCGTTGTGGATCGCATTTTACGTTGATGCTGTCGACGTCGTGGATATCGACGAGGGCGAACATCTTACCGCTTACCTTGTACACGGCGGTACGTTGATCAAACGGGAACTCTTCCGTCGTGTCGGGCTTGGCTAAGCAGTGCCGGCGGATCATCTCCAGGTCCATGGCACAAATTAGCCGATTCATCCGTGGCGTTCAAGGCGCCACTCTTGAATTTAACGTCCGTTTTATTTACCCTGCCGCATGGGGAAGGACATCATGCTCGACAGGATTTTCGATAAAGTAGAAAACGGTGAACGCCTGACGTTCGACGACGGAATGGCGTTGTATCGATGCAAGGAACTTCCGCTTCTTGGGTTTCTCGCCGATACCGTCCGGCGCCGCAAAAAGCAGGACCATATCGTCACCTACATCATCGACCGAAACATCAATTATACCAATGTCTGCGTCGACAAGTGCAGTTTCTGTGCGTTTTATCGTCCCGTCGGATCGGATGAAGGCTACGTCTTGTCCAACGAAGAAATCGAGCGCAAGATCGATGAACTGATTGCCCTCGAAGGTATCCAGATCCTGATGCAGGGCGGATTGAATCCGAAACTCAAAATCGAGTATTTCGAAAGCCTCTTCCGCCATCTCAAAAATAAGTATCCGAATATCTGGCTGCATTGTCTCAGCGCGCCGGAAATCGACTATATCGCTAAAATGAGCGATCTCTCGCTGGAAGAAACCTTACGCCGGATGAAAGCGGCCGGACTGGACAGCGTACCGGGCGCGGGCGCGGAAATTTTGATCGATCGGGTACGAAAGACCATCTCCCGCGGCAAGTGTGACGCGGAACGATGGCTCGACGTCCACTCGACCTGCCATAAGGTCGGACTGACGACGACGGCGACGATGATGTACGGTCACGTCGAGACACTCGAAGACCGGATCGAACATCTTCTCAAAATCCGCGACCTTCAGGATCACAGTTTGAAACATTACGGCATCGGATTCACGGCGTTCATTCCATGGAATTTCCAGCCGGACAACGTGCCCCTGGGGCAAAATCCAAACGTCAGGTTGACGACGCCCGTCGAGTATCTTCAAACGCTCGCGATCAGCCGCATCATGCTGGACAACATCGACAATTTTCAGGTGTCGTGGGTCACGCAGGGAAAGGAGATCGCGCAGATGGGATTGAAATTCGGCGCCAACGATTTCGGCAGTCTTATGATCGAGGAAAACGTCGTCAGCCAGAACGGGACCAAATTTGACGTGTCCGTCCGTGACATCGAAAAGCTGATCACGGACGCGGGCTACCAGGCCAGACGCCGAAACAACCACTACCAAGTCATCAACTAAGCTCTAAATTTCCATCGCAAAATCAGCGAAGCGGCTGTCGCGATAACAGCCACGTAAGTCCACCTTTCCGATTTCAATGCTGCCGTGAAGCGGAAATGTTCTTCACTGGCGAGTGCGGTTCGTCCGGTCGGAATCCAGCGTGGGACAAGGCGAGCATAGTCTTTATAGGCATTTTGCCATGTGTGGCATAAAATGTCTTCTTCATACCGCACGATCATCGAATAGATAAATCCATAAATGACAAGAACAAACAGGGGTAGCCAGGGTGATAAAGTGTTTGACAATCCGGCAAATCCCAGATAAATTGCTATGTTAGCCAGATACAACGGATTCCGAATCCAGCGATACGGCCCGCCAGTACAGAGGCGTGGCGCCGTTGCTTTTTTGATAACACGAGATTCGACGCCAATATATCCTACGGTCCAGAGACGGAGTAATAATCCAAGGAGTATCCCGATTGTTCCCAACGCAACATGTATTGTCGAAAAAGTCGAGCCGGTAATCATGATGGCAATCAACGGGAACGGCAATACACTGCGTAAGCGAAAAAGTTTTTCTCCCAAGTGTATTGAATACATCGAGTTATCTGTTTGATTTTATTTTTCTTCAAGTGACAGTAATCACAGCAAGACTTGAACGATCCAGACTAAAATAAGTGTGACCTGTTCTTTCAGAACTTGTATAGTACTATCGCGTCTGTAATCATCTGTAATCAAAGATCAACATACTGTGCCCAAAGCACAAGGAGAGAGAATATGAAAGGGGTTTTGAAAGCTCTGAGCATCATGCTCGTTCTCGGCGTGATGACGATGAGTCAACAGTCTTATGGACAGGGGTGCGATGTTGCGGGTGTTCAATTCCGTGCCGTTCCGCCGTCCCTCCAGTTTCAATTTTTCCCGTTGAGTTTGCTGGGAATCGGTGAAGGTGGCGGCCGGGCTGGATCGATCGGCGCTTTCCAGAGGTTTGGAATTGAGATCAATAATACGACCGACGCGGATGCTCAACGCGATCTGCAAATTGGATTGCGGGTTGGAAACCAGGACGTTTTCAGTCAAAATATGAAGGTGACGTTGATGATTCCTCCGGGTGTTCATTTCGTCAGCGTTTCCCAGTTTATGGATAACGAAATTCCGGCACGTCTCCGTCCGACGGCGTTTTTGAAACCCAAGATCAGCAAAGAGTTTGTCAAAGACCTGGCGGGCGGTTTGCCCAGCGGCCGGTTCGAATTTCCGCTGAGCGTCGGCGTGACCGGTACCGGTATCTTCGAGCCGTGCGGATCGATCATCGCGGAAGTATTGACGGGATCTACCGTGGATCTCATCGTTCCGGCCAACCATTCGGAAACGTCTGCCCTTCCATTGTTCCAATGGGCAGCCGTCGGCGGGACGAAATTCCGTCTAACCGTAGCGCGGTTGAAACCCCGACAGACCGAAGAAGACGCGCTGAATACGTCGTCTCAGCGGCTGGTAGTTGAGCTGAACAATCTGACATCCTTCCAGCTGACCGCCGGAGGTCCTTCCAATGCGTTGGAAAACAATCTGACGTGGAATCCTGGACTTGCCGCCGGTGAATATATCTGGCGTGTCGCCATGATCCAGGAAGATCCGACCACGGGAACAAGCAACACGGTTCGAAGCCGTATTCAGCATTTCACGGTTGGCGGCGGGGCCAGCGCCGGATTGAACACCGACCAGATCATTGCCATTCTCCAGACGATTCCAGGACTAAGCAACATCGATGAACAGCTCAAAGGATTCCGGGCGATTGCGATCGAATACAATGGCCAGAACCTAACGGTAGACGAACTTCGCCAGAAGATCCAGGAATTTCCGGAAGCCGTCAAAGTCAAGACAAGCTGGTAATTACTAAGAATTGGAGTTTATACCCATGAAAAAAATAATGATGAAATCCGCACTGATCCTGACAGTGATGGCCGTTGTGATCGGTTCGACGGTTTTACTGGCGGTGGCCAATACGGCCTCCCCGGTCGCGATCGTGCTCAAATCTATCGGCGACAGTCAGGCGAAGCAGGCCAAAGGGTGGAGCAAAATCGCCAAAGGATCCCAGCTTTTCTCCGGTGACGAGCTTCAGACAAAGAAAAACGGTTATGCAGCCGTGATGTTCGTCGACGATAAGAGCATCGTCAAAGTCAAACCTAACAGCGTTCTCAAGATCCAAGGCACGCGCGAAGGAAAATCGATTTCCAAGCAGCTCGTCATGGACGTCGGCGAAATGTTCGTTAAGGTGTCCAAGCAAAAAGGTTCATTCCAGGTGGCGACACCGACTTCGGTGGCGTCGGTCAAGGGAACGGAATTCTGGATTCTTGAAGGTACCGGCGGTACGACGATCGTCGGACTCGAAGGGATCGTCGAATTGGTCAACAAAACGTCAGGGCAGACCGTGAATGTGAATGCAGGCCAAACGGGCAATTCGGGTACGGACGGTAATGTGACGGTCGAGGACACCAAAGAAGGAGATGTCCCAGACGAGGGCGCTCTCGAGGAAACGATCCGGATTCGCTTCCGGGATGCAGACGGAACGGAACGTTGGATCGAGTTTAAGTACTAATCCATTTAACGACCAAATGAAAAAAGGCCGGCCCAAAAGGGCCGGCCTTTTTTATGGGTTTGACAACCCGCCCGTCTCTTTTTAGATTTTCGTTAAGGGAGACTAAAATTGAGATAAAAAACGGAAAGGGTCGGCCGCACTTGGTCATGGCAAGACGTCGGGGATTATCTTTCACCCCTTCGGGGTTCGGGAGAGTCCAACTGGGCTTTCAATTATAATCATATCAGCCCTTCGGGCTTCCGTCTAGTGGCCTGTTTGCGATTGCAACCTAATCCCGAAGGGATGGCATTCATATAACAAGAAAGAGCGAAAATGGGGCCACCCCGAAGGGTGGTATTATTCAATCTAATCCGGCAGAGCTGCTGCAAACGAAATAGAACCTAAGTATTATTCTTGTGTTCTCACAAAATCTAAGATTTCCAAATCGAGGAGGAATCTCAATAATGTTCAGGTCACAGATGATCGGTTTGGCCCTGGTTTTGACGGTAAGTCTGCATGCCCAGAGCACGTGGCAAAATATCGGCCCCAACGGAGGCCTTGTCGATGCTCTGGCCGCCGACGTCAAAAATCCCGGAGTGCTGTATTGCGGTACGAATACGGGAGAAATTTACAAAACGATTGACGATGGACAATCATGGTCATTTCTGACCAAACTTCCCTCGTTCGTCACTCGAATGATGATCGATACCGTCAACGGAAATCGTATCATCGTTGCCACTTCGGAGGGGATGTACTATTCCCTGAACGGTGGAGCTACATTTTCCGCATCGGCAACGGGCGATCTTGAAGGAATTTTCGATCTTGCCATCAGCCCGTTGAATGCCGTTCAGATGATTGCAGTGAGCGGCGAGGCCGTGTATCGAAGTAATAATTCCGGTCAAAGCTGGTCGGCCATTCTCGAAGCGGACGATACGACGGAAGTGACGGCGTTCGCATTTAATCCGCAGGACCCTCAAAACACATACTACTGGGCTACCACCACGGACAACGGTCTCTCGCACATTTTTCGAACCTCCAATGGCGGTGCGAACGTCATGACGGTCCACGTTTTGCCGTTGAACTGGCAAGCTCGAAAGATCTATGTCAGTTCGGATCCTTTATCGACGGTCATGATCATGATCGGAAACGACGACAGTACACGGATTTTATGCAGCATCAATAACGGCGGCACATGGGCCACGGTTTATGAATCCGATATTCCGTTAATCGATGAATTTACGCTGCCGTACGCGTTCAGCTGGTTGCCCCGTCCGGGCAACGACATGGAACAGGTCATTGCATGGAACGGCGGTTTTCTCAAGACCAATAATCGCGGTCTCAACTGGTTTCCGATCGGAACCCAGCCGCGTGCTTATACGACCCTTGTGCGATCGGCATCGGATACGAGTAAATTTTATGGACGGATCATCGGCGAAAACGGCTTGTCCAAAGTCATCCTGACGACGTACGGGGACCTGAGTGTAACGGACATCAACGGCGGTCTTACAGCAACGGCGATACGCAGACTCTTGTATGCGGACGGTGACAAAATCATTGCCCAAAGTGAATTTGACGACCTTGTGGTCAGCCAGAACGGCGGTTTTGATTTTAAAAAGTTCGGCCTGCAGGGCAATCAAGTTGTGACGGCGTATAAATCGGAATTTGACGACCTGTATTATTGGATCTATGAAAACGGGAAACTGTACCGTTCCAATGGGATTGCAGCGACACTCTACGACAGCGTTCCCTTCACACTGGGGTTGGATAAAGTCATCGATGCAAAATTTGTGACGTACTATGATCCCGTATCCGATGCCGACTCCGGCGCCATGATCGTTGCCATCGGAAAGAATGGCGTTCCGCAGGGGGATATCCTGATGAGTGTAGATGATGGGCAAAACTGGACGTCCCTGAACTACGACAATGTTTTCGGAGCCAATCCGTATCTTCATACGATCAGCGTCGAGGAAAATCCGGAATTGACCGTCATCGCCGCGACCGAGCAATCGATCTGGAAACTGGATGCGCGGTACGAAACCTCGTGGTCACCGGTTTTTACGGCACCCGGTACGAGCACTATCGCGAACATGGTGTCCCGATTCCACACCGTGCTCGTTTATCTCGATGATGGAACTCTCCAGGTCGGTTTTTTTGAATTCTTTAGCGGAACGTGGGAGTTCTTCGACGTAACGTCGACGCTCGAGTCCATCATGACGCCGGGCAGTGAAATAAAGGGATTTTTTGCGGGCGAAGACGGATTTTATCTTTTAATCGACAACGAGGGCGGGTCGCGCAAGCTGTACAAAACAAGTTTTTCCGTCCACCGTTGGGTCGACATTACGGAATCGCCGCTGGACGTGTTGAATGTCAAAAGCATGGGGGATGACTTCGATTTCGAGGATCAGGAAGCGATTCTATACGTCGGCGCGAACAACGGGATATGGAAACTCAATCAAAGCGCGATCCTGTCGCACGATACGGTTGCAGTGTCGGTACCGGCGTCGCTCAACCTCGGCTCGTCGTCTCCATTGATTGTCAATTACCGTAATGACGGAACGCTGTTCATCCAGATCGATAGTTTCCGCATCGCCGGGGGCGGCGGTGCCTTTCGAATTGCCGACAGCAATCTGGCCGATCCGACCAAGTATCAGCCGTTTGGGATCGACATCAAAAGCACGACGCCGCTTGAAATTTTGTTCACGCCGACCGGTTTGGGTGCACCGCAGGCTTTCCTGAACGCCTATTACAGTGGACAATCGAGCCGCGGCGGTGACAGTCTCTTTACTCGGACGACACGACTCGTCGGAAGCGTCAAGGCATCGCAAATCAATACCGGGTTAAAGGGTGATACCCTGTCGTTTGCCGGGGCCCTGCTCGGGTCCACGGATATCGGATCGTTTACGCTGCGTAATTCCGGATCCGACACGATGTACGTCAGCGCCCTCACCATGGCAAATGGAAAATATTTCACGCTGACGTCGACGGATGCCGACGGCAGTGTTTTGAATGAATTGACACTCGCTCCGGGCCAGTCCCAGATATTGAGTCTCTCCTTTATCCCTGACTCGGCAGGATTTTTTAGCGACAGTCTGATCATCACCGGCTCGGCCCACAACTTCACGGACAACAAGCCGGACAGTCAGCATGTCGTGTATCTTGTCGGCGTCGGGTCCGGCGTTGCCATAGATAATATCGGATCGCTCACCGCGCTGCTGAACCAGGACCTCAAAATCACCGTCAGCTTGGCCGGTCTGCAGTCGAGCGAGGTATCGGGAAAGATGTTCTACCGCCAAACCGGAGAATTTACCTATAAAGAAAAATCGTTGACTCCGGATGCAGGCCTTCCGGGCGTCGCCAAGCTGAGCGCCAGTATACCGGCGGGGGATGTGACGGAAAAAGGAATCGAGTTTGTCATCGAAGTCCAATCGACGGACGGCGTCGTATCGTACTTTCCGGATGCGTTCGCGGAAACCGGCCAACCGTATGGACTGGGCGTCACCGTACGTTCTCCGGGCCTGTCGAGTACGGGGAGCGTCAGTTTGCCGGGTGGCACATCGGCGAAGGCGTATCAGTTGATCTCGTTCCCGCTCAAGTTGGACAACCGTACCGTTGCAGGAGCCTTTTCTTCGAGCAATCTCGGTACGATCGGCGACCGTGGCGACTGGCAATTGTACCGTTACGATGCTGCCGTCGAAGGCTTCATCCGGGCCACGGACAATAACGTGACGTTTGGTGAGATCCAACACGGGAAGTCGTATCTCTTAATTACACGGACGGCCAAAACGTTGAATTCCGGCGACGGCAAATCGGTGACGCAGGATGAGGCCATCACGACGATTGAACCGGGATGGAACATGATTGCGAATCCGTTTGCATTCTCCATTCCGTGGGTCGTGGTGAATTATTTCAACACGGGGCTTCAGTTTACCAATCTTGTCGTATTGAGTAACGGGCGGTTCCGCTATGTCGACGATTTCGACCTGACGTCCATGAAGCTGGAGCCGTGGAAGGGCTACATGTATTATTCCGAGCCCGACAGCGGTACGTTTACGATTTTTTATCCCGCGATCAGCAGCAACGCCGTCGGATTCACAAAATTCGCGCGTCGAAACCTTGCCGCCGATCACTTGCAGGAAAACGAATTTGTCGCGACATTGACGTTGGATGAGAACGGCATTGTTTCCCACCATGCCTTCGGCCAATTGTCGGATGCGTCGGACGGCACCGACGGATACGACCGCCGCGAGCTTCCCAGTGTGGATCCCCAGGAAGTCAAACTAACGTTCGAAGCGTCGGACCGCAGGCTTCATTCCGATTTTCGCGGCACCTCAACGGACGGGCATACCTGGGACCTGACGCTTCATGTTGCCGAAGGAAAAAACTCCATCACGCTGACCATGCCGGAAACGGGTCTGCCGCCGGATTTTTCGGCCCGGATCTTCGATCGAGATATCGCGAAAGTCTACGCTCCCGGTGAAAGTATTTCGCTTAGCATAACGTCCGGCCGGCCGCGCCACCTGCGCATCCTCGTCGGTACCGCGTCGTACATGGCCCGTGTTGCATCAGAGACCGTGCCGACGTCGTTCAGCCTGAGCCAGAACTATCCCAATCCGTTCAACCCCGTAACGACGATCCGTTACGCGCTTCCGCAAACCGCACGCGTCAGATTGTCCGTGTACAACACCCTGGGACAACACGTGACGACGCTTGTGGACGGCGTGCAACCGGCGGCATTCCACAGCGTTCAATGGAACGGCCGTTCGACGAACGGTGGCGCGGTTGCCAGCGGTGTTTACATCTATCGGATAGAAGCCGAGGCGATCGAAGGCCGTCAACGGATGGTACAATCGCGAAAAATGATCATTGTGAAATAAGGAAAACGCCATGCGCACAAAAAACGTTTTCATGAGAATTCTCACGCTACTGACGTGGGTAAACTTGCAGGTCGGTTCGATGTTTTTGTCGATCGATCGGGCTTGCGCACAGGAAAAACCACACAAACCGCTGGTGGCCGTTCTGGACCTTCACGTGACCGGGGGCGTGTTGAAATCGGAAGCGCAGGCGCTGAGCGACCGCCTTCGTTCGGAAATGCAATCGCTCAAATTCGAACTCATCGAGCGGTCCCAGATGACGGCACTGCTGTCGGAACAGGATTTTTCGATGTCCGATTTGAGTGAAGACAATGCGACAAAGGCGGGCCGGCTTCTCAGCGCCGAACAGATTACGGTCGGTACGATCGGGAAAGTCGGGCGCACGTACACCGTCGACGTCCGGCTCATCGACGTCGCCACCGGAAAAGTCGTCAATTCGTCGAAGCAGGATTACACGGGGCCGACCGACGGCCTGGTCCAGGTCATGCGAAATATCGCGCGAATATTTGCAGGGCTGGAGCCTTTGAAAATCCGGATTGCGAGCAATACCAAATGGTGGGTAATGGGCATCCTGGCGGCCGGTGGAGGAGCGGCGGCTTATTTTCTGCTCGGCGACAAAGGATCGGGCGGGCCGTCTGCCTTCTCCGATCCGCCCAGTCTTCCGTAGCGTTTGGACCCCGGTTCGCCGGGGTTTTTTTATTTTGAAAATGAAGCAAACATTTGGGACATTCCCTGCCGACCAACAACCTGTAACGATGAGAAATTCATGATCCGCAACATCGAATCCTTTGATCCCGACGTTTACCGGTCGATTCAAAACGAAAAAGGCCGCCAGAACCAGACTCTGGAAATGATCGCCTCAGAAAATTTTGTCAGTCCCGCCGTGTTGGAGGCGGTGGGCTGTATCATGACCAATAAATATGCGGAAGGATATCCCGGTCATCGGTACTACGGGGGTTGCGAATACGTGGACGTGGTCGAAAATCTGGCGCGAGAACGGGCCAAAGCGTTGTTCAAATGTGCGTACGCCAACGTTCAACCGCACTCCGGAAGTCAGGCGAACATGGCCGTGTATTTTTCGTTATTGAAGCCGGGCGATACGATGATGGGCATGAATCTGGCTCACGGCGGTCATCTGACGCACGGCAGTCCGGTCAACTTTTCCGGGAAAATGTACAAGGTTGTCTCGTACGGCGTCAAACGTGAGACCGGACGTATCGATTACGACGAGGTTGTTCGGGTCGCTCGTGAACACCGGCCCAGGCTTATCATTGCGGGGGCCAGCGCTTATCCTCGGTTTTTCGAGTACGAACGTTTCCGTGAAATCGCCGACGAGATCGGCGCCTATCTGATGTCGGACATGGCGCATCCGGCCGGACTCATTGCGGCGGGCGTTCATCCGAGTCCCATTCCCTATTGTGACGTCGTGACCAGTACGACGCACAAGACGCTGCGTGGACCGCGGGCGGGTTTGATTCTGATGGGCAAAGATTTCGAAAACCGGCTTGGAATCACGGCGCCGAAGAGCGGCCGCGTGAAAATGATGTCGGAAGTGATCGACGGGATGGTGATGCCCGGCATTCAGGGAGGTCCGTTGATGCACATCATCGCGGCAAAGGCCGTGGCTTTCAAGGAAGCGCTGCAGCCGGAGTTCCGTTCCTACGCTGAACAGGTGGTACGGAATGCGAAAACGCTGGGCGAGTCACTCAAGGGATTCGGATTCAACCTCGTATCCGGGGGAACGGACAATCATCTCCTCTTGATCGACCTGACGAACAAAAATATCACGGGCAAAGCGGCGGAAGAATTGTTGGAAAGAGCGGGGATCACCGTGAACAAGAACATGGTTCCGTTCGATCAGCAAAGCCCGTTCACGACCAGCGGAATCCGGATCGGTCTGGCGGCATTGACGACCCGTGGAATGAAAGAAAGCGAAATGAACGTGATCGGCGGTTTCATCAATCGTGTGATTACCAACCCTGGCAGCGAAGAAAATCTAGGAAAAGTGAAAAAAGAAATCTTCAACCTGACTTCGCAATTTCCACTCTATGCTTGATTTACATTTCGTATTCGAAAATATCGTGCGATCGTCCTAGTTCCATTGCAGCCGGCGTCAGGAGCGATCCGCGCGGAACCCATATTTTTTTGCGTTGCCGAATGGCCCGCCAGACGTCTTTCTCCGTAATGACCATCCGCTTTGTTTGTTTCAACGGTAAAAATCGCTCGGGTAACGTTGCCTGTACTTCCGGTGTCCCGGTGCCTTCGATAATTTCCACGATATCGTTCTCGCGCAACATGGCCGCGACGGCCTCTTCCCGGCGGAGTTGGACATAACTCATACCGGGCGTATCCTCGATCGTCAGGTTTCCAAAGACGGTTGACGATGCTCTGGCGGAAATCGAGCTGCCGGGTAATTGTCGTGCATCGATCGAATTAACATAAAGTCTTCTCGGAACAATCCGGAGTTGGCCGCGATAAGGAACCTCTTTGCCCGATGCGTGTAGCGTGACATGCAAGCGGAGAAATTCCGTCGAGCGTCCGGTGGAAATGACTTCCGGGCGAACGCCCATCCGGTCTGCGTCCGCCGGAGTGAGTTCCAGACCGTCGGCATCGGCGGCCAGGACAGGGACGCTGAAAGACTGGGCGCCGCAGGAAATGCGTACGCGTGCGCCGGAAACACCGGCGGTCGTACCGAAAAGGTCAAAGTGATCTTTTCGGTTCAGTCGAAGCTGGGATTCGGCGAATCGAACGGGTACACGCAGCACGGTTTGATTGATTTTCTTCCGGGTGTTTGTCTATAATACATGGATTTTATCATTCGTTCAATCGGTAGGACTCGTGCGTAAACATCAGGTGGTCGTATCGGCCAATCAGCGTCCGGAAAGGTTGGATGCGTTTGTTACCCGGCAAATCGAAAACCTTTCACGTTCCCGCGTGCACCAATTGCTCGAAGCGGGTTTGATCTTGGTCAACGGGCAACGAAAAGTGAAATCCTATTCGATCCGTCCGTCCGACGTCATCGATATTTCTCTGCCCACGCCGGAGCCGATTACGATGGAAGCGGAAGACATCCCGCTGGATGTCGTGTATGAAGACGCGGATCTGCTGGTGATCAATAAACCCGCCGGTATGGTGGTCCATCCGGCGTATTCGAATTGGACGGGTACGCTCGTCAATGCGTTGCTTCATCACGTCAACGATCTTTCTGGGATCAACGGGAAGTTACGGCCCGGCATCATCCACCGTATCGACAAGGACACCAGCGGTTTGTTGCTCGTGACGAAACATGACCGAGCACACCGTTTTCTCGCACAGTTGTTTCGCACGCACAAAATCGAACGGGAATACTGGGCGCTGGCGTGGGGTAAATTCAAAAACAAAAAAGGTACGATCGACGCGCCGATCGGACGGAGCCCAAAAGACCGAAAAAAATTTGCCGTCGTCAACACCGGAAAGCACGCGGTCACACATTACGACGTCATGGAGACGTTCGACGTTCTTTCGCTGGTCAAACTGCGCCTTGAAACCGGACGAACGCATCAAATTCGCGTTCATCTGGCGCACGTGGGGCATCCGATATTCGGCGACCGTACCTACGGCGGCGATAACGACCATCTCGCCGGAGGTGAAAAACGAAAGCGTGAACGGGCGAGAAATCTTCTTGAGAAAATGCCGCGTCAAGCCCTGCACGCCAAATCGTTAGGTTTTCAACACCCGTCGACAAAAAAGATCATTCGTCTGGACTCGGAATTGCCCTCTGATTTCCGGGAGGTGCTTCGGCTGCTGAAAGGAACGTGACTGGTGCCGATCTCAAAAAAAGATCTCGCAAAACAAGCGGAGATTGATGTCCAAATTCTTTGCCACGAGCTTCAGCTCCTGGATAAAAAAACAAATAGGCCGGGTTTTAACCCCTGGGCGGGCTAAAGCCCATCTTTTTTTCATCCCTTCCATCCACGACCTAAAGGTCGTGGCTATAGTCGACAATCATTTCCTTTTTTGAGACCCGTTGTTTAAAGTCGCTGTGCGAAAAGTCATTGCACCCCTTACGCTTTTGACAATCCCGTACCCTAAACCGGCAAAGCCGGAACATCGAATTGAAATGAAACACGTAACCACAGAGGC
>CAYZJB010000056.1:0-23670 GCA_964478735.1 uncultured Bacteroidota bacterium | reverse complement strand
CAAAAAAGACCGCTTGACAAACGGTCGGTTGGCGTTTAGATTACATACACGTTCTTTGTCAATTCATTCAGGTGTCCCGTGTTTCCGGGATGAAAAGGGAATCACGTGTAAATCGTGAGCTGCCCCGCAACTGTGATCGAGCAACCGGAATAACCACTGTTCCGATAATATCGGAATGGGAAGGCATGACGCTCGAGAGTCAGGAGACCTGCCTGAGTGATTCACAACAGATCCTTCGCGGGAAGGGAGTTGGACTCAACAGAAGTCTTCTTCCCCATTCCATTCGGAGTGGGGATTTTTTTTGACCGTTGACCATCACTGCCTTCGTCCGTCGGCCGGAGGCGGTTCTTCGGTTGACGGCAGGGCGTAACCAAAGGAAAAACGTATGGTTCGCACGTTATTCGCTGTTTTATTAATGATCATCGGCGGCCGGATTGCCGCGCAAACGGACAGTCTGCAGTCGTTTGAATTACGCGACATCGTCATTTCCGCTTCGCGAAGCGAGCAGGACCCCTTCAGGGTGGGCCGCAGCATTACGGTGTTGACCCGGGATGAACTCGAGAGGCAAAATTCGCGCTCATTCGGAGAACTGCTGGCCCGTCAGACGGGGACATTTACCGTCGGTGCGGGGCAGGTTCCGGGCGGACTGCAGAGCATTGCCATGCGTGGTGTTGCCAATCATCAGACCGCCGTTTTTGTCGACGGATTTCGGTTGATCGATCCTTCGTCGGTGGACAATGCACTCGACCTGACGGAACTGGGCCTCAACGGCGTCGAACGCGTGGAGATCGTCCGTGGGGCGCACGGGACGCTTTACGGTTCGCCTGCCGTCGGCGGAATGATCCACGTGATTACGTCGGGCAGCCGTCAACCGGGATTCCAAGGTCATGTCGCGTCCAATAACGGGATTTTCGGGCGGGGAACCCGCGATCTCAATCAGACGTTGAATTTGCGGTACGGCTTCGCGAGCGGATTATTTTTTGACGGTAGTGTCTACCATCAGTCTGTACGCGGCCTGAACGCGACGATTGACACGGTTCGTACTCCGGGGGCGTTCAAAAACATCGATCGCGATGATTTGTCCCGCCTCCATGCGGCGTTCGGAGCCGGATTTACGAACGACGGATGGGATGTGCGGGTGCGCTATTCGCATGCCGGTTACGATGCCGATATCGACGACGGAGCGTTCGTGAACGATCCAAATTACACCGTGGAGGTCACGCGCCGATTGTCACAGCTTTCGATTCGGAAATCGCTCTCCGAGCGGTTGTCGTTCACTTTATCGAGCGGATATTCGACGTTCAAACGCGATGCCGTCGACGATTCATCGGTGATCAACAGCTCGGGAGAGACGGATCATACGTTTTATCACGGGACGTTTGAAGGCGAACTGGCTCAGGCAGAAGCTCAGATGAACTGGAAAGGCCGTGCGATTTCAGTCGTTGCGGGAACGGGATTGAATATCGAAACGATGACGTCGCGGGTGCACACGGCGGTTTCATCATTCAATTTCTCCAATATTTCCGATTTGGACACGCTGGATATCAACTCAACGCTCGGCCACGTTTTTGTACACTCCGACATCAACGGCGCCGTGATGTCGGATGACCTGCTGCGATGGAATCTGGGTATCGGCGGACGATGGAACCATCACGATCGATACGGTACAAACTGGACGCTTGAGCTGAACCCTTCGTATCAGGCTTCGGACCATACGATTTTTTACACCGCGTTTACGAGTGGTTTCAATTCGCCGTCCCTGTATCGACTGTACGCACCGGATTCGTATTACACGTCCGGAATTACGCGGGGAAACAGGAACCTTAAACCGGAAAAATCGCTGACGTTGGAAGTCGGGATCAAACAACGTTACGATCGAATCGAAGCTTCTGTGGCTTTCTACCGTACACGTGTATCCGATGTTGTGGACTACGTCTACCTGTGGGATTCACAGATCGGTATCGATACGCTCGGAAATGATTTTCTTCGCGACGATTATCGCGGCGATACCTATTTGAATATCGGTAACCAGACGGTCAACGGTGTTGAACTGGATGTCGCCTGTCGCCCACACGCGGCCGTCCGACTGTCCGCCAATGCCGCCTTTGCGTCGGGAAAACTGGAGTATAATGAATCGAAGATCGATGCCGAAAAAACTCAGGGACATCACGTGCAATTGTATTCGAACGGCATTTTCCTTGAAGGAAAGGCGTCGTCCAAACGCCTGATTCGCCGTCCCCATACTGCGAATGGCGATCTTACCGTCCGGGTCATGCCGTTGACGCATATTGGCACGTCGGTTCGTTACGTCGGACGCCGTTATGATGTCTTTTACAATCCGGCGTTGGGCCCCTTCGGAGCCCTGGGTTCGAAATCTCTGCCGCCGTACGTGCTAGTTGATTTGCATGCGACTCATCAAGTGAACGATCATCTTACCGTATCGGCTCAACTGAATAATGTTTTTAACAATACCCGGCAGGAAATTCGCGGTTATCGTTCCATCGGCAGAGCATTCTATGCAGGCATCCGGTATGGGTGGTAAGGAAAACGTCATTCTTTCATGGTCCGGCGGTAAAGATAGCATGATGGCGCTGGACCGTCTCAAACAGCGACCCGATATCGAGATCGTCTGCCTTCTGACGACGATCACGGAGGAGGTTGACCGGGTCAGTATGCACGGCGTTCGATACCATCTGATGCGAACCCAGGCGGAACGGCTGGGATTGAAACTGGAAACGGTTACGATTCCTCCGTCGTGTTCGAATGCGATGTATGAGGAACGCATGACTCGTTTTTTGGAAAAATGGAAAAAACGCGGCGTCAAAACGGTTGCTTTCGGTGACCTTTTTCTTGAAGACATTCGCAGATACCGTGAGGAGAATCTGCAATCGATCGGCATGCAGGCGATTTTTCCGGTCTGGGGTGGGCCGACGCAGCAAATGGCCGAAACGTTTATTGCCCGCGGATTTCGAACTCGTTTGGTGTGCGTCGACACGACCCATTTGGAAGCTTCGTTTTGCGGTAAGGAATACGGTGACGTTTTACCGCAGTTGCCTTCGAATGTCGATCCGTGCGGGGAAAACGGAGAATTTCACACGTTTGTCTACGATGGGCCCTTGTTTACAAAACCCATCAATGTGACGATCGGAAAGCGGGTCGAACGGCCGCCGTTTGTGTTCACCGATCTCGACGAGGCCGTTCATTGACACTTTTCGCATTATGATTTATATTTTTTTCAACTCAAAGGAGATCGACATGACAAAACGCGAATGGATTCCCCGATTGTTTGCGATATTGGCCGTTATCGGCGTACTGGCGGTTTATCGATTACTGCCTCATCCGTGGAACTTCACTCCGGTTGTGGCGACCGCGATATTCGGAGGAATGTACCTGAGCCGGTCGATGGGCATGGTCCTTCCGATCGGCGCCATGATGATCTCGGATTTGTTCATGAGTTTTGACTGGGTGGTGACGCCGGCCGTTTATGGTTCCATCCTTATCGCGGCATGGGCGGGCCACCGGATCATGCGCGGAAATCCCACGGGCCGTCGGTTCATTCTTCGAACCGGCGCCGGAACGATCGGATCATCGGTTGTGTTTTTTGTGCTGACCAATTTCGCCGTGTGGATTTCTTCCGGCATGTACACGCTCGATGTGGCAGGACTGGTGACGTGTTACGTCAGAGCCATTCCATTTTTTGGAAATACGCTTGCAGGCGACATGATCTTCATCGCTTGTTTTGTTTCAGCTATCGAAGGTATCCGTCGCCTCGTTCCACGGGTTCAAACGGAGATCGCTTGATCGGGCTTTTGCGGGGCGGTTGGTTACCGGCCGTACTTTGCTGGATGGCGTGTTCTACGAATGGAAACAATGAAAGCTTGCCGAATGCATGGCAAGCTTTCATTGTTTGTGAGGGCAACTACGGCAGCGGTAACGGAGAAATTACGCTTCTCGATACGATCGAGACCGATACGACGCATCGCCGTGCTTTTGCCGCGGCCAATGACGGCAAATTGGGTGACAATCCTCGCGGGGCATGGCTGCTGGGTGAAACGTTTTTTGTTGCCGTAACAGGGTCCGACCGGGTTGCCATGATCGATGTACAGACGATGGTGTTGACCGATGTGATCGAAAACGTTGTGACCCCCCGGGCCGGAACAACGGATGGGACGATGGTTTATGTCACTGAGTTCGAGGATTCTACTGTCGCCGCCATCGATCCGCTGGCGAAGTCGGTGACAAAACGCTGGAAACTGACTCATAAACCCGATGAGATTGCTTGGTCGGGTTCCCGTCTGTACGTATCGGCCGCTCCGGGACAAAACGACTCCATCATATCGTCAATCGACATCACAACGGATATCGTCCAAACGTCAGTGATCGGACACAATCCGGTATCGCTCGCGGCCGTACCACGGCTCGGAGAAGTCTACGTAGCGTGCGCCGGATCCTCGACAGCCGGGGGATACGTGGCCGTTGTCGATATGACGACACTGAGCGTCAAGTCGACCATCGATACCGATACAAGACCGGTCCGGATTACCGCACAGGATCCGTGGGTCGCCTACATCATTTCTGAAAACGGTAACGTCAGAGTGCGAAATATCGACTCGGGTATACAAAAAGAAACGAGCGGTCGTAATTACTTCTCGATCGGCTGGGGAAACGGCGAAATCATCGGTCTGGACGCGCGGGATTTTGTCGGACACGGAGAGGCCCACTGGCTGGATACCGCCCTGACGCTTCGCAAAGTCATGTCGACGGATGTTGCGCCGGTGACGATCGTATTCAAACCTTAAACGTTCGGAGCGTTGTGAAAATTTATACCAAAACAGGAGACGACGGCACGACCGGGTTGTTCGGCGGTGGAAGAGTGCGTAAGGACCATCTGCGGATTGAAGCCTATGGTACCGTGGACGAACTGAACAGCGCGATTGGAATTGCGCGTACGCTGAGTCGACATGCCGACCTCAACGGTATTCTGGATAAGATTCAAAATAGTCTTTTTCAATTGGGCGCCGATCTCGCGACGCCGTCTATGGTCGATAACAAACTCATCGTTCGAATGGCGGATACCGACGTGACGGAAATTGAAAAACAGATCGACCGTATCGACGGGAAGTTGCCCGAGCTCAAAAATTTTATCCTGCCCGGAGGGTGTGGCCTTTCCGCCCATCTTCATCTGGCCCGAAACATCTGTCGCCGCGCGGAACGTCTGGCGGTGGCGCTGAGCGCCTCCGAAGACCTCGGAGCGATTGTAACGGTTTACCTGAATCGGTTGAGTGATTTATTGTTCGTACTCGCCCGATGGGCAAATCAGCTGGAAGGCATCGAGGATCGGGAGTGGAACAGGGAATGATCGATCGCTGTGTATGTTTTGACCTACCGTTCGATCGGCTGAAACAGGCGGCCGAAATCCATGATTGTAAAACTGTTGCCGAGTTGCAGACGGTTCTGCCGTTTGGCCATCAGTGTCGGCTGTGTCACCCATACGTCGAAGCGATGCTCAAAACAGGCCGTACGAGATTTCGAGTCGATGAGACGGTGTAAACGTCAGGCGATACCCATCGCATACAATAGGAGTTTTGTCAGGAGAGCGAGGAGGTAAGCAACCGTAGTGTACACGCCCTGCTGGAGCATGGGAATTTTCCATGAGCCGGTTTCTTTTCGACATACCGCCAGCGTGGAAATGCATTGCATGGAAAACATGAAAAAGACGACGATAGAGACGGCCGATGCCGCGGTAAACAGCGGTTGCCCCGTATCGGCATGCGTGGCCTGACGCATGGCGTCGAGCAGCGCCGTTTCATTTTCTCCATCGGATTCCACGCGAAACGTCAGCGCGATCGTGGAGACAAACACTTCCCGGGCTGCAAATGCAGATAGGATCCCCACGCCGATTCTCCAATCCCATCCCAGGGGCTTGACGGCCGGTTCCATCAACCGGCCGATATCGGCTGCAAGGGAAGTTTCCAGTCGCTCGGCCGGAGTCGTGCGGCTTTCCGGCGCATGTATTCCGGGCAAATAGGTCAGCGCCCAGATCACAATGGCACACATAAGAATGGTCGGCCCCGCTTTTTGAAGATAGGACCAGGATTTGTGCACCGTGTGTCGCACGATGAAGCGCGCAACGGGTTTGCGATACGCCGGCAATTCCAGCATGAAATGCGAGGTGTCCTTTCGGCCGACAATGCGGTGTACGATCCCCGCAGCGAGAGCACCGTTGAACAAGCTGAGCAAATAGATGGCGCTGAGAATCAGCGCGGCCAGCCAGATCTGGTCCGGAGAAATCAAAAATGCAAGCAACAGCCCGAATACCGGTAATCGCGCGCTGCACGTCATGAGCGGAATGACGAAAATCGTGATCAGCCGTTCACGCCGGTTGGGAATCGTTCGTGCCGCCATGATGGCCGGAATGGCGCAGGCAAAACCGGACAGCATCGGGGCGAAGCTCCGGCCGTTGAGCCCGATTCTGGACAATGGCCGGTCAACCAGCATCGCGCCGCGGGCGAGGTAACCGGAGTCTTCAAGGAAATCGAGAACCAAAAACAAGATAACGATCTGAGGCACAAACGTCAGTACTGCACCGGCGCCTTCAATAATGCCGGTTCCCAGCAATTCCCCTAACCAATATCCTTCCGGAAAAACCGCCCGTATCGTATCGGCCAGGAGGGTCATACCGTTCGTCACCCCATCCATCAAGGGTTGCGCCAGCCAGAATACACCGCTGAAAAGAACGAACATCACAGCGGCAAAAATCGGCAGTCCCCAGATCGGGTGGAGCAGTACGTTGTCGAGTTTTACCGACATGGCATCGGGTGCCGCGGAGCGCGTATTGAATACGGAACGGTTGACCGCCGCGACGTCGAACGAACGAATCGGCGTAAGTACATGTTGCTGCACCGGTTCCGCCCACTCGTAGAGGGCGACGATTTCTTTTTCCGTCAATTTGGGAAGCGCTTTCGGGGAATGAGAATTGCGATGACGGATCCGGTCCATCATGACTTCCGCCAGCGTCTCCAAACCCGTTCCTTCGCGGGGATTGATCTTGACGACGGGACAGTGAAGGACGTCGCTCAGTCGATCGGCCGCAAGATCGAATCCTTTTTTCTGCAACAGATCGTTCATCGTAACCGCGAGAACGACGTGGAAGCCTGCGTCGATCACTTGCTTGGCGATGTAAAGTTGGCGGGCCAGTTGTGAGGCATCGACGGTCACGACCACAAGCTCCGGCAACCGGTACAGTGGATGATCGGCCAGCAGTTGGATTGCGATTTCTTCTTCCGCTGAAATCGACGTCAGGCCGGTTATTCCGGGAGTGTCGACTAGTATCGCCTGGAGTGAAAATTTTGGCAAAGCCGAGCCGACTAAAATTTCTGCCGTAGTTCCGGCATAATTGGAAGTTTTATAATACGAGCCGGTCAGCGCGTTGAAAAGGGTCGTTTTGCCTGAATTCGGTTGTCCGATAAACGAGATAACGGGTGTGGAACGAGGAGGGGCCAAGGTGAGGGTTTCGTGCTCAGACTGCGAGGACTCTAAATCAACACGCATTCTGCCTCATGCTTGCGCAGTGCTATGACGCTGCCGCGAACCGAAACGGCGACAGGATCCTTAAAAGGAGAGCGGGCGATCACGCGAACCTCTTGTCCCGGTGTGAACCCCATTTCGAGAAGTCGAACACAGGTGCCATCGTCATTCAGATGTTTGCCAGTAATTTGATGAATAACGCCGTATTCACCGCAATTGAGCTCAGCTAAACTTTTGTTTCTTTGACTCATAAGATTGAGATTCAGTCTCAATTAGGTTGGTCAAATATAGATACATGAACTCCGTAAGTCAAGGGACAAATTCAAACGCTCGTTCGAATTTCCCATCTACTCCAATTTGCGGTAATCACGCGAGGAAAACATTGACCTTGGTCAGGTTCATGCCTAATTTTATCAAGCTTCTGAGGAAAAAGATTGTTTAACTTGTAATGCGGTTCCGGATTATCCTGATCGGTTTTATTCTTACGTCATGCGACGCGGATGTTGTCCAGGAGAATGCTCTCATCGAACGGGGACGGCAACTTTTTCACGATACTAAATTTTCTTTGATGCGTGATCTAAGTTGTGCGACGTGTCATCCGGAGGGCAATATGGACAATCGCCGGTGGCACTTTCCCGCCATTCACGGCTCAACGGCCGGAGTTCCGGACTCCTTTCGTACGCTGACGTTGTGGGGTATAACGGAAACGGGGCCGCCGTATCTGTGGGACGCCTCGCGAACGGACCTGGCGGCGGTCACGCGGTTGTACACGGATACGATCATGGGCGGCGGTGCGACGTCGGAGGAAATCGAAGCGCTCGTTGCGTATCAGAAATCGCTTCGTTTTCCACGAAACCCGTGGCTCGCGGACGATGAAAAATTGACTTCCGCTCAAGAAAGAGGCCGCGTGATTTATGAAACCAAAGGGTTTTGCTCCCCCTGCCATCCGGCCCCGACCGGGACGACGACCAAGCCGAAAGACGTCGGCACCGGTGGCTTCTTTAAAACGCCCGGACTACGATCGATTTTCGGAATGGGACCCTACTTTCACGACGGGCGTGCGCGCACCCTTCTCGACGTGATCGCGTTTTACGAAACGGATCCAAGCGGCAAGTTGCAGCAGGACGGGTTTGATATTAATTTATCGGCACAAGAAGAGGCCGATCTGATCGAATATCTGAAGACGTTTTGACGAGGTGATGATGAATTTTCGATTGCTCCCGTTGATCGCCATGCTCGGTATCGTGACGGTGGCCTGCGACAAGGATCCGTTGTCCGAAGATCCGCTCATTGCCGAAGGCCGCAAATTATTTAACGACACGAAATTCGATCCCGGCGGAAGCTTCTCCTGCGGTACGTGCCATCCTCAGGGCGACATGGATAATCGGCAATGGCACTTTCCCGCGATCCATGACTCGACCAACGGCATGGCCGATACGTTCAGTACACCGACGCTGTTTGGAGTTGCAGAAACGGCGCCCTATCTCTGGCGAGGGGAAGGCGGAGGCGATCTGCGGGCGGTAACGCGCACGGTCATTGAAAATATCCTGGGCGGCAACGTTTCCGAAGACGAATTGGACGCCCTGGTGGCTTATCAATTGTCGTTACGAGTACCTGCAAACCCCTGGCTGGGCAGCGATGGGCTCACCGATGCACAGGCCCGCGGAAAGCAGGTCTTTGAGGGCGCCGGCAAATGCGGCGTTTGTCATTCCGGATCCGCGATTACCGGGCGGTTTTCAATCCAGATACGTCCGGCGACACCTTCCTTTGACGTTCCGTCGCTCCGCTGGGTCTTCGCTACGGCGCCGTACTTCCACGACGGATCGGCATCCACGCTCCGTCACGTCATTGATCATTATTCCGACAGCGTAACGCAGGCGCAGATGACGGCGTGGGGATGGAATGCGCGCGGGATCTACGACATCAATCTGAACGAACAGGAAAAAGCCGATCTGATCGAATACTTGAGGACGCTATGAGAGGTTTTGTCATGAAGGGTATTGGGATGATGTTTTTACTCGCCGGTATCGCGGCCGCGCAAGAAGAGGACGCGATGGGCGGGGCGGAGGCCGCGTCGGTCGGCGTCGGCGGAGTCGTCGATGTTGCTTATTCCGTCGGCAACAGTCCGGGGTTGAATGCGAATACGCTCGGCGATAATAATTTCAACCCGATCCGTGCGCTGACCAACGTTCAGTTTCAACAGGGTGACCGCCTGCGCGCCGATGTCGAAGTGCTGTTTGACGATCGTGCGGAGGACCGTGTACGTTTGCAGGGCGCTTTCGTTACGTTTTTCAATCTGCCGGACGAACGGTTCAACATCATGGCCGGCAAAATACCCAACTTGTTCGGCAATTTTGCGAGGCGTGAATTTTCAGACGTCAATCCCCTGATCGGCCAGCCGTTGATGCGCCAGTATCGGACGAGTCTGGACTGGATCCGACTGTGGGACAACCGGGGGCAGTTGATCCTCAAAAAACGCCGGCAGGAATTCGGCGGACAACTGCCTCGAAACGTACTACGGGGGGCTACGCCGGTCGTGTACGACGCGCGATGGGACGTCGGCGTGGAGATTTTCGGGACGCTGTCTTCATTCGATTATCAACTGGCCGTAACGGACGGATCGATTTCCAATCCGGATGCCGGGGCGGAAAACGACGGCAAACAGGTTCTTGGCCGTCTGGGGTGGGCCGCCGGTCCGGGTTTTAAAATCGGGTTTTCCGGAGCGTTGAATTCTTACCTTTCCCGGCCCGTGACGCTGGAGGATCAACAGGTGGTCCTCGAATCCGGAAAAGACGTCGGAGACTACAAACAGAAGGCGTTCGGCACGGACATCGAAGCGAGTTACCGTTATTTGATCGTATTCGGCGAAGCCGTATACAGCGAGTGGGATGCTGCGGTTGACAAGGGGAAATTGTCCCTGATCAGTTATTATGCCGATGCGAGGTATAAGGTTCATCCACGTGTATATCTTGCCGTACGGTACGACGCCATGATCTTCAGTAAAATTGAAAATTCGCAGGGGATCAAGGAAACGTGGGATTACAACGTTCAACGCGTCGAAGGCGGAATCGGTTTTCGAATCACACGGGGCGCGACGCTGAAGTTCGTCGGCCAGGCCACCAAATTCGACAAGTCGTCCGGAATCAAGATGCGCAAGTTGGGGGCCTGTCAACTCTCGGTTCCGTTCTAACAGGAGTGTACGATGAAAATTTTACTGACACTGGTGATTGCAGCGGCAACGGGATGGATGGTCTGGCCGTTTGGCAAAAACCTTTCTTTTTTCCGTCAGCTCGAATCGATTAACGTCGTCAACGTCGCGTCCACGCCGGGACCGGCGCCGTCGGCAGCCGGTACGATCACGGGACGTGTTTCCATGGCTCAAGCGGCCGCATCGACGGGACGGACCAGCCGGGGATTGTACGGAAAATCCGTTTCACGACTCGCCACCGCTTCCACCTCGCGCCAGGCCGTTGTCTTTGTGGAAAGCGTTTCAGGACAATTTGCCGTGCCGCAGGTGCGTCCGGCCATGCGTCAGCGGAATATTACGATCGTTCCGCGCGTCCTTCCGATTTTACGCGGTACCACCGTCGATTTTCCCAACGAGGATAAAATCTT
This sequence comes from uncultured Bacteroidota bacterium, assembly GCA_964478735.1. GTDB lineage: Bacteria > CLD3 > CLD3 > SB21 > SB21 > CAYZJB01. The sequence continues at coordinate 12,528 of CAYZJB010000056.1, read as the reverse complement.
TCACAATATTTTTTCATTGTCTCCGACGCGATCGTTTGATCTGGGCCGATACGCACAGGGCCTTTCCAAATCGGTTACCTTTGATAAGGTAGGCGAGGTCAAAGTATTCTGCGACATCCACTCGACCATGAGCGGATTCATTTTGGTTCTGCAAAACCCTTATTATGCAACGACGGAGCAGGATGGGGGCTACCGGATTTCGAATGTGCCCACGGGAACGTATCGTCTGGGAGCGTGGACGGAGTCGGGGATCAACTGGCAAAACGTCACGGTTGGCGGGGGTGAAACGGTGACCGTGAATTTTAGTTTTTAGTGTGATCGCTCATACCGTCAAGGACGCGTGGAACGAAATCGCGATATTCGAGGGGGATCTTGTTGAGGTAAACGCGGTAGCTGTCATGCTGACGCCGATCGGCCAGGGTCATGAGATTTTCGACGTAACGCAAGACGCGGCTTTTGACTTTGGACTGGAGAAATGAACTGCCCGCCAGCAACACACTGCATTCATCGATATCGAACGCGACCGCATCCAGCGTTTTAAAACACAATCCTTTTAATTTATCTCGGATTCGGAACGGACTGTACGACAGGCGAGCCGCGGCGTCGTCCAGTCGAAAATGACACTGGCGAAGGGCTTCCAGAAAATCGCTTTCTTCTTTTGAAAAAAATCCGGATCCACCGTCGACCCGTTGGGAAAGAGCGTCCAGTTCTCGGCGCAGACGGGCGATTTCTGAAATGATGTCGGAAGTCGGTGCGTCAGTCCGGTGGTCTTCCGTCGTCAGCGCGGTGTGCTCGATGGGAAATTTTCCAAGGATGTCCATCCGTTCAACCCAGTTACGCAATTCCCTGACATTGCCGGGCCAGGAATACGATTTCAGTTCCGCCAGGGCCTCAGTCGTGACCAGATCGCTCAACGGCATGGAGCGGCCGGATATCTTGAAAAAATGTTCAACCAGTGCCGGGATATCCTCCGGCCGCTCGCGAAGGGGGCGCATCAGGATCGGATAGACGTGCAGCCGGTAAAACAGGTCTTCACGAAACCGACCTTCGCGAATTCGGGCGGCCAGATCCACATGCGTTGCAGCAATCAAATGTACGTCGATCTCGATGGGGGCCGTAGCCCCGAGGCGTTCAATCCGGCGTTCCTCAATGGCGCGTAGCAATTTGACCTGTGCGTCCATCGGCAAGTCGCCGACTTCGTCGAGAAAAAGGGTACCGCCGTGCGCAAGTTCGAATTTTCCTCGCTTCATCGTTTTTGCGTCGGTGAACGCTCCGCGTTCATGACCAAACAGCTCGCTTTCAAGTAACGTGGACGGAATCGCCCCGCAATTGACGGCAATAAACGGCCGGTCTCGACGCGTTCCCTGACGATGGATGGTGCGTGCAATCATTTCCTTACCGCTGCCGGTTTCGCCCTGTATCAAGACGGTTGTGGCCTTGCCGCTGTCGAGCAATTGGCGAATCTGTGCGGCAACTGCGGCCATGGCGGGACCGCTTCCGATCAATTCGGGAAATAGGGGCGGAATAAGACTCTCTTTCAATTCGCGTTCCACCTCCAGTTTTGCAAGCGTGGCGATGAACGGCGCTACGAGTCCGGCAATCCGTTCGACGGCCCTTCGGTCAGTATCAAGAACCGGTTCCGTCCATTTCCCCATACAGACGATAAGACCGAACGTTGCGTCCGATGGGGTTCGTACCCTCTGGACGACGTCGCACGGCCGGTCCAGTTGTGCGGATACGCGGGTGCAAAGATTCTCCGCGTCATCGGATTCGAGGCGAACGGACAAGCGGCCGTCATGTTTCCAGTGTCCGATGCAGGAGAAGTGTTTTTGATCCGTCGCGTGGAGATAAACGACCTGTCGAAATCCGCACAGAATTTTGATCCGGCCGCAAACCAGCGCCACCAGCTGGCGAAGGGATTCGGCCTGACCGATATCGCGCGTCAGTTCGTCCACAACCATGGCGTCATGACGTAATTGGCGCTGATCGAACCACAGATCGAGTCCCGATTGCAGCCATCGAACGACGTCGAACGCCGGAAGGGGATCGCTGTAAAAGACGATCCGTCCATCCCGGAAGTGCAATGTCCACGGCATTGCCGTCGGTTCGTTGCCGACGATACGTCGCGGCGTTGATCCGTCATATTCAATGTCGACGGCCGTTGTACGGATGCCGACCGATGACAGGGCGGAAGCGGTTGCCAAAACCCAGGATTGGAGTGTATCGGCCGTCATGTGGGCTTGCATGGTACGGTCGGGAATCGTAAATTACGCGCCAATATCTTGCGCATCCAGTTCGGCGCGTGTGTTGAGCAGGGTGACGTAATGAAGAAAACCGGTAATTTCGAGATATCGAAGTTCAGACTTTGGGAAATTGATGAAGATCATGCGCGCGTCGTTTTCGGCGACCAGCTGGTAGATCTCGGTCAACGTGTTGATACCGACGGTTCCGACCCGAGGCGTGTGAAACTCCAGGATGAGGTCCCGCTGTTTTGCTTTTTGGATTAAATCATTGTACATGCGAGCCAGCGCCCGGATATCGTCTTCTCCCTCGTACTGGTTGAAATCTCCGACGAGAACAAGTACAGTTAACGTTTTGTGGAATTCGACGCTGATCTGAAGTTTAGACATAGAATCCGATAGCGTTGTGGTCGTGATCGAATATAGGACGGACGGCGCTGTCTCGCAACAAATAAGGAGTTAAGGATGCGATTGGGGTATGTGATTGGATCGGTACTGTTGTACCTGGCCGTGGCATGCGGTTCTAAGGCCAAATATTCTCCGGCGGACTATGAAGCACGGGCGGATTCCCTCGTCAAAAAAGGCGAATTTCATCTGGCCATCGCCGCCCTGGAGGAAGCCAATGAGGCGTATGCGTCCGACACCGCGATGGTAATCAAACATTGGAACGCGTGTGCCGATATCTGGGCACAACATCTCAATAATTTCGAAAAAGCCATCGAGTATTTGGAAAAAGTCATTCGCCTGAATCCGGCTTCGGAACAGGCGCCGCTGGCGCTTTTTAAGATTGCGTTCACCTACGAGACACTGGTCAACGATCTCGACAAGGCAAAAAACAAATACGAAGAATTCCTCGCCACGTACCCGGACCACCCGCTGGGCAACGACGTAAAAATTTCCCTGCAGCATCTCGGAGAGTCGGACGACGAATTGCTGGAACGTCTGCTCAAAGAGGCTGAAAAAAACGGTAAGACGACGCGCTGATGGACCGGGCGGCCAAAATCATTTGTACTCTGGGACCCGCGTCGCAGAATTATCAGACGATCGCGGGTCTGGTCCGTGCCGGCATGGACGTGGCTCGTTTGAATTTCTCTCACGGCCAGCCGCAGGATCATCTGGACGTCATTCGACACATCCGGCGGGCATCGAAAGAAGTCGGCCGGCCCGTCGGAATCCTGCAGGACCTTCAGGGGCCCAAGATCCGCGTCGGAACGTTCAAAACAGGCTCGGCCGAACTGAAAACCGGCAACCGCTTTACGATTACGACGCGTCCGGTGGATGGTAACGACCACATCGTGTCGACGACGTACGAGGCCCTGGCGAAAGATGTGAAACCGGGCAATCTGTTGCTGCTCGATGACGGGCTGATCTACCTCAGGGCGCTGGAAACCGACGGCGAGCAGGTGATATGTGAAGTCGTCAACGGCGGCACGCTGAAAAATAACAAAGGCATCAACCTGCCCGGTGTCGCGGTCAGTGCGCCGTCGATGACGGAAAAAGACAGGGTCGACCTGGAGTTCGGTCTGCAAAATGACGTCGATTTTGTCGCCCTGTCGTTTGTCCGGAAAGCGGCCGATATCCAGATGATCAAGGAATTGATCCGGAAGCGCGGCAAAAAGACGCCAGTCATCGCCAAAATCGAAAAGCCGGAAGCGCTGGAGTGCATCGACGACATCATTGCCGTGACGGACGGTTTGATGGTCGCACGCGGCGATCTCGGCGTCGAAATGAAAACGGAAGAAGTTCCGCCCATCCAGAAGCGCCTGATCGCGAAATGCAATAAGGCGGGCATTCCCGTCATCACGGCAACTCAGATGCTCGATTCCATGGTGCAAAACCCGCGGCCGACGCGCGCGGAGGCGTCCGACGTCGCGAATGCGATTCTCGACGGAACGGACGCGGTCATGCTTTCGGCGGAAACGGCGTCAGGCAAATATCCGATCGAAACGGTGACGGTGATGAAACAGATCATTGCACTGATCGAAAAAGAGATGCCCGTCGATTATTTACGAAGACGAAGAGATTCGAGTGATCAATTTATCGTACAGGAAGGGATCGCCGTGGCCGCGTGTTCCCTTGCGGAAATGCTCGATGCCGACGCCATTGTCGCGATTACGCTAACGGGAGCGCAGGCGCGGGTCATCGCACGTTACCGGCCGCAACGACCGATCATTGCGGTCACCCATGACGAGGAGGTCCAGCGTCAGTTAACGCTCATCTGGGGAGTTCGCGGCGTTATCCTGCCCGATATGAAAACGAACATTGATGACAGCGTGAATGAAGTGAAGAACGCTCTGGTGGGGCTGAATATATTGAAGAAAGGTTACACGTTCATCATCACGGCCGGACTGCCCTTTAGCCGCCGCGGAGCGACCAACAGTATTCGCGTCGAAACGATCGATTGACTCGGGTCAGCGAACGACTGCAATCTTCCCCATTTTTTCGAACCCATCGCCCTTGAGCCGGTAAATGTAGACCCCGCTCGCTACGCGTTTTCCGTCCATATCTTTCCCGTTCCAGCTGAATTCCGATTCGAATCGTCCGTCGTGGGGACCGGCCGCAACGGAGGAAACGATCCGACGATGGACTGCCTTTCCGTTGATGGAAAAAATTTCGAGACTTACGTCCGTGCTCTGTGCGAGTCGAAAACGCAGGTACAGGCTTGACGCTGAATTTTTCAACAGCAGCGGCGACGGGAAAAATCGCACGTCGGCTATCGCCTCGGACACGGATCCGGAGGGTTCGGTAAAAAGCAGGTCAACGGCATATTCGGTCGATAATCCGGTCAGGTTACGGTTGGCCACGACCACGATCAATGAATCGCCGGGTAGCAGCCCGGAAATAGTCGAACGGTTGGCATCTTCCCTGTTTAAAACAAAATATGTCCCGTTGACAGCCTTGTATTCGATCGTAACCAGATTAAAATGCGAAGCCGAGAGACTATTGAATACAATTTCAGCGTTCAGCGAATCGGACAGACCGAAAGTGTAATAATGAGTGGCGAGATGATCGAGAAGCTTGGTCACCGACGTATCCGCGGCGGATACTGTAATTTCCGTGCGTACTTGTGGATAGAACTCTCCCTCAGGGTAATACGCCGGTTTTGAGCGGCTGCCCGTAAAATAATTCCATATCGAAAAATCGACAAATTCGGTCTGCAGATTCGACGGGGTCAATTCGTCGAGCGCTCCATTCAGGGCTGAAAGGGCTGTCTGTGAAATGAAATTGTCCCAACTCCTGCGAACAACTGATCGGTTGTGCTTTTTCTCAATCATGTGAAAAAATTGTGAGATGTGGTAACCGCATCGAATGCCGCTGCATATATCCAGTGACCGCTGGGGCGAGCCGAAACTTGAAGAGAGATACTGGTAGTAGTCGTTGACCTCATCGTAAACGACGTCTTCCATCCAGGTGGAAGTCAATTCATAATACCATAAATCACTGCCCGATCGGTCAACATAGGCAAGTTGAATGGCGTGGTGGAACTCATGAGCAATCGTGACGCGCAATGCATCGTAGCCCGTCGTAAAAAAACCGACAAAGTCATTTTCGATTTCAATCGAACTTGTATACGTATCGGGATTCTGGGTAACCACGGAATCAAAATAGGTAACGCCATAGGCGTCCATGTCGAGAAAAAAAATGTTATAAAAACCGTAGATCCCAAAGTTCAGCGGTTCACGATATCCCAGCGTATCGACTTCGAGCCGATACGATTTTTCTGCCGCCATGGCCGCCTCTTCAATCCAATCGGGAATGGTGTTGCCGTTCGTATCATCGCCGGGAATTGCATCCGGTCCCGTCGTTTCAAAGTTGAATTGAAATGACCGATCTCCTCGTGGTGTGGAGAACGTGTGCACGTAGACGCTCTGCATCGATCGGCGCTGTCGCTCCTTGTAGATCGAAGGGTATGCGGAAACATTGCGAAGGGTCGCGAGAATCGGGAAACCGCACTTGTCAGGTATATCCGAGCGCAGATTTTCCGGAATGGCCTCACGCCGGTTTTCGAGAATGTCGGAAAGATATTGCAAGGCTTCGTCTTCCCTGATTCGACCGGTTTCGAGCGCGTTATAAATTTTTTCGGACGTCGTCTGAGCCGTCACCGCACAGGGGAAGAGCAGAGTCACAACCGTCAGCAATCGTTTCATTCCACACGTTCCTTGTTTTTTTTGCGAAAGGTCAGAGAGATCGGTACGCCGGCAAAGCCGAATGTTTCTCGCATCTGATTTTCCAGATACTGGCGGTAATTGGCCGGAATCAAAGCGGGTTCATTGGTGAACAAGGCAAATACCGGCGGGCGGGTTTTGATTTGCGTCATGTAGTTAAGTCGGATGTCTTTTCCACGCACGGCCGGCGGATGATTGGCCGCAACGGCATTACGTAAAAATCGATTCAGTTCGGACGTCGAAACGCTGCGGCAACGTTCCTGATGTATCGCTCGTGCCGTTTCAAGAACTTTCAACACGCGCTGACGCGTCAGGGCCGAAATAAACAGGATAGGGATATACCGCGTCGACCCGAGACTGTCTCGGATGGTGCGTTCAAACTGGAGGTAGGTTTTATCGTCTTTTTCAACGAGGTCCCATTTGTTGACCACAAGGAGCAGACCTTTTTTGAACCGGCGCGCTTCTTCAAGCACGTTGATGTCCTGCGAGGCGAGGCCTTCCAACGGATCAATGAGCAAGATGGCGACGTCGCATTCCTGAATGGTCTTAAGCGTCCGGAGCGAGCTGTAGAATTCCAGATTCTCTTTGATCTTGGCCTTGCGGCGAAGCCCGGCCGTATCGATGAGCTTGAAACTTTGTCCTTCGTAAACAAAATCGCTGTCGATGGAATCTCTCGTGGTTCCCGGAACGTCGGACACGATGTGTTTGGGCGACCCAATGATGGCATTGACCAGCGACGACTTGCCGACGTTGGGCCGTCCGACAACCGCCAGGCGGATGATCGATTCGTCCACCTCGTGCGTACCGGCCGGAGGAATAAACTCCAGAATTTTGTCCAGCAGGTCGCCAATGTTTCGGCTGTTCAACGCCGAAATCACGATGGGTGCTCCGAGGCCCAGCTTATACACGGACGGGTCGGCCGCAAGAATTTGAGCCGTCTTTTCGTTGTCGACTTTGTTAGCGACAAACAAAAAACGCTTGTCCTGGCGGCGCAGCAGCGACGCGATCTGAAGTTCGGTCGAACTCAGTGACGCCGTGCCGTCGACAAGCAAAATTACGAGATCGGCTTCCTCGATGGCAATGGAGGCCTGTTCCCGTACCGCCGTATCGATCAAGTCCGTGGACTCGGGGATGAATCCGCCCGTATCGATCAGAGCAAAGGAGCGGCCGGACCACTCCGTGAGGCCGTAGTGGCGGTCGCGCGTGACGCCGGGGGTGGCGTCTACAATGGCGTCCTGTTCACCAATGAGCCGGTTAAACAGCGTACTCTTTCCCACGTTGGGGCGGCCGACGATGGCGACGACGGGTATACGGTTTGTAATTTCCAGACGAAGAACGCCTTGAATATGGTTTATCAAATAAATAACCTACGCAACTCGTTTTTGCGATTCAAGAAATGATTGAACGCCTTCAAATCGAAAATATTCGAGCGATCACGGATCGATGGCAAATGTCGAAAGGCGTTTGCGAATTGCCCATGGGGCCCATTTCCGGCAAAACGACATGGGTCAATGCTTGGACGGCGCTTTTGCTGGAAAAACACGATCTTTTACCGGCCTCCAAAGGACAGTCGTCCATCGATACGGTCTTTTGTCTTTCCGGCCAGCGTTTCGACATTCGCCGTAGCTGGTTGGACGGAAAGCCCGTCGAATGGTCCGTGACAAGTGATTTCGGCGAGTGGAATCTGCTGGATGGAGGTACTTACAGAAAATGGCAGGAATTTTATTGCAATCTGCATATTGGTGAAACAGCAGATGTAAGCCGGCAGGACAACTACTCTGCCATTGTTGTCGCACCTGTTGTGAGAAGCATCTCGGACGCGGCAACGTTCACTCAGGTTTTTAATCGGCAATTGGTTCCGGCCGGGTGGTCGCTGATCGCGGATCGACTGGAGGAGTTGTACTGGCGCGCTTATGACCGCGCGGTCAAAGGCCGGCAACGGGACGCGTCGAAAGTCGAACAGGCCGGTCGTATGGAGCGCATCCAAAAAGACCTCGCGCTGATCGATCTGGAATTATCCGAAGCCCTGGAGGCGCGCCAGAGGCTTGAAAAGCGATGTGAGGAGGCGGAACATCGCTTCCGCCAGCGCCAGCGCATGTACGAATTTGTCGTGCAGGCACAGTCCGAAGTGCGCCGCCTTGAGTATGAAGAAAGCCGGTATCGTGAAGCGATGGACAATGATTCGATATCGGATGTTGACAATGGGAGCCGGGACGGATACGAGCGATTTCAATCGCTCGAGCGTCAAATCCATACCCTGGAAGCACGCCAGATTGAAAATCAGCATTATGCAAAGAACCTGCGCGGTCTGCAGGATGAGGTTGCCCGTCTGGACGCGTCCCCGGAAACCGGGGAGCGCGCGGCCATCTACAGAGAAGAAATCGACAGACTTCAGGCGGCCATACGCCAGAATGCAACGGACGATTCGTTGCTCGATAAACTGGTCGAAGAGCGGGAGCGTTATCGCGTGGACGCTGAAAAACACCACTTCATCGAACATCGGAGAAAAGCCGGCCTATCCTGGGATCGCGAGACCCTGGAACAACAATTGACGATGACCCGCCGCAAACTGGAGACGGCCCGCGCCGAGCTGGCCGGATTAGATGCAGATCTGGTTGTTTCCCGTTATGAGGACGAACGACGGGCATTGCGCCAGTGGCGACAGCAAATTGCGGAGTTGACGGCTCGGATTGATTCGATTGTGCATCGGCGTCTGATGCTACTGGAAAGACGGTCGACCGGGTCGGCCAACGGGTTGCCCTCCACGGCTTCCATCGATACTAAAAAGCTTCTGGACCTCACTCGCAAAGGGTTGTCCGCGCTGAACGATCGTCAGCGTCAGACCCGGCTTGTTGAGTTGTTGGACTTGAAAAAATATTTCCCTGAGAATTGGTCAGCCACCGGTGAATACTTCAGCCGTGCCTTATCCGATACGGATTTTCACGTTCTGTCGAAGATATCGCACACCGAGAGATTGCTGTTGTCCATCCTGTTGCAAGCCGCCGTTGCCCGATGCCTGTATCGCGTCCCATTCTGTATACTGCCGGAACATACGGCCTGGTTGTTACCTCGCGCCATTGTAGGCGAATTGCATCGATGGCTGGAAACGATAGGGTTTGAGCAAATCATCATGTTCGTGCCCCCCGCCGTCGACCTTACTGTTTCCACATGACCGTCATCCACAAGTCGACGCCGATCGATTTAAAACGCAAAATCAATTTCCAGGGTTTTGGTAAAATAGCGGCTGTACCGGTAAGTCGTGCGGGCTTCCCATCGGATGGAGTAGAGTCCGGAGGGCAATGTGACGGTACTGTCCCGAGCGATTGACGATTGTAAACTGTCCAGAGGCTGCCGCAATTTTGGGGGATCTTTCATCCGGTTCCATGTCAACTGGTGCCGTCCGAGCGGGAACAGCCGGTTGAGGCAAAGCGTAGCGATAATTCGATCGGTCTCGTCACGGATCGTTACCGTCACCCTGGAGTGTTCCGTAAGCGTGAAATCAAAAAAGATGGTACTGTCTTTCATCGTAATGGCCGGTTCCAGAATGTCGGTGCCGATGTGGAAGTACTGGGCGCTGAGTTTGTCGACGATAAACACCTGACCCATCGGTTTCCAGATTGCAATGCTTCGCGGCTCCAAAAACTGGTTGTCATTTTCACCGACCCGCCCGAACGAGGTGATGTAACGAAGGTCTTTGTCGAATTTGTGAACGCAGTGATGAAACGCGTCAGTGGCCCACACATTGCCGTAATAGTCGATCGCGGCCCCGGTTAAAAAGGCTTTCGGATAGCCGTAATCGTTGGACAGGATTCCGCTGATAAATTTTCCGTCGACGGTAAACTTTCGTATGCGAGTATTATTGAGGTCGACGGCGATGAGAAATTGTTCCGGAATAAAAAGGGGTTCATCGTCCGCGCCGGCAATCGCCAGCGCATCGGGGCGATAGACCGTTTCTTCCGGACGCGAGGTATCGGACGCGGCGCCAATCGTGAACTGATAGCGCATATCTCTGTCAAATACCTGGATCCGGTCATTTTCCGTATCCGCAACATACACGCGTCCAGCGGGTCCGACGGCGATGCCGTGAGGGTGTTTGAATTCGCCCGGCTTGGATCCTTTTTTACCGTGTGCATCGACAAAGGCCAGGTGCGTTCCAGGATTGTGAAGACGGACAATCCGATGATTGTCCGTGTCGGTGACATACACGTCACCGGCGGACGTGCAGGCGATGCCGCGGGGTGCGTTCAATCGCTGCAGCCGGCCTTTACCTTCGTAGACGTCGAGACTCTGAATGCTACTGTTGAAAATGATCAGGTTTTGCCCGGAGTTAATTCCGTATGCCGTCAGATCGTCGTCGTCGTTACGATTTTGTGGATCGTCGGTCGCTTTGAGACGTGTTACCGCGATGCCCTGCGGATTGTCCGGCCGAATGTCCGTTCGTCCGATGAGAGCCATGAATGCGAGGAGGTGGACTCCGGTCGCTTTGTGAACAGGAGCGTGTCGAAAAGGGGGATAAACGAGAGTTGTCTCTTCATGCCGACCGCCTAAAGTGATTTCCTGCGCATGGATATTAAAAAAATTTGATTGAATGACCGGTGTCCAGATCATCAACCAGAAAAGAAAGTATCTCACGAAGAAACAATTTGATAACATAGGCAACAAAAAAAGTGTATTAAGTAACTTAAAACTAAAATAAATAATACTTTACATCAAAAAATAATATTTTTTAACGATTACTATAACATTTTCATAATAATTCGATAAGAAAATATTAACTCTCATGTAGTATCGTTCCGCGCTTTTAAACCTGTTTGACGTGATTTTCATTTTCATTTAGATGCGATTATGCGTGGAAACGATGAACCTTAATTTAGGAGATTGTATGCGATTTCTGCCTGTCTTTTTGTTTCTGATTTTTGCGTTCCATCTTCCGGCACAGGAGAATGCGAATAAAGAAGGAGAAAAAAAAGCGTCGAAGCCGGTCAAAGTAAGCGGACGCGTTCAGGTACAGCATTTTTGGGACAGTGAAACGATGACGGACGCCTCTAAAACCAACGAAGGTTTTCGGATTCGCCGCGGGCGGATCAAAATAGCCGCCGAACCCTCCGAATACGTGAAGGCGATGATTCAACTCGAGGCGCGGGACAATACGCCGCGTATGCTGGATGCGGAGGTCGACGTCAAACTCAACAACTGGACACTCCGGGCCGGGCAATTCAAGGTTCCCGTCTGGCGGGAGGAACTGCGGTCGTCCGGAGACCTGCTTTTGATCGAACGCAGTATTGCGGCGGAGTTTCTCGCCACTAATCTTTTTTCGGCGCGGCATATGGGAGTGGAACTGACAGGAAAGATCGGTGAATCGGAGGTTGCGATCAATGTGTCGAACGGCGCCGGTGAAGGCGGGCGCGAAGATGCCGGTCGAACAAAATCGGATGAGTTGGAAGCCTCGTCACATACCAACAATGGTAAAATGGTGAGCGCCCGGTTCAATTTGCCGATCATGAAAGGGGTTGAATTCGGCGCATCGGGATCGGTGAATCAACTTGGCAATGCCATCGATACGGTGGACAACCGCGGTGCAGCGTGGGCGGCGGGCCTTGACGGTACCTATCAGGTTAATGCACTAGGCGGCCAGGTGATCGCGGAAGGTGGTGTGATCGCCGGCTCGTTTGCTAAAAAGATCCTGGGTACGAACAAGGACCGGAAGTTTAAGGGAGGTGATTTTTCCGTGCTCTGGCGCAACAAATTTTCAGCGCCCAAATCGGGACTCGGCGGCGCTGACGGATATGAATTGGCGGCTGGCGTCAGTTACCTCGAACCCAATTCTCTCGTGGATGAAGATGAAGAATGGAATTTTCGCTTCGGTCCCGCGATTCTTTTTGGCCCGAAGATGCGGTTGCAGTTGAATGGCGAGTGGATCCGGTCCACCGCATCGGGCAGTGAAACGGAATTCGGTCTGCGCACGCAATTGACCGTCAATTTCTAACAGGTTGTTGAAAAAGTCTGAAAAGCATCGCATTAGTCATCCCGAACTCGTTTCGGAGTCTCTTTACAATTATGCTACAACCCTGAAACACGTTCAGGGTGACTTTTTCAACAGCCTGCTAAACGAGAAGAAAGAA
>CAYZJB010000055.1:0-23967 GCA_964478735.1 uncultured Bacteroidota bacterium | reverse complement strand
TTGGACCCTATTCGAAATCACCCGAACGGGGCGCAACCTTGGTCTCACACTTACGTATGGGGGTGGCGAAGTTTCATTGTATTATTGATCCGTATGTCGAAAAGACGTTCTTTGAAGATCAGTTCATACAATCTTGTCCCCTGATTTTTACGGATATTCCCACGAGCCAACAAAGGACAATCCTATGAGCAAAAACGCCTTGGTCATCTTTTTATTACTCGTTCATACGGGTCTGAGGGCCGGAACGTCTTTTCATTACCATGTCGATGTCACGAACACGACCATGGATTCTTTTGCCGTCACGCTGAAGGTGTCGGGGCTGAAAGGCGATTCCATCACCTACCAGTTTGCCGCCACGGCACCGGGCACGTATCAAATCATGGACGTGGGCCGTCTCGTCGGAAGTTTTACCGCGCGGGATGCCGATGGCCGCTCCCTCCCCACGCATCGGCTTTCGACCAACCAGTTTGTCATTCGGCACGCGTCCACGATCGCAACGGTGGAATACCGGATCAGCGACTCGTTCGATGAAAATCTGCAACCGTATCCGATCTATCTCATGTGCGGATCCAACATCGAAAACGACAACGTCCAGATCAATCCGCACATGGTGTTCGGCTACTTTCACGGCCATCAATCGGATCCGATCGCCGTTTCCGTCACCTATCCGGACGATTGGATCATCGGTACGGCCCTTCCGCTCAAAAACGGCGTGTACTACGCCGATACATTCGATCGCCTTGTGGACTCTCCGATTTTCGCCGGACGTATGGAAAAAACGAGCTTCAAAGTCGGCGGTACCGACATCGACATGTATATTTATTCGGCTAAAGGAGAGGTGACGGCGGAACAATTCAAGGAGCCGTTGCATAAACTACTGGTCGCGGCGGATCAATTTCTCGACGGCTTGCCGGTTACGAACTATACTTTTTTATTCCATTTTCGGCCCAACCCCAACGAACTGGGAACGACCGGAGCGTGGGAGCACAGTTACTCATCGGGCTATGCGTTACCTGAAAACATTCTGGCCAACGGACCGGCCGCGCTGCTCAGCATCATTGCCCACGAATTTTTTCACATCGTGACGCCCCTCAATATTCACAGCGAAATCATCGAGGCCTTCAACTTTGTCAAACCGGTCGCCTCGCAGCACCTGTGGTTGTATGAAGGAACGACCGAATGGGCCAGTGACATGATGCAGGTCCGCGGCGGAACCATGAGCGATCTGGAGTACATGGCGCAGATCAGCGGAAAATTGAACAACAACGATTCGTATAATCCCTCGGTGAGCCTTGTCGACCTTGCCCTCGGATCCTTTGACCGTTATATAGACCAATACCCGAATATTTACGAAAAGGGCGCCCTGACGGCGATGTTCCTCGATATGCGGATTCTGGAACTTTCCAATGGCAAAAAAGGGCTGCAGGATGTAATCAAAACGTTATCCCAACGATACGGCCCCAAACGAGCATTTCCGGAGCATGAATTTTTCGATATCTTCGTAAAAGAAACTTTTCCGGAAATCGCCGATTTCATCGGCCGGTATATCAAGGGAACGGAACCGCTTCCGGTGGAAGAATATCTGGCGAAAGCCGGCTATGAATACAAACGCACGGTTCGAACGGGGCAGTATCAGCCCCATGCGGGGAAGTTCTCCCTGGGGTTTGACGGAAAGCACGTGCGGGTGATCGCGCTACAGGATGCGGACTCCGTTACGCAGGAACTGGGCCTTCAACTGGGCGATGCCGTTTTGAAATTCGTTCACAAGGGAACGGAAACCGGAATTTTTCAGGGCGTTCAGGCGGTCATTTCACAGCTCAAGCCGGGTGAAGAAATCGGCTGGATCGTTCTCCGGGGAGACCAGGAAATACGCCTGACCGCGACCGTCCGAATGAAGGAAGTCATCGAAAACCACAAGATTACGCCGATGGCCAAACTCACACGCGAACAGGAGCAGTTTCGCAAATGGTGGTTCACCAATCAATGATGAAAACATTTTTCCTTCTTACCCTGGGACTGTCCGCTTCCGTTTGGTCCGGTTCGGTTCGCTATGACTACCGGATCGATGCGACGAACATCGCGTCCGATTCGTTTTTTGTCCATCTCGACGTCAGCGGACTGGAAGGAGATTCCGCCGTTTTTCAGTTTGCCGCGACCGCACCGGGCACCTATCAGGTACTCAACGTCGGCCGTTTTGTCGGTGGTTTTGAAGCGCTGGATGAGAACGGCCGCTCGCTGAACGTCGCACGGCGTGGAGACAATCAGTTTGTCATACGCCCCGCCGCGGCGGTTCGCTCGATCCGTTACCAGGTCGATGACTCCTACGATACGGAAATCCGTGAATGGCCCGTCTACCCGATGGCCGGTTCCAATCTTGAAAACGACAACGCCGTCATCAACGGTCACATGGTGGCCGGATACTTTCACGGACATCAAGACCGGCCATTGCGCGTGCACTATATCCTGCCCGAAACGTGGACGATCGGGACATCCATGGAACTCAAGGACGGCTGGTACTACGCGTCGACGTTCGACGATTTTGTCGATTCGCCCGTCATCGCCGGTCGGTTGTCGTCGAAACGTCTGAAAATCGGCAAAACTCATGTCGATGTGTTTGTCTATTCCCAGAATGAAGAAGTTCAGGCCGACCGGCTTTCCGATGCGATGAAGGACGTGCTTCACGCGGCGGACCGGTTTTTGAAGGGCCTTCCCGTCGAGCGATACGCGTTCCTCTTTCATTTTCGCAAATCGTTCGATTCTCCGTTTTATGGCGCACTGGAACATCAACGGTCGTCTTTTTACGCGCTGCCGGAAGCGCCGATGGAATTGATCGCCCCGCAGGTCGTTAGTTTTGCCGCTCATGAATTTTTCCACATCGTTACGCCGCTGCATATCCACAGCGACGTCATCGCCCGGTTTAATTTTGAAAGCCCGGTCCCGTCCCGTCATCTGTGGTTTTATGAGGGTACGACGGAATGGGCCAGCCTCGTCATGCAGGTCCGTTCGGGACTCATGACGCCTCGCCAGTTCATCGATGAGATCGGCAACAAGCTGCGCGCCGCCGACCGGTACCGCCGCGACATCAGTCTCGTCGACCTCAGCCTCGGTGCGTACGATGTGCACGTCGACCAGTATCCCAACGTGTACGAAAAGGGCGCGCTGGTGTCGCTGTTTCTGGACATGCGGCTGCTCGAATTATCCAATGGCAAGGTCGGGTGGCGCGACGTCGTTCGTCAACTGACGACGCGCTTCGGGCCGCACCATGCTTTTGCTGACGATGAATTTTTCGACATTCTGGTGGAAATGACGTATCCGGAAGTCGGCGATTTCGTTCATCGGTATATCGAGGGAACCGAGCCATTACCTGTCGCCAACTACCTGGCCATGGCCGGATATCAGTACGTAGATTCATTACGAACCGGTCAATTCCAGACCAACATCGGAACGTTCGATTTCGGTGTCTCAGGAAATGACATCGTCGTCAAGAATCTCGACGAACAGGACACCGTCAATGTCCGGCTTGGCATTCGCAATGGCGACGTCGTTCTCCGACTGAAAACCGCGGACGGAGAAATTAATATTCGGGACGGACAGTTTGCGGCTCGCGCCGCCCTTTTACAGGCCGGGCAGCCGTTTGTTTGGATCGTCCAACGGGACGGCCGCGAAATCGCCTGTGCCGCCACCGTCGGACAACGCGAAATCATCGCGCGCCACCGCATTATGGAAATGGACCGTCCCACGCGCGCACAAAAACAATTCCGATCCCGATGGCTTAAAAATAACTGATGCAGTCTTAACCTTCAGAGGATTCATGAAACAGGTTCTGTTGCTTCTTACGCTCGCGGCCGTTCCGGTTCGCGCCACGTCGTCCGTAGAATTTCGTTACACGGTCGATTTGACCCGGCTTTCGACCGACTCGTTTTTTGTCACGCTCGAGGTACGTGGATTGACTCAGGACTCGATCGTGTTTCAATTTGCCGCCACGGCCCCCGGAACGTATGAGGTCGAGGACGTCGGGAGGTTTGTCGGCGGATTCGAAGCGTTCGACGGAGCCGGACAGTCGCTGCCCGTGTTTCGCCGGTCGACCAATCAGTACGTCATTCACAATGCCCGGCAACTTGCCGTTTTACGCTACCGCGTCGAAGATTCGTACGATACGGCCATTCGTGAAGATCGCGTCGGACCGATGTCGGGATCGAATCTGGAAGACGACAATGCGCTGATCAACGGCCAGATGGTTTTTGGATACGTTCAGGGATATCAGAACCACCCGCTGCAGATTCAGTTCCACTATCCCTCGGACTGGCAGATCGGAACCGCGCTTCCAAAATCCGGAGACAGCTACCGGGCCGATTCGTACGATCACCTCGTTGATTCTCCGGTTTTGTTCGGCAAGTTGACGTACCGCCGATTGAGGCTCGGAAAAGCGGACGTCGATATTTATGCCTATTCGCAGAACGGGATCGTAACGGCCGACAGCCTGCTCGATCACCTGAAGGACATGTTGAAAGCGGCGGATCGTTTTCTTAACGGACTGCCCGTTGATCGTTTTGTTTTTCTGTTTCACTTGCGCAAAGACATTGGTCCGTCGTTCGGCGCGCTGGAGCATAAATACTCGTCGTACTTTTACATGCCTGAGAACCCGATGTCGAAAATGCAGCGCCTGCTCGTCAGTTTTGCCGCGCACGAGTTTTTCCACATCGTAACGCCGCTCAATATTCACAGCGAGATCATCGACGTCTACAATTTCGTGACGCCGACGCCGTCCCGTCACCTGTGGCTGTACGAAGGTTGCACGGAATGGGCCGCCCACATGATGCAGGTCAAGGGCGGTCTGACCACGCCCGATCAGTATGTCGCGACGATTTCACAAAAACTTATACTCAACGATCGGTACAACCCGAACGTCAGTCTTCTCGACCTGAGTCTCGGTTCATACGGCGCTCTTGCCGATCAGTACCAGAACATTTATTACAAAGGCGCCCTCGTTGCGATGCTGCTCGACATGCGGCTTCTGGAATTATCCAAAGGCAAACGTGGCCTCCGAGACGTAATTAAAGATTTGTCCAAAAAATACGGACCGCGGCGGTCGTTTATCGATTCGACGTTCTTCGACGAATTTGTCGCGATGACGTATCCGGAGATTGACGACTTTTTCAATCGGTACGTCAGAGGCGCCGAACCGCTGCCGATAGCGGATTATATGTCCAAAGCCGGCTATCGCTATCATGCGTCGATTGCCACCGGACAATATCAGGCCCGCGGGCCGAGGGCCACGTTCGAGGGCGCCGTCGACGGGTCGTTTGTCGTGGCATCGGTCGACACGTCGGATGCGGTCAGCCGCGAACTGCTAATTCAAGTCGGTGACACGCTCGTCAAAGTGTCCACGCAAGGCGTGGACATCGACGTTCATTCGCCCGAGATCGTGACGTTTACGAAACGTCTCGTGACGGGTGAACCGTTTTCCATGACCGTCCGGAGGGCCGGCGGCGAAGTGACATTGACCGCCAAGGCCGGTCGCCAGGAAATTATCAAGAAACACACGATCGATGAAATGGAATCACCCACAAAGGACCAAAAAACATTTCGTAAACGGTGGCTACAGGGCAGCTGACATGTTGAACAAAGGGGCAGTCCCAAAGGGCCTGCGGTCATTGCGAGCGAAGCGAAGCAATCTCATATTATATCCAAAACAACAAGATTCCTTCGTCGCTACGCTCCTCGGAATGACTGTACTGCCGTTAAGGACAGCTCCTTTGTTTTTTGAAAACCCGTTTATACCGGCAACTCGTCACCTGTCGGCCCATACAATCCGGGAACCTTTTCCCCCAGAAGCCGCAGAACGACGACCATCTGTCCGCGGTGATGAATTTCATGGCAGAAGTACCCGCTCATAAATTCGTATCCGTCGGGTTCCCAGATCACCTGGCCGTTGATTTCGAACTTGTACTTCATTTTTAACTGCTCTTCCGTGAGGCCCCTGGCCACGCCAAGGAATTCGTTGGCGCAAGACCGATAATACGCCAGTATCTCCGATCCGGTATCGGGAACTTTGGACGGCTCGGAGAAAATCACGGAACCAGAGCTGAGGCTTTTGGCCAGGTCCAGAATAGAATCGGCCAGATGAATGCCCAGCTCTCCTATTGTACGAACTTTGGGATGTACTTTGGTTCGAATTTTTTGATCCGGTATAGCGTTGATCATTTGCTCCGATGAGCGAATTTCATTTTCATACCAGTTGATTAAAGCGTTCCGGCGCGGATTCATATCCTCTCTCCTTTTTGGGTGTTCGATTGTTGAATTATGTCTTAAGGTAAGGCAGGTCACTGACAACGTCCTGTCAGTAGCCTAAGCGGGTTGTTAAAAAATATCCTGAACCTGATTCAAGCCAATAAAATAAAATTCGGACGGCCTGTCTTGGATCGTCAGAATGGATGGAAAAAATTCTATCCGGAGGCCTTATGCAGAGATTTGATAACCAGACCGTACCGAAGCCCGTAGTCGCTGATCCGGATTTTATCGAGACCCAACACGGCCATCGCTTCCCGTAAAATCAGGGCGCCGGCGATGATGACGTCGGCCCGTGCCGGCTGCAGCCCCGGTAAACGCTGCCGCTCGATGTTCGTCGTTCCGCGCAAGTCACTGATGAGCCCGTCCAGAACATCCGCCGTGATTTCAAAACCGTTGATCCGGTTTTTGTCGTACCCATCGAGCCGTTGGATCATTGCGGCCAGTGTTGTGCATGTCCCGGCGACGCCCACTGCAACGGTTTGCTGCGGCCAGGTTTGCCGGACGGTGCGCAAGGTTTCCACAGCATAATTCCGGAGTGCGTTTTCCTCGTCGCGGAGTATGGGATCGGTACGGATGAAGCGCTCCGTCAAACGAACGCTACCGATATCCAGGCTGACGCTGGATGCGATCCGGTTTTGCGTGACGTGGATGATTTCCGTGCTGCCGCCGCCGATATCGACGATCAAGGCATGATCGGGAACGTCGTTGCCGAATACCATCAGGCCTCCCCGGCCCGTCCACAGCGCCTCCTCGTCGCCCGACAAAACCGTCACGTCGATTCCCGTCGCATCGCGCCAGCGCCGGATGACCTCCTCGCGATTGACGGCATCGCGCATCGCGCTCGTGCCGAAAGCGAAAATGCCGTCCACGTTGTACGATCGCGCGACCTCGACATAGTCCATCAGGACGTTTTGTCCTTTGAGAATTCCATCCTCCGTGATCTTCCGATCGGCGTCGACACATCGCCCGAGCCGGATGATGGCTTGCCGCTCAGCCAGCGTCCGGATTCGAACGTGAACATCGACTTCCGCAACGAGCAGCAAAACGGTATTCGTCCCGATGTCGATCGTGGCCAGCCGCCTCATCGCTTTTTCCGGAGTTGATACGCCATCCACTCTCCTTTCGTACGGAATGCGTCGACCATAAACCGGCGGTCCTCAAAGGCACGGCACATCATCGGGTCCTCTTCCGTCAGAATACCGGATACAACGAGCCTACCACGCGGTTTCAGAAGCGAATGAAATTCATCCAGCAAGTCGACGATCACCGAGCGTTGAATATTGGCCAGAATCCAATCGTACGGCCTGCGGTCGGATTTTTTCAACGTGGCCAGGGTGCCGTGAACGCATCGGATTTTAGATGTGACCCGGTTTCGCCGAATATTTTCGCCCGCGTTGTCCATGGATTCGGCTTCCACGTCGACCGCTACGACGGACCGCGCTCCTAATTTGACCGCCGCGATGGCCAGGATTCCGCTGCCCGTCCCAACGTCAAGCACGCGAGCTCCGCGGGGCAGGCATTCGTCGATGATTTCAAGGACCAGTTGCGTCGTTTCGTGCGTTCCGGTTCCGAAGGCCATTTTCGGGTCGATGACGATGACTTTATCGCCGCGCTTCGACTCATATTTTTCCCATGACGGACGTACGACCAAACGACGTGAGACACGCAGCGGTTTGAAATGCTTCTTCCATTCACTGCCCCAATCGGATACCGGTAATTTTTCGATGACATAGCGGGTACTGCAAAACGGCTGCAGGACCCGGTGCAACTTGGGCTCGTCACTAAAACGCGCGGGATCGAAATACGCAATCATACGTCCGTTATCTTCCATGACCCCCGAACTCCCGGCACGACAAAGCCGATCACCGAAATCCGACGGGTAGTGGCCGTTTTCGAAAACAACCTGCCACCAAAAAGAAGTGTGGGGATGCGTATCCACGGACTACGCCTGGGAGCGAATCACCTGCGTGACCGTTTGGGCGAGCGATTGATCGATCCGGGTTTTGGGAATCACAGCCACGACAGGATTTCCAGCTATCAATTTGCTGGTGGCGACCTCTTCGATTTGGTCGGCGTCGGAATATACGATGATCGGAATGACAACGCCATTGGGCCGCGTCAGACGGAGTTTCTGGCTGAGCGTTTCAAAATCGCCGTGATCGATGATGAATGCGTCGGGAAAATATTTATCGATCGTTTCCTGCGTGATCTCGTCGGAACTTGTCACCATGGCGGCGTATCCGCTCGCTTTCAGCGTGCGGCTCGCCAGAATCCGCGGGATACGCTGGCGGTCGATGATCATGACCCGTTTCTCGGTTTCGCTGCGAATTTCCTTGGACTCGAGTTCGTCCAGAATTTTGGACGCTTCCAGAATCAGGCTGGTGATATTCGCGGAGAGCGTTTTCCGCGGCGGACGCGTGTCGTCCTGAAACATGTACGTCGCATCGCGCAGCGAGGCCAGCTGGAGAAACGCGTCTTCCTTGATCGCGTCCTTGCTGGTCGCATAGACGACCTTGCCGTCTTCGATGAAGATGTCGCCGATTTTCGTCTTCGATTTGTCGTAAAACTCGAACACGCCCGTTCGCCGGCTGTGTTCTTTTTCCTGCGCCTCGGCAAAAAAATGCGTGACGGGAGTGAACCGTTTTTTGATACGCGCTTCCGCAATCCGGATTTTCGCGCGTGTGATCACCTCGGCAATACGGAACGGTTTGCTGATCGCATCGACCGCCCCGGTTTCGAGCCCGGACACGATCTCGTCGACGTTGAAATGGCCGGTGACGAAGATGACCGGAATGTAAGCGGTCATGTCGTTTTGCTGGAGACGCTTGAGGGTCTCGTACCCGTTGAGGCGGGGCAGCATGATGTCGAGCAGGATCAGGTGGTATTCGGTCTGGCGAACTTTTTCGAGGCACTCCTCGCCGTCTCCGACGAGGTCGACGTCATATCCCGCCAGTTGAAGGGCCCGTGAAAGCGGTTCGACGGCGTCGGGTTCGTCGTCGACAATGAGGATCCGTTCTTTCATGACGTTTAATCTTTACCGAGCAGGCGGCGGCACTTGTTGACGATCTTTTGGGTCGGCGTGGCAATCACGTCCTGACGGGGAATATCGACCTGCGAGAAACGGAAGTACCCGTCTTCCCAGTAAATCATGTCGTAAATCGCATCTTCGCCCTTGACGTTGCCCAGCTCGGCGTTGAAGATGTTGCCCTTCATAAAATAGACGCCGCCTTCAAGCGTCCCGTCCGAAATCAGCAGGTGTCCGGTCTTTCCGGTATTGACCAGCAGCTGGAGAATATCGATCACGCTGACGTCGCCGAGTTTGCCTAAAAATCCGTCCCGCAGCGTCGCTTTCTCTTTCTCGAACGCATTGACGTTGCTCAACAGGCCCTCGATGCGGAGCAACAGATCCTGCCGTTTGGTGTGACGTTTGACGAGATATTCGTTGGCCCCGCAGCGAAAGCCGCGAATTTCCGTCAGCATATCGTCGATCGCGGTAAAAAAAATAAACGGCACGGTCGGAATGGCCGACGTGTCGCGGATGCGCTGGCACAACTCGAACCCGTTCATCTCCGGCGTGAAGACGTCGCTGATCACCAGATCCGGTTTTTCCTTGTTGCAAATGTCGAGCGCCTGGACGCCCGAACCCGAATCGAATACGATGTAGTCTTCCTTCTCCAGACTCTCTTTGAGGATCTTCCGCACGCTCTCGTCGGCGTCGACGATCAGTATTTTCCTCGCTGTTTTTTTCAGTTCCGCCATCGTTTAACTGAAGGATTTTTTTTCGTCCGTGACGCGGCAATATTCCATGATAAGGTTCATCGTGGTCGTGTGAATGGTCGGTACCGCCTTGACGTCCGACGATTCGAAGCGGAACACGCCGTCTTTCCACTCCCCTAGATTGTATACCGCTTCTTCGCCGACGAATTGTTTGTACTCGGCGTGGATTAATTTGCCGTCGTCAAAGATCAGCTCCGCCTTGTCGTCGCCCGCGGTCAACGTGAGCACGCCGGTCTTTCGGTTCATCATAAGCAATTGCAGCACGTCGACAAGGGAAAGGTCGGCCATCTTACCGTACAGGCCTTCCTGCATTTCCTGACTCGCCTGCTGCATGTCGCGCGCTTTATTGAGCATCGCTTCGACCTTCCCGATCAGGTCTTCTTTTTTGATGTTCGATTTGATCAGGTAATCGTCGGCGCCCGTGCGCAGCCCGCGCAATTCCGTCGCGACCTGATCGATGGACGTCAGGAAAATAAACGGCACGAGAGGAACCGTCGAAGATTCACGCACGCGTTTGCAAAATTCAAATCCGTCCATCTGAGGCATCAGGATGTCGGAGATAATAAGGTCCGGTTTATGTTCGTCGACCATCGTGAGGGCCTCCACGCCGTTGTCGGCCTCCAGGACTTCGTACTTCTCTTTGCGCAGATTGATACTCAACAGCGTACGAACCGTCTTATTGTCGTCGACGATCAGAATCTTTTTGCCCATTCCCATCCTTTGTACATGGCAAAGGTCTCCCCGAAACTTGGTTCGGGGTGATCCAAAAATCAATAACTTTCAGAAAAAGATCCTGAAACGAGCCTGCCCGGTGCAGGTTGAGTCAGGGTAAGCTTTTGAATACCGGTCAGGCGTAAATTCCGCGGAGCTTCAGCACCTGCGCCACACGATCGATACCGAGGATATAGGCGCCGATACGCAGCGTTTGTTTGTGCTTTTGTGACATATCGTACACGGCTTCGAAGCTTTCTTTCATGATCCGCTCCAGCCGCTGGTTAACGTCGTCGAGAGGCCAGAAATAGCCCATGCGGTCCTGGACCCATTCGAAATACGACACGGTAACGCCGCCGGCGTTGGCCAGAATGTCCGGAATGACCATGACGCCTTTTTCCTGCAGGATCGGATCGGCAAGCGCCGTCGTCGGGCCGTTGGCGCCTTCACAAATGATCTTGGCCTTGATCCGTCCCGCGTTATGCCGCGTGATCTGGTCTTCCAGGGCGGCCGGGATGAGCACGTCGCACTCGAGCTCGAGCAGTTGTTCGTTTGAAATTTTTTCGGCTTTCGGATATCCGGCCAGCGATTTTTTGTTTTTCCCGGCGTACGCGATCGCATCCTCGACGTTGATGCCGTTTTTATTGTAATACGCGCCGCTGATGTCGCTGACGCCGACGATTTTGCAACCCTGTCCCGCCAGCAGCTGGGCGCCGACGGAGCCGACGTTTCCAAAACCTTGAACGACAACGGTCGACTGGTTCGGTTTGAGGCCCAACTTTTCCATCGCGGCCAGCGTCACGATCATGACGCCGCGCCCCGTCGCTTCCCGGCGGCCCAGACTGCCGCCCATGACGACCGGCTTACCCGTCACGACGGCCGTTTCCGTGCGGCGAACGTGCATGCTGTACGTGTCCATCAACCATCCCATTTCCCGTTCTCCGGTATTGACGTCGGGGGCGGGAACGTCCTGATTGGGACCGAGAACTTCGGTAAGGTTGGCGGTGTAACGGCGGATCACTTTTTCAAACTGCGTATCGCTCAGTTTGGTGGGATCGCACTTGATCCCGCCCTTGGCGCCGCCGAATGGAATGTTGACCACGGCGCATTTCCACGTCATCCAGGCCGCGAGGGCCTTGACTTCATTTAAATTCACGACCGGGGCGACGCGAATACCGCCCTTGGACGGACCGCGAACGGTGCTATGAATGACGCGATAGCCTTTGAAAACCTGCATGGATCCATCGTCCATGACGATCGGGATACTGACAATGACCTGCTTTTCGGGTTGTTTGAGATATTCATAGATACCCGGATCAAGCTCTAAAATCTCCGCGGCGACGTCAAAACGCCGCATCATCGATTCAAATGGTTTATCGTCTCCGGCTTTGATCGGCGCCGGCTCGGCATACATACTGGAACTCATGATGTCTCCAATGGAAGTCGTTTTGTAAGAAATCACTTGTGTTTCGAGCGGTTAAACTTATCTAAAGGTGGTCTGAAAATCAACAATTTAAGCCCCTTCCGGGTCATTCTCGGCACAAATCAATTGACAAATAACAGCTTTTAGCCAGCAAGCCGCCGGACGATCAAAATGTCCTTCATTGAACGAATGTCTCAAAGGACGCATGTCATATTTAAGGCGCTTCGAGATATGACGTCAAGATTGGACAGAACAAGTATTTACTTTTCTTTGGCTTGATCCCTCGGCAAGCTCGGGACAGGTCCAAAGAAAAGTAACAAAATGCGCCAGAGGCGCATCAGCCTTAGGCTGAGAAAGATCATGGCTCTGAGAAAAATGCCGGCTCCGTAAGTTCGCTTCCTGGTTGCGAAAAATAAACTCGTCCCGATTTCGTCGGGACTCAAACACATTTTTTGCTCTATCTGTGCGAACTTACTACGCGCATACGCGGCATTTTTCTCAAGGCCAGGAAAACTAAAATCCCGCAGACCTGGAAGCATGCTGCGATGCATGCAGTCTTAGTTCAATTCGTCAAGGAAACCGTCGGAGCGGGTACGCGGCCGCCGCGTATTATGAATTTGGAAGGCGAGAGCGTGCGGATCGGCATGATCGGAGCTTTACCGAGCAGACCGCCATAGTCGACCGAGTCACCGACTTTTTTACCGGGTACCGGAATGATCCGCACGGCGGTCGTTTTGTTATTGATCATGCCGATGGCGGCCTCGTCGGCGATGAGGGCGCTGATGACCTCCCACGACGTATCGCCCGGGACGGCGACCATGTCGATGCCGACGGAACATACACACGTCATCGCTTCGAGTTTTTCAAGAGACAAATTCCCTCTCTCGACCGCGGCGATCATGCCCTGGTCTTCACTGACGGGGATGAACGCGCCGCTCAGCCCGCCGACGTACGACGACGCCATAAGGCCGCCCTTTTTGACGGCATCGTTGAGCATGGCAAGGGCGGCGGTCGTACCGCAGGCGCCGACGTCTTCCAATCCCATCGCGACCAGAATATCGGCAACGCTGTCGCCAGGCGCCGGAGTCGGCGCGAGCGATAGATCGACGATGCCGAAATCGACGTCCTGCAGGCGGGCGACTTCGCGGCCGATCAATTCCCCGGCCCGGGTGATTTTGAAGGTCGTGCGTTTGATAATTTCAGCAAGTTCCCCCAGGTCCGCGTCCGGCGCCTGTTTGACGGCATGGAGCACGACGCCCGGTCCGCTGATGCCGACGTTGATCGTCACCTCGGGTTCGCTCACGCCGTGAAACGCTCCGGCAACAAACGGATTGTCTTCGACCGCATTGCAAAATGCCACGAACTTGGCACAGCCGATGGCGCCATGGGCCGCGGTCCGCTCCGCCAGCTCTTTGATCAGTTTACCCACGGCAATGATCGCGTCCATATTGATCCCCGCCTTCGTCGATCCGACGTTGATCGACGAGCAGACGCGCTGCGTGGCCCCGATCGCTTCCGGAATCGCATCGATCAGGTTTTTATCGCCTTTCGTAAAACCCTTCTGGACCAGGGCCGAAAATCCCGCGAGAAAATCCACGCCGACCTTGGCGGCGGCATCGTCGAGACGCCGGGCGAGCCGGACGAATTCGTCCCGTGTAAAAAAATCACATGGAATCGAGACCGGCGTAATGGCAATCCGTTTGTTGGCGATGGAGATGCCGTAGGTTTTTTCGACTTCGCGGGCCGTGGCCACGTGCCGTTCGGCCGTCCGGCAAATTTTATCGTGGATCGCTTCGATGGTCTTCCCGGCGTCCCCGCGCGGGCAGTCGCGCAGGCTGATCCCCATCGTCGTCGTCCGGATATCGAAGTGTTCAACCTCGGTCATCCGGATCGTCTCAAGAATTTCTCTCAGGTCAAAAGGCATGCTGTCTCCATTATTCGTCCGGAACGGAACCGCCGGGATTGTACAATGCGTTTTCCCAGGTTTTCAAAAACTCAATGGCTTCACGCGAATTGTGCAAATGCGCAAATTTGGCAACCTGGCGTCCGACGTCTTTGAGCCGTTGTTCGAACGCGGGATTTTTGAGCGCGCCGTCTTTGTTGAACGCCGAGTAGACTTCGGGAATGGCGGCCTGTTGCGGAACGACCCAGGCGTGCAGGGCGCGTCCGATGTTACGCAACCCGCCGAGCGCATGCACTCCGCCGAGTTCACCCGCGGACACGGCCACGAGCCCAACCATTTTGCCTTCGAATTCGTCGAACCCCATCAGGTCGAGAAAATTTTTGAGGACGCCGGTAAAACTGCCGTGGTATTCCGGAGTGGCCAGAATGAAGCCGTTTGCCGACCGCATGGTCTCGCGAACCTTTCGCAGATCGTCCGTGACCTGGGTTTCCTTGCCCGCGCAGTACGGAAGGTCCAACGTCCGCAAATCGATGGACGACGTCGTGGCGCCGACGTCCCGCGCGCCGCCAAGGGCGATCTCGAGGGCCATTCGGGTAAAACTGTTCGACCCAAGGCTGCCGCAAATACCGATGACGTGTTGAGCGCTCACGCATGACTCCTGAGCAGGCCGACGAGTTCCTCGAACACGGCATCGTTACAGGAAATCGCTTCGTTCATGTACAGCCCCGGCTGACCCGACCAGTTGATCAGGTGCCCGCCGGCTTCTTCGACGATCGGTTTAAGCGCTGCGATGTCCCAGAATGACATTTTCGGGTCGGCCATGATTTCCGCACGGCCGGTGGCGACGAGCATGTGACCATAGCAATCACCCCACATGCGGAACAGCTTCGTTTTTTTGATCAGGGCGTCGAATTTGCCGTGGTCGGCCCGCTCGTTGACGTTACGCAGGTCGGTCGTTAAAAGCGTCGACTCATTCAGCGACGATGTGGCGGATACGCGGGTCCGGCGGCCATTCCAGAACGCGCCGCAGCCTTTACCCGCCCATACGATGTCGCCGAGCGGAGGAAAATTGACGACGCCGACGACAGCGCCTTTCCGGCTGCGGTCTTCGATAGCGATCATCGTGCCGTACATCGGTACACCACGGATGAACGACTTCGTCCCGTCGATCGGATCGATGATCCAGCGGTAGGGAGACGTACCGGTATGTTCGCCGAATTCTTCGCCGAGAATGCCATGATCGGGAAATTCACGTTGAATAAAACCGATCACCCACTCTTCCGCTTCGCGATCGGCGATCGTCACAGGCGAGGCATCGCCTTTGAGTTCGACGGAAACCTCGGATTGAAAGTAGCGCAATGTTATTTTGCCTGCTTCGATGCCGGCATGAATTGCAGATTCAAGAAGATTGGATATTTCAGATGACATGAACCCGTGATTATAACGACTTTGAAAAATCTAACCGGAACAGGACAAACAAGCAATAAGGGGTTGCTTCGCGCAATGTGTGCGTCTATATTGGCACATTTAACGGGCCCGTAGCTCAGCTGGATAGAGCATCTGCCTTCTAAGCAGAGGGCCGCAGGTTCGAGTCCTGCCGGGCCTACTAACGCTTACAAAAAGTAAGCGTTTTTGATTTACGCCAGTACCTGAATGAGCAGCATGAACAACGTACATTCTACTCGCCTCATTCATTCAGATTTCTACGAGGTGAAGCACTGGACTTTCGATTTTGGGCATGACCTTCGCGATCGTAAAGGATTCAACGACTGTCTTTGCATGGTTTTTGTGACAAAAGGCCGGTTTCTCTTCGACCTTGCAAAGAAGACGTACGATTTACATACGGGACACGTTCTGATCGACAAACCGAATTACGAATACCGTGTCCGACCCTCGTCTGGACAGTGTACCGTCTTCAATTTTACCGACGAATTTTACAGACAGGCGCTGGACGATCCGGCCCTCCGACGACTCTCCTTTTTTTCACGAAAGCGCATGCTTTCCGCCATGCGGACTTCCACCCCGGAAATGGAACACTTGCACTATCAGATCCAAAAACAGACCGGACATTCGGAAAAACTCGATGTGGATACGCTCGTTGCCGACCTTTTCAATTCGGTTACGACACTCCTCCATGACGGATACTCCAAAACCGATGTTTCCCGTTCCTTGAAATGTCATCATCTGGGCACGGTCGAGAAAGCCAAAGAATATCTGAATCATCATTTTGCATCCGATATTTCACTGTTCGACCTCTCACAGTACTGCTGCGTGAGTCCTTTTCATTTCAGCCGGATTTTCAAAACCTTCACGTCCTATTCGCCCAATCAATACCTGCTCAATATCCGGATCAAACACGGCGAGCTGTTGTTAAAAAACAGCGGCCTCCCGATTTCAAAAATCTCTATGTCCTGCGGCTTCAACAGTCCGGAATATTTTACGGCGACATTCAGGAACAAATTCGGGCTGAGCCCCACGGAATTTAGAAAGACCCATCGCCGCACAACGCATCGACGCGACTGCTTTATCCCTACATTCTAATAAATCGCCACTCAGCACTGATCTCGCTCAATTTTAGCGTCTCATGTGAGACGTTATTTGGACGCACCGCCATTGAAAAAAGCAAGATTTTAAAGATGCCTACGGTGTATTGTGAGACGTGAGGAAAACAAAAAGAGGGCCCGATATACGATGAACCGAACGGTGATCGAGTGGTTCGAAAACAAACGCGAGTACGGGCTTGTCGCCATACGGCTAGTGGTCGGAGCATATCTGGTGTACGTCCAGCATGACAACGTTTTCAACCTGGAAAGCATGGCGGGGGTCGTACAATATTTCGACACGCTCAACATCCCGATGCCCGCGCTGAGCGCTTATGTCTCCGTCTATGCGCAATTCTTCGCCGGCCTCCAGTATATCACCGGAGCTTTCACGCGATACGCGGCATCGGCCATGGTGATCAATTTTGTCGTTGCCTTCATTGCCGTCGATTTTCACAGGACGTACCCGCAAAACTTTCCCGCCTAGGTAATGCTGTCGTCTGCCATTTTATTTTTATTCTGCGGTTCCGGTCCATGGTCCGTCGATCACCGGTTGAAATCAAAAAACCAAAAATGAAAAAGGAGCGGAGATGAGTGCGTTATTGATCACAGGGATATGGATCAGCATCGCGCCGGTCGTACCACCCACCCTGATGCATTTCGCGGGCAATACGGATCTCGAGATCCTGAGTCAATTGAACAAACGGTTTATCGAAAATTACATCTCGATGGATACGGTGGCACACAATGAGATCATCCACCGGGACTTCGTTTGCATCGAAAGCTCAGGTCAAATCGTCGATCGAGGCAAGTATATGAAAGATTGGGCCGCGTCGTACCGAATGGGCGGCTTCACGTCTTTCACCTACACGGATGAGCACATCCGTATTTTTGGTAACATGGCTTTAGTACGGTCCAAAACCGTATACTCACGGCTCAAGGACGGTAAAACCCTATCCGGAGCCTCGATTTATACCGACACGTATGTTAAGGAAAACGACAGGTGGTGGTGTGTACAGGCGCAGATTACCGCAATTCGGCAATGATCTGCCACGCCGCTTCTGCCGTCACAGTGAAACGGCAAGTCAATACACCTGCAGTTTCATACAATAGACGCTGCCGCCGGACTTGATAAATTCCGACGTATCGACGGGAATCGCCCGATAACCCGCCTTCGTAAGCATCGCCATCGTATTTTTACAGGTCTTTTGTATCACGACACTTTTGCCGTCCGGTGAGAAGGCGTTGCAGGCAAAGTTCGGAGCATCCGCTTCGTCCGCTTCCACCGTCAGAACGCGAGAGAATAATTTCTTCAAGAGCGCCATGCCCTTCTCTCCAACACCTGGCGGGTAGACGAGACAACTTTCCTGGTCGAGAATGCACAGCGTGGTATCGAGGTGGTAATAGTCCGGATGCGTGAGCTCGATCCCGATCACCGCCGCACCGGTGATCGCCGCTATCTGATCGAGCGCGGCCCGGTCCGTCCGGTGTTTGTCCGAACTGCCGTAGCCCGCAATGACCAGACGTTTACCCGGAATCCAGATCGCGTCGCCGTTGGATTCGAATGCGCAGTCTTTGACCTCACGGATATCGTAATTTTGAATGCGATACCACGCGGCAAAATACGCGACTTCCGGCTTGCGCTTTTCCGTGCGCATGTTACTCAAGATCACGCCGGGCCGTCCCGTCCGGAAATTCCAGAACGGAAACGATTGATTGGCGCAGAAGACCATGTCTTCCAATCCGTCCTGTCCTTTGACGAGTGGAACCGCGTAACCCAGACGTTCGAACGTCATACGTAAATCAGTCCACTGTACAAACGCTTTGGATTTATCGACGCGATGGAGTCCACCGGACTTGTCGTACATAAACACGTTGATCCCCTCGGTGACGTCGAAATAATCCGGCGTGCACATGAGAATACGCCCGGGCTTCGGACAGTCGGGGACGTCAGAAATTTTGAAATTCAGTCGGTCCGGCTCGATAATGACGGTCAATTTCATACGCTCAACTTAGCGGCATGGGTGCTGGAAATCAATGACGCCGCTCAATCTCCTTGAAAAAAAGGAAATTGATGCCGGTTGAATCCCAGTCGGAAACGAAATATTTTTGCGATATATTCGCGCTTCCGGAAAGGAAAAGTTATGATATCCGATCGATTCGTCACGTTTATCGAAAAAAACGCACATCACGTCACGCGCCAATGGATCGACGATGTACGGCAGAGCCCGCAAACGCCCTCCTATCACAACATTTCGGTAGAGCAACTCCACGGGATGGTTTTTGACGTCTACCGGCGTCTCGGCGAATGGATGTCGGACACGACTGGATCCGACGAAGCGGCCGTTTTTTTCGCCCGTCTCGGACGTATGCGGGCCCAGCAGGGCTTCCGTCTCTCCGAGGTCATTTTTGCCGTCATGCTATCGAAACGCTGTCTGCTCCGCTACGTGGACCGACAGGGTTTCGTCGGGGATGCGATCGGAATCTCAAGCCAGATGGAATTTCACGATCGCATCGGCATGTTTTTCGATAAAGTCGTTTATCTCGTGTGCGTGGGATTTGAGAACGTCCAGATCGTCGACGAGAAGTTTTACGAACACGGCGGCGTCGCGGAAAAGACGGTCGACGCGTTTATGAACTGGATCGTGAAGCGGAGGTAGAAAAACAACGATCACGGTGAGCCTGTCGAACCGTGGCCCGTCAACGCAGACACGCTCAACCTGAGATCTTCGAAGATTTTTGAACCGGATGTGACGATCGCAATGACGCCGGCTGCGATCTATCGCATCGGAATCTTTGCAAGTTTGGACGCGTTGTCCAGCAGGCCGCCGTTGGTCGGAAATTGTTCCAGCCATTTTTTTACGACGGGAACGGCATCCGTCGGTAAAAGGCGCGTCACGGCGCGGCGCAAAAGATGATGGGACTCCGTCGCGTCGCCGAACAGCAATTCTTCCTTTCGCGTTCCCGACTTATTGAGATCGATCGCTGGAAAAACGCGCAGATCGGCGAGTTCGCGCGAGAGCACGAGTTCCATGTTTCCCGTACCTTTGAACTCCTGAAAAATCAGTTCGTCCAGCCTCGAACCGGTTTCGATCAACGCCGTGGCCAGAATCGTGAGCGATCCGCCGTGTTCGATCTGCCGGGCGGAGCCGAAAATGCGCCGCGGAATTTCCAGCGCCCGGCTGTCGAGCCCTCCCGATAGCGTCCGGCCGCTTCCGCGCTGGTGCACGTTGAACGCGCGGCCGAGGCGGGTCAGCGAATCGATGAGCAGCACGACGTCTTTTCCGGCCTCGACTTTGCGGCGGGCGTACTCGAGAACCAGTTTGGCCAGACGCAAATGCTGGGCGCCTTCACTGTCGCTCGAGCTGGCAAACACTTCGCCGCGAATCGAGCGGCGCATGTCCGTCACCTCTTCCGGCCGTTCGTCGATCAGCAGGACCAGCAGGTCGACCTCGGCATGGTGCGTGCTGATCGCGTGCGCGAGTTCCTGCAGGAGCCGCGTTTTGCCCGCTTTCGGCGGCGCCACGATCAGACCGCGCTGGCCTTTGCCGGCGGGAACGAACAGGTCCATGATGCGCATGGACTCGACGGACTCGATCTCGCTCAACACGAGACGCTGGTGCGGTTGAATGACGGTGAGGCTGTTAAACTCAGGCTGGCGCACCCAGACTTCCGGCGCGAGCCCGTTGACCAGCGTGACGGCCGTGACGTTGCCTTTCGGGTCCGACTGGCCGGTGATTTCCGCACCCTCGCGAAGTCCCAGTTGACGGATGAGATGGGGAGAAACTCTTGGATCGCGGGCTCCGGCGGCCAGGGTGAGCGATTTCTGCCGCAGAAAGGCCGGTCCTTTATTGGGAATTTCTAAAATACCAGAACACTCGTTCACGAATCAAAACCTCCTTCGAATGGGGTCGTCGTTCGCAATTGTTCCTGATAGCGTTTGCGAACGGCATTGAAAAAACGGATCACCGCGGGTTCCCGCATGTCGGCAAACGCCCACGGCATCGGATAATACGAGTCTTTTTTATAAATGAGTTGCAGATCGACATAAAGATTTTTTCCGACGTAGACGCGATGCGCCAGATTTTTCGTCGTCATCATCAGAATTTTCGCGTCCGCCAGGTAACCGGGATCGATGTTGGCCCGGCGCCGGCCGTCTTTTGTAAATTCTTTTTCCGCGGCGTTGGATTCGATCTTGATCGCCGTCATCCGGTCGACGTCCACGAGGGGACCGATGCCGAGATACTGTTTGATCAGGCCGCGGCCCATCTCGTCTTCATAATAGGACGTATGAGAAAAGTCAAATCCATCGGTCTGCGATTCGATGGGTCCCCAGCGATTTTCGATCGCGCGATGGATATCCTCGACCGGTTGATCGGCGCATCGCAGGACGCCGATGATTAATTTAACCGGAGGATGTGAGTGAATGGTTCCCAAATTGGGAAATTAGTCCAGCCCGACTTTTTCTCGAATTCCGCCCATCATCCGGAAGGCACCGTAAGCAAAAAAGGGCGCCGCGACGACGTCGACGGTATAATGAACTTTTTGGTACAGCACGCAGGCGCCCACGAGCAGGGTTGCCGCGTACATCAGCGGCTTGACCCTTCGATCCGGCATGACCAGGGCCAGCAAAAACATTGTAGACGTATGGCCTGAAAAAAACAAATCTTTTGTCAACGGCGACGCCGCATTTCCGAAATATTCGACGACCGGGTCTTTCAGCACGATCATACCGATCGGCGGATCCAGCGGCAACATCGACATGGCGATCGCGCGAAAGATCAGGAGCAGACTGTACGCCTGAAGGGTAAACCACAGCCGCTTCGGTTCGTGCAGCAGCGCCCACGCGGTGCCCGCCAGCGCGCAATAGATCATGCCGAACGTCACCCATGTCATATCGCCGGCTTGAAAAAGCGACAGCACGGGATCGTCAAACATAAACCCGGGGCGCAGTTCGACCCGATCGAGAAAGTGTGCCATGAACGTCAGTACGGCCGCGAGCACACCGATGGAGAGAAAGCCCTCGAGTGCAAAGGGCGCGCACCATGCCTCCTGCCATTTAGTGGCAATGCGTACGTGAACCGGTTTTTTCGGAGCCTGATCGGTCATGAATGGAATGAAAAAAAGGCGCCGGAAAATTCCTGACGCCGCTTACACTTAGAGGATGGAAATTACGCCGCCTTGGTCACGCGGCCGGACTTGATGCACTGGGTGCACACTTTGATACGCTTGATGGCGCCGTCGGCCAGTTTGGCTTTGACTTCCTGCAAATTGGGCAGCCAGCGGCGTTTCGTTTTATTGTTCGCGTGACTGACGCTGTGTCCGTACATCGGGCTTTTGCCGCAAATTTCACATCGTTTCATATATCGACCTCATTCCAATACTTTCAAAAGTGGGCGAATTATAGGCCGTCGAGGGTGTAAATGCAAGGAAAATTTTGGGATATGGTGTGTCAAAATGCAAAACCCAACGCGAACTTGACTTCCCCGGCTTCAAACAAATTAGGATGCCGATCCCAACCGGGTTGTGGGTCATCTCGTGTGCCGTAATATAGACCGATCGGGTTGACTTCTATATTAAGAAAAAACCTCTTCCAAAATCTGGTCGAATAACCGACTCCTATGGAATGACGCCAAAACTGGTCATCGAATGGAAGGAAGTCGTCTCTCAAAAAAAATGATATATCTGTTTTTGCATACAAACGATGAGTGGGACTTGAATAGATGGTGTATCCGGCGGTTAGGCCAACTTCCAGGGTTTTTACATCCGACGCTCGCCAACCTCCGTGAATTGCCCCGTGGAATTTTCCAGGCAGCGGCCATTGAAATGATCCATAGATATATTCGTCGCCGCTAGAGAAAGACCGCGCCGAACCAACTTGAAGTGCAAATCGTCCAAAATCGTTTTGGGCACTGGCTTGATGCAAACTTCCCAGTAGGACGATCATTGGAAGTACTTTTCTCATAACTGAAAACCAACTCCCAATTTTATTTCACCCTCAAACACGCTTGGTCCGATCCGTGGTGACGGTTTATTTCTATATGTACCGTAATAAAAACCCAAAGGATTGATTTCAATTTGCATAGATAAACGAGAAACTAGGGTCATCCAATAACCGCATCCAATGGAATGTTTGATCCACTCCGTATCAACAATTTGAGTCGCGCCGAACCTTTTGAAGAATGATAAATCCGATTTCATGTACAGAGTGCGATTCGGCCAGCGTTTTACGGAGAATCCCACAGAAACACTTGCATTATGTGAAATGTCCTGTACGGGGCGATACCCATACGCCAATGCAACGTGAAACCTCGATTGGAATTGTCTTTTGACCGAGACCTGCAGATAGGGAGTGTAGTTTACCGAAAATGCGCCGCCAAAAAAGACGTCGGTACGGGAAGCTTCTTCATTTTGTCCGACAGTTCGACTACATGGAGTACATAACATCAACACCGAAACAAATATTAATGTTCTCATGGTTATTGCCTTTGAAGAGGTTTTTCAGTAGGCCATTTTGCTTTGTAAACGACCCGGATTTGATCCGCGCTGTAACTGCCAAATACCCCAACGACATTTTCACCCTCAATATTCGATCTTTTGGCAATTGGAATGTCGTAGAGAGTGACGTCCCAACTCCCGAATTCACGTGTCATCGTATGTCCGGATGGTTGATTAAATAAGGCATACGAACTGTCAAACGCATGGACTCTATACCTCGTAGTAATGTAATCAAGCCGATCAGGGATTGCACTGCCGCCCTGAAAAACGACTCCATCGTACGAAACAGTATCAAACGAATAACCATTGATTTCGTAACTGAAGTTGTTGGTCCGTTCATTAGTAACATAGTACCGCGCTCGGTTGACTGGAGTAAACGAGAAAGATGCTGTATAGAACCAAGAAGGCGGCTCCGGTTCAACTTCCAGCGTATCGTCATCATTCAGATAAATAGTTACAGGCCCCAGAACCCTGGTCTCGGATGTGAACAACCTGCCTTCAGGGGTCTGCACCGTAAGTTTGTATTCGATCTGGCTTTTTATCTTCAATTCGTTGTCGACATCCCGGTAGATTCCACGGTCGATGTACGTTAACTCGACCGATTGTCCTCCGCCCTCTATCGTGACAGTGGCATCCGCCCTGTATTCATAATATGCAACGTAGAACTGTCTGGTATTTATCATCAGCTGCTTCAGGACTGAGTCCTGCATTCCATCAACGTAATAAATGTTATTGATGTCCGTTGGCACAAGCCGACCGACAAATACTTCCACGGAATTCTCGCGAACAAAACGACTGGATGAATCGGGCGCCAAAACTCCTAA
>CAYZJB010000054.1:0-24355 GCA_964478735.1 uncultured Bacteroidota bacterium | reverse complement strand
ATCCTTTTCTTCCTTGGAAAACTTGACCTCTACCCACATAAATGTCGGTAGACCCCAAAAAAGAATCTTTTTCACCCTCACCAATCGCCACCCGAGCCCATGACATGAGGCTTCAACTCAAAAACGTCCTGCATTTTTTCGGGGTTGCCTGCGGATAAAAATATTGACTGGATAGGTTGAATTCGATAACTTGCCGGGTCTGCGTTATTCTTCCATTCACGGGGAGTTCCATAACGAATGAATAAACTTCTGGATCGCGTCAACTATCCGACGGACCTGAAAAATTTATCCGTGGAAGAGTTGGTCGTCTTATCGGCGGAATTGCGTCAATACATTATCGACGAAATCACTAAGATCGGCGGGCACCTGGCAGCGAGTCTGGGGGTCGTGGAAATTACCGTCGCTTTGCATCACGTTTTTAACGCTCCCAAAGACAAA
Source organism: uncultured Bacteroidota bacterium (assembly GCA_964478735.1). Taxonomy (GTDB): domain Bacteria; phylum CLD3; class CLD3; order SB21; family SB21; genus CAYZJB01. Next base: position 23,917 of record CAYZJB010000054.1, on the reverse strand, counting down.
ATCATCTGGGACGTCGGGCATCAAGCCTACGTGCATAAGCTTTTAACGGGCCGTAAGGACCGATTTCACACGATCCGGCAGACGGACGGGATCAGCGGTTTCTGCAAAATCGAAGAAAGCGAGTATGATGCGTTCGGCGCGGGACACGCGAGTACCAGTATTTCCGCAGCCGTCGGAATGGCGGTGGCTCGCGATCATCTGAAACAGGACCACAAGGTGGTTGCGGTGATCGGCGACGGCGCGTTGACGGGAGGAATGGCGTTCGAAGCCATGAACAACGCGGGTAGCCTTAAAACGGATTTGATTGTCGTGCTCAATGACAACATGATGTCGATTTCCACCAATGTCGGTGCATTGTCCAACTATCTGACCGATCTGATTTCCATGCCGCTGTACAACAAAGTCAAAGACGAAGTCTGGAAGGCGCTCGGCAAGCTTCACGAAGTCGGGGAACGCGTCCGCCGTCACATCGGTAAACTCGACGAGGGGATCAAATCGATTCTGGTTCCCGGCCATTTTTTTGAAAGCCTCGGCTTCCGCTATTTCGGTCCGGTGGACGGGCATGATCTACCCCGCCTGGTCAAACTATTTCAAGACGTCAAGAACCTCAAAGGCCCCATCCTGATTCATACACTGACGAAAAAAGGCAAGGGCATGCCGCTCGAAGAGCAGGATGTGGAAAAATACAAAGTCAACGCCAACCGTTTCCACGCGGTCACGCCGCCCAAAAAACCGGGTGCGACGCCGGCTCCGGCCTATACGGATGTTTTTGGCCACACGGTCGTAAAACTTTGTAAGCAATTTCCTGATGTCGTCGCCATCACGGCCGCCATGGCGGATGGAACAGGGCTAAAGTACCTGGCGAAAGAAATGCCGGACCGGTTTTTCGACGTCGGTATCGCCGAACAGCACGCCGTGACGATGGCGGCCGGCATGCGCCTGCAGGGTGTCCGTCCGATCGTCGCGATTTATTCGACGTTTCTCCAACGCGCCTATGACCAGATCGTTCACGATGTCTCCATCCAGCACATTCCTCTCTTCTTCTGTCTCGATCGCGGCGGGCTTGTCGGCGCGGACGGACCGACCCACCACGGAGCGCTCGATCTTTCATACCTGCGCTGCGTCCAGGGCATGGTGATCATGGCGCCTAAAGACGAAAACGAACTCAAGGACATGGTCTATACGGGCCTTCAGTACGACAGGGGTCCGATTGCACTGCGCTATCCGAGAGGTAATGGACTCGGGGTGGAAATCAAAGAGGCCTTCACTCAACTGGAAATCGGAAAAGGCGAGGTCCTGTCGGAAGGAACGGATGCGGCGATCCTTGCCGTGGGGGCCATGGTCGATCACGCCAACAAGGCAGCCCGTTTACTTTCCCAGTATGGTTATTCCGTGACCGTTGTGAACATGCGGTTCATCAAACCGCTCGATACCGACCTTCTGATACAGATGTGCGGCCGGCACGATGTGATCGTGACCGTAGAGGATAACGTCCTGATGGGAGGGTTCGGCAGCGGCGTCATCGAGGAAATCACCTCAACGGCGTTTCTGGACAAGGGCCTCAAGGATGATCTGAAATTTTCGGAGAAACTTTCACGTCTTCGGGTTGAGCGCATGGGATTACCCGACCGGATCATCGAACATGGCGACAACAAAGTTTTATACGAACGCGTCGGGTTGAACCCTGAACAAATTGCCGAGCGTACCCGGGCTCTCATCGAGCGGCAGCGGCACGTCGGCATCGACCTGATGAGCACTCCAAAAGCAGTTTAGCCGCGACTCCTCAGACAACAGATCGCCACGACATTGACGATGTCTTCGGTCGAGCACCCTCGCGAAAGGTCATTGATCGGCTTCGCCACGCCCTGAATGACGGGACCGACAGCCTGCGCGTGTCCGATTCTTTCCGTGATTTTGTAGGAAATATTCCCTGCGTCAAGATTTGGGAAAATAAAAACGTTGGCCCTGCCCGCAACGGTACTTCCGGGCGCTTTTCTCTTCCCAATGGCTTCGACATAGGCAGCGTCGAATTGTAACTCCCCGTCGACATCCAACTGCGGCTCCCGTTCCCGGAGGATCTTAAGCGTATCGGTTACCTTGGTCACGGCTTCGTGCTGGGCGCTGCCTCGCGTTGAAAACGACAGCAGGGCAACGCGTGGCGTCTCACCGGTAAGCTGAAAGTGCGTTTTCGCCGACGCGACAGCGATGTCGGCAAGTTGCGGAGGATTCGGATAAGGGACCACCGCACAATCGCCGTACGTGACGGCGCGGCCATCCGGAAGGACCATCAAAAAAATACTCGAGACGGTTTTGATTCCCTGGGCTGTCCCGACGCAATGGATGGCGGAACGCAGGACATCGGCCGTCGTATTGATCGCGCCGGCGACCATGCCTTCGCACTCGCCGCGGCGAACCATCATCGCGCCAAAGTACAGTCCGGTTTGCACGTTCTGCCGGGCCTGTTCATACGTCATGCCTTTCGCTTTCCTGAGATTGAACAGCTCCGTGGCGAAATCGGTTGTCTTGTCGGAGCGTTGCGGGTCGATGATGACGACCTGAGGATCGAGGTCGACCCGAAAAGATTTCGCTTGCTGTCGAATCTGTTCGGCATTTCCGAGTAAAATAGGTCGTGCGATACCTTCCCGCTTGATGATCTCAACGGCTCGGAGCGTGCGTTCTTCTAAACTTTCGGGTAACACGATCCGTGCGTTGACATCGGCCGCGCGTTTTCGAATGGTTTCGAGAATTTCCATCGGATCTCCTAATAATCGCGGTTGACCAGGAACGGCTCCCAGCGGGAGGCGGAGGCATGGCGCGCTCCATAAATCGCGTCCACTCGCCAGAAGTACGTCGTTTTGGACAACCGTGGGCTTTTTAGAACGTTTTGATCTCGTAGAATCGTCACCACATTAGCTCCAGCAAAGAGACTATCGCCTTGCTGAAATTGAGCAGCATAGCTTGAGTCATGATAGGTCAAGAATTCACGAAGTTGTTCGTTATTACAATCCAGCTCAAAGATCGAAAGCGGTGCACTTGCAGTCCAGACGGTGATCGGACTTGTAATGCTTCCGATTCCGATACGAACGACGTAGTTTAAAGGAAATCCGCCCGGGCACCAGAGGAATGTCGGTTTCGTTGTGACCACGGTATCGATGGAAGTTGGATGCAGAAGTGATGTGACTTTCGAGCCCAGTGTAAAACTTTGCACGTAAACGGCGATCGAATCGGGTGATTCGAAGTACTGTTGAACGTCAGATTCGACTTGAAGCGAGTTGACGGCGAGCACGTAGTAGTAATACGTCGTGTCGACTTTGACGGAATCGTCTTCGGCAATCGGCAGTCCGCTGCCTCCGGCGCTCAGGACGCGTCGAAAATTTTGATCCGGTTCCACCGATCGATAAACGTCATAACGATCCAGCACGATATTTGACGGGAGCGCCTCCCATTCGATGACGATCGTATTTGTGGGGCCGGCTTTGGCGCGTATACCCTGTTCAGTAAGCTGTAGGCCACCGCTATACGGAATGATGCGCACCCCCGGCGGCCGTTCCGGCGGAGGATCCTTCTGTTCCGGACAGCCGGTAAGAAGAATAAAAGAAATGCCAATGATTAGACGAGATTTTTTGATCAAAATTTATACCCCACGCTGATGCGATGAACGTTGCCAAGGGATTGATTCAACAGCGCATAATCGATCCGAACGTGACGGAAAGATACACCGGTTCCATAAGAAACGGAATATCCATCGTATCCGATTCGCAGGGCCACCAGTTTACGATAGTCATACTCGAATCCGAACCGGTGTAAAATCCGGTACCGGCTGTTCCTTTCATACGTAAACAGCATGTTGCTTTCCCATTCGTCAATCGGCTGCGTATACGCCAGCCCGAGTTTGAAATTTACCGGGGCAACGTCCTGGGCCGGACCGTTCCAGTTGATTCCCGTTGTCGTGGCATCCTGCAGGGTTAAGCCAAAAGAGACGTCGCCCAGGCCCGGGGTTTCCAGGAGATCGCTCATGCCGAAAATGATCATGGTACCGACGTCGACGCCGACGCCAAATTTGCTGACATCGCCTTCCATCACGCCGTTACCTGCAATTCCGTTCGTACCGCCAGTGATGATCTTAAAATTGACTCCAATTGGAATATCGACGGGGAAATCGCTGTACAACCATCCCAGGTTGAGACGAAGACGATTCATTCGCGCGAAAGAAAAGAAAAAAGCATTATCCGTGTAGTCGAAAGTGCCTTGATAATACTTGTCGAAACTGTAATCGGACCGTCCACGATCGACGAAATTGTCCTCCAACTCGCGGAATTCCTTGATGTCGCCCACGCTGTATCGAATCCAGTTGACCGAAAACGAATATTGCTCGTTTAACTGGTGATTGTAACCCAGAAAATGATACTGGCCGAATCCGCCGAACTGATCGGCATACAGGGCAGACACTTCTCGGCGATGGATGAGCGAGACTCCGGCCGGGTTCCAGTAAAACGCCGATCCGTCGTCCGCCACGGCCGCGTAGGCGGCACCGAGCCCCATGGCGCGAGCACCCAGAGGGATGTCGAGAAACGCATTGGCGTAATACCGCGTCTGTGCGACGCCGTAGTCCGGCTGGAACGCGATCCACAGGAACGCGAAAACGAATCCGGACTTAACGGAAAAACGCAATTTTGCCCTTTCGCTCAATTACTTTGCCGTTGAGTTTTCCGCGTAGTTTATAAAAATAAATCCCGTTGGCCACCGGATGTCCGCGATCGTCGTAGGCGTCCCAGACGACCTCATGGTAACCGATGGAATTGAGCACTTGATTGCCGACGTCCGACGACGAGATCTTACGGATTCGTTGTCCCGCGACGGTATAAATGCTGATCGAGATGTCATCCAGAGGCTCCGCCGCGTCGATTCGGAATGCAAATGTCGTCGTCGTTTTAAACGGGTTGGGGAACGTTCCGTAGACACGGATATCAAAATCCGTCGCGACCCGAAAGAAGATTGCAACCGGCTCACTTTGATTCCCATTTACGTCGTATGCCTGGAATGAAATGGCGTGAGGTCCTTCCGAGAATTCCGGTTGGTCCAGGGACAGGGTCATCGTGGCCACGTTGGAATTGCTCAACGAATCGGCGATCACGATCTCATGAGCAGCCAGCGGACGGTTGTCCAGCAAGACCGCCATCCGGTTCTTCCGTATATCGACTCCGTTTTGATCGGAAATGACGGCGGAAATTTTGGGGCGACGGGGTACAATCGCATTTTGTGTAAAAAATTGTCCCTCCACGATCGGTTCGACGACGGGAGGCAACGCATCGCGGTTGATCATCAAGGCCAGTGTGCCGAGGTCGCCCGCGGACGTGATGTCGACGAGTACGGTGCCTGGGATATCGCTTCGATCGCGGCCCAGGATTCGCCATCGTCGGTTCGACGCGTCGTAGGTATACATGGCCAGCGAGTCGCGATAACCGGCGGATTCCGGATAGCGGGTGGTGTCATACCGGAAAATCAGATAGACGGGTTTATTGCCGAATGATACTTCATCAGTTGAAAGAAACCGGACGTCGTACGCCTGAGGTTCCGTTGCACCGAGCGGGATCGCCGGACTTATATCGGGTTGACTCGTCGTAAGGACGTTTGTCCTTGTAATACGCATTGCCGACGGTCGATTGACCGTATTGGCGGGAATATTCATCCGAAAACCGCTGTCGACAAAAACCGTATCGTTCTGTGATCCGGCCAATGTGGATCCGAGAGCCTGCGTCACGTTGAAAACGTTCAACGTCAGTGTGGAGTAACCCAGGTTGTTGTTTCGATTGATATCGGTCAATTCACTGTCCGGGTCGATCCACGTCCACACGTCGTGCATGCCGTTGGGAAGCGTACTCACGATCGATACGGTATCGGCGCCGATGCGTCCCGAGTTTTCGACGGTACCCGGGACGTCCGCGGTCGTTTCACCGAGCAGAATGCCACCGGACCGAGGGTCGCCCTGAAAAAACTGTACCCGGACGTTGTTCAACGACGAAAAGCCCTTATTCTGTACGATCGCGACAAGGCGCGTGTCTTCGGTCCCGCCAATCGATATGAAATCCGTGCGCAAATCGAGAGAATTGGGGACCCCGATGGTCAGATCGATACCGGCTTTGGTCCGAATTTCAAATTTTCCCGATAGGGTAGAATCGCCATTACCGTCGAAAACTTTGATTTGATATCGCACGACGTCGTTTTCACCGAAGGGTCCGACGCCCCGGCTCAGGTAGACGCCGTTTCCGCCGGCCGACATCGTATCGGGAATCCCGATGGCGTTGACGGTGCCGAATACGTCGATAAGGGCAACGATGCTTCCGATACCTTGGGGATCGCTGGCGCGGGCACGAATCCGGATCGTATCTGAACTGGTCGGGCTTGTCGGTACCGTCATCAAATCGCTGATGAACGTGGCATTGACAGCGAAATCGGAAGATGCGTTAAAACTGTTCGATCCGTCGGACGATTCTCCAAACACCCGAACTCCGGCGAGGCCGTTCTTGAGCCCCGTTATCGTTCCAAGATCGACGTTCACACTGTAGCTATTTCCGGAAATGGAAAAGGGTACGGACAACAGCGTTTGCAGCGAGGCAATGTTAGCCCCATCCGGGACCGAATCCAGTGTCGGGACAGTCTGAAATACTTCCAGTACGCCGGTGCCGGTAGAAAAAGACGCCGTGCCGCTCACCGTGATGGTCTGGGTTGATGAGGGGCTGAGATTTGAAATATTTACAGTACCCGACGCAGGTACGGGGAGTTTGAGGGCCGGATCACCGAGATAATTGAACATGTGGACCATACTCTGAGGGATAAAATTCAGACCGATCGAATTCCCGGATTGCGCCGTTTCAACGTCCGTAACGCCTTTGACGGTGAGATAATTGATCTTGCCTTGCGATAATGCCGCACCGACGGTCGTTCCGGGCGTCAGAAGAGGGTTCAGAGACTGCTGAAGCAGTTGAAAATCGCCGATGATCCAACCCGTTCCACTGGATGCGACCACGCCGATGGCGCCGCGGTCCGCGCTTTCCAGAAGCACTTCGCCGAGGTTCCCAACGCTCGTATTGTCGAAGGCGCCGACAAAACACGTCATGCTCATGACCAGGGGGAGGTTCCCGTTCGTATTGGCCGCCTGCAAAACCTGGCTCGCATTCAGTAAAGGAAGGCCCGTAATGACGTCAAGATCACCCCAGATACCGCCGCCGCCGTGGCCGAGATACGCGGTAATGAGATTTCCCTGACTGAAGGCCTGGATCACGTCCGCTGCACCGCCGATATTGGCGTCATTACGCGGATAGGCAAAAATTCGACCCGGTGAGAATTTTTGAGGCAACGTCTGATTGATCAACGAGTTGGTTTGAAAACGGAAAATGTCGCGAGGAATGCTGCCGGTCAAAACGCCGCGCGTCTCGGCCTGGCCGCCGATGAACTGGATCTGATTTTTCCAGGGTCCAGCGATACCGGATTCGTATTTCTGAATCTTGGCCAGAATGATGTCGATTTCTTCTTTTGTGGTGACCGGGAGCCGGCCGATAAAAAAATCGGGAAGATTATCGACATCGTCGACGAGGGCATACCAGTGATCACTTGCGGCGGGGCCGTACGATTGGGTCTGGATGTACTGAATTGGAACAATATCGTCGGTCACGCGCGGATTGAAACTGGCGTCACCGACAAGCAAGACATACAGAGGAGATCCCTGTGTACCGGTCCAGTTGGAGCTGGAGTAGGTGAATCGAAGAAAGTCGCGGATCGCGTACGGCGACTTGATGCCGCCGTTGAATTCGTCGTAGATATCTTCGAGGCGGACGATTTCACACGTGTATCCCGTGGATTCCCGGTATGCTTTGATCGGTTGCGCCGCGGCAGCGAGCCTATTGTCCGTAATAATAAGATATCGAGCGTTGTGAGTTCCCGTTTGAAGATTGGCGCTGTTACGCAGATAAATCCGCTCCGGTTTGCGTTTTTTGCTTTCAGTGACGGCCACGTATTCTGTTTCCGAAACCGGCGTGTCGTCTCGCATCAAAATCGACCACCGGCCGGTATTGAAGTCCTGAGAAAGGTCCCAGTTGACCAGACGGCTGATACCTTTTTTGTAAAGTGAAATATTCTGGTCTGAAAAATTGGTGATCCGATAGTTGTATGTAACTCCGGAAAGACCGCCCGATCCTTTCTGGAACTCTATATAATCATCGGTCACATCGTATCGTTTTTTGTAAGTCACCTCGATCCAGTTCAGCGCAAATTCATCCAGGACGCGATCCGGCGTGGACGTGGTCAAAAGGCCGAGGGTATTAGAACCTGAGCGGAAAACACTGGAGGGAATATTGAGTGAAAATTGAAGTTTAGTCGCGCCGTTCCATGACAGCGGAGTGGACGTAATGGAAGTTTGATTGATGATAACGGAGACTTCATGCCTCCCGGTCGAGATTCCTTGTAAATTCAGTGTCAGTGTGAAGACGTCACCGCTGAACCGGGTGTCTAGACCCTGGAGTTCGAACGAGTAATTCACGAAGTTTGTCCCACCGCCCTGCACGATGGATAGCCCGTTATCGAAACTCCAGATGTCTTCCTCTGCAGCCGGACGACCTAAGATGATATTCTTAATGGGCAGACGCACGTTGTCTTCTTCGATGTGAATTTTTTTATCGAAACGGTCGTAACTGGGATCGGTCATCCTCGCTCCGCCAACGCTTTCTTCAATCAGACGCAGGCCGTTGGATTCCCCCCACGTCAGAATGTAGACGTTCTCATCCGTCCACGGATCAAGATAATGGCCGCTAGCCGCCGGAATTCCGTTCAGATAAGGATTGTGGCGTGCAAGATTGCGTTCCCCGTAAAATTCAAAATAATCCTGGCGATCGAATTTTCCGTCGGATTCGCCCTGAAAGTATATCGGTACTTCGTGATTGCGGTTCCACAAACGGAAGGTTCTTGGGTTGACGCCGGCAAATTTAAGGCCGCTCGAATCCGTGAGATCGGCGTAAGTGATTTTATAAATGCCGTCTTCATCCAGAACGATTTTAATATACTGTGTCGGGAGCAAAGGCGCGAAGGATGATACGGCCCGGGATGAGGTTAATGATTTCTGCATGGTCAACTGGTGCCGTGTATCGGACACGTTCAGTGCATACTCTTCCAGTTGCGCGTACGTTTCTTTGGCGAGGGGCTCCCGAATCGGGATGGCCGTGCCGGACGTTTTGATGTGAACCGTCAGTTTTCGCGTGTATTCCGTGCCGTTGAGGACGATTCGGTATGGATGAAAGGTAATCCGATACAATGGAATGTCGCGTGTTTTGCCGAGGTAGATGACGTCATATAAAGGTTCCGCGACGGCAAGGGCTTGAGCCGATAATACCTGCACTTCCTTCGACACAATTTCTACGTCGGGTCGTTGCGCGGCTTCGATGAGGTAGGAATAATTGGGGGCCGACTTGAGCATCCGGGGATCGGGGAAAGTCAGATCGTAGACGATCCGTCCGTCCGCCCGGCGGCGTTCAGGCTTGGGCAACCCACGGTCCTGCCCGGCAGCCGACGTGGGCCAACATTCGAGAACAACAATGAAAAGGAGAAACACACGGACCACGGCGGCCAACTTACCGAATCTCGTCCTTAGGCTCAAGCGGTTAATCCATTATACACGGCGCACGAGGTTTCGGTCTCAGGCGGCCGCTTTTTTAGAGCGTAATTTGCGGAAAAGCCGTTTCGCTTTTCCGGAGGCGATGACCTCTTCAAGAAACTCTCTCAACTGGACGACGGATAGAGGAGAATGCAGGACTCCTTTATGGGCGACGGATATTTTTCCGGTTTCTTCGCTGATCACGATGGCGATCGCATCCGTCTGTTCGGACAGGCCGATCGCCGCGCGATGGCGGGTGCCCAGTGACGCCTCCAGGTACGGGTTCTGACTGAGCGGCAACAGACACCGCGCGGCTTCGATGAGATCGTTTTCAATCACAATAGCGCCGTCATGCAACGGCGAGCGGGGATTGAAAATCGATAGGATGAGTTGCTGGCTTATCGTTGCATGAAGTTGTACGCCGGTCTCGATGATGTTGCGCAACCCCGTCGACCGCTCGATCACGACGATCGCGCCGTAGCGCTTTTTGGCGAGCCACTCGCACGCTTTAACGATGTCTTCAACGTAGTCGGGAACTCCAAGTTTGATGATGTTGCTGAAGACGCCGCTCTGGCCGAAATGGAAAAGCAGGCGTCGCAATTCCGGCTGAAAAATAATGACGAACGCAATGACCCAGACCGTTTGGATCTGCGCGACCAGCCAGATCATACCGTCCATATGCAGGGCCCGCACGGCCAGCGACGCCAGAAGGATCAGGATGAGGCCGATCAGCATTCGTGAGGCGGTCGTCCCCTGGATCACGAGATAGGCACGATAAAAGATCAATGCCACAACGATGATATCGAGGATATCGATGACGGTGACGGGGAGAAAAAGGACCCTGAAAACTTCAGTCTGAAGCATGGTTTTCGACAGCCTGTAAAAAACTCAGCGCACGGCGAACCTGACGAACATCGTGTACGCGCAGGATCGTGGCCCCTTTCAACACGGCCAATATATTGGAAATCAACGTTCCTTCCAAACGGTCCTCAGGGGGAGCGTTGAAAAGCGCTCCGAGAAAACTTTTTCGAGACGTTCCGACGAGTAACGGGTATCCAAGGGTGCGGAGCGAATCGAGTCGGGCCAGCAGCTGAAAATTATCCGCGAGGCGTTTTCCAAATCCAAACCCGGGATCGACGACCAGCCGTTGAATACCGCGTGAGCGGAGTGCCGCGGCGCGTTCATCAAGCCATTGCCGAACTTCAAGAACGACATCGTCATAATGCGGGTCCTGCTGCATCGTTTTCGGAGTGCCGAGCATATGCATGATGACAAGAATGGCGCCGTGTTCGGCTGCCACATCGATTATTTTCGGATCCAATGTCGTACCGCTGATGTCGTTGATGACATTTGCGCCCGATCTCAACGCGGCACGGGCCACTTCGCTTTTGGTTGTATCGATGGAGACGGGAACAGAGGAAAACGAACGAATGCCTTCGATCACGGGAATCACACGGCGCAATTCTTCATCCGCCGGGACCGGGTCGGAACCGGGCCGGGTCGATTCTCCTCCGATGTCGAGCAAATCGGCGCCGTCGTCAATCAATTGCCGGGCATGGCCCAGGGCCCGATCGAGCGTATCAAATTGGCCACCGTCGGAAAAAGAATCCGGCGTCACGTTCACAATGCCCATCACGTGAACGAAATCGGTCAATCGACGATACAATTCCTCATTCGACGTCGGGAAAGTACTCACGGAGTTTCTTCCGGGCTTCTTCGCGGAAACGATCATCCTGGGGAAGCAGGCTCATGACCGCACGAAAGGCCTCGATGGCCTCGCTGCGCTGGTTACGATAATCGTAAATCTTACCGAGATAAAGGTGCGAATAGGCGTGATTGTTGATTCGGACGGCTTCGAGGAACGCCTGTTCGGCTTTTCGCAATTCGTCCGCTTCCGCCTGGGCCTGTTTCTTTGCTTTGTACGCGCCCGACAGGTGAAATCGGATCACGCCGAGGCTGTAGAGTATTTCCGGATCGTTCGGATAGTTGACCTGTGCAGAATCCAGGAGTGTGAGGGCGTCGTTGAAATAATTCAAATGATCGTAGGCGGTCACCAGTCCAAGAATCGCTTCACGGCTGCGGGGCCTCATCTTGTAAGCTTTGACGAAATTGTTTAATGCCAGCTGAGACAAGTGATCGTTGGGTCGGCTGAACTCCAAAAAATGCTGGCCGAGACGGAGCAGCGCTTTAAAGCCGGCGGGATTGATTTCCAATGCGCGTTCCAAAATCTGTTCCTCACGGGTCATACCGAGCGATTCCCAACGCAACTTATTCATATAACTGAGGTAATAAAACGTCATGTAATCGCGATCGTATAGTTGATGGCCGTCGATCATGGAGAATTCCGCATCAAGATACCTGCCCTCTGGACGAACGAGCATAAAAAGATGGGTCAATGCGGAATAGACGGGTTGGTATCCGGGATCGCGCTGTCCTGATTTTTTCAGATAGACTTCGGCCCTTTGCAGATGGTATCGTTGGACAAGCTCATCGTCGGACAGGAGCATGAGTTCTGTATGAACGTGACCGAGTGCGAGCCATGCGAGCAAGGAAGCGCTGTCGCTGCGAACAGCCGCTTCGGCTATCGGAAGGGCCTTAACCGCCGCACTGTCTGCGATGAGCTGACGAACGGTTCCGTACGACAGGGACGCCGGGCGCTCATAATGCCGAAGATCCGGGACGTTTTTTGTCGGTTCCTCGTCGATCAGGGCATATACTTTCTTGTTAACGGTTTCCGCAAACGGGATTAACGCCGATGGCAGTTCAGCCGGCGCCCATGACTGTTTCCAATCTTCCGACATTCCACTTCTCAGGTCCTGGATCGTACATTGAGCTTCGATCTTATCCGGTCGAACATGCACGCTGCCATTTACCGTTGCTTCGAAACCGAATTGCCGTCCGAAGCGGCCGACGCGATCGACATCGCGGAATGGGAAAAGGGTCTGGCCGTCAAAAGATGCAGAAAGCCATTCCGGTCTGACAAACATAACGTGAGAGGGAGAGGTCATTTCTCCGACGCGGGATATCATTTCGCCCAGAAGCCAGCCGGTTCCCATCCACCGAACCTTCTGCAGGGAGTCGATGCCCTCCCATTCCATTTCCATCGGAAATATGGCAACATTGACGATGTCAGGTTTAGGCGGACGTGCAAGACGTGCAATCACATAGGTGAAAAGAAGAAAGGCAACCATTCCCGTCGTGATCGTGCGCAGGCGTTTCTTATTGATGACGGGAGAATACCGATGAAGATACCACGTAAAGATCAGGATCGCGGTCAATATGCCGATCAATGCGGGAAACCCGCCCGGGACTTCACCAGACAAATAGCGTAACATACGATCCATCAAAACTCCCGAATTTATTTCTATCCTTTCGGGTTATAAGCAAGCCGATTGTCACTCACGGCGATATCCATGGGCATGAGGGGGAATTGTTTTCAGCTGCTTTTACGACGGTACAGCCACGGTCTTTGATGGCGGTTCAGCGGGTTCGCGCTGGGCATGGTCGACCGGTTTGAGCGGTTGACCGGTCATGATCATATCGAGGTCATCCGTATCAATCGTTTCCCGTTCTACCAGTGCTTTGGCTATGGCGTGAAGCTTGTCAATATGATCGCGCAGCAACGTTTCGGCCCGTCCTTCGGCGTCTCGTACGATCGATTGGATTTCCCTGTCGATTAACACGGCCGTTTGTTCGCTATAGTCCTTCGACGTGGCGATTTCACGGCCGAGGAAAACCTCCTCGTCCTTTTTACCGAATGCCACGGGACCGAGTTCCAAGCTCATGCCCCATTCGCATACCATTTTGCGTGCGAGGCTGGTCGCGCGTTCGATATCGTTACCCGCCCCGGTCGTGTAGTGATCAAAAATGATTTTTTCGGCGGCTCGACCGCCCATCAGGTGAACCAACGTCGTCAGGATGTAGTCTTTGGAGTACATGTGGCGATCGTCCGTCGGTAGATAATGGGTCAATCCCAACGCACGGCCGCGAGGAATGATGGTGACCTTATGAACGGGGTCGGAATCGGGCAACAACCGGGCGACGAGGGCATGACCGGCCTCATGGTACGCGACCATATTTTTTTCTTTCTCCGAAAGGACCATGCTCTTACGTTCGACGCCCATCATGACTTTGTCTTTGGCGTTTTCAAAATCGAAATTTTCAACTTTCGACGAATTCCGGCGTGCCGCCAGGAGGGCCGCTTCGTTGACGAGGTTTTCCAGGTCGGCGCCGCTCAATCCGGGCGTTCCTTTGGCTATTTTTTCAAGTTTCACGTCTTCGCCCAAGTTGATTCGGCGAGTATGGATTCTGAGAATTTCTTCGCGTCCCTTAACATCGGGCTGATCGACCACTACCTGGCGATCGAATCGTCCCGGCCGCAGCAGGGCCGAGTCCAGAATATCGGGTCGATTGGTCGCGGCGAGAATGATGATGCCCTCATTGGCGTCAAAACCGTCCATCTCCACCAGCAGTTGATTCAGCGTCTGTTCCCGTTCATCATGGCCTCCACCCAGGCCGGCTCCGCGTGAGCGTCCGACGGCGTCGATTTCGTCGATGAAAATGATACACGGACTGTTTTTCTTTGCCTGATCGAAAAGATCGCGCACTCGGGACGCACCCACGCCGACGAACATCTCGACAAAATCGGCACCGCTGATGCTGAAGAAAGGAACACCCGCTTCTCCCGCAACAGCCCGGGCCAACAGGGTCTTACCGGTGCCCGGAGGGCCAAGCAACAGTGCACCCTTGGGGATTCGTCCGCCCAATTTGGTGTACTTTTCCGGTTCTTTGAGGAAGTCGACAATTTCGGACAGTTCCTGTTTGGCCTCTTCGCAACCGGCGACATCGGTAAAGAGCACCCGCGTATCTTTTTCGTTCGACAAGCGAGCGCGGCTTTTGCCAAAACTGAAAATATTTCGTGCCCCCGTTCCACCTCCCTGCATGCGGCGCAGGATGAAGATGAAAATACCGATGGCCACAAGCCAGGGCAGCATTTGAATGAGGATGGTTGAAAAATCCGTTCCTTTCGGCGAAAACTCTACTCCGATGCCGCGGTCCTTCCAATCCTGGATCATTTTGCTGTCGACAAAGGGGATATAAATTTTAAAATGCTGGAAGCGCACCGCTTTACCGTCGGGCCCCGGGCGCATCATTTCTTCCTTTAGGCTGGCCCGTAATTCGTTATCTGAGACGTGGATGTGATTGATCTTGTCCGTTTCCAGAAACGCCTGGTATTCGGAAAACGTCAGTTCGACGTACTTGTCGCCGCTGACGGAAAGCATTTGATACAGAAAGAAGAACGCGACAAAAATTCCCAGCCAGATGAAAAATGTTCCGAGCGTATTTTTATAATTGCCGCCGCCGTCGGGCTGACGTCGGGGCGGTGTCTTTTTTTGTTTTTGATCGGATCTATTCATGGGCGGATCAATCCTTTGTGACGTAGATATCTTTGAGATGACGAAATTTCTGGGCAAAATCGAGTCCGTAGCCGACGACGAACTCGTTGCCGATTTCAAACCCGACGTAGTCGATCGGGAAAGCGACCCGGGCTTTTTCTTTTTTCAATAACAGCGTGACGAAGCGAACGGATTCCGGTCCTTTTTTCATGATATGGTCGTGGATGTAGGTGACCGAAACGCCGGAATCGATGATGTCTTCCACAATGATGACGTGACGACCTTTCAGATGGGCCGATACGTCTTTGTCGAGGCGAACGGTTCCGGACGAACTCATGGCGTCACCGTAACTGCCGATCTTGAGGAAATCGATTTCACAATCGTCGTGGAACGCGCGAACAAGGTCGGCAATAAATAAAAACGAACCGTTCAGTACTCCCACAAAAATTGGGTTTTTACCGGTATAATCGTTTGTCAGCCGGGCGCCAAGCCGCGACACGACCTCCTGAATCTGAGCATCGGTGATCATCACGTCGAACGTGTGGGAATCGGTCTTAATCGTTTTTTTCATAGTTACATTGGCATTCCAGGATTGCGGTAGTTTGATCGGTCACTTTGAAGCGATCGTCGAGCCGGTATCCACAAACCCAGATGATACGTTCGGCTCCACGAGATTGTTCCGTCAGTACGCGGATACGCGGGCGATCGAGTACACTTACTTTGAGATCGGTCAACAAATCGCTGACGCGTTTTGAACCTCCGAGACCGATCGGATAAAACCGGTCGGCCCTTTTCCACGGCCGTACGATCAGACGCCCTTTCACGCTGGAGGCATCGATATATTCCGCCAATGGCGAGCGGCCTTTATTGTTATCAAAGGTTGTCACGTGGACATCTTGACTGGTAAACATGAAATCGTTCCAGCGGTATGTTTCACCGCGAAGGATTCGGTTCGCTTTGGTATGGAGCGGTCTCACGCGTTTGACGGTGAAAACAATCCGATCGCGATCTTTCACGCACATCACGGGGCCGATCATCAAACGGCGTCCCGTTTCCGCATCGGTATAGAGCCGGTGAAGCGATTCGATGTCCGTCATATTCAACAGTACCCGATCAGGTGCCAATTTTTCAAAGATCAGTTCAAAAAGTGCTGCAAATAAAGCAAAAAAGTAGTCCGGATGCCTCTCAATAGCAAGGGTAATCGTTTGCGATGACACCGTGCCGATTCGCGTAAACTCCCTTTCCGCCTGCATCCGCAGGTAGTGGTACGTGTGTTCCGAAATCCGCGCGAGGTCCGTCAGGTGCCGGTCCGCTTGTGGATCAACATGGCGACGGATCGACGGCAGGATATCGGTACGCAGCCGGTTGCGCAGAAACCGTGCGTTGCGATTGGTTGAGTCGTCTCGATAGCGGATGCCGTTTGCAAGGGCGTAGTTTCTGATTTCCTGACGTGAAAAAGGCAGCAGGGGCCGGATCAGGTCTTGCGTTTTTTCACGAATTCCGGACAGACCGCGGAATCCCGTCCCCTTTAGCACTCGCATCAGAACGGTTTCGGCCTGGTCCGACCGATGGTGGGCCGTACAGATCGTTTTGTAATGCCCTCGCGTTGCCCACCGTCGAAGCGCGCGATAACGCAGCTGCCGGGCGGCTTCTTCGATCGATAGGCCGTTGGCGCTCGCGTGCTTTTGGGTCTGAACGTTGCACGAATAGAAGCGGATTTTATTGGATCGGCAAAATCGCTTGACGAAGTCCCGATCGCGTTGTGCCGGAGCGCCGCGCAATCCGTGGTGAACATGTCCGACCGCAATCGTGACGTCCATTTGACGGGCCAGAGACCGCATCAGGTGGAGCAGGACCATCGAATCCACCCCGCCGCTGACGGCGATGAGGACCCGATCTCTCGGCAAAAAAAATCGCCGGTTCAAACAATGGCGGTCGAAACGTTCTTGTAGATCGGATGAGGTCTTCACGGAAGACGTGACAATCCAAATTGGGACAAAATAAAGCTCGCCAGCAGACAAATGGCCGCCGGGAGCACGAACAGAAGATAGAGCTCCTGATATCGCAAATAGGTCTTCACATCGACGCGCGTTTTCTCAAGCCGACCAATTTGCTCGTAAATTTCATCGAGTGCTTTCGGGTTCGTGGCGCGGAAGTACTGGCCGCCTGTATTGTCGGCGATTTGCTTGAGTGATTCCTCGTCGATCTTAACCTCTGCCGTCACATACTGTCGCCCGAAAAACGGGTCGTCGACCGGAATTCTTGCAATGCCGTCTTTACCGGCGCCGATGGTATAGACACGAATACCGAGGGTCTGGGCCAGCTGGGAGGCGGTGATGGGATCGATCTCGCCGCGATTATTTTGTCCATCCGTCAGCAGAATGATGACTTTGCTGCGCGCCTGACTCTGGCGCAGCCGATTGATGGAATTGATCAAGCCCATTCCAATGGCGGTACCGTCTTCGACGATACCCGTCTGCAACTGCCGTATAAACTGGGTTAAAATATCGTAATCAACGGTCAACGGACATTGAGTAAAACTTTCACCTGCAAATACGACCAGGCCTACGCGATCGGTCTGGCGGCTCATCACAAATTTTTCCGCGACCCGCTTGGCCGCTTCGAGACGGCTCATTTTATCCATATCTTCGATCAACATGCTTCGGGAAATGTCGATTGTAAGAATGATATCAATTCCCTCGGCGGTGATGGTCGATTGAGTGTCTCGGATTCGAGGCCTCGCCATGGCCGTCACAAGCAGTGCCATCGCCAGGTAATAGAGGATCGGCAACACGCGCGCCATTCGCTGGCGGATCGAAACCGGAACGCCGGTCATGCGGTGAGCGACGGAGTACTGGAATGTCGCCGGTCGACCGCTCCACCATCGACGCACGGCATAGAGTGTCGGGAGGAGAATCAAGGCGATAAACCATGCCGGCGTGGCAAATTCAATAGCGGCCATAACGTCGTCGTTTCAGTGAAAATTCTGCTCCCAGAAGAAGCAGGGCAAACCCGACAAAATACTGGTAGCGATTTTCGAAGGATGTAAATTGAAATTGTTTGGAGCCGCCTTTTTCCATACCGGCAATGGATTGATACAATCGGTCGATCTCGTTTTCGTTCGCACTGATTCCAAAGTACCGACCCCCTGTTTCCTCGGCGATCCTGCGCAGATGCGATTCGTCACGACGGGTCGTCACAACGGAGCCTTCGCTTTTCTTAAAGTCCGTCACGCGTCCCTGTTCGTCATAAATCGGGATCGGCACGCCGGCGTCTGTTCCGATACCGATCGTAAACACGCGAACGTGTTCTTCTTTCAGCCGGTCGACCATGGCGCCATAGTCCGGTTCATGGTCCTCGCCGTCGGAAAAAAGAACGATCGCCTTGTCGGCGGGTTTCGTTTCGCTCGATAGCTTGGGAAAGGCCTGGGCGGCGGTTTCCAGCGCGCTTCCTAAATTGGAGCCGCCGGAGGTGATACTGGATACATCAGCCGCATCGAGGAGCATTCGAATAGCCGCGTAATCGGACGTCATGGGACACTGAATAAAAGCCCCTCCCGCGAAAACGACCAGTCCCACACGGTCGCCTCCGAGGCGTCCGAGTAGAGTATTGATCGCATGTTTCGCTTTTGCGAGACGGTTGGGCTGAACGTCCTCAGCATGCATGGACGCGCTGACGTCCAGGGCAATGACAAGATCGATGCCTTCCAGCGTTACTTCTTCATATCGAGTTCCGACCTCCAGACCGGCGCCCGCAACGATGAGGGACGCAAATACTGTAAGCAACAAGCATTGTCTGATCCACCAGGTTTTTACACTGAAAGAATCCGTAAGACGTTGGACGAGATCGAAATCACCGATCGTATGGATCTTTTTTTGGCGCACTCGATATCGCCAGATCATAAACACCATTAAAAAAGGAAGCAGGGCGAGAAGATACAGATATTCAGGATGCGAGAAACGAATCATGCAAGAAGATATGCGATTGGAAGGTTTTAATAAAGATCAGAACTCGAACCGTATTCCGGCGTGTCCCCACCATGAATAAAACTCCTGCTGGGTTTTCTGGCGGCGCAATCCTTGGTACGTCACATACGGTTGATCGGTCAGATTAATGAACTCCACATAACCGCTCAGCCATTTCGTAAAACGATAAGACAGACGGGCGTCCAACTGAAAATGACGATCCATAAAAATATCATCCGACGGAACGGTCGAGGGAATGAAGAGATAAGCCGAATGGTACGTTGCCGCGAAACGCGCGGAAAATCGCCGCCGATCGTATAAAACGGCCATATTCCATGTATGGTCTCCTTGACCCGGCAGCCGCATCTCATCGCTTCGTCCTGGAAACGATGCGTCCGATTGCGTAAACGTGTAGCTTGCGGAAAAGCCAAAGTGTTTTAACTGATTCGGAAATCGATGATGCACGGCAAGTTCCAGTCCCCAAATGTGAGCGGTTTTACCGTTCATCTTGTCGGTAATGCGATAGCCTGCAAAAGGGCCCGTGGTTTCGATGTAAGCCCGCGGATATATAAAGCGGTTGATATTTTTTAGAAAAATATTGACCGAAACGAACGTTGATGAAATCGAATAATATTCAACACCGGCATCGACGTTGATCGCAAGAGCGGGTTTAAGCAACGGATTTCCCCGGGAAAGGGACTGGTCGTCAGCATCGATCAATTCATACGGAACCAAATCGTAGTAATCCGGTCGGGCGAGCGACCGTGTAACGGCAAAACGCCATTTTGCTTCACGCGTCATGTCAAAATTGATATTTATCCCTGGAAAAAAGTAATAATATTCAAAATGGCCTTTGGTTGAAAAGGTCGTATCGTATGTGCCTGCGGGCGTGATGCTTACGCGATTTCCGCGATAATTCAGATACGTTTTTTCGAACCGAATGCCCGGGATAATTGTCAGGTCTCCCGAACTGAACATTCCCATGGCGTAGCCGGAAACGACTGTTTCATCAGCGCCATAAGCGCGTGGATCGTCTTCGATTTTGGAGCCGCCAGGGTTGAATACAAAGTTTGAAAAATTTGTATTGAGAAAATCATCGGTTTCTTTCGGGCCCGGCAAAGGACCGATACGATAACGGTCGTCGAGAAAATCACGGTCTTCGAATTTGCCGCTGACCTGGTCCATGGTAAACGTAGGTCCTGTATAGCTGTCGTATCGTCGTCGGTCGTGATCACGCGTTCGATTTTTTCGCCTCCATTTCAGCCCCCATTGCAGCGCCTGGGCGACGTCATTGGATACGGGTTGAAATGTTGCATTGAGGGCGGTTGACCATTCGTCTTCCAGTACAAAATACTCTTCAAAAAACAGCGTTTTGATTCGGTAAAAGGACGGATCGTGGATATCGACGCCGTTCGTCACCTCGAAGGCAGGGAAGTTCGGGTGGTCAAGGTCGTACCGTAGATCGACATTGCGTACGCGAAACGTGATATCACGCCGGTAGGGGATCCATTCCTTCGCGCGGGAATACGATCCGCGGCTTTTGACTGACAGACGCCCGAACCGATGCGAGCTTCCGATCTGGAAATTGCCGATCGAACGACGAAAACTGGTTTCTTTCGTCTCACGCTCAACGTCGGCATCGGTCACGGTGGCTCCCAATTCTGTTGCGGTAGTGAACTGACCCCGGTCGTATCGCAGGCGAAGCCGGCGGCGGACCTCATCGTCGTGAAAGCGTGTATAAAATGCTCGTGCGTAGAACGCGTGTTCCCGATTCGAGCGATAATCCCAGTTGGCGCCCAGGCCGTATCGTTTTCGGGTGAGCAGGTAATCGCGTAATTCCTGATTCTGGATCGCGTACACCGGGCCTTGTCCAAAGTCGTTGCGTGACCAGATCATTTCAACGTCATCCGAGCCGCGATGCGTTTCGTACATCGAGCCGCTGATCAACAATCCGTGCTTGTCTCCAATGATCAGGCTGTGCGTGATCTGGGCATCGACGATTCCGCCCGGTGCAATCGGATTGAATCCTCCCGCGAGCGCACCGGACCAGGATGGAATACCCCGGTCGAAAGCGCTGCGCGATTGCAGATTGACCACGCCCGCGATGGCGTCCGCATCCATGTCCGGGGTCAGTGTTTTGTGTACTTCGATTTCTCCCAAAATCGCCCTCGGTACGACATCGAGGGGAACCTGCCGGGTCAGTTCTTCCGATATGGCCGAACGTTCGCCATTGATAAGAACGGTCGTCATTTTAGGCTCCAGGCCGCGTAAAACGACATAGCGGCCTTCTCCCTGGTCCCGCTGAATTGAGATCGAAGGCAGACGCTGAAGCGCTTCGGCGGCATTCGGATCTGGGAAAGCGGTGAGAAGTTCTTCGGTCGCTACATTGACCAGATGGCTTGCCGAGCGTTGCCGGGCCAGTGCGCGCGTGTGCAGGATATGTCGATCCTCGATGACGATATCGGAGAACCGCAGTGCCGACGGCTTAAGGAACACCACGGGCAGTGTCGTGTCGGATGATGTGATAGAGATTTTTTGATAATGAGATTCATAACCTATAAAACCGATCACCAGCTCGTGATCGCCATAGGGTACATTTTTAAGCAGAAAACTGCCGTCATTTCGAGCGACTCCACCCATGAGGGAACCGGTAATACGCACGTTGGCGGAGGGTAACGGTTGGCCGGTCGACAGATCGGCTACGTAGCCTTTGATCGTAGCGACTTGAGCGAAAAGCGACGGGCTACACAGGAAAAGCAAGAATAGGAAGCGACTCATGGGTCAAGATCATATGGAGTACGGGTCTGCAAAAACAAAGGCATGTTAACCATCTCTTCGATGAAAGACAAGCGTCTTGACTTCGATTCGGTACTCGGCCTACATTGCCGGCATGCAGCACTTTATGCCATTCATGTGTTTGCTCGTGTTCGGCCAAACCTCAACAGGTCAGGAATTTCGAGCCCATTCACTTGGGGTCGGCCACGGGTTGCCGTCACCGGCGGCGACTTGTATTTTGAAAGATCGCGATGGCTTTATGTGGTTTGGGACCCAGGACGGTCTCGTCAAGTACGACGGACACACCATGCGGATATTCCGTCATCTGTCCGACGATCCTCATTCACTTTCCGACAATGTAATCACCGACTTGGCCCAGGATACGTCGGGCTATATTTGGATTGGAACAGAGAACGGCCTTAACAGGCTCGATCCGAAAACGTATCGTATCGATCGGTTTCTTGCAGGCCCAGACGACACATCCCTGCCCCATAACCTCATCAATGCGTTACTGATAAATCGAGAAGGAAAAATATGGATTGGTACGGAAAATGGCGTTTGCGGTTACCAAGAAGGACGATTTGTCAGAGTGCCAAGGGAAGGTCGAACCCCGCTAGCCGTGCGGTGTTTGTACGAAGACCGCAACGGACGTATATGGATTGGAACTCGAAGACGAGGGCTCTTCGAATTCAATCCAGATAATCTTACATTACGTGATCTCCGACTATCCGAACAGAGACCCGAACTAATTACCGTCTGGACCGTCATTCAGGATCGTTCCGATGCCCTCTGGATTGGGTCGCCTGTGGGATTGTGGAAGCTGGATAAAAATGAGTTTTTGATTGAGCAAATAGGGGCTCTCGACGGTCAGCTCAGTCATGCGCGAGTACGACGTCTCGTGATAGATAATAACGAGCGCATCTGGATCGGCACAACTGCAGGCGGGATTACGCTGTTCGACACGAAAAGAAAAACGTGGAGACATCATCAAAACTACAAAATGAATTCCGGAGTTTTTAACGATTACTACATTCACGATCTGATGATTGAAAACGGCGCTCTATGGATTGCGTCGGATCCGGGAGGGATTACCCGGGTCGACTTATCCTCGACATCGATTCGACACGTCTTTTCAGATCCCGAAAATCCAAACAGTTTGAGCAACAACATCGCTCGATGTTTTTTGGTTGATCGCCATGGAGATCTTTGGGTCGGTACGGATGACGGGCTCAATCGCTGGGATAAAAAACTTGACGGGTTCATTCATTATCGCGCAGGACCGGGCCAACTTCCTGATCGGCAAATCCGAGCGCTCCACGAAGATGACGAAGGCAATATTTGGATCGGTACAGAATTACAAGGTGCTGTCAAGTTCGACCTAACACAACAAAGCTTCATACACTATCCTTTTGTCCCGTTTCCTTACATTGATAGAGGACTTCGAGGACCGCGTGTATACGATTTCTGGCAAAGTTCACGTGATAATAGGCGTTATCTGTGGATCACGACGTTTCGAGGCGGCTTGAATCGTTTGGATATGCAGACCGGTACCATGGTCAATTTTCCTGCGGCAAGCCTTGTCCCCAACGGTATTAATGACATCTGGTGCGGTCTGGAGGACCGCAACGGGCTCTTCTGGCTGGCATCCCGCCGCGATGGGGTATACACGTTTGACCGCCGTACCGAACGATACGGTTATTATCGACATGATCCGTTGGATTCTTCTTCTATATCGGATAATCGAATACAATTTTTACACGAAGATCGACAGGGACGAATCTGGATCGGTACCGCCGATGGATTGAATTGCCTTTTGTCTCGGGATGGAAAATTCAGACGTTACACGAAGCAGCATGGGTTGCCTAATACCGTAATCAACGGCATTCTGGAGGACAGCCAGGGTCACTTGTGGATTTCGACAAATCAGGGCATTGTCCGAATGGACCCGGCATCGGGGTTGATCAAGCATTACGATAGCCGGGTCGGCTTGCAGGGAGACCAGTTTGAACGCGGAGCCTGCTATAAGGCGCCTGACGGTAGATTTTTTTTCGGAGGTGTCAACGGTTTCAATGTCTTTCGCCCCGAAGATATGCCGGCCAATCTGATCCCTCCGCGCGTGGCGATTACCGATTTCAAAA
>CAYZJB010000053.1:0-24395 GCA_964478735.1 uncultured Bacteroidota bacterium | reverse complement strand
TCTCATGGTGCAAATTCCGTCCGGAGCCACTTACTCCCATTATTTCACACTGATCTTGTGTCACCGGTTCTCCGCCAGAGGCGGATGCACTCTCATGGTGCAAATTCCGTCCGGAGCCACTTACTCCCATTATCTTTCAACACCACCGTACAACCCCTCCCTTCCCTCCCCTTACGCGCATCGATTTTTCGTTTATCACAAAATCAAAAACGCGTAAGGGGAAGACGGGGTGAGGTTCGGCTCATGCTTTTGCTGAATCGGTCGCTGAGCATGGTCGAAGCGACCGATGTTTGCTACGCATATCGGGTTCGTGCACCACGGGCTGGAAGCCCGCGCTACTTGTCGTTTCACCGTCTCTCATAGATTCTATTGGCAAACATGGCAAGACTTTAACACATTCAGTCGTTCAAGCGGTTCTCATATGTCGTCCGAACGTCTTGCAGCGGAGCGATGTCACGATGATGAGCCGCCAAAATCCATTCATGTTATGATCTCAGAAAAAGAATCCCGGTTCTTCCTCGTTGCCGCCGTCGTCTTGATCCTCTTCGGTGCGTTCTATTACGGCATCATGGACATTTTTTCACCCTTCCTTCTGGCCATTCTTTTGATTGCGTTTCTGATCCCGTTTCGAGAACACAAATCCATCCGCGTCCTCATCGCGTTGATTTTCACATTGTTCATGGTCTGGCTCTTTCACGTTCTCCAGGACATTATCAGCCCTTTTTTGCTGGCGTTCGCGCTGGCGTATCTCTTCGATCCCGTGGTCGATATTTTCGAACGAAGAAAAGTTTCTCGTACGACGTCCATCGTGATCATTGTCGTCCTGCTGCTGGGCGTTTTTGCGTTGTTCGGATTCATCGTCGTGCCGCAGATCACCGAGGAGTTTCAGATTCTGGCCGGATCGCTGCCCTCGGTCGATGCCTTCCGGGAGAGTGTTCGTACCAATTGGTTGTCTTTCCTGGAAAAAATGGGCCTCGACGTCGATCGCATGTTGAAAATCCTCCAGACGGAAGTGACCCAGAAAGTCAACGACTTCGTCCGTATGTTTTCCGAAAGCGCGCAGGTCATTACCACCGGGCTATCGTCGCTGGTGACGCAATTGATCAACCTGATCATTGTACCCTTTGCCGTGTTTTACTTCCTCCGCGATTTCGACCGCAACTTGACCGCCTTACGGTCGAGAATTCCCGAACGGCATCGCGAGCGCTTTGAAAAAACGTACGACCGCGTCAACACGATTTTAAGTCTCTATATCCGCGGCAAATTGCTGGCCGCGGCGGCAATCACGTTGATCACGTGGGTCGTGCTGGAATTGTTCGGGGTCCGTTTTGCCTTGATCATCGGATTGATGTCGGGATTTCTGAGCTTGCTGCCGTACGTCGGACCCGTCCTGACCTTCGTTCTGGCTGCTGTTCTAGGGCTCTTCAATCCCGAACCCGGGCGGGCCATCCTTACGTCGGTCATTGTCGTCGGGATCGTTCAGATCCTCGACATGCTGATCATCTCACCCAAAGTTGTAGGTGAAAAACTCGGGCTGCACCCGGTTCTGATGATCTTTTCCCTCTTTGTTTTTGCGAAAATCTGGGGTATGGTCGGACTTCTGATCTCCATTCCCCTTACGGCAATTCTGCGCGCCTTCATTGTGGAATGGTACGATCAGAGTTTTTTCCGGCAGGAATTTCTGCGGGATGAACGGGATGAAAAAGAAAACTAACGCACCACTTCGACGGCGGTGATGACCTTATTAAAATCTCCGGATCGGGTTTTGAGGTGGACGATGACGGCATCTCCGTCTTTGAGTTTCCGCGTGACGCGTTCAAAATCTTCTTCCGAAGCAATCGGGCTGCCCGCGATGGACGTGAGGATCATACCTTCATAAATCTGCTGGTGACGGGCGTGGCGAGATACCTTGACGACCTCTACACCGCGCTCTTTCGCGCCGGACATTTCTTTGACTTCAAACCCCACTCCGTTGCCGATCTCTTCAGATTTTTTCTTCGCTTTTTGTGTCGAATTCAGCGTCGGCACGGTCAGCTGACCGTCGCGTGACCGCAACACGACCTCTTTGGTCATTTTAGAGCCGCTCCGGAAAAGCGATACTTTGACGCGGTCTCCGGGTTTTTTTGTCGATATGTAAGCCTGGAGATCCCCACGCTGGGCCAGAGGCCGTCCATCGATTTCCAGCAGTACGTCACCCTCTTTTAATCCGGCTTCCCGTGCGGCGCCATTGGCCGTCAGATCTTCGACCAGCACGCCGTCGGCGCTCGGTAATCCTACCGCTTTGGCGTACGTGATGTCCAGGTCCTTAATCGTCACGCCGATATATCCGCGAACGACCTGACCGTATTCGATCAGGCTTTCGCTCACGCTCCGGGCGATGTTGACAGGAACGGCAAAACCGTACCCCTGGTATAATCCCGTCTTGGTCGCAATCGCGGTATTGATTCCGATCAGTTCCCCTTTGATGTTGACCAGCGCTCCTCCGCTGTTGCCGGGGTTGATGACGGCGTCGGTCTGGATGAAATTTTCCACGCCGTACGCATCGTCGATAATCCCGATCTGGCGTCCTTTGGCGCTGATGATGCCCGCGGTGACGGTACTGTTGAGGCTCAGCGGCGAACCGACAGCCAGCACCCATTCCCCGACGAGTGCGTCATCGGAATTGCCCAGTTTCAGCACGGGCAGATTGTCCGCGTCGATTTTGATCAGCGCGATGTCCGTGAGGGGATCGGAACCGACAAGTTCCGCCTCTAGAATCCGTTTATCGTTGAGATGCACCTTGATGACGTCGGATTCCTTGATGACGTGTTCGTTGGTCACGATGTACCCTTCTTTGCGGATAATGACCCCCGATCCGATACCCGTCTCAGGAATGTTCTTATGAAAATTTTTGAAAATCTCGTCGAATCCGCCGCCAATTTTGGTTTTTTTCTCCGATGTAATGGTCACGACGGCCGAAGAGACCTCGCGGGCAATTCGAGCAAAAGCCTTTCCGGTCGGCTCGATGTCTTCGCCCGAACCGGTTTCGTTTACCCTCGACTCAAAGGCATAAGACGCCATGATGGTGTCTTCTTTGAGAGAAAACCCGATGGCAATACCGATCGCCAGCGTGGCGAGCAACGTCCAAAATAGCGGACTCTTTTTCATCGTGGATCCCTTCCCTGTATCAACTTTTTCGAATTTTTTCTCGCGCCGATTGCAGATTACTTTTCGAGGAAACGCCGAATTCTTTCAGGACATTCCGGTCAACGTACACGGGGGCTTTAAACCGGAGCGCCAGCCCGATCGCATCGGACGGCCGGGCGTCGACGGACTCGATTTTTTGATCCCCTTTTCGGACCTTGAGTGTAGCAAAATACGTGTCGTTTTTGACCATGGTGATGTCGACTCGCTCCACTTTGGCGCCCAGCCGTGTGATGATGTCCGTCGCAAGATCGGACGTTAATGGCCGTCGAGCCTTTTCGCCGAGAAGCTCAAGTTGAATCGCCAGCGCCTCGGACGAGCCGATCCAGATCGGAAGAAAAATATTTTCTTTTTCTTCAAAGAGCACCACGGCCGGTGAATCAAAAACCGAATCACTGACGACACCGACAACTTTCACCTGAATGAAAGCATCGTTTTGTTCTGCTCGGATTTGGAAATATGATACGGCAAGGAGGAACGAAAAGATACAAAAGCGCAATGGCCCTACCCCATGTCCTTCCTTTCAAGCGAGAATAAAAAACCCAGGGCTGAGGGAACACCCTGGGTCTCTATCGTAGCCCTGAGGTTAGGGGGTAACCTCATGTGGGGATTTTTCAAACTTGCATATACATGATATACCAAAAGACGACTATAAGCAAGGAAAATCTTGCCCATAAGATAAAGTTTTTTTCACATTCTACAATAGAATGTAATTAATTGTTTTTATTGAATTCACAACGATTAACGGTAACTGAATTTGTAGACTTAACAGTGATTGCATTTTGACAATGCCGATGTTATATTCCATCTGCTCTAAAATAATATTAAACATGAATTTATAGGAGTTCAAGGCATGTCTTCACAGACACTGGAGTTTAAAGCAGAGGTCAAACAACTCCTGGATCTGATGATTCACTCATTGTATTCTCACAAGGAGATCTTTCTACGCGAATTGATTTCCAATGCTTCGGATGCCATCGACAAAGCCCGGTACACGGCACTGACGCACCACGGTCTGGTCGACGCAGAAGACTGGAAGATCGTCATCGCGATCGACAAGACCGCCGGCACTCTGCGCATCTCGGACAACGGAATCGGCATGAACGAAGAAGAGATCGTACGGGCCCTGGGTACAATCGCGCATTCCGGCACTAAAGAATTTATCCAGCACCTTACGAGCCAGGACCTGAAGAACCGGCCGGAGTTGATCGGCCAGTTTGGTGTCGGCTTTTATTCCGCTTTTATGGTGGCCGAACGCATCGTCGTCATTTCCCGCAAGGCAGGAGAAGCAAAAGATCAGGCCGTACGATGGGAATCCTCGGCTTCGGGAACGTTTGACGTCGAGAGTTTTGAGCGGGACTCGCACGGAACAGACGTCATTCTTTACCTGAAAGCGGACGAAAAACACTTTTTGGAACCATGGGAAATTCGCAATTGCGTCAAAAAATACTCCGACTACGTCGAGCATCCGATCTACCTGGAGGGAGGCGACAAAAAAGATTCCAAAGAGCCGCTCAATTCCCGCAAAGCCCTGTGGTTGAAAGACAAATCCGAGGTGACGCCGGAGGAATACAACGAATTTTACAAACACATCTCGCACGACGTTACCGATCCGGCAAAAGTCATTCATTTTAAGGCCGAAGGTACGACGGAATTTTCCGGCCTGCTCTTCATTCCTCAGCGCGCGCCCTTCGACCTGTTTTACAAAGAATACAAGATCGGCCCGTTGCTGTACGTCCGACGCGTCCAGATCATGGACCACTGCGAGGAGCTTCTACCCGTCTATCTGCGTTTCGTCAAGGGCGTTATCGAATCGGCCGACCTGCCGTTGAACGTGTCGCGGGAGATCCTGCAGAGCAATCGTCAGGTCGACGTGATGAAGAAAAACATCGTCAAGAAAATTCTTGATGCGCTGACGGAATGGAAAAATTCGGATCTTGCGAAATACACGGAGTTTTACAAAGAATTTTGCAAGGCCCTCAAAGAAGGTATTTACGTCGATTCCCAGCGTCGGGAGACCATTCAGGACCTTTTGTTATTCGAGTCAACGGCCACCGAACCCGGTCAAATGACGACGCTCAAAGCGTATGTTAACGGGATGAAAACCGATCAGGACGCGATTTATTATATCTCCGGCACGAGCCGGGCGGAAGTGGAAAAATCTCCTTACCTGGAGGCGTTCCGTGATAAAGGGTACGAGGTCCTGTTCTTTACTGACGAAATCGACGATTTTATCGCCGGCGATATGGAGGTTTCCGGAAAGAAATTCAAATCCGTTACGCGCGGGGACATCACGATCGACAAAACGGCGGAAGCGGAAAAGAAAACCGCCGAAAAGAAATTCAGCGCCGTAATCGACCTGATCAAAGACCAACTCAAGGACCATGTCAAAGACGTCCGGTTTTCTTCCCGGCTTAAAGACTCCCTGTGCTGCCTCGTGGCCGATGAAGGCGATCTCGATTCCAACATGGAGCGGATCATGAAGGCGCTCGGGCAACAGACGCCGGTTTCCAAGCGTATTCTGGAATTGAATCCGCACCACCCGTTGTTCACCGAAATGCAACGCATCTTTGAAAAAGACAAAAAGAATCCGATCCTGTTCGAATACGCCGGTTTGTTGTACGACCAGGCCTTGATCCTTGAAGGTACAAAACCTCGTGATCCCGTTGCCTTTTCCAGGATCGTTTCGCAATTGATGGTCGATCACTCCAAACCGATCTGAGGCGCATGGCCGCACCTCTCCCGCCGAATGAATCCTCCCGGCTCGAACGGCTGAAGTCGTATCAGATCCTCGATACGGCCGCCGAACAGTCCTTTGACGACCTGACGTTGCTCGCGTCCCGAATTTGCGGCACGCCCGCCGCCTTTATTTCCTTCATCGACGCCGACCGGCAATGGTTCAAATCCTTTCTCGGCGCATCCGTGAAAGAAAAACGTCGCGAAGACGCCATCTGTGCGCATACCATCCTGCAAAACGATGTCCTTGTCGTGAAGGATCTTCGCGGGGACGAACGCTTTGCAAACAATCCGCAGGTTCAGAGCGGGGAATTGCGGTTTTATGCCGGCGTGACCTTTTTTTCATCCGACGGATACGCGCTCGGAACGATCTGCGCCGTCGACGGTATTCCGCGGACGCTGACGGAAGATCAGCAGGACGGCCTTCGGGCGCTCGGACGGCTGGTCGGCCATCACATGGAAAACCACAAACGCCGCATCGAATCCGAGCAGGTCCTTGTAGAAAAGAACCGGCTGTCGGAAGAACTCGATACGCATCTCATTTACTTCCGCACCATTCTCGACACGTCCCGTGACGGTGTCCTGGTCGAAGACGACGAAAAGATCCGCTATATGAACGCCGCCTACGCAAAGTTGTACGGTGCGGAAAGCGCGGACGAACTGTTGGGCGAACATCTCTCCAATCTTGCGGCGCCTGAGGATCTCGAACGTCTGCTCGAATATGGCCGTCGGCGGTCGCGCGGTGTGCCGGCGCTGACCCAGTACGAATTTCGAATCCGGCGTAAAGACGGTTCGCTCGTAGAGGTCGAGGGAACCGTCTCCAATTTTCATCTTACCGGAAAACATTACATCATCACGTTCGTCCGCGACATCCGCGATCGGAAAAAAAACGAACGGGAACGTGAAAATCTCATTGCCAAACTTCAGGCCGCTCTGGCGCGCGTCAAGACGCTGTCCGGACTGCTACCGATCTGTGCATCGTGTAAAAAAATTCGTGACGACCAGGGAACGTGGAAGGAACTGGAAGAATACGTCGAAGCCCGAACGGAAGCCGATTTCAGTCATGGGATTTGCCCCGACTGCGCTCGAAAATTATACCCCGATGTTTTTGAAAAGGATTAAGTATGCCCAAAGCCCCTGCAAAGAAAAAACCAGCGGCAAAAGCGCCCGTGCAAACGGATTTTATACCGGCGCTTACCCAATTATTCGACCGGTATCGAGGGCGGCCGCATCCTCTGGAATACCGCAACCGGTTTCAACTCGTGATCATGACCATCCTGTCCGCCCAGGACAGTGACCGCCATATCAACCAGATCGCACCCGAGTTTTTCAAAGCCTACCCCGACATGGCGTCTCTGGTCGATGCGAAATTCGAAGATCTCATGCCGCTCCTCCGTTCCGTCCGCAATTTCGGCAATAAGATCAAATGGATTCTGTCCATCGCCAAAACTCTTCAAAAAGACGAAAACATCCCGACGACGCTGGCTGAACTTACGCAACTGAACGGAATCGGAAGAAAATCGGCCAACGTGATTATTCGCGAGAGCGGGGGAGAGGCGGAAGGAATCATTGTCGATCTGCACGTTGTTCGCGTCGCACCGCGGATCGGTCTCGTCGACGCGACTCAGCCGGATAAAATCGAAAAACAGTTGATGGCGCTGATTTCTCAAAAATACTGGAACGACGCCGGTATGGCCATCTCATTTCTCGGCCGCGAGATTTGCCGTCCCACCAACCCCAAATGCGAGATTTGTGTAATGAGTGAGGTGTGCGATTATTTTAAGTCAATGGTCAGGGGCTAAGATTTGCTAAACTATCTCGCCGAGTACAAAACCCGGTTCTTTTTTCTTTCGTAAAATCCGTAACGTCGTATCCACCGACCGTTTGTCGACGATCAGGATCATCCCGACGCCGAGATTGAACGTCCGGATCATCTCGTCATAACTCACCTGGCCGATCTGGTGAATGAGTTCGAACACCGCCGGCATTTCCCACGACGACCAGTCGATTTTCATCCGGCAGCCTCTTGGTAAAATGCGCTGCGTATTTTCCATCATCCCGCCGCCCGTGATGTGGGAGATCCCCTTCACCCTGACCTTTTCCAAAACGGCCGTGACGGGGTTGAGGTAGGACTTGTGGATCCGCAGCAATTCTTCACCCATCGTACAACCGAGTTCGGGAACGGCTTCGTCGAGTGCGTATTTCTCAAGCAGTACTTTACGGGCCAGTGAATATCCGTTCGTATGCAGGCCGTTAGAGGACAAGCCGATCAGGACGTCGCCATTGCGAACGGTTGAACCGTCGATCAGCTTTTTCCGCTCGACGATCCCGACGATCGTACCCGCCATGTCGTACTCGTGATCGGCGTAAAATCCGGGCATCTGTGCAGTCTCGCCTCCGATCAGGGCACAACCGTTTTCCCTGCACGCCTTGGCCAGTCCGCCTACGAGCGCCTCGACGACGCCGTCTTCAAGTTTACCCAATCCCAGATAATCGAGAAAGAACATCGGCTTGGCTCCGCAGGCCAGGATATCGTTGACGCAATGATTGACGAGGTCCTGCCCGACGGTGTCGTGGCGGTTCAGCATAAAAGCGATCCGCAGTTTGGTTCCCACCCCGTCCGTGCTGGAAACGAGAACCGGTTGCCGATAACGCCCTTTCGGAACGGCATACAATCCGCCGAAAAGCCCGATGTCCGAAAGTACGTTGCCATCGAACGTTTTGCGTACGATTTTTTTGATACGTTCTTTGGCCGCGTTGCCCCGGGTAATGTCCACGCCCGTGTCCTTGTAGGAAATCGATGTTTTCACTAATCCTCCTTTAGGGCTTGGGAAATCGGTAGTGCCCACGGATCGTCCACGCTTCGAGCCGGTCACTTTCGTATACATAACCGGGGGTGGGAAAATTATCGATGACCAGCGGCCGATTCGACGTTCGGATGCGCTTGTCCGAGACGATGCCAATGTGATCCAGATTGCCGCTGTCCGTCAGGTCCCACACGACGATGTCGCCGGCCCGCCATTGATCCATCGCATCGGCCGTCGTCGTGATGGGTAAACTCACCGCATGCCGCCTGAAAAACGCGTCGAGCATCGGAACCCGCCGGTGGTCGATGTTTCGATCGCACGCGGTCATGTTATAACGGGCATAGGGATAGGCGTCGAAATTTTGACCGGCGTCTTCGTGAACGAGTTTTTGCAGATCGTATCCGGCTTCGCGAAATGCCCTAACGATCAGGTCGGTGCACACGCCATGCGACGGACGAATGTCGCCGCCGGGATAAACGGCTTTACCCGCGTCCTTACCGTCTTGATACGTCGTGACGTAATAACCCATGGAAACGTCGTACAAAAACGGCGTTTCGACGAATTTTCGCGCCCCCTTGACAATCGGATGATCGCTGCCGACTTGAACGACTTCGTTACGTGTCGCCGTCTGGCACGCAACGGAATAGGCGATAACGCCGCACAGCATCCAAAATCGTGACATCACTCGCGAACTCCTACGGTATAATGAGCGAACCCGGCCAGATCCCAGAGCACGACCGCCCGCAGATGACCAAAGGCGAACAGCGACGCGACGGCATAGACGGGCATGAGAAAAATTTTCCTCCAAAATCGTCGGGGTCCCGAGCGCTCGATCCGTACGCCGCTTTGCCGCAAGGTGTCGTTCATCTCAGACAACGTATACACGCGTACGTGCGTCGGATCGTCGTAAAAATTCAGCGTCCCTTTCATGTGCGGTAACGTCAAGCTCCGCTCGGAAGGCGTTTCCACGTAAATCCTTCCTTCCCGTTTTAGTTTGCGGCTCAGGGTTTTGAGAATGTCCAGCCCGTTACGTGTATGCTCGATGATGTGGTTGAGTATGATACAGTCAAAAAATTCGTCCCGCAACGATTCCAGCGCTTCCGGTTCGTCCACGTCGATTTCATAATAGGTTTCCATCGCGGTACGGTCACGGTCGTCATTGTTATACCAGACTTTGTCCACCCCAAAGTACCGGCACGCGGGAAAATAGGCTTTCGTCACCGACGGAGAATGGTTGCCGCAGCCGACGTCGAGGACGCATACTCCCGACCTGGAAAGCACGTCCTGAAGCACATAAAACTT
Source organism: uncultured Bacteroidota bacterium (assembly GCA_964478735.1). GTDB lineage: Bacteria > CLD3 > CLD3 > SB21 > SB21 > CAYZJB01. The sequence continues at coordinate 14,367 of CAYZJB010000053.1, read as the reverse complement.
GAAGGGGCAGGTGGCCCATCGACGGAGCCGGCCGATCAAAGCGACGCCTCCGCGCGGCGAATTGCGTCCATAACCATGTCGACGCGGATAGATTCCATGCAGTTGGGTACAAAATCGCACTCCATTTTATAGCAGACAAGACAATCGAGATCGGGCTGGATTTTCTGAATGCGGCCGTAGTCGTCGATTTCATTTGCAGAGGTGGGCCCAAAAAGACACACCACCTGTTTTTTTAATGCCGTGGCCACGTGAAGCGCCATGGTATCGCCCGTAACCAGGATATCGCAGAGATCGACAAGGGCGAAAAATTCGCGCACGTTGTTATTCGTACCGGTATCGATGACGTCCGGCGATATCGCGGCCAGCTCATGGTTCCGCTCGACCTCTTCCGGGCCGCCGTAGAGCAATACGCCGCACTTGAGGTCGGATATCAAACGGCGGATCAATTCACGATACCCATCCAGCGTCCATTTTTTAAATTGCCACCGTCCGCCGGCCCCGGTATTTAATCCGACAAGAAGGGGAAATCGTTCCAGTTTATGACGGCTTCGAAACCCTGCGGTCATTCTTTTTTCCGGTTCGGACAAGATCACCATGATCTCGGACCGTTCGTAGGACAGCCGGGCAATGTCGTGAATAATCTGTTGGTACGTCTTACGATTCGCCTTTTTTAGATCGTCAAAGGCGCCCATCTCCAGCCACGGTTCCGCCTCTGCATTATAACACCGGATCGAACCGTCCGGATTCAGTCCGAACCCCAGCCGTTCGCGCGCGGTGGCGCGCTGGGCAAAAGCAGCGCTCGCGGGCGAGGCATCCGGATGGATCATCAGATCGAATTCCATCACGTCCAGACGCGATAACGTCGTCGGGTCCTCCGCGCGCCACACGTCGTCGACCAGAGGATTGTTTTCAAAAAGCGAAACGGCATTGGACCGGGTCAACCATACGATGTACGATTGCGGATACTTTTTTTTAAGCGACGGCAAGAGACACGTCGTGCGGAGCACGTCGCCGAGGGCGTCGAATTTGATGACAAGGATCCGCTGTCCTCTCGGACTGTATTCCGTGCATGTGTCGCAGTGGACCCCGGTCCGTTTGTGAATGTCGCACGGCCGGTCGCCGGGAAAATGGCGGCAATCGGGTTTAAGCCGCATGGCGATCCTGAATGATCAAGTGAAATAATTCCGGTAATTTTTCAAATGCATTCGCCGCCACGCGCCGGCGAATGTTGTCGGCAAAAGGAACACGTTCGCGCAGGTCGAAAAACCGGACGATGGCGTCGGCCAGCGCATCGGGAGATTCGGGAGGAACGATCAGGCCCGTTTTTTCGTCGTCGACAAATTCCGATAGCCCGCCGACCCGGGTGACTATTACCGGCTTCAAACATCCATACGCGATGTTCAATATGCCGCTTTGCGTTGCTTCACGATACGGCAAGACCACCACGTCGCAGCTTTCATAAAATGACGCGACTTCCTCATTCGCCACAAACCGATCGACGAGCACGGTCGCGGATTCAATACCGGTTTCGCGGATCAGCGACCGGTAACGTTCGATCGGCTCGTACGACTCGCCGACGATGAGAAGCACCGCGTCGTGAAGTCGTTTCCTGACGGTCCCAAAGGCTTTGATCAAAACGTCCAGACCTTTGTACGCCCGGATGTACCCAAAAAATAGAACCACTTTTGCAGACGAAGCTATGCCCAACGAGGATCGTACCGGAATTCCATCCGCTTGCTGTTTTTCGTAAATATCATAGATGGGCAATTCCGAGCGGTAAACCTTCCGCAGCCCCCGGATGCGTTGTAGATCCGACTCAACCGTTTGCGACAGACACAAAAAAGCCGCGGCTTGTCGGAGCCCGACGGCCGTCAACATCTTATCGATCCATCGCCCTTCGTGTGAAATAACGTTTTCCGTGACGACAAGGATCCGTTTTTTCAATGCCGGCGTGAGAAACCAAGCAATTCCAAAATGGCAGGGGCCGAAAAAAGGATTCCACCAGTCCAGTACGATGAGATCGGGATTCAAGCGATTGATCTTCCGTGCGGTTTGCCACCACGTCCACGGATTGATGGAGTTGACCCAGCGACGGTTGGGAACGGTGTCGGTTTTTTCACTGCGGTCGTACTGGGTCGTACCGGGAAAAAGAAACGACGGATACAGCAGACTGTAGTTGATCAACGTCACGTCGAACCGGCGCTGCAACATTCGGAATAGGTGTGTTACAAACAGGGCGTTGCCGCCGCGATACGGATAAGCGGGACCGATGATCACGATCGACGCCATGAATCAGTTGCGGTCCTCGCCGGTGCCCGTGTGATGGGCCAGAATCGTTTGTACGATATGGGTCGTGGACAAACCGTCGACGAGAGGAACCAGTTCGACTTTGCCTCCGTACGATTCCACGATATCTCTGCCGACGACATCTTCGACCCGGTAGTCGGCACCTTTGACAAGAATATCCGGTTTGATCTGGCGGATGACGTCGCGGGGTGTGTCCTCGTCGAACACGACCACGAAATCGACGGCCTCAAGCGCTGCCAGCAGATGGGCCCGTTCGTTTTCTTTCACGATCGGGCGGTTTTTTCCTTTGATGCGACGCACCGACGTATCGCTGTTCAGTCCGACGACGAGATAATCGCCAAGCGCACGCGCCTGCCGGAGCAGAGTCACATGGCCCACGTGCAGAATGTCGAAACATCCATTGGTGAAAACGACTTTCTTGCGACTCCGCAGCGCCGGCAGGATCGAAGCCAGTTCACCGACGGTCAAAATTTTGGTCGATCCGCTCGTGAGCTTTTCGAGTTCGCGCAGCACTTCCGGGCGCGATACCGTGACGGTCCCGACTCGGTTGACGGCTATCCCCGCCGCGACGTTGGCCAAACGTGCCGCGTCGAGATGGTCGGCTCCCATGGCGAGCATCATTCCAAAAAACGCCGTGACCGTGTCCCCCGCGCCGGTGACGTCAAAAACTTCTCTGGCCGTCGACGGTATCGAATGGTGTCCGCCTGGATCGACGAGCAGCATTCCATCTTTTCCTCGCGTGATCAAAACGTTTTCGCAGGAAAATCGGCGGCGGATTTCCCGGGCGGCATCGAGGAAATCATTTTCCGTTCGCAATTTCCGTCCGACGACGATCTCCGCTTCCCGTGCGTTGGGCTTGATCGTATCCGCCCCGGAGTAGACGGCAAAGTCGGAGCGTTTCGGATCGACGATGGTTTTCAGGCGCGCCTGTTTGGAGATATCAAGAATGGAATGAAGAAGTCGGTCGGTCAACAATCCTTTGTGGTAGTCGGATACGATCACCACGTCGAGTTCAGGCAGATGTTTTCGAAAATAGTCCAGCGCCTTATCTTCGACGTCCCGGTCGATCGGTTCGGTTATTTCCCTGTCGACCCGGGCAACCTGTTGACTGCCGGCAATGATGCGGGTTTTCTCCGTCGTGGGCCGGTGAACGTCGATCAGTAGACCCTCTTTGCTCATTCCGATCCGGTCGAATTCCGCCCGAATCATTTCTCCCGCCGAATCGCTGCCGACGACGCTGAGCATCAGAACTTCGGCCCCCATCGCCGCAAGGTTATTGGCGACGTTGCCCGCGCCGCCGAGTGCGATATTTTCTCTGTCAATATTGACCACCTGGACCGGGGCCTCCGGAGATATCCTTTCCACATGGCCCCAGATAAATTTATCCAGAATCACGTCACCCGCCACAAGCACTTTCGGGCGTGTGCCGGAAATCAGCAACCGTCTCAACTCCTCAGTCAGCATTCTGTCCTTTGAAATGTTTGAAAAAATTTTCCAGGTCGACGTTACCGCCGCTCAGCAAAACCCCGACGCGTTGGTGATCGATGCCGAGTTCGTTTTTCAACACCGCGGCAAACGGTACGGCCGCCGTCGGTTCCACCACAATCTTCAGGCGGCTGTATATCAATTCCATCGCTTTGACCACTTCGGCATCGGACACCGTGACGATATCGTCGACGAACTTCTCGATAATTTCAAACGTTTTGTCGCCGAGGGACAACGTTCGCATGCCGTCCGCGATGGTATTCGGCGGCGCGATTTTGACGATTTTTCTTTGCCGGAACGATTGATACGCGTCATTGGCGGCTTCCGTCTCGACGCCGATCACCTTCACGCGTGGAAAGACGTGCTTGATGACGACCGCGTTCCCGGAAATCAACCCGCCTCCTCCAACGGGAAAGAAAAAATAATCGAGCGAGGCGAGCAGATCGAAAATCTCCAATGCAACCGTGCCTTGACCGGCAATGATCAGGTCATCGTTAAACGGCGGAACCACCGTGCGGCCCTCGTGTTGAGCGATTTGACGTCCCATTTCCTCTCGGTCCTGGGTGAGGTAGTCGTAGGGTATCACCTCCGCGCCGTAACTCCGGGTCGCCTCGACTTTCGTTGTTGGCGCGTTGTTGGGCATGACGATTTTCGCGTGGGTATTGAGCAATCGGGCCGCCAGCGCGACGCCTTGGGCGTGGTTGCCGGAGCTGAACGCCACGATGCCTTTTTTGAGCGCGGCTTCGGAAAGACGGCTGATCTTGTTGTAAGCGCCTCGAATCTTAAACGCGCCGCCCCGCTGGAAATTTTCACATTTGAAAAAGAGCGTGTTACGCGTCAGCACATTGAGCTTCTGAGAAGAAACCACGGGTGTTTTGTGGACGACCGGTTGAAGCCGGTTGTACGCATCGACGACGTCCGAAAAGGCAATCATGTTTCCTCGTAAAGTTGAGAAGGATATTGAAAAAAACACATTAAATCAACATGTTGAGCACACGTTTTCGGAGCTCTGACATGAAAAAACCTTTACGGAAACCCCGTAACCCTAATTTTTCTAGCGGACCCTGTACCAAACGTCCGGGCTGGACGTATCAGAATCTCTCCGTCGACATTCTGGGCCGGTCGCATCGCGCGTCCATCGCCAAGTCCATGCTGCATGAGGTGATCGCCGTCTCCAGAAGGCTCCTCGAACTCCCCGACGACTATCTGATCGGGATCGTTCCGGGTTCAGATACCGGAGCGATGGAAATGGCCATGTGGAACCTTCTGACCGGAGAATTTACTGCGCAGCACGGCGTCGATGTCTTTGCCTGGGAAAGTTTCAGCCGTCAATGGCTGGTCGACGTCGTCAAGCAATTGAAACTGCCCGGCGCTCGCGGGTATGAAGCGCCGTTTGGTGAATTGCCTGATTTGTCGAAAGCCAATTTCGATGGCGACGTCGTTTTTACATGGAACGGTACGACCAGCGGCGTCTGCGTTCCCAACGCGGAATGGATTTCCCCATCGCGTCAAGGCTTGACGATCTGCGACGCAACCTCGGCCGTTTTTGCGATGGAGATCGACTGGGACAAAATCGACGTCGCTACGTACTCGTGGCAAAAATCGATGGGAGGTGAAGCGGCGCATGGAATGCTGATCCTTTCTCCTCGCGCCGTGCAACGTCTGGAAAGCGATGCCCCGCGTGTTGCGATCCCCAAAGTTTTTCAACTGCTCAAAAAAGGCTACCTCGATTATGAAATTTTCAAGGGATCCACGATCAATACGCCCTCGATGATGTGCGTCGCGGACGCGCTTGATGCGCTGACGTGGATGTCCGATGAGGGCGGTTTGCACGGGATGATTCGTCGGTCCCGGGAAAATTTTGACGTCGTCCGTGAATGGGTCCAAACTTCACCCTCGTTTGCGTTCCTTGCCGCCAGACCGGAGATTACGTCCAATACGTCGGTCTGCCTTCAAATCGTCGATCCTTGGTTCCGGACACTGGACGCGACACGACAATCGGCCGTCGTATCCGACGTCGTCAAAAAATTGGAAGCCGAACAAGTCGCCTTCGATATCAATGCCTATCGCGACGCACCGCCGGGATTGAGAATCTGGTGTGGTCCTACGGTGGACGCCGAGGACGTTCGGCTTCTGCTGCCGTGGATCGATTGGAGTTACGATTTAACAAGGACAAGCCAAAATGCCTAAAGTTTTGATTTCCGATAAACTAAGCCCTCGGGCCGTCGACGTGTTCAAAGCCCATCGTGTCGACGTTGATTTCCGGCCGGGGATAAGCGCCGACGAACTTCTGCGCGTTATTTCGGATTTTGACGGTCTGGCGGTTCGTTCCGAAACCAAGGTGACGGCTGCCGTTCTGGACGCCGGAAAAAAGCTTCGCGTCATCGGTCGCGCCGGCATCGGCGTGGATAACGTCGACGTCGCGAGAGCGACGGAAAAAGGCGTGGTCGTGATGAATACTCCGTTCGGAAATTCCGTGACGACGGCCGAGCACACGGTCGCGATGATGATGGCGCTCGCGCGAAGCATCCCTCAGGCTTCCGCATCGACACATCTGGGCAAATGGGAAAAGAGCAAGTTCATGGGCGTTGAATTGGCCGGAAAAACCCTTGCCGTGATCGGATGCGGCAATATTGGAAGCATCGTTGCCCAAAGGGCTCTGGGTTTACAAATGAAGGTCGTGGCCTACGACCCGTATCTGTCGGAGGATAAGGCCAAACAACTCGGCATAGATAAAGTCGACGATCTGATGGACTCGGTACGACAAGCGGATTTCATCACGCTCCACACCCCGTTGATGGAGTCGACGCGGCATCTTGTAAATGCTCAGTTTCTGAAAAATTGCAAAAAAGGCGTCCGGATCTTGAATTGCGCCCGTGGTGGTCTTGTCGATGAGGCGGCCCTTCGTGACGCTATTTTATCCGGTCATGTCAGCGGCGCCGCGCTGGATGTCTTTGAGGTCGAACCCGCGAAGGAAAACGTTCTATTCGGGATGGAACAAGTGATCGTTACCCCGCACCTGGGCGCCAGTACGAATGAAGCGCAGGAAAACGTCGCCGTCCAGATTGCGGAGCAAATGTCCGCGTTTCTCACGCACGGAGAAGTGACGAATGCCGTCAACCTGCCCAGCCTGTCGGCCGCGGAAGCCGCGGAATTGCGTGCCTACTTCGATTTGATGAAACAGATCGGTCGTCTCGCCGGACAAATTCTCATTGGCGGCATGAAGAATATTCAAATCGTGTATGAAGGCGCGATCGCCGGACAAAATTCCCGCCCGCTAAGCGCCGTGTTTCTCGAAGGGTTGTTTTCCACGATGGGTATCAACGTGAACCTCGTCAATGCCACGGTAGTTGCCAAAGAGCGCGGCATCGAAGTACGGGAAACGCGATCGACGCACGAGGGCGATTATAAAACCTTGATCCGGGTGCACATTCTGACGGACAAGGGCGAACATTCCCTCACCGGCACGCTGTACGACGGACACAAGCCGCGGATCGTGGAGATCGACGGCATTACGCTCGAAGCCGCCGTTCATCCCATCATGTTGTTCGTGGAAAACAAAGACAAACCCGGACTGATCGGCAATGTTGGCATCCTGCTCGGTAACCGCGGAATCAATATTGCCAATTTTCATCTCGGCCGAAACCATACGCGAACGCGCGCGGTGGCCATTATATCGGTCGATAATGAGATACCCGACGACCTGCTCAAGTCGATACAGGCTGTACCCAACGTCGTTCGCGCGTTGACGTTGCGCTTCTGAACGTGGCCGCGTCCGTCATCACGTTCGTTGGTGCCCGCTCCCCTATTCCACAAGACACCGTCATCCAGTGGGTCGGCGGTACGACCTCGGTTTTGGAAGTACGATCCCGTTCTCAAAAGGCGATCGACGTCGTAGCCGGTGGCGAGGCTTCGGCCGTACAGAATAGGGTTGAAAAACATGCAGGCGCGCGTCTGGACGCATTGAAAATCGATCGGATCTATCAGCCTGCTTTGTTACGATCCAAACGCCTCTTCATCACCGACATGGACTCCACCATCATCCGGTGCGAATGTATCGATGAAATGGCCGCTGAAATGGGATTGAAAGATAAAGTCGCCGCCATCACGCGGTCGGCCATGGAGGGGGGGCTTGATTTCCGCCGGGCGCTGCGAGAACGCGTCGCGATGCTGCGCGGGATGTCCGTAGCACAACTGGAGTCCGTTTTTGCCGCCCGCGTACACTTGTCTTCGGGAGCGGATATTCTCATGGATGCCCTGAAGAGAAATGGAATTCAGACCGTTCTGGTCTCTGGCGGATTCACGTTTTTCGCCCAGCGGATCGCCCGACAACTGGGCTTCGATTTCTACTACGCGAATGAGCTGGAAATCATCGACGGAGCGTTAACGGGAAAAGTGATCGGCCCCGTCGTAACCAAGGAGGTCAAACTCCGTCTCCTGCGGTATCACGCCAATGCATTATCGATCGGGCGTGATGAAGTGATCGCCCTCGGTGACGGCGCTAACGATCTGCCGATGTTGAAGGAAGCGGGTCTGGGGATTGCCTATCGTGCCAAACCTGTGGTCGAGGAGAATATCGCCAACCGGATTCGGTTTACCGATCTCGAAACCGTCGCAAATGCCATCGATCAGTAAGCGTAGCCTGGAGTAAGATAATTTACGACGTAGTCCTGCACGGCGTCTTCAAGCGAACGAAAGGCGGACGAATAACCGGCAGCACGGAGTTTTTTCATCTCCGCCTGGGTAAAGTACTGGTATGCGGTCCGAATATTTTCCGGCATATCAAAGTACACGACCTTCAACGGCTTTTTCATCGCCGAAAAAATTGCTTTTGCCAGATCGTTCCATGAGCGGGCCTGTCCCGTACCCAGATTGAAGATTCCGTTGACCTCGGAGTGATCGAGCAGCCACACCAAAACCTCCACGCAGTCCTTGATGTAGACAAAGTCGCGTTTTTGTTCGCCATCGGCGTAGTCGGCACGGTAGGATTTGAACAGCCGGAGTTGGCCGGTCTCAAGAATTTGATGATACGCCTTGTAGACGACACTGGCCATGTCGCCTTTGTGGTATTCATTGGGTCCGAAGACGTTGAAAAACTTGAGGCCCACACACGCCGATTCCAGTCCGCGTCGGAGAATCCACAGATCGAACAATTGTTTGGACCAGCCGTACGGATTCATCGGACGCAAAAGTTGTGTTTTTGTGTCGGCATCGGAAAATCCGAACCCTCCGTCGCCGTAGGTCGCCGCGCTGCTGGCGTAGATGAATCGCTTGTCATTTGCCACGCACCATTCGGCAAGCGTTTGTGAGTAGCGGTAATTGTTCTCCATCAAAAAATCGACGTCCGTTTCGGTCGTACTCGAACACGCACCGAGATGGACAACGGCCCGGATCTCGTTGGTCAGTTGGCGGTTTCGGACCCGCGTGATGAAATCGTCTTTGTGGACAAAGTCGTTAAATTTTTTACCGAGCAGGTTTTTCCATTTTGGAGAATGACCGATTTCATCCACCAGCAGAAGGTTTTCTTCGCCCAGCTCGTTCAATTTGGCCACCAGCGCACTGCCGATAAATCCGGCGGCTCCCGTCACGACGATCATCCGCGTCTCCGTGCAATGGCAGTTTCATAAAGCTGTATATAATCTTTTGCAGATTTTTCCCAGGAATGATCGGCTTTCATTCCGTTGATCTGGATTTTCCTCCACGTCGGCCCGTCATGATATACGTCTAACGCCCGCCTCAAGGTAAGGTACAGCGCAACGCCGGAGGCCTCGTCGAATGAAAATCCATTCCCATCGTCGCGGCCCAGGCTTTGGGTCAGGTGCCAGTCCAGCACCGTGTCCGCAAGTCCCCCTGTTTTACGTACGATGGGGACCGTTCCGTACCGCAGGCTGTACATCTGGTTCAATCCGCACGGTTCGTATCGAGACGGCATCAGAAACATGTCAGCTCCGGCCTCGATCAGATGCGCAAGTTCATTGCTGTAACCGATGTAACACCATGCTTTGTGCGGAAGGGCATGCCCCATGGCACGGAACATGTTTTCGAAGCGGTCCTCACCGCTGCCCAGAACCACCCACTGTGCATCCATCAACATGAGTTCCGCCAGGACGTCCGCCATCATATCAAAACCTTTTTGCGCCACCAGGCGTGAGACGATGCCGATCAACGGTCGTCCGGGTTCGTACGGGATGGTCGTCTTCGACAGTAGAAATTTTTTGACGTCTTCTTTTTTATCTACCGTCGAGACGTCATAATGGAACGGCAAGTGGTGATCAGTCGCCGGATTCCATACTTCCGTATCGATGCCGTTCAAAACGCCAAACAAATCCGACGCGCGCGGACGCAACACATCATCCATGCCCAGCCCGAATTCCGGCGTCAAGATTTCTCGCGCATACGTATGGCTGACGGTTCCGATCGCGTCGCTGAAAAGGATACCGGCTTTCATAAAGCTCACCGAACCATGGAATTCGAATGCTCCCCCCGGAAAATGTCCGTCATGTCTCAATTCCGCCGGGCCGAGCGTCGTCGGAGAAAATCGGCCTTGATAGGCGATATTATGGATTGAAAACAATGTTGCCGTCCGGTCGAAAAGGCGGTCCCAGTTGTAATTATCCTTGATGTAAACCGGAAGCAATCCCGTTTGCCAATCATTACAGTGTACGACGTCCGGCGCCCACCGAAGCCGCTGGCAGCATTCGATGACGGCTTTGCAGAGCAGGATGAACCGCTCATCTTCGTCCGGATCGGAGGTATAAATGTACCGTCGGAAATAATAATGAGGACAATCGATAAAATAAACCGGCACGTCCGTACCGGGAATGACCGAGGATTGAACGTGAACGACGCGAAACAGGTGCCCCAGCCGGATCGTTATCTCCCCGACCTTTGGCTCGTAGATCAGATCGTACTTTTCTTCATCGATAGACGAATATTTCGGAATGAAAACTCGTACATCACATCCTGCGCGGTACAGGTACTTTGGCAAGGCGCCGATCACATCGGCAAGACCTCCGGTCTTTGCGAAAGGCGCTGCTTCTGAAGCAACAACCGCCACTTTTAATTTGGCCAAAATTGAATTCCGCTTGGTTACAGGTAGTGACCGATCATCCGTTGCCAGTACGGCCAGTCGTGTCCGACACCGTTATCCCAGTAGTAATAGTGATGACGGATGCCTTTGTCGGTCAGCACGTTGTGAAAATACTCGTTTCGCTCAAGACACGGATCCAGATCGCTGGTGACAAGCGTCAATTCAGTCTTGGTGTTGTAATAATTCAAATAATACGGATCCGTGAGATGTCGTACATAATGGGCGGGGTTGTTGTAGTAACAGAGATCGTCGTAATAGCCGTCTAAAAAGCCTTGAATGGTATACGAACCGCTCAGCCCGATCGCACGATCGACCATTTCAGGATGTTTGAGAGCGAAGTTGATCGCATGGTACCCCCCAAAACTGCAGCCGAACAGAATAAGATACGCCGTTCCCGTTTTGTGTCGGAGGTACGGAAGAAATTCATAGATCAGATAGTCTTCATAAAGCACGTGTCGCCGTACTTTTTCTTTTGGATGAATGGAATTGTTATACCAGCTTTCGGAATTGTAGGAATCCACACAGATCACCTGGATCAGCCCCTGATCGATCTTCCACGCTATCGGTTCGACCATCTGACGGTCGATGAATTCCCAGTGTGATCCCAGCGTCGTCGGAAATACCACAACGGGAGCGCCGGAAGTACCGAAGTGATGGAAATTCATCTGTTTGTTGAGCCGTTCACTGTACCAACCGTGTTCGTAATGCTGCATGCGACCTCCTACGGTACCACCTTTTCGAGCTCCGCACGAACCGACCCGACGGCGATTTTACTTTTCATGAGTACGGGAATTCGCCGATCGTCATCCGTCAACCAGATGTTCAGGTCCGACTTGTTATTGAAAGGCCCGATGGGGGTCCGGACGACGATGCAATTAAACTCTCCGGCATCGACGGAAATTTTTTCGCGTTTGACCACGTTGATTTTGACCGACTTCCACCGTCCATTGTCGAACGTCGAAAGTTCGATATCCTTTCCGCTTTCGAGCGGCAGTGTCCGAACATAATAAAACGCAGAAATGATGTCTTGAACGAATCGTGGAACCGAAATCACACTATTTCCGGAATCCGCATCCATGATCGATGCCGTACCGGCCGCATGGTCGAAATCGACCGAAAAATTTCTTTTCGTGCCGCCTTCGGAAGTTTTTTTGACGTAGCGCACCGGGTAGATCCCATTGACGTCGATAAACGTTTCGAGTTTGTTTCGAACTTTGTACAGGGCGGAAAAAAAAGCGTTCGACTGTGTCGTTGCCGTGACGTAATAGGTCGGCCGACCATTCCACTCCTGTATACCCTCGACGGCCAGCACGGCCGTTCCTGCGTCAATAAACTCCCACCCAATGGAAAATTGAAGTCGCTCTCCGATTGAAAATGCTTTGTTTTCGATTTCCCGCAGATTATCCTGTGCCGCTAGCGGACAGGACACCAGATACAGGATTATGATCAGACGCATCAGTGGGAGCCGTCGGTCGAGTTGAGTTTCCGGTGAACGCGGTCCATGATATGAGGGTAGGACTCATCAATGGCCATGCGAATTTCCTGAAACGTTTTTTGGTAGAATTCGATAGAGAACCCCATTGGGTCGGGTATCGAATCGGAGAGGGTAATCGGACGGTTTTTATCGAACAGTTTTAATAAAAATGTCTTCTGACGTGCCGTCGGGTAATTTTCCAAAATAAAATTCAGATGATCGATGGACATCGCGAGAATGAGATCGCTTTGTTCGATAAAAACGCGATTGAGTGACTTCGACCGGATGCCGGAGATGTCGATTCCGTGCTGCCGTGCCACTTGAATGGCGTGCTGAGAGGGCTTGTTGCCGTCCATCGCGTATGTGCCGCAAGACTGCACCAGGATCTTATCCGTCCAGGGTCCGGATTCCGCCTTGATGCGGCTCTGAAAAACGCCTTCCGCCATCGGGCTTCGGCACATATTGCCGGTACAGACAAATAGAATGGAGTAGATGTCTTTGAAGTCGTACGTGCCCATGTAACTTTCCACGATGCTAAAAGGACGTTCCAGATTTTCCTGTGGCGTCGGCCGTGGTATCTGGATGACCTTCTTTTTAGGTTTGAGTATTGTTTTTACAGGAAGTGGATTTCGGGACGCTGCCTTTTTTCCTGATTTTTTTTTCGTCCGCGCGTCCGTTTTTTTCCCACGCTTGTTCGATCGAGACGGCTTTGTCCGCTGCTTGGCTTTTGAGGCGCGAGTGGCTCGTCGGGTTCGTGGTACAACTTTTTTGGATTTCCGTCTCGGCTTATGAGCCGGTTTCCTGGAGCGCACTTTCTTTTTCATAATGGTTCTCCGCCTCTTGGGACAATGGAAGATCGGGAATCAGTTCTTTGTCAAAGACGTCGACTTCCAGTCCCTCGCTGCAGTTGGTACAAATCGGAATATCGCGTCGTCGTTTTAGAATTTGTCGTCGAAATTTTGCATACGGCTTTCCTTTCCAGACCGCCTTCATCCCTCCGTCGTTGAACACGTTACCCAAAGGATATTCGGCGTTTTTGTCGAAACAGCAAGGCGAGACCGTCCCGTCCCAGTTGATAACCGGACAAAGCATAACCCATCGACAGAAGTTGCGTTCGGTGATCTTCGTTTTGATTTCACCCGCCGTCGTCAGTTCGTACCGGCGGTATTTTTCGTTTTCCGGGAGGAACTCCAGCGCTTGCTCGGCGGTGTAGACTTGTGCCGTCTTAAAAGAAAGGACCTGAACGCCGGTTTCCCGTGCCAGTTCACGAATGCGTCCTTCTTCATGCTCGTTGTGCTTCATAACGATGAATTGAAGCTCAATTTCCGGCGTCTTTGAATTAAGTTTTCGTTTTTGCTCCGCGATGGCTTTCAACCCGTTGTAAACTTTTTCAAACTTTCCGTTGACCCGGTATTTTTCATACGTTTCCTGCGTCGCTCCATCGACCGCGACGATAAGCGTGTCGAGACCCGACCGCACGATACGTTCGGCGTTATCGGTTAGAAAATGTCCATTCGTGCTCGTCATGGTTTTCATACCCCTGGAGGAAGCGTATTCGACCATGGCGCAAAATTTCCGGTTGACGAAGGGCTCTCCCTGGCTCCATAGCGTAAGGTGCATGACGTAGGGACTCATTTCATCGATGAGACGTTTGAATCGATCAAGATCCATCTGACCGTCTTCACGTGTCATGAGTTTACTTCCCGTAATGCACAATGGACATCGAAGATTGCAGATATTCGTCGGTTCAATCATCAACATGAAGGGATAACCCCACCCGGTATGATGTCCGGTTGTTTTCGCGATGCTATAAGACATCATCGTAAGAAGTGCGTTGGGAAGTCTCTTCCAATTGGCTCCTCGTTTGAGAATGTCAAGGACTTCCCTCAGGATGTAATTCATACACCAAAAACTATTCAAATAAGGACGAAAAGGCAAGCAAATGGATTAATCTGATTGTTTTTATTAATTCAAACCGAACAAATTTCAGGTTCAAAAGTTAGAGAGTTTG
>CAYZJB010000052.1:0-25163 GCA_964478735.1 uncultured Bacteroidota bacterium | reverse complement strand
CTATTCCAAAACCTCACCCTCTTCCCTGGTTCTTTCCACTGATAAACGTTTGTAATGATCAACGATGGGTCACTGCCCATTGATCATTGTTCATTGCTTTCCGCCATTTGCGCATGTGAACGGTCTTTTGAGCCGGTGTGCGTCGCGGCATGTACTTGCTTCGTCCTATGGTTCGTCTTCCTACACAGGCGAACCAAAGTTCGCCTTACATGGTGGGCGGGTTGACAACCCGCCCTATTAGCTCCCCGGGACGCGCCATACGTCGAGCCGGTTTTGCGGGATCACCAGTTTCTGTTCCTCATCTGAATTTTGCGGGCCGTACGCGCGCAGGCTTTTATTCTTTTGATACAGTACGGTAATATTTTCTGAGCCTCCTGTCTTGATGTCCATGCATTTGCGGATTTCATCCGGATAGAGCAGGCAAATACACATGGGTTCCTTGTGGGCACAAACCAATGCAAGATACAGCGGCTTGCCGTTGCCCAGGCGGTCGATGTTATGTAACTCGTCCTCCGGAAATGTGAAAACCCAGCTGATGCCTCGCTGACGTTTCGTTTTCCGGCCTTTACTGCGGTACTTGATATACAAAATGGCCGCGTCGTTGATCGTGTACGCGCACCACGCCTCGTCCTTGTTCGTTTCGATCATGCGTAGGGATACGAGATGGTCGCTTCGTACGAGCTTCGTGAGAACGACACCGTGATAGGTTTCGAAGTCTTTGACGGACATGGATACCTCCTGTATCTTAGTTCACAGGCGAACTTGTTGGTCGAGCTTCAGCTCGACCGGATACGCCCGCACAATAGAATGTCTTAGGCGAACGGAAGTTTCGCTGTTCATCCATCTTCATAGGCGAACTAAAGTTCGCCTTACACTTGTTCGATCATGCCAAACCCCATCGCGTTGTCGTTTCCCAATCCGGATTCGTACGCGATCCGAATCAACTCCGGCGGCCCTTCAAGGCTAAAAGGACATTCGAAGGCACGGTTTTTCGTTTCTTCAGGACGGCCTTCGTACAGCGTGATCAGTTTCGTTACACGACCTTGCCGTCTTTGCAAATAATCGCGGTCGGGGAGGAACTTGAATGGATCGAGTTTCATAGTTCGACTCCGCTCACCATGAGGTGAGAGGTTTTTTTCCTCCCGATTTCGATCCTTCTTATCAGGGTCCATTTCAAGTGACTTTTGCTTTTCGATGAGATTTTGGTGCAAAAATATCGAGACTTCAGGATGATCCGGTCCGAGATGCTCGGCGCGCAGTTTTGATTCGCCAGGCCTCTTGTAAGGCTTCTTCACGAGGATCGGCGAGAGGCACGTCATGCGCATCGGTGAAACAAAATCCGGCTCCGGAATTGATTCGACCGTCTCGACGCGTAATTCGTTTTGCGGATCTTCCAGCCAGAATTTCTGTTCACTAAAAAGCCCGACAACGAACGGCTCCAGACTTGATGGAAGACAAAAACTTATCTTCCAGGAAATCCGGTCTTTGATCAGAAGCCTGCCGGAGTCGATCTGCGGGCGATCCGGGAGAAGCAGCTTTGAAAAAGTCAAGTGTTTGAACGTTCGTACTCCGGTGACATGCCCGACGTCGTGGAGCCAAGAGGCGTGCTTTTCCGAAGCGACAGCGATCAGGCGGTAAATCACCGCCGTCAGAAAATGCTGATAATTGAGCGACAGCCAGAAAGGCCGGTCTACCCGCAAGGCGAGTTGAAGACGCATGGTTGATTTATCCTGGATCGGGAAAGGCCCACGACAGAGTGCACGCAGAGCAGGGTAGGTCTTCCAACTCCATTAAGTAACGGTCAAGATTTGAAGAAAACAACCGAAAATTTTTCATGTGTTAGGTTATCATGTTATTTCACGTCCGGGGCTCACCGGAGCAAACTTCCTCCACTTGTCATTGCACGCTACGTCCGTGGTTGCGCCCGCTTGGCTGCTCAATACCCGGCGTGGTAAGCCTCCGGTCGTTTCGATACGCTTCGCTACTCAACGACCGGATCCTGTCATCCCGCATCCAGCGCATTCCGGACTTTATGCTCGATATCCTCAGGCGAATAGGGTTTTTGAATGACATCGATCACGCCGAGTGCACTGAGTTGACCACGGATTTCGGGTTCCAAAAATCCGGTCGCAACCAGAATGCGCAGCGAAGGATTCCGTTCACGCAATCGCCGGATAACCTCCGGTCCGTTGACTTTCGGCAATCCAAGATCGGTCAGAACGAGCGAAATCGCCGCCCGGTGACGTTCGTACACCTCGATGGCCTGCTCGCCGTCATTGGCCGTCAAAACCGTATACCCCTTGCTGACGAGAATGAGCTTGGCCATTTCACGGAGCAATACCTCGTCTTCGACGAGTAGAATCGTTTCACTGCCATACGCCGCCTCTCGGTTTTTTTGGACAACCGGTTCCGGCGGTTGGCGCATGAGTTCCTTGATCGGAAAATAAACATGAAAAGCCGTACCCCTCCCGGGTTCGCTCTCCACGTCGATGATCCCGCGATGGCTCTTGATGATGCCGGACACGACGGAAAGTCCGAGTCCCGTTCCCTTGTCCGGACCTTTCGTCGTGAAAAACGGTTCGAAAATTTTTTCCTTGATGTCCGGCTTCATGCCCGTACCGGTATCGCGTACCTCGACCTCGACGTATTCACTCGTATCGGCCGGCGGATGCCGTTCGCGCAGCCGTGTCCCGGAAATCACGCGCGTTGTAAGCGTCAGCGTTCCGCCGTCCGGCATGGCGTCGCGTGCATTGATGCAGAGATTGAGCAGCACTTGGTGAATTTGCCCGCTGTCCGCCGCGATCCAGGGAACATGCTCGTGCAAATGTTGATCGATCTCGATGGTCTTTGGAAATGTCTGAAGGACCAACGAGGCGACTTCGCGGACGACGTCATTGAGGCGGACGATCTCGAAGGACGAATCGGTACGCTGCGCAAACGTCAGGAGTTGCCGGACCAGCGTTGCGCCGCGTTCCGCCGCCGTCCGGATGGCATCAACGGCGCGTTGGAATGCCTCTTCCTCCCGGTCGGTTCGAGGCAGATAATGCGTGTGGCCGATGATGATGCCGAGCAGATTGTTGAAGTCGTGGGCAATGCCGCTGGCGATCGTGCCCAGGCTTTCCATGCGCTGTGCCTCTCGTACCTGGCGTTCGAGCGAACGCTGGATCGTCATATCGACGGTCATCGTGAGAATATGAGGTTCACCCTGCAAATCGATCGGCTCTATCAAAACAATAACATGCCGCAATTTTCCGGACTTGGTGTGCAGGTCAAGTTCGAGGCCGCGAACGTTTCCTTCCTGCTCGAATTGATCCGGAATGTGAGCGCGCTCTTCGGGCGGGAGAAGCCCCAATTCGAGCGACGTATGGCCAATGACTTCCTCGCGGGAGTATTCGATCAGGTCGAGGTACGCGTCGTTGACATCGACAAACGTGATGTCGGCAAGTCGCGTGATGGCAATACCGACCGGATTGCTGCGGAAGACTTTTTCGAACAATTCCTGCGAATACTGGAGCGCTTCTTCGACCTGCCTGCGCTTCGTAATATCGATCGAGAAAATGCCGATGCCGTCGGGAATTTGAAATATGCGCAGTTCAAACCAACCGATGCGGCCGTCGGGGTAACGAAATTCATTTTCCATTTGTTCCGTCGTGCCGGTTTCCATGCAGCGTTTCATGACGGCAAAGACGGCGGTATTCTCGAAACCGGGATAACATTCCATGATCGTCCGGCCGATGTACTGATCGATCGGACGCTGGCCGTGTTCCGCCGCCTGACGATTGAGATAGACGTAACGCCACCGGTGATCGAGGATCTGAAAACCCTCGGCCATGGTATCGAGAATACGGCGAAGTTGATGGGCGAGCTTCGGCATCGCGCACCTTCATCCTTGTTAATTGCCGCCATGCGTTTCGGCAATTACTGCCTTAATGTGTGGCTAAACCCCCCGGATTTGTATGATGATAAGTTACAGTGATGGCGGCGCGGTGTCAAGCGGAATGGTGAGAGGCTGGAATAGCGGTGGGTCAACGACTTTGCGATCCTTCGTTTTACCACAGAGTGAAAGGTTTAAGTATTTCTCGATCTGTGGTCGTTGAATCTCTGTGATCTCTGAGGCGCTGTGGTGAAAAAGCCTCATGACATCTTGGCCGCACGTGCAAGTGGCCCGATTCGGCGACCCGCGGCGCTGTCGGCCATGAGGGTCGCGAGGCGCCGTTCTCGTGTCGCGTCCTGCTTCGCTTCCATGACCCAGTAAATGCAAAGTTTGCGGTAACCCGGCGGCTGGAGCCGAAAAAACGTCCAGGCTTTTTTGTCGGCCCGAAAGATTGTTTCGAGCGTGCGTGAAAACGAACGCGGCCGCGTTCGAACCGGATTGTTTTTCCCGCGTGACGGCGTGAATGTACGTCGACCCGGCGGCTGCACACGACCCAGCTTCAGCAACTCACGATACCGTTTGATATTGACCGGACTCCAGACGCTGCCGGGACGGCGCGGCGTGAATCGGTACGTGTAGCTCACGGCGTCGACGGATTTTTTGATGCCGTCGATCCAGCCGAAACAGAGGGCCTCGTCGAGCGCCTCGCGGTACGTGATCGTGGGCAAACCGGATGCTTTTTTGCGGAACCCGATCCACAGAACTTTTTCACGGTGGTGGTTTTTTTGAAACCACCGTCGCAAAAGAGCGGGCGTTTCAAAAAAAGTAACAGTGCCTAATTGCATATGAAAAGAGCTTTAGCAGGTTGTTGAAGAAGTCCGAATACCCACCGTGAGCCCGTCTTCATCGAGAGCGTACTCGAACGAGAAGGCAGGATCGAACGGCAAATTCAGCTTTATCGTGGCTTCCCGACATCGTCGGGACTCGCCATGAAGGGATTGACTCGTTTTAAAGACTTTTTCAAACCTGTTAGAATTGATAAGCCGATAGAATAAAAAACCGTTATTCCGAAAACGTTCAGTACTCAGGTTGATCGTCGTTACTGCGCAGAACCGTTTGTACGATGTTCTTCGTTCGCTTATCGACCCATCGGAACGCGCGGTAACCGGGAATGGCAAACGGGCCGTTATCGACTTTCCAGCATTCGATATTTTTTCCATTCCGTTTGAGCGTCTCCGACCCGAGCACGTGGATTTCATCGAATACTTCCGGCCCTGCCACGACGAGTACCGAGGTACGACGGCACGGAAATTTTCTTTCAACGGTAACGATCTCAATAAATCAAACAAACCCATTGGGTTCTCCTCACCGTTAGTGACTCTTTCAAATAGTAATCCGCAAAAATTGACATGTCAAGCGTCATGCCAGGTACTGAGTTGAGGCGTTGCATGGCTACGTCTTAAACCGTCCCCGGTCAAAGACTTCTAACCCCCTATGGCTTTTTCCCATAGTCGGTAATTTTCCCCTATAACCAACCCTCCATTTTTTCACTTTAAACCATTGTAAAACAATGAGATTGATTTGGGTATAGCAATTGCTAAAGTTGTGCCGGGAGTAAAAAACCATGAATGAAAAAGGCTCTGTACTGACGAACGTGATTTTCTTCCTGACGTTGCTGACCTTGATCGGTCTGACGATGGTAACGTTCGTGCAAAACAACGCCACGCTTGCAACGTCCGCGCATGGCCGAGCACAGGGTTTCTACACCGCTCAGGCCGGGATGGAATGGGCGATCGCGCGTTCCATGTCGACGGGTAACTGGCACTGGTCGGGCACCTACTCCAACGTTGCCGGCGGGACCGTCACCGTCACGGCGGAAGACAGCACCGTCATCGGCGCCCTGAAGGACACGCTCCAGATCACGGTCACGTCCAATACATCGACCGGCGCCTCTAAACAGAAATATCGCACGCGGCTCGTCGACATTTCCTACTACGCCGTGTACATCAGCGGCGACATGAACGACAAATTGACGATCAACGACAGCGACGGGACCGACAACCCGGCCCGTGCGTTTGAGGGCGCTACGGAACTTCCCGAGATCGACCTTATCAAACTTCAACAAATGGCCATCGCGCAGGGGCATTATTTTCCAGGCAGTTATTCGATGGGTAACAGCGAAGTTTATCCCGCACTTCCGGACACAGGATTTTTTCACATTCGTCCCAATGGCGTACCGAGCGATTCGCCTAACGTCGTTTTCATCGAAGGCGATCTCGAAGTCAAGAATAGCGCCCAAATCTCCGGCATCATCGTCGTCAAAGGCGATGTCAGTCTTAAAAACAGCCAGAAACTGCAGGGCGTCCTGTATCTGCCCAATCCCGTGTCGGTCGTCGAACAGGAAGTCGACTTGCATAACAAGGAAACCGTCTACGGCGGGATCATTGGCGGAGCCAATGTTACGGGGCTCGGCAATGCCAACAAGATCAACGTTGTTCATCGCCAGTCGTATCTCTCGTGGTTCTACGGTCAATTCAGTCCGACGGGGTTGCCCTACGTGACCCTGTGGCGTAACTGGAGGGAGCTGTGATCATGCAAAACGTACAAACCTACACCGCCGTCCAACCCTGGTCGACGTCGTTTGTATCGTTCCGACTCAGCGATCACGGGGTGCCCGGATTCGTCCGACGTCTGTTGGCACGGCTGATCGAGTGGAAAAACCGGCTGAGCGACGGTCATGCCTCGGACGCCGCGCGTCACGCGTTTGCGCACGAACACCGCCGTTTACAGAAAGAAAACGTCATCCTGCGTCAGATTTTACAGCAGGAACGCGAATATGCGCAGAACCTGATCCGGCTGGCCAATTGCACCCAGCACCTCCTGACGATTACCGACCGTAAAGTGCTGCTCAAAAACGTCACGACCGCCCTCTGCGAGGATTTGAACTTCAGCAGCGCCGTTCTCTGGGTGGTCGACGACGAACGCGCCACGATGCTTCCGATCTCGTGGGCGAATGTCGGCCTGAGCGAACTTCAAAGCCTGAAGATCGATATGACGCGCCGTCCGTACATCGATCTGCTCACGCATCGCAAAAGCTATTTCATCGTCGACGATCTCCGCGAGGAGATGCCGATCGACAATCCATCCCTCCATCACATTCACGACCTCAGCCGCATTCTGGATTCGGAGGCGGTATACCTGATCCCGATCGTTTCCGTCGCCAATCCGGAAGAAAAAGTCGAACGCTACTCCGGCGAAACGAAGACCAACGCGATCCTGATGGTCGGACAAAAAAACAAACGCCGCATCATCGAAAGCAAGGAATTGCTCCAGCGGTACGCCTATTCCGTCGGCCTAACGCTGGGCAATATCGATATCTTCAACTACCTGCATCAGAATTATCATTCGTTCAAACAGCAGGCGATCACCGACGGACTGACGGGGTTGTACAACCGCCGCTTTTTCAACGAAGAGATCGAACGTGAAATCGCGCGGTCGTACCGGCATTTTCTGAGGATGTCGCTGATCCTGCTCGACGTCGACCATTTTAAAAAATACAACGATACCAACGGCCATCAGGCCGGCGATCTAGTACTCAAAAAAGTCGCGGCTGTGCTGCGCAACGAGACCCGCGTGTGCGACATGGAATGCCGCTATGGCGGTGAAGAGTTCGCCCTCATCCTGCCGGAGACCAACAAAGCCCAGGCGCTGATGATCGCGGAAAAACTTCGCCGGCAGATCGAGGAGACCGAGTTTCCTCACCAGAACCGGCAACCGTCGGGCAATCTGACGGCCAGTCTCGGCGTGGCAACGTTTCCCGACGATGCGGTCAACAGCAAAGACCTGATCGATACCGCGGACGCCGGTTTATACAAGGCCAAGGAACAGGGCCGTAACTGCGTCGTCGCGGTGAAATGAGGACGACATGAAATCGCTTTCCCGAAACCCTTTCTCCATGTCCCCCGATCCGGGCCTGTTCTATTTTTCGTATCAGCATGTTGAATGTCTGCAAACGCTTGAGACGGGCCTGCGCATCCGCAGCGGCTTGAGCGTTGTTCTCGGTGACGTCGGAACGGGCAAGACGACCGTCAGCCGCATCCTGATCCGTCTGTTTCAGGAAAAGCCGGAATACATTTTCCGAATGATTCTCGATCCGCAGTTTGCGTCCGAAGAAGAATTTGTGACTCACCTCATCCAGCTCTTCGAAGTCAAAACGACGGCGACGACGCTGCTGGACCGCAAAGAAGCGCTGCAGGAATTTCTGTTTTTCAAAGGCCTGCACGAAAAGAAAATTCCCGTTCTTCTCATCGACGAAGGACAAAAACTGACGCCGGCGATGATGGAAATTATCCGCGGTCTGCTCAATTATGAGACGAACGAATTCAAACTGGTGCAAGTCGTGATCTTCGGCCAGCTCGAACTGGCGCAGAAGATCCGCACGATGCCCAACTTCCTCGATCGCATCGCGTCGTCATACGTGTTGAAACCGCTGACGGAGTACGAGTTGATCCGGATGCTCGACTACCGCGTGCGGCGCTGCGGCTACCGCAACGTTCACGAGCTTTTTACAGACCGCGCGTTGTCCAAGGTGTACGAGCGCAGCAATGGATTTCCACGCCGTGCGATCAATCTCTGCCACCAGGCCATGATGGTCAAACTAAACGAAGAACTCGACATCATCGACGAAGATGTTTTGACGCACAACATCCGGCACAAGGAGATGGCGTATGTTTGATCGCCGCGAACCCGAAACGCCGCTGTCCTCGACGCGGCTGATGGACGCGATCCGGTCGCCGGATAACGGCTCGGTCGATGTACCGTCCCGGGACGCGCTCGAAGCTTTCGTCAACAAAGAAGAAGCCGCGCACCGGTTGATCAAAGAAGCGGTCGAAGCCAAAAAAGTCGAAGTACCGCCGATCGACGTCGATGCCCTGCTTGCTGAAGGCAACGTTCCCCGGACGATCCCGTGGTGGATGCGGCCCTTCGCCAAAACGACCGTCGGGCTGGAAATCACCGGCCGTGCGGTGCGCGTCGTCCTGCTTCGCCGTTTGGGCAACCGGTCGGAAGTCCGGCTCGTCGACGAAGTGGAAATTCTGGGAAATGGCGACGACGAATCCGTTGCGGCCGAATATCTTCGTGATGCCGTGTCGCGCCTCAAGCTGCGTCGATACCCCGTCATATCGATCGTCGGCGGACCCGACGTGAGCGTTCGCCTGCTCAAGATGCCAAAGGTCTCGCGCAAGGAAATCCACGACGCCCTGTTGTGGAAAAACAAAAAGGAACTCCATTTCTTCAACGACGCGCCGACCGTTTTACATTACGTGATTCTCGACGACGACGGGCTCAATACGAGTGCGGAATTTCGAGTGCTCGTCATTGCCGTCAAAGAGGAACGCATCCGGCAGCACCTCGAACTCATGCAGCGCGTCAAGCTGCAACCGTCGAAACTCGTGATCCGTCCGGCGGCCAAATGGGAACTGATCAAAAAACTTCGCGGACTCCAGCAGCCCTGTCTGATGATCGACGTGGGATACGACCATACCGAACTGTCGTTCTTCGAGGACGATACGCTGTATTTTTCACGCGACATCGGGATCGGCGGTCAGAACTTTACCTCGGCGCTCACGCAAACGATTTTTGTGGACAACCGGTCGCACGTCCTGCTGCCGGAGGAAGCCGAGGCGATCAAACGCGAGCTCGGCCTGTTATCGCCCAATGCCCGCGGAACGACGGCGCAGGGCATCCCGTACAGCGAAATCGCCGTTCTGATGCGGCCCGTCGCGGAAAAACTCGTTCAGGAAATCAAATTGTCGATGGATTATTACGCGGAAAATTTCAAAGCCAGCGCGCTGCGTTCCGTACTCCTGACCGGCAACGGGGTACGGATGAAGCGTTGGGTTGAATTCATATCATCCCACTTGACCCTGCCTGTGGATGTCGTTCAACCGATGACGTTTCTGCCCGCCGCTCCGTCCGTACCGGCGGAACGGCGGTCGCAGATGACGTCGTTTCTCAACGCCGTCGGCGCCGCCATGAGCACGGGCTCCGACCTGAATTTTTTGCCGAAAACGCAAATCCGCGATCGTCAACTGGCGAAAAGTGCGTCGTGGATTTTCAGCGGCAACTTCTTGCTTGCCGTCGCGATCGGTGCGATGGGGTTCCTCAACTGGATCAACGAACGGGCATTGAATCGGGAACGCGATACCCTGCTGACGGCGCTGAGTGAGTTATCGCCGCATCAGCGTATGTACGACGATCTCGTGTCCGCCGGGGCCGCGCTCGATTTGCGCATTCAACACTTGAAAAAAGAAACGCAGAGCGATTCCACGACCGTGACGCTGCTCAAAATGATCAGCAACGTGACGCCGGAGGAAATTGTCCTCGACGAAATCCGATGGGGGTCGGGGTACAACGAAACGGAAGCGTTGCGTCAACGTACCGCCGCCGCAATGGCGGTGACGACGGCAAAGGATTCGACGCTGGAGATCAAAGGGACCGTCTATAAAGATCTTTTTTATGCTGACATGCATCTGTTGAATTTTATCA
The DNA here is from genome assembly GCA_964478735.1 of uncultured Bacteroidota bacterium. Classification (GTDB taxonomy): domain Bacteria; phylum CLD3; class CLD3; order SB21; family SB21; genus CAYZJB01. The sequence goes on along the minus strand of CAYZJB010000052.1, from coordinate 14,743 downwards.
GCGGGTTGGAACAGACCCGGGTGTTTTCCACGGTCGAATTGCGCGAGAAAAATCGCGACGCAACGACCGAACAAGTTCGCTTTACCCTACAGGCCCGGTGACGTCATGAAAACACGCATCCTGCTCATCACGTCCCTGGCTCTGACCGCCGTTCTCATGGGGGGTTATCTGCTCGTCATTCACACGTATTTCGCCGGGCGCATCGATCGTGCGCGGACCCAGATTACCGATACCGAGAACCGGATCGCGGATCTTCAGGCTAAAACGAAGTTGATACCCGTTTTGCGCGAAAAAAACCGCGAGCGTTCCGAAGCGGCGCACACGCTCCATGCGCGGTTGGTACGGCCCGATCGCGTGAGCGAAACCATTGCCGAACTGCAAAAACTTTGTCGCCAGCACCAGGTCAAACTGGTTCGCGTGACGTTTTCGCCCGATTCGCTCCTGAGCGGGATGAAACTTTCGCCCGGCGTCCGGGAGAGTACGCCGCTGCCGGTGTTGATGGAACTGCAGGGCCAGTTTCTGGACGCGGGCATGCTGATCGATCGGATGGGACAACTGCCGGTCGCGATCAGTGTCGGCGACTTCAGGATCGTTCGTCCTGAAAAACAAAAAACATTGACCATCGAATTGCGGACGTGGTTCCGCATCGCGCGGGAGGTGTAAGGTGGCCCAGCCGGTATCCAAATCGCAAAAACGATTGTTCGTTATTCTCGGTCTCGTCGCCGCGTACGCCGTCTACGATCTGACGACGTCCAAAAAACCCGCCGAGCCGGCATCACCACCGGCGGATGCCCGTCCGGCCGCCGTCGCCGAAGCCGCCCTCGGTCCGGTCGAGGCGTCCGTCCGCCCGCGTCCGATCACGACAACGTTCACGGCATGGAAACGCGATCCCTTCCGCGGACAGATTTCGACGGGCAGCCGCGTCAACCTCGAAAAAGTCGTCGAATCCCTGTTGATTCCGAAAATGGCCAATTTCAATCTGACCGCAATCAGTAAAAAAGGTGACGCTTCGTTTGCGCTGATCAACGATCAGGTTGTCAGCGTCGGCGACCAGATCAACGGGTTTCGCGTCATCGAGATCCGGCATGACAACGTCATTCTGCAAAAAAATAATTTCACGTTTAACGTTTCGTTGCCCGACGACGAGACCCTTTTTTAGGAAAAATTTTATGAAGACCCTGGTTTTAATACTCGCCTTTTTATCGGGATGGACCCGAATCGCCGCGCAGGATAGTTCTGTATTGGACAACCGGCTGACGATGAATTTCAAGGATGCGGACATTCTCAGCATCCTGCGCCTGTTGTCCAAACAGAACGATCTCAATCTCGTGGCCAACAAAGACGTCCGCGGTAAGATCACCGTGCATTTCAACGAGGTCCGCCTGGAAGAAGCGCTGGAGACGATCCTCAAGGCCAACGGGTACGATTATTATATCGAACGCGACATCATTTTCGTCAAGCCGATGGACTCGGAACGTTCGTCGACGATGACCACGCGCGTGTTTGACCTTCAGTACGTCGACGCGTTCGATCTCAAGGAGACGTTGACGCCCTTCATGTCCAAACGCGGCAAGGTCGAAGCGTTGAGCCGCTCGCGGGACGGCGTCATGGAAGAAAAACGGTCGAGCATGCTGGTCGTCAGCGACATGGACTATCACGTGCGGACGATCGACAGCGTGATTCGCCGACTCGACCAGCCGCAGGAACAGATCATGATCGAGATTCGCATGTATGAGACCGCGCTGGGCGACGATCAGAACGTCGGCGTGGGACTGCCGACGGCGCTTACCGGAAAAACGTTCGACGCACGGAATCCCGATGACCCGGGAACGATCACCGACTATACGGCGCTCGCTCCCCTCGAGGACAAATTGCAAAACCTGATCATGGGCAAACTCTCGATCGACCGTCTGGTGTTTTCTCTGAATTTTCTCAAGACGCAGACCAATTCGAAACTGCTGTCCAATCCGAAAATCCTGACGCTCAATCATCAGAAAGCCGAAATTTCCGTGGGCACGACGGTTCCCGTTCGTACCATCAGCCGTAGCGCGGCCGGCGACATCATCACGTTTACCGATAAAAACGTCAACGTACATCTCAAAGTCACGCCGCACATTCACCCGGACTCGACGGTCACCCTGTTGATCGAACCGACGATCGAGGACATCATCGGGTACGTGGGCGAGGGCGACAATCGCCAGCCGATTATCTCCTCACGCAAGGCCCGCACGCAGGTCGTCGTCAAAAACGAAGAATCGATCGTTCTGGGCGGACTGCTGAAGGAGATCGAGGTGGACGAAACCAGCAAAGTGTGGCTGCTGGGCGACATTCCGCTGCTCGGCAAACTGTTTACGACGACAAGTAAAGAAAAGAAAAAAACCGACCTGTTGATCTTCATCACCCCGCAGATCATCCGGTCAACCGCGGCGGTACGTTGATGAGCGCCGATCTCAACGTGTACCTCGTCCGGGCGTTCGAACAGGGCGCATCCGACGTCCACCTGACGGCAAACCATTTTCCGCTCATGCGGCTGCACGGAGAACTCGAACCGCTGTCGGATTCGGTCATCGACGACGCAACGTTGACCGCGATGCTGCTTCGGATCCTCACGAACGAACAGCGGGAAGATTTTCTGACGCGTAAGGAACTGGATTTTGCGTACGAAATCGAAGGCGTGTCGCGTTTTCGTGTGAACTTGTTTTTTCAAATGCGCGGCATCGGTGCGGCGTTTCGTACGATTCCCAAGCGGATTTTCCGTCTCGACGAACTCGGCATGCCGCAGGGCGTGTACGATCTCGCACGCGTCAAAAAAGGCCTTGTCGTGGTCACGGGTCCGACGGGCAGCGGCAAATCGACGACACTGGCCGCCATGATCGACCTGATCAACAACGAGCGGCACGACCATATTTTGACCATCGAAGACCCCATCGAGTACACGCACGCCCCCAAAAACTGCCTGATCAACCAGCGTGAACTGCACGCCCACACGCACAGTTTTGCCAACGCGCTCAAAAGCGCCCTGCGCGAGGATCCGGACGTGATCCTGGTCGGCGAAATGCGCGACCTGGAAACGATTGCGCTGGCGATCACGGCGGCGGAGACCGGCCACCTCGTCTTCGGCACGCTGCACACCAAAAGTGCCGCGGAAACCGTGGACCGCGTCATCGACGTCTTTCCTTCCGACCAGCAGCAGCAGATCCGCGTCATGCTGGCCAATACGCTGCAGGGCGTGATCGCGCAGCGATTGCTGCGCCGTTCGGACGGCAAAGGCCGCGTGGCCGTCAATGAAATTCTAATTGCGTCGTCGGCGGTACGGAATCTCGTACGCGAAAACAAGACCCATCAGATTTATTCCGCCATTCAGACGGGCGGACAGCTGAACATGCAGACGATGGATCAATCGTTGATGTATTTTTACAGCAAAGGGTTGATCACGTTGGACGAAGCGAAGCGGGAAGCGCACGACAAGGAACTTTTTCATTAACGCACTTTACTTTTCAACAGCGAACGGGGTATATTGTTATGTCTCATCGAAGCGACCAAACCTTTCAGGAACCTGCCATGGCGGACGTCGCGCAGGAGAAGATCCGAATTGCATTGATTGACGACGAAGAGGGGATGCGGTACATCTTCAGCCAGCATCTGACCGACGGCCGTTTCGACATCCGGGACTATTCGTGCGGCGAGGATTTTTTTACCGTCGCGGAATCGTCGAACGACCTGCCCGACGTCATCCTTCTCGACCTCAACATTCCCGATCACATGGACGGACTCGAGATCCTGAAAAAAGTCAAGGGCATGGCGCCGTCCGTGGAAGTGATCATGCTGACCGCCCACGGCGATACGCGGACCGTGGTCGAGGCCGTTCGCAACGGCGCGTTCGATTATCTTTTAAAGCCGTGCTCTGCCGACGAACTTTTACTTGCCGTCGATCGCGCGATCGAGCACCGCAATCTCGTCTACGAGGTCGAGTCGCTGCGGACCCGTCTGAAAGACCGGCAGAACCTCGCTTACATCATGGGCGCCAGTTCGGTGATCAAGGCCATCCATGCCAACGTCGAACGCGTGGCCAACACCAATTTCGCCGTTCTCATTCAGGGCGAAAGTGGCACGGGGAAAGAAGTCATCGCCCGTGCGATCCACGACATGAGTTTGCGCAAAGACAAACCGTTCATCGCCGTCGATTGCGGCGCCATTCCTTCGACGCTGATCGAGAGCGAGCTTTTCGGTCACGAAAAAGGGGCGTTCACCGGCGCAGACAAACGCAAAGAAGGACTGTTCGAAGCGGCGCAGGGCGGAACGCTTTTCCTCGACGAAATCGCCAATATTCCGATCGAGACGCAGGGCAAATTGCTCCGCGCCCTGCAGGAAAAAAAGATCATGCGCGTCGGCGGGACGCAGGAGATCACGATCAACTGCCGCGTGATCAGCGCGACCAATATGCTCCTCGACGAGGCAACGAAAAGCGGCCGATTTCGTCTCGACCTGTTTTACCGCTTGAACGAGTTTACCATCTACCTGCCGCCGTTGCGGAGCCGCAGCGACGACATCGTGTACCTGACCAACCGGTTCATCCGCGAAGCGAATCTGGAATTGACCAAAGAAATCGGAGGCATCGACAAGGTCGCGCTGGAGTCGCTGATCCGGTACGATTGGCCGGGAAATGTACGGGAACTCAAAAACGTCATTCGCCGTGCGGTCCTCATGGCGGACCGCCAGATTTCGAACCAGCATTTGATCTTCGATTATCAACCCGCCCGGAGCGGCGACGAATCCGGAGGCACGCCCCTGTCGCTCAAGGAAGTCCGAAAGGAAGCCGAAAAAGAAGCCATTGCGCGCGCCCTCAAGCTGTGCGAAGGAAACAAGAGCGAAGTATCCCGGATGCTCGACGTCGATTACAAAACGCTGCTGTCCAAAATCAAGGAATACGAACTGGAGTCTTAACCCATGATTCCAGCGACCGACTCCGTCGGAGGTCTCGTGGATAATGAGATCAAAACTCCGGAGGGAATTCGCCGCATACTCGTTATTGACGACGAGGCGGTGCCGCGGCAACTCCTGGCCGTCGTCCTGGGCGACGCCGGTTACGACATTACCGCGCTCGGCAAACCCGACGACATCGACCTCGCGATGCGGGGCAAAACGTTCGAGCTCGTCATCACCGATTTACGTATGCCCGTCATGGACGGCATGCAGGTCATGCGCTTCGTTCATGAGCACTATCCGTCGGTGCTCGTCATGATGGTCACCGCCGTCACGGAAACCGAAACGGCCGTCGAGGCGATGAAAACCGGCGCCGTCGATTATCTGACCAAACCGCTCAACGTCGATGCCGTTTTGATGAGCGTTCAACGCGCCGACCAAGTGTACCGGCTACAAAAGGAAAACCAGTCGTACCGCGAAGGACTCGAAGCCCTCGTCGAGCAGCGAACGGCGCAAATCTATCGTTTTGCCGATGCCCTTTCGCTCAAAAACCAGATGATCCTCAAGGCCAACCGGGAACTGCACGACGCCAACGAAAAACTTCAGCAGTTTTTGAATCACGCGATGGTGATGGACAAGGTCAGCACGATCGGCCTCTTGTCCAGCATGCTGATCCACGGCATCGCCAATCCGCTCGGCGTCGTGAGCGGGATTGCCGAGGTGATGCAAAAACGGTTTGCCGGCGACGCGGTGACGACGAAAGAACTGACGATGATGCAGAACCATCTCAAACAGGTGCTCGATCTCGTCAATCAGATCCGATCGTACGCCAAGACGGAGGTTGTCAAATTCGAGGCCGTCGACGTCAGCGACGCCATCCGCAATGCCGTGACGATGTTCCAGCTCCTGCTTCGCCGTAAGGACATCCGGCTGGAAACGGAACTGCCCGATCACGCGTTGTGGGTCAGCGGCAATCCGTCGCAACTCGAACAGGTGCTGGCCAATCTGATCCAGAACGCGATCCACGCGATCGAAAAAGACGGCGTCATTCGGATCACGGCCGGCGCGGACGGGAACGACATCCGGGTGGACATCACCGACAACGGCTCAGGCATTCCCGACGAGCATCAAAAACGGCTGTTCAAGATGTTCTTTACCACCAAGGAAGACGGACGCGGGACGGGCCTTGGTCTGTTTATCTGCAATGAAATTGTGGCCAAGCACAAAGGCAAAATCGATCTGCAAAGCGAGGTCGGCAAAGGCACAACGGTGACGTTAACATTCCCCCAACAGGCGGTCGCGGAGAACTGATGCCTCTGGACACGGTGAAAACGGACGATAGAACATGTCGTGCTCTGTCGATAGAGGGTGAAGTGAGGAGGAAACATGCATTTCTCACCTGGCGAGATCATCGTTAACGGCCCGTCATGATCACGCCGGTGTTTGCGGCAGCACGTCGCTCTTGCGAAGCAGCGCCGCACTGATCAATGAGACCAGCAGTCCCACCGGCAGTATCTCCAGCAACGTGAATCCCATTCTCGCAAACAGGTTTTTGTAGAGTTCCTGAAATTCTTTCATTTGTGCGGCAGCGGCATCGATCTCCGTCTGCGAATCGCCGTCGATTTTCATTTGCTCCAAACTGGCCGCCGCATATCGGTCGGCGTAACCGGGATCGAGAAGATTGAAATAAACTTCCCAGCCGGCGACGTACAGGACGGACGCGACCAGGCTGATTCCGATACCGATTTTCAGTCCCGTCGAAAAACGAATCACACCACCGCCGACCTGGTCGCGGTACGACTTGACGCCGAAAAAGACGGTCGACAGCGCAATGATCATGATAAGATAGCCGAGCCATACGCTGCCCGACATCTCCGTGCCCGATGTGAACAATAGAGGAACGAAAAATGATGCCGCCAGTACTATTCCGGCGATGCCGCCATAGACCAAAATGATTTTTTTCATGGTCCTCTCCCTTATTAATAACAGGTCATTGATGTTTGTCTTACGATCGCTTCTGCGCTACAGGCTTATCGAAGCCGAGACTGTACTCGGTGACCGATTCCCACCGTTAGAATGTCGTCTTCCCTTTGACCATTTTTGCAAAAACGCGATGAGCAGGCTGCCAGAGTTCGATTTTTATCCCGTCGGGATCCATGATATGGGCAAAGCGGCCATAGTCGAACTCCTGTATTTCACCGACGTGACGGATGCCTTCTTTTTTGAGCTCGTTCAGCGTCCCGTCCAGGTCTTCGACGATCAGGTTGATCATAAATTCTTTTCGCGACGGTTTCATATAGTCCGTGTTGCCCATCGGGCTCCAGATCGTCCATCCTTTTTCTTTGGTTTTGTTCGTCCGCCGCCATTCAAAACATGCGCCATACGGATCGACATTGAAGCCGAGATGACGGGCGTACCATGCTTTCGTTTTTTTTGGGTTTTTACTCTTAAAAAAAATACCGCCGATACCGATGACTCGTTTTTTCATCATGACGCTCCTGTGACCGGTTCCGATTTACCGATTAAAATATGTATTTACTGTCGAATACACATCACTCCTAAGTATGATTTTCCGGGAAGACGCTTAGAAAAATACATTCTATGGGATGATATTTAAATTTTTCGCTTTGTCGACGGCCTGGGTTCGGCGAGCGGCGTCCAATTTTGACAAAATGCTGGAAACATGGGATTTGACCGTATAGAGGGAGATGGACAGATGGGCGGCGATTTCTTCATTGGAGCGGCCGGACGACATCAGTTCGAGCACCTCGACTTCGCGTTTGGTCAAGGCCAGAGACCGAATGGCCGCATCGTTCCTCTGAAAAACATCGGCCGGAGGTTTTCGGGTCAGACGCGATCCGATCCACACGCCCAGCGCCGTAAAAACGAGGGCGAGCAAGCCGATGGTCATTTCAACGGAAAATTCCCGCAGGAGGAAGCGATATTTAATGTACGTCATGACCCCGGCGAGAAGGGCCAGTGTAACGGCGTACCCTAAAATGGTTTTGACCACGGAACCCCGGTTAATTTTGACTTAGTTTCGCGGATGGATTGAAAATTCGCAAGCCGTAAACGACGGCCACGGATAAATAAACAACTTGCAGATAATTTCGGGTTCGTGCAAATTAGGCGCATCGTAGAACCATCGTAGAGATCATGTAGCCTTAAGGGAGGATATCATGAAAAAGTGTCCGAAATGCGGAGAGTCCATCGAGTTTTTGCATGGGCATTTTCTTGCCCAAGGCCACGTCTTGAAGTGCGATCATTGCCAGGTCAAGCTTCGCGCCAAGGGGATCAACAAAGGTTGGATAGCCCTCGTCGCGGTCGTGTTCGGCATCGGCGGAATCGCGCTGGCCAATCTGGCGGAGTCGGAATGGACGTACTGGATGCTCGTCGCCGCGTTTTGCGTCGGCCTGATCACGTTCGTCAACATCATGGAAATGCGGATTACGCGATTGGAGATCGTGGGGTAGGTGCGGCCGTTATCTCTCTCACTTCTTAATCGTTCGATTTTCGCCGCCAGTTGACTTCGACCTGCGTCCGTTGCGACGTCGGCTGTGAATGAGACATGCGATCATCAGGATAACGGCAACCTTCATCATGGATGTCTCTCCTTCATTTATTAATGAATATCGTTTAGCCATTCTCTATACAGGTCGTCTTTGGGGCGTTCCTGACGGCGAAAGTCCAGCGACGAACGCAGGTGTTTGCCGATCACGCCGCACGGCGTTCCGGTCATGAACCACTCGTCAATACGCTGCGTGACGTACAATCGGATCAGGCAGCCGGTCGTCGTTCGGAAATTCTTCGTCCAGACCGGTAAAAAAGCTGATGGCATCCTGATCCGCCTCCGCCGCGAATACGATCACGTCGGCATCCGTACGGTGCGATGGAATCATTGCGGGTTCTGTATAATCCATCGTATCGATGGTGAAGCCGCATGCTTCCAGTTCGGTTTGCATCAGTCCGTCGGTACGGCCGATCCAGAGAATTTTTTTGATGTTGGGACTCATCAATATCCTCCTGTTTTTGTTTATCAAACGGTTCAAGATATCGGCCGACCCCGGAGGCACAATTGCGCGTGGGCATAGTCTTCGGCAGCGATCGCCGGACGGACTACACCCGGGTATAGGGCTTGGCGTGCGTCCCGTCACAACGCCGGATTTTGCTTCGTTTTTGGCCGCCGGTGGTTAAATTCATTCGACTTCAAATTCGAGGTTACGCCATGAGACCCTTGCTGTGTTTTTTCACCCTGTTCGTGACCGTTTCCGTACAGTCGCAACGCTATCTCGGTATGCGACCCACACCTACTGGCGGACCGTTGAGTGCGGAGCAGGCGTCGTACGACGTCACGATGTACGACATTGCCCTCTCGGTCGATCCGGACAGGAAATGGATCGATGCGACCGTTTCCGTGTCGTTCCGCGTCGTGCAGCCGATGGAATGGCTCGTACTGGACCTCGATACGACGTTTGATGTGCTGGCCGTCAAAGCCGGTATTGAATCCCTCGCTTTCGAGCGACGGGAAACGCAATTATGGATACAATCCGGAAGGACATGGCGGCCCGGCGAACTCTCGACGGTCACGATCGTTTATAACGGGCGCCCTCGCGAAGCGCTCCGTCCGCCGTGGATCGGAGGATTCACATGGACACAATCGGCCGATGGAAAACCGTGGATAGGACTAAGCTGCCAAAACGACGGGGCGGATTTGTGGATACCCTGCAAGGACCATCAGAGCGACGAACCGGACTCGGTGAAAATTTCAATCGAAGTACCGGATCCGTTGATCGCCGTTTCTGCCGGCAAATTTATGGGCAGGGAAGCGAAAACAGCCGGTCGGACCGTCCATCGATGGAAAATCAATTCGCCTATCAACAATTATAACATCTCAGTCAACATCGGGCTCTACGAGACGGTGTCGGCGAATTACAAAAATATTTTCGGTGAAGCGATGCCGGTGACGTGGTGGGTTTTGCCGGAAGATAAATCGAAAGCGGAAAAACTGATGCCCGAGATTCTCGATCACATCAGGTTTTATGAAGAACTGCTGGGACCCTATCCGTACCGGAGCGAGAAATTCGGGATCGTCGAGACGCCGTTTCTGGGGATGGAACATTCGACGGCGATTGCATTCGGTAACGCGGCGTTTACGCCGAACGAATACGGATGGAATACGCTGCATCATCACGAGCTCGGCCACGAGTGGTGGGGCAATCTCGTGACCGCCGCGGACTGGAAGGATTTCTGGATTCACGAAGCGTTCTGCCTGTACATGCAGGCGTTGTACAACGAACGGCGGAACGGCGAGGAGAAATATCACGAGTATCTACAGGCCAGGCGGCCACGGATTCGCAACCGTCAACCGGCGGCGCCGCGGCACGCCTCGACGGCGCTCGAAGTGTATTTCGCCGCGCCCGACTACGTGCAGTCCGACGGTGACGTGTACAACAAAGGCTCACAAGTGTTACATGCGCTTCGTTATCTCGTCGGCAAAGACAAACTCATCGAGGCGTTCCGGCATTTTTGTTATCCGACGGAAAACGACCGGCGGGCGACGGACGGGCGCCAGTTTCATTTTGCTTCGACGCAGGATTTTTTGACGATTGTGGAAAACGTGTCCAGAATGAAACTCGGTTGGCTTTTCGACATGTATTTACATCAACCGGTTTTACCCAATCTGCTCGTCAATCCGTCCGGTGATTCGCTTCTTCTGGAATGGTCGACGCCCGACGACCTGCCTTTTCCGATGCCGGTGGAGGTTATTATGGACGGGCAGCGGCAACGGATCGACATGGCCCGAGGCCGGGCGAGCGTGAAGGTTTCATCCCTCGACAGTATCCACATCGATCCCGACGGATGGATTCTGAAACGCTCGGAATGGAAAGACAAACGGGAACTGCGCCGGCGGATTCAGCTTCTGCCCGATGTTCTGTCGTTTCAGGAAATCCCGACGGGCGCGCATTTCAAGCAGGCGTACGCGATCCGGTTCAAGCAACCCCTTGACCACGGCCATCCGAATGCCGGAAGTTTTACGCAGGTTGTCGAATTGCATCACGCGGACACGTCGGCCCCGATGTTGATCGAAACCTGCGGGTATGCGTTGGAAAAAGGCGTCAAGGAAATCGCGGAAATGACGGGAGGAAATCAATTGACCGTCGAATACCGCTTTTTCGGCGAGTCCCGTCCCGATACGATTCCGTGGAAGTATCTGACGATTCAAAACGCCGCCGCGGATTATCACCGCGTTGCGGCGTCGTTCAAACACGTCTACAAAGGAAAGTGGATCGCGTCGGGCATCAGTAAAGGGGGTCAGGCCTCGGTCATTTATCGGTACGCGTACCCGGCGGACGTCGAGGTAACCGTTCCCTACGTTACCCCTTTTCCGGCCGCGCTGGAAGATCGTCGTACCAATCTCCATGTCCGATCCATCGGCGATGCGTCGGCGCGGGACGCCGTTTTTGCGTTTCAACGGCTCGCATTGAGTAAACACGATTCGCTCAAAATCTGGCTCGCCGAGTATACGCGGCGCACGGGACAGACGTTTTCCATTGGCGACGACGTCGCCATCGAGTACGCGATTCTCGAATATCCCTTTGCATTCTGGCAATGGGACGGCGACGACGGAAATATTCCAGGTCCGCAGGCGACGGCATGGGATGTATTTCAACATCTCGACAACACGGCGGGTTTTTATCTGTATTCTGACGAAGGAATGAATTACTACCGGCCGCATTATTATCAGTCGATGAGCCAGCTCGGGTATTACGGCTTTATGACGGACCACCTTAAGGGGAAACTCAAGTTCGTCAAAAATCCGTCGAACCGGTTTTTTGCGCCCGCATTCGATATCCGGTACGACGGGTCGTACTCGAAAAACGTCATCGACTGGGCCGAAACCAAAGCCGAGCGGATGATGTTCATCTATGGCGAATACGACACATGGACGGCGTGCGGGATTACGCCGCAACGTCCGGTATCAAAAAAATTCGTCAAACGCCGCGGCACTCACGCGACGCGCATTCGCGATCTTTTCGACGACCAGCGAAAGGAGATTTACAGGACGCTCAAGGAGTGGTTGGGTGTGGAGATTCAGCCGCTGTATTAGAAATTATTAACAAAGTCGTTTCCGGTAAAAAACTTGCATTTCCATTGATTTTGATTAAAATTGTCCGCCCTTTGCCAAACCATGTATAATGCATGTGTTGGAAAGTTACGAATAAGGCACGTCATGGCAGGTAAGAAAAAAAAGACAAAACCGGCGGAAACACCGGTCGAAGAAGCGCCGAAGGAAGCTGCACCGAAAGAGATCAAACGACGTCCGCCCGGCCGTTCCAAGATCAAACGCTCCAAGACGGTCAAAGATCACATCGAGATCAAAATCGATCCGAACATCAAACGAGGCAACAAGTCGCTCGTGATCGTGGAGTCGCCGTCGAAAGCGAAGACGATCAATAAATATTTGGGAAAAGAATTCGTCGTCGAAGCGTCGGTCGGTCATATCAAAAACCTGCCGTCCAGCAAGCTCGGCATCGACGTCGAAAACGGGTACGAACCCGAATACCGCGTAATCGACGGCAAACAGGACGTCATCAAAACGCTGAAAACGAAGGCCGCTGCCACGCAGCGCGTATTCATCGCGACCGATCCCGACCGCGAAGGAGAGGCAATCGCCGCCCACATCGCCGAAGAAGTACGCCCGCACAACGACAACATCCAGCGCGTGCTGTTCAATGAAATTACCAAACAGGGCGTTGCCGAAGCGATGGCCAATCCGCTCCAGATCGATCCCAAACTCGTCCAGGCTCAGCAGGCCCGCCGCGTTCTCGACCGCATCGTCGGATATAAAGTCAGCCCGTTTCTGTGGACCGTAATCCGTCGCGGCACCTCAGCCGGACGCGTCCAGTCCGTCGCGCTGCGTCTCGTGTGCGAACGCGACGCAGAGATCGACGCCTTCGTACCGCAGGAATACTGGTCGATCCGCGCCAAGGTCCAGACGGCCCGCGGCGAAGCATTCCTCTCCGTCCTGCATACCATCGACGGCAAAAAGCCCGTGTTGGATACGGAACGCACGACGAAGGCGTTCGTCGACGACATCCGGCAAAAGAAGTTTTTCATTAAAGATATCCGTAAGCGGGAAGCCAGACGGAATCCCGCGGCGCCGTTTACGACGAGTTCGCTCCAGCAGGAAGCGTCGCGCAAATGCGGTTTTTCTCCGCGTCTGACAATGATGCTCGCGCAGCAGTTGTACGAAGGCGTCGAGATGGGTCCGGACGGTTTGACCGGTTTGATCACGTACATGCGAACGGATTCGACGCGCGTCGCCGAGACCGCGCTGACGATGGTGCGCGAACACATTTATTCCAGCTACGGCAAAGACTATATCCCCGAGACGCCGAACGTTTACAAAAGCAAAAAGGCAAACGTGCAGGATGCGCACGAAGCCATCCGTCCGACGACGATGAAATATTCTCCGAAAGAAGCTTCCCGCTTCCTGACTCCGCAACAGACAAAATTATACGAGCTCATCTGGAACCGTTTTATCGCGTCGCAGATGGTGCCTGCCGTGATGGACCAGACGACCGTCGACATCGAGGCCGACGAATATTTATTCCGGGCGACCGGTTCCGTCATCACGTTCAAGGGATTTCTCCAGGTCTACGAAGAAGGCATCGACGAGGGCGATAAAAAAGAAGACACCGAAGAAGAAGAGGCGGAGAATCCACTTCTGCCGGCCGGACTTCGGGTCGGAGAAGGACTGGAACTGCGCGAACTCATACCCGCGCAGCATTTTACCAAGCCGCCCGCCCGGTTTACTGAAAGTTCGCTCATCAAGGAGCTCGACAATCTCGGCATCGGCCGACCCAGCACCTACGCGATGATGGTCGGTACCATCGTCGAGCGCGGGTACGTGGAACTGCGCGAGCGCAAGCTGTGGGCAACAGACCTGGGCAAGTCGGTCAATCAGATTCTGACCAATTATTTTGCCGCCTTGTTCAACGTCCAGTTTACCGCGGAAATGGAGGAGGAACTCGACAAGATCGAATCCGGCGACCTGTCGTACAAACGCGTGCTCGACGATTTTTACAAGCCGTTCATGAAAAACATGAAGGATGTGGAGTCGCGCAAGGCCGAAGTCCGCGAGTCCGTACAGGAAAAGACCGACGAGGTGTGCGACCTCTGCGGCAAGCCGATGATCATCCGGTGGGGCCGGTACGGAAAATTCATGGCCTGCTCCGGGTATCCGGATTGTAAAAACATCAAATCGCTGGGGAAAAACGGCGAGGCGGCGGAACCCGAGGTCACGGACGAAAAATGCCCGAAGTGCGGCAGTCCGATGGTGATCAAAATGGGGCGCTTTGGCAAATTTATGGCCTGTTCGGATTACCCCAAGTGCAAAACGACGAAAGCAATTCTCGATATCGTCCCCGATGTTCTTTGCCCCAAAGACGGCGGTCAGATCGTACGTCGGAAATCCCGGTACGGTAAATTTTTCTACGGCTGTGCGAATTATCCCAATTGCGACTTCGTCGTGTGGAATGAGCCGATCAACCAACGTTGCCCCGAGTGTGACGCGGCGTTTCTGGTCAAAAAATCGACGAAGCGCAAAGGCGATTATTTGCTCTGCATGACGTGTGCGCACGAGATCCCGCAGGCCGTCACCCCGATCGACAACGGAGGCAACGGCGAAAGTCCGGTGGATTTTTCGGGGGAGGAATCGTAAAATAATTCCCCCACACGGGGAACCCCCTGACCTCGCAGTAGGAGTGAAGGCCTGATTTCATGGGCTCGGGCGGCGATTGGTGAGGGTGAAAAAGAA